>NZ_RAVX01000015.1:0-221328 GCF_003611605.1 Corallococcus sp. AB011P
GCTTCACCGCTCCAGCCCTGAACTCTGGGCTGAAACTACGCCGCTGCCGCCGCTGCCTCTTCTCGCTTTCCGACATCCCACACCCTTCCATCACATCGGGGGTGTCCACGGAAGCGGGGGACTCTCAGAGTACCACGCAGAGGTCCTGCGTCGGCTCCGGCGTGTAATGCTGGGATGCCAGGACGCCGGGCAGTGCCGTGCCGCATTGGTTGACGAACTGGCGACGATCGCGAAAGAGCTCGTGACTGCTGGGACCAAGCTGCGGAAGCTCATCACGAAGGACCCCCAGGGTTGAGCCACCATGCCGCGACACTTCTTCGAACTCGACATCGACATTGATGCACCGGGCCGCTGGTATCTGCGGGAGCCCACCGATGTGGATGGGAAACCGGTTCCAGATATCTGGGCGTTTGTATCCGGGAAGACCGTCATGGACCCCGGGACGCTACGTGTGCCGCTGTCGCGGCCCGGTCAGCCACTGGACTTCGACAAGACGACGGTGGCAGGAACGCCCATCGTCAGTGGGCGCATCGCTTCTGTATTCCGCGAGCTGGCACTCCACGACGTGCAGCTCTTCCCGGTGGAAGTCGAGGGACAGGCCGAGCCGTTCTACCTGCTCAATGTGATGCGCGTGATTCGCTGCATCGACGATGCCGCCTGTGAAGAAGCACGACGCTGGACGCCCGAGAACGGACGCCCCGACAAGGTGGGGGAGTACCATGTCGTTTCCGGCTTGCGCATCGACACAACGCAGGTGGGCAACGCCGCCATCTTCCGCCCTTGGGGATTTCTCCTGCCCATCATCCTGGATGGAGACCTCAAGGCGGCCCTGGAACATGCCGGCATCGTGGGCGGGAGGTTCGTTGAAGTGTAGAACTCCGACTCAAGGGTAAGCCCCTGAACATCGCTGCTGTCCGCCCCGCGACCGAGGCCGCCTGGGAGAGGCCAGGAGCCCCCTCAAGGAGCCGCCACGAATTGCAACGACACAACCCCCACGGGCACGGGCTCGCTGGAGATTTGTCGGTCTCCCAGGCAGACGTCCGGAGCTGCCTCGGCCCCACTTCGGGCCCGTGCCGTCACCGTGACCTGCCCGAGGAAGCACAGCCCCCTCGTCAGCGGAATGATGAATTCGCCACTGTCTTGGACCGTGGCGGTACGCGGAGCGAGCAGACACCCCATGCCAGGCTGGCAGTTCAGCAGCTCAGGGGGGAGCAGGGGCCCGCAGGCCGCGGATGGGCTTGATGCGTCTGGCACCGCCTGCAGCGAGAGGGAGACCTGCGTACCCGGGGGGAAAGGGGCACCATTAGGGGCGGTCAGGCGCCCGAAGAGCTGTGCATCCGGAATCCCTGATTGGCCCACCTCCACAGTGGTCCGGGGCGCGAGCAATTGGCCACCCGTGGGCCATACCTCATCGAGTTTCCATGTCGCGGCGCCTCGGAGAACATCGCCGGTCAGCACCTGAAGGATGACCGTCCGGGAACTCTCCTCCTCGCCCAACTGAAGAGGGAGTAGCAATCGGCCCAACTCATCTAGCATCCCTTGCTGTTCACTTGAGCCGTTGCTGAAGGTGCCCAACGAAGTGCGCACCCGGACGGTCTTCTTCGGCTCATCCGGCAACATCACCGCGACGCCGATGGTGCGGCAGCTCTCAAGAACCTCTCGCGCGGCCCGCCGGGGCGGAGAGGCGGGATTGGAGAAGTCCACCTGGGAGAGCGTGATGGTGGGACCCACGAAGGCGATGCGCGCATCCCGAGGCCCACGAAGGAGCAGGTGCGCCGAGGGCGTCACGGGCAGCAAGTTCCCCACCCGCACGCGAAACTGCCACGTGCTGCCCGGCTGATTGGGCGCTACCAGCACCTTGCGCCCGAGAAACGAGTCCGCCTCCCTCTCGGTGAGCTCGAGTGGTGTGGATGTTGGCATCTCGATGCCATCCAACACGGAGGCGATGGTCACCTGTCGATTGCGCAGCGTCGCCGGAACGCGGACCACAATGCCGACCGTACCGATTCCGGCGACGGCCTCGCAGGACTCGCTGTCACAGCCCTCCACGTGCGCCGAGATGTCAGGCGTTGTGAGGTTCACCACTCGCGTTGGCAGGGCGTACGAGTCGATACGCCCCTCGAAGCGCCATGTTCCCTCGGGGGCATCCGGCACGGAGAGGAACTTTCGCCCCACCAGCCGGTCTCCTTCTCGCTCCAACGCCAGTTCCAGCTTGGTGGTCTGCCCCAGCGCGGTGGCATAGACGACGGCCTCCCGGCCCATACCCGCCGGTGCCGAGACAACAAGCTCCTCCTCGCCCAGGCCCGCCGGGAGCCCGTCACAGATGTTGCTCGCGCAGCTCCCCACTCTCAGGGACAACTCGCCGGGCACCGTGAGCGGAAGGGCTGGCGTAGGCGTCGTGTATGTGCCGTCCCCCACGAGGAGCGTCAGGCTCCGCCCAGGCGTGGAGGGGACGAAGACCTCTGTTACCGCAGCGTACTCCTGGTCGTAGGGCGCTTTAAGGTGACGCTGCACGAGCGTCTTGTCACTTCCCTGCGATGCTCCATCGAGCTGCATCTTGAGGGTGGGGGCGGTCACCTCCTTCAGGTTGTCGAACCGCAGGTCTGTGTAGTGGGCCATCACCCGGAGCAGGTCCGTCCCCTGTCTCAACTGGCATGACTCGCCCGGGACGACGCTTGAGTCCGCGCAGCTTTCTAAGCCCAGCTCCGCTGGAGGCGCAGGCACCTCGCCGCAGGCGCGGAAACACTTTTGCTGTGCATCCCATCGCTCCACATATAGGGTGGGACCCTCCTCCAGTTCCGACGCCGAACAGCCCGCGAAGAGCAGGATGAGCAGGTACGTGCCCCGGTTCATGGCTTCTCCATCTTGAACGTGAGCGAGCGGAGTTCGCCGTCGAGTTCGAGGTCGACCACGGCGTAGCTCCCCTTGGTGTGGGCACGGCGCCGGATGACGAGGACGACCTCGGACTCGACCAGGGGCGACGCCCCAACGCGCTGCTCCATCTGGTTTGTCTGAAGGATTGCCTCGAACGAGGGGGTGTTGCGTACCTTGAGCCGCCTACTTGCGCCGGGTAGGTGGCGCAGCTTGAGCGTGACGGAGCCGCCATCTCGAAGCGAGCGGCTCTCCGCGGTGACCTCGAAGTGGGGAGCCGCGGGGAATACCTCCACAATGGACGTATACTGGGCATCGCCGAGCGTCCAGCTCACCCTGCAGGCAGAGGTTGCGGTTTGCGGTGACCGCTCGAACACGATGCCAAAGGCTTGCCGATCGAGCTGCGTCAGGAGAACGCTCTCCGGGGTGACGGAGAAACCCTCGCTGGGATGTATGAATAGGGTGTCGGCACCATCCTTCTCGTAGGTGACAATCGCTCTGGCTGAGGCTTTCGAACGGGTCGGATTGGACTCGACTGTCGCGCTCTTGATCTGGTTGGGCATCTCGTCCTCACTTGACTGGCACGGCGGTGGGGGTACGGCCAGCCAGCAGCCCGGGGATGTTGGCTTGAAGGCTCAGGCTAAAGAGGTGGGTGACCAACCACCGGGGCTGCTCCTGCGTCAGCGTGGAGCGGCGTTCACCGACGAAAGCGGCGCCATAGGAGACGCTGACGTAGGGAGCGGGGTGGAAGGCCAGAGCCGCGAAGAATGGCACGGGGAGATCTGGTGGAGCGCTCAGCCGCTTCTGAGGCCCGAAGGGAGACGCCAGGATCCCGAGCTGCAGCGCGAAAGCCCGGCCCCAGTCGCTCGAGCCATTGCTCCACATGGGCGAGTTCACCGAGTTGGGATAGGCAGTCAGCTCGATGCCGACAGTCACACGCGAGATGCTCTCGACGTTCTCAGCTGGCAGGAGGCCATAGCCAACGATAGGCGTGATATACTCCTCGACGTAGCTCGACTGACTCAGCTGGCTAAGCGGGGCGTTGGCGGTCGTGGAGACGATGGGAGGGCTGATGCGGCTCTCTGCGATCTTCGCCACCGAGTCTCGCTCCGCGTCGCGCCACATCTTGGCGGCTGAGATGTATTCCTGGAGCCGCTCCACGGCCCTCCTCAGGCCATGGCTCGGTGCAGTCCGATAGCGCTCAGGCCATTTTCGCGGATCGTCCGCCCTTGGGGGGCAAGCCCTGTCCTGATACTTGCTATCGGGAGGATCTTTCAGCACCTGGGTGGAAATCCACTGCCCCAACGAGGCGAGGACCTCTTGCTCAGTGCCACCCAAGAGAGGTTTCCTTGGGAATGCGGCTGCGGCCACGCAGAGCTGATGGGCACGCTGTTCAAAGTCCGCCAGTGCCTGCAGTCGTGCTTGCAAGCCTGCTGCGAATGTCTCATCCGAGGACTTGAGTTGGAGAGCCTGGTCCCCTTGGGCTTGGGCTATCAGTCCCACATGTTTTTCCACCAGCTTTGCCGCGGCGAACGCGTCCTCGAACCCATTGCCGACACGAAGCCTGGCAGCCCCATATTCGAGCACGTCGCGCAGCGTCAGTTTGGTCCCCAAGGCCGGGATCGTCTCCAGGTCGAGGTCCACATCGGCGAAATCATCCACGCTTTGGGGCTTCGCGGAGGAGGCCAGTGTCAGCCCCTTGAAGTCCGCCCGGAGCCTGAGGTGTGTGACCTTCAGCTTCTTGTAGAGGTAGGTGTTCCCGTTCCAGGCCAGCTCTTTGCCTTGCGCCACAAGTGTCTCGGCAATTGCATGTGCCAGGGGATCTGTGTCGATGCTGAGAAACTGGCTGCTCGGCCGCCAACCTTGAGCATGGCTGTGCGCTGCAAGCAGGCCCGGCCACGCATTGAGTTCCGCAACGATGTCGCCAGGGGCGTAGCGCAGGTGGGTGGCTGCGTTGACGAGCGTGCCCTTCACGTAGCCAAGGAGTTCTTCCTCGTTCCTGGCGAGGTGCAACTGCTCCTTGAGTGCTCTTACGAGACACTCTTCCTCGGGCAGCGCCTTTCCGTCCGGGGCTGAGCATGATGCCGGAGCCCCATTCCGAACAGCCTCGACCGCGTCAAGATAGCCAATCACCAGCTTGCGGACCGTGATGGCGTCGTCTCTAATCTCTGTCTTCTTGTGGTAGACGAAGAGGCAGTAGTCGGCACCGTCGACGAAGAACTCCGGGGCCGAGACAAGCACGCTGAAGGTGGATTGCTTGCCCTCATCTTCCTTTGGGCGTGTCCACCCCCCTGGAACATAGGCGCCGTGATCGATGCGAAGATCCTCATAGACGGTGTTGCCCGAGTTGTCGTTCCAGAGTTCATTGACGCCGATGCGGCCCCGGCGCTTCCCAAGAAGGGTAGTGTCTGGATTGTCGTCCAGGATGAGCGCTTCCGACACCTGTTGGCAGTTGTCAGCCTCATGGAACTCCAACGCTGGGGCCGCGAAGGGCGACCGGCGGTAGCGCACGAAGACCGGCCATACCTCCATGACCGAGGCTGGCACCTCGCCCTCCAGATAGAAGGTCTTGGTAATGGGCAGTGGACTGATAGGGCCTGCCGGACCGAACTTTACCTTGAGGAGTTCCTGGGCGGTTGCATGGGCTGGAACAGCCAGCGCGGCGGCAATCGCCGCCAAGGTCGCTTGAACTCTCATGATGATTCCTTGGTAGTGAACGAAGCGACGATGTAGAGGCGGCCGGGTGCCGGACGCATCCACAGTCCCGCTCTCAGCCCCACGCACCGTGGGACGACGCCATGAACCTCGCACCGGCACTTCTGCCATGTGCACCCCCTGAGTCAGACGCGCAGGGCTCCATATTGCAGATGTTTTATCTCGAACACAAGCCGCCGCCAGAGGGGCTTGCGCTTCACCGTGGAGATGGCTGCGGGATTTCAAGTGGAATGGATGCGGTGCGCGCGAGCGATCTGCTCGCCATTGAAGATGAGCCGGAGCTCGGCCAGGTAGTTGGGATGGTAGTGCACTCCAAACCTGCGGCGTGAGGTGCTCCACACGTATGAGTGTCCAGCTCATGGTGGGGAAACCGCAGACCCGCCCCAGCTCCGCCATCGGCTGTCATTCCTCCGAAATCAACTTCGGAGGTCGGCTTGTACGCGGTCTCGCATTCAATCGGATCGCACTGTCGCTGGAACCACGCAGCCGTCGCGCCCAATAATCTACGGGTGCCTCCCTGCCTCCCTGCCTCCCTGCCTCCCTGCCTCCCACGCGGCGTACTACCTCTGTCCGCGACAGGCGTCCCTCTCTCTCCATCTGCTCCGTGGCCTGGCTTTCGACTGCCACGCCCGTCAGCCCCTGGCAGGCTCAAACGAAAGCCGGCGCCGAACTGATCGTTGGCAACGACTATCCCCAGCTTGAAGGGCCTGGTCCGCGAACTCGTCTCCGACGTATTCTGGTAATGCGTAGCTCCCTTGCCGCTCCCTCCTCGTTCCAGGAAGAAGCCGGGCTGCCCCCGGGCGGACGATAGAGCGGCTCTGGAAGCTTTCGTCTTCGCGCTTCGAGGCGGAATCCCCCGGAAGATGCTGCCCTACAAGCAGTTCGGCCTGTCGGGCATGACTGCCTGGCGCTGGCTGGAGTCGTGGACCCGGGCCGGCGTGTGGGAAAAGCTCCAGGAGCGGCTGTTCGACCAATTGGGTTTGCGGGCGAGGTGGACTTCTCGCGGGCGTCCATCGACTCTTGGTCTGTTCGAACGTCGAGAGGGGCCCGAGCCAACGAATGGAGCGAATGCGGGTAGCAAACATCATGCTTCTGCGGCGCAACCTCCGCTGGCGTAGGGGTCACGCCCGTTCTCAGTACTCGGGCCGCAGAAGTTTTTCGCGCGCTGGCCCCCAACGACGTGCAGCTCTTTCCCGTGCAGGTCGAGGGACAGGTCGATCCCTATTTCCTCCTCGTCGCGGCGCGCACGGTCCGATGCGTTGATGAGGCCGCGAGTGAAGAGTTCAAGCTCTGGACTCCTGAAGACGGGCAGCCCGAGAAGGTCGGGGGATACAAGTACGTCGCCGGGCTGCGTATCGACAAGGCAAGGGTCGCTGACGAGCGTGTGTTCCGCCCGTGGGGACTTCGGTCCGCGCTCATCGTCGATGGCGACCTCAAGGCCGCACTGGAACAGACAGGCATCGTGGGAGGACAGTTCGTCGAGGTGTAGAACCCTGGCTCATGGAACTTCGTCCCTCCGTCCTCCTGGGCCTGCTGTGCCTCCTGTCAATCACAAGCACCGCGCGTCCGCGCTCCAGTGACCTGGGCATCCCCTTCGGCGGACAGCCCGGTGCGCTCAATGCAATCACCGACGTGAAGGGCGTTGAAGTGGGCCACGTCACGCTGAACACCGGCGCCTCTGTCCGGACTGGCGTCACCGCCGTGCTGCCCCGGGGCCGGGAGGCCGTGGCGCAGCCTGTCTTCGCGGCGACCTTTGACCTCAATGGCAGCGGTGAGATGACCGGCACCCATTGGGTGAAGGAGTCCGGTCTGCTCTCCGGCCCCGTGATGATCAGCGACACCCACGCCGTGGGCGCCGTACACGAAGGCGTCATCGCCTGGGCCCAGAAACGGGACCTCACCTGGGAGCTGGGCCTGCCCGTGGTCGCGGAGACCTGGGACGGCTTCCTCCACGACATCGATGGCTTCCACGTCCGGCCCCTGCACGCGATGCAGGCGCTCGACGCCGCGCGCCCGGGTCCCGTTCCGGAGGGCTCCGTGGGCGGCGGCACGGGCATGATCTGCCATGGCTTCAAGGGCGGCATCGGCACGGCCTCCCGCAAGCTCCCGGCCGAGCAGGGCGGCTACACCCTCGGCGTGCTCGTGCAGTGCAACTACGGCAGCCGCCGCCTCTTCTCCGTCGCGGGCGCTCCCGTGGGCGAGGAGATCCCCGACCTGCGCTCCTGCTACTTCGGAGACGCCCCGCCCAAAGGCCCCTACCGCGCCAACCTGCCGCCCTGCTCGCGGCGAGCCAGCGCCGGTCCGCCGCCTCCGGAAGGCATGGGCTCCATCATCATCGTGGTGGCCACCGACGCGCCGCTCCTGCCGCACCAACTCGACCGCGTGGCCCGGCGCGTGCCTCTCGCGATTGGGAAGATGGGCGGCCTGGGAGAGAACTCCTCCGGCGACATCTTCCTCGCGTTCTCCACCCAGCCCGTGAGCTCCACGGAGGTCGCTCCGGTCTCCATGCTCGACAACGAGCGGATGAGCCCCCTCTTCGAAGCCACCGTGCAGGCCACCCAGGAGGCCATCCTGAACTCGATGCTCGCCTCCGACACGATGACCGGGTTCCAGAGCGTCCGCGTCCATGGCCTGCCACCCGAGCGGCTGGTGAAGGCCCTGCGGAAGTACGGACGCCTGCCGCCGGCCCCGAAGCCCACGAAGTGACAGCGGATCCGCCCGGCCTTTCCCGTGCTCCCTCCACTGCGCCATGCTGCGCCGCCTGACGCAAAACAAGGGGATGCGGAATGGAGACGGACGCCTACGGACCGCCGAAGGATGAGCAGGAACTGGCCGCCATCGCGGACATCACCGCGCAGGCGTTCGCCATGCCGCTCGCGGACTCCGAGACCGTGGTGCGCAAGAACTTCTCCGAGTCCTCGCTGCGCATCCTGCGCGTGAACGGTGACGTGGCCGCCACGCTCACTCTCATCCGCATGGGCCAGTTCCTGGGCGGCCGCTCGGTGCCCCTCATCGGCGTGGGTGGCGTGGGCGTCGCTCCCGCGCACCGGGGCGCCGGCGCCGCCACGCGCCTCTTCCATCACTTCCTGCGCGAGATGCGCGACGAAGGCGCACCCCTCTCCGTCCTCTACCCCGCGACCCAGCCGCTCTACCGGCGCGTGGGCTACGAGGTCTCCGGCGCGCGCTACGAAATCCACGTCGAAGCAGCCTCGCTGGAGCTGGGGGAACGCTCGCTGACCCTGCGTCCCATGCGCCCGTCCGACGACGCGGCGGTGGAGGCGTGCTACCGGCGCTTCGCCTCCCAGCACCACGGCTGGCTGGACCGAGGGGACTACATCTGGCGGCGCGTGCGCACGCCCCGCGGCGACACCGCCTACGGCTACGTCGTGGAGGGCGCGTCCGGCATTGAGGGCTACGTGTACCTCGTGCGGAGCCTCTCGCCCCAGGGCGCCGTGCCCACGCAGGTCCTCAAGCTCACGGACTTCACCGCCACCACGCCCGCCGCCGCGCGACGGCTCCTGCGCTTCCTGGGCGACCACCGCTCGCTGGCGCGGGACGTGATGTGGTTCGGCGGCGCGGACGAACCGCTCCTCGCGCTGCTGCGCGAACAGACCTACCAGGTGAAGCTCTCCATGCACTGGATGACGCGCCTCTTGGACGTCCCCCGGGCCCTGGAGGCGCGCGGCTTCGCTCCCGGCCTGTCCGGCGCGCTCCACCTGGACGTGGAGGACGACCTCCTCCCGGAGAACACGGGGCGTTTCGTGCTGGAGGTGGAAGGCGGCACCGCCCGCGTCCGGCCCGGCGGCGAGGGCCGCCTCAAGCTGCACGTGCGCACCCTGGCGCCGCTCTACACCGGCTTCCTCACGCCTCGCGCACTCCAGCTCGCCGGCATGCTGACCGGGGACGACGCGTCGCTCGACACCGCCAGTGCCCTGTTCTCGGGCCCCGCCCCCTCGCTGCGCGACATGTTCTGACGGACAGGCGCGGGCTACCCGGCCCGCGCAGGGAGTGGTAGGAGCGGCGTCCTCGGACGGAGGAGACTTCACACGTGCGCGCGTTCGTCACCGGTGGCTCGGGGTTCGTCGGGAAGCACCTGCTCGCGGCGCTCGCGAAGCGCGGGGAACCAGCGCGTGCGCTGGCCCGTTCTCCAGAGGCCGCGCAGGCCATCCAGGCCGCGGGCGGCGAACCATGGGAGGGCGACCTCTCCGACCCGGAGCGCCTGCGCCTGGGCATGGAGGGCTGCGACACCGTCTTCCACGCCGCCGCGCACGTGAAGATGTCCGGCCCCCGCGCGGCCTTCTACGAAACCAACGTGCGTGGCACGGAGGCCGTGCTGGAGGCGGCGCGCGCGGCCGGCGTGAAGCGCTTCGTGCACGTGAGCACGGAGGCCGTGCTCGTGGACGGCGGCCCCATGGTGAACCTCCACGAAACGCACCCGCTGCCCGAGCGCCCCGTGGGCCCGTACCCGTCCACCAAGGGCCAGGCTGAACGGCTCGTGCTCCAGGTCAACTCGCCGGAGTTCACCACCGTCGCCGTGCGGCCCCGCATGGTCTGGGGGCCGGGGGACACCACCGTGCTGCCCGCGCTGGTCGCCGCGGTGAAGTCCGGGCGCTTCCGCTGGATTGGCGGCGGGCACTACCTGACGTCCACCTGCCACGTGGCCAACGTCGTGGAGGGCATGCTGCTGGCCGCGGAGAAGGGGCACGGCGGTCAGGCGTACTTCCTCACCGACGGCGCGCCCGTGGAGTTCCGCGCCTTCGTCACCGCGCTCCTGAAGACGCAGGGCGTGGAGCCCGGCGACAAGACCCTGCCCACCGCGCTGGCCGCGACGGTGGCCGTGGTCAGCGACTTCGTCTGGGACATCCTGGGCCTCAAGAGCTCTCCGCCCCTGTCCCGCACGGAGCTGCTGCTCGCGGGCCAGGAGGTGACGGTGAGCGACGAGAAGGCCCGGCTGGAGCTGGGCTACACGGGCAGCGTGTCGCGGGACGAAGGGCTGCGCTCGCTGGCCACGAACGCGGGCTGAAGCGCGGGAAAAGTCCCCCCGGGTTGGAGTAGCCTCCCGGGTCATGCGCAGGTTCGAATTCGTCGACGGCAACAGCTCCAAGTTCTGGATGCCCGAGGTCCAGGGCGCCACGTTCATCGTCACCTACGGTCGCATCGGCACCGCGGGGCAGCGCAAGGAGAAGGCCTTCCCGGACGAGGAGGCCGCCCTGCGCGAGTACAACAAGAAGGTCGCGGAGAAGGTCCGTGAGGGCTACGCAGAGGTGAGCACGGGCGATGCCCCGCCCGCGCCGCCCCCGAAGGCCGCCGCCCCGCCGCCCCCCGCGCTCGTGCTGCCGCGCCGCGTGGTCGCCGCCACGCCTGGCCCTGAGGCCGTGACCGCCGCCGCGTCCGCGCTCTCTCTGCTCCAGTCGAAGCTCAAGGGGCCCAGCTGGAAGGTGACGCGCCTCTCACGCAAGGCCCGTCACGCGCTCCGCGCCCTGGGCGGCGTGGATCCCGCGGCGCACCCGGCCCTGGCCGCGCCCTTCACCGCGCTGATGGCGCACGTGGTGGGGCCCAAGGCGGAAGGACGGCTGCCGGTGCGCCACGCGCTGGGGCTCTTGTCCCAGGTGGACGTGGCCGCCTTCCAGCGCGCGGCGGAGATGTGGAAGGCCGCGCCCGCGGGCTCGGTGCCGGCGGGCGTGGCCGCCGCGCGGACGCTCAACGACCCGGAGCTGGCGCTGCGCGTGACGGCGCTCCTCAGCGAGCGCCCCGACCTGCGCGACGGCTCCGAGGACGCCTGGACGAAGCGCTGGACCGTGCTCAAGCCGCACGTGGAGGCCCACCTGTCCGGCGTGGGCCAGTCGCTCGCCGCCTTCGTGGGCGGCGTGGACGCGGGGGGCGACGCGCACCTGTCCAAGCGGCTCGCCCGGCTGGGAGCGTGACGGCGGAGGCCCGCGCGTCACGCCCGTGGCTAGGGCGCGCTTTCCGCCGCGCTACCACCCGCGGACGCGGCGGGCTTCTGGAGGGTGGCGGCCGTGGGCTCGCGGTCCATCTCCTCCTCGGGGTAGGCCTGCGCCGCGTCCAGGTACTTCTTCGCCTGCACCCGGCGGCGCTCCGCCTTCGACAGCCCCTCGGGGCTCAGCAGCGCGGGGTCCGCGCCTCCGGACTTCTCCACGACGTGGCCGTCGCAGAAGAACCACTCGGTGCGCCCGTCCGGCGACACGCGCGCGAAGAAGAGGTCCGGCTGGCCCACCTTCGAGGGCTTCGGGCACCACGTCTCGCGGGCCTTCGCCTCGCGCTCCGCGCCCTGCTCGCGCCACTGCTTCTGCGCCTCGCGCAGCGCCGCGGCCGCTTGAATCCGGGGCCCCAGCTCCATCCGCTCCCGCGTCTCTGTCAGCAGCTCCCCGCCGCGCCGGGCCAGGTCCGGGAACGCGCCCGCGCGCCGGAAGTCGCAGGTCTTCAGCGCCTGGAGGTTGTTCTCGTGCACCTTCAGCACCGGGGGCAGCGTGCGCAGGCCCTCCTCCAGCAGCGCCAGGTGCTTCGCGTGCTCCAGCGCCTTCGGGTCCAGGGCCTGCTCCGTCTCCTTGACGAAGCGGGCCAGCAGGCCGTTCACCGCGGTCAGCTCGTCCTGGAACCAGCGCGGCTCCGCGTCGCAGGGGCTCGCCTTCGCCCCCGTGTAGTCCCGGTACTCCGCCCGGGACATGCCCAGCGCGTAGTGCTGGACGGGCGGGGCCTGCTTCGCCGCGCAGCCCCCGAACACCGCTCCCAGTCCCAGGAGCGCGATGCTTCGTGCCAGTGTCATCATCTGGCCCATTCTGCCAGTCCTATGAGGACAAACAAACTGGCGGGACGGTTCCTGGAAGGGGAGCGGCCGGGGGAGAGGCTGTGAGTGACAGGGTTGTGACAAAAGCGCCGGTGGGCTTTCCGGGACCGCGACCCGGGGTACGAGGGGGAGCATGAAGCCCCGGGCTCTCCTCGTCATTGGCATGCTGGCCGCGTTGCTGGGGGTGTTCTACCTGCTGGCGGCCCCGATGGCGCCCCGCCCGGGGACGCCGGAGCCGGAGTCCACCGTGCTGCCGTCGCGGCGGCGGGTGACGGACATCACGTTCCTCTACAGCACGGAGAAGCGCGCGTGGGTGGAGGCGGCGCTCGCGGAGTTCGAGCGGACGCATCCGCGGGTGCGGGTGACGCTGGTGGGGCGGGGTTCGCTGGAGGCGGCGCAGGCCATCCTGGAAGGGCGGGAGAAGCCCACGGTGTGGAGTCCGGCGGACAGCGCGGAGTTGCGCATGCTCGCGGCGGACTGGGCGACGGACGCCTCGCACGGGCCGCTGTTCGCCACGCAGGGAGACGCCGCGCCGCATCCGCTGGTGATTACGCCGCTCGTGTTCGTGGGCTGGCAGGACCGGATGGAGGTGTTGCGCAAGGCGGGTGGAGGCGCGGCCCTGTCGTGGAAGACGCTCCAGCGCGCGGTGGCGAGCGACCGGGGCTGGCCCGCGGTGGGAGGCCCGCCGGAGTGGGGCTTCGTGAAGCTGGGCCACACGGACCCCCGGAAGTCCAACTCCGGCCTGCAGGCACTCCTGTCCGCGACGTTGGAGTACCTGGGCCGGCGCGAGGGCGTGAAGGAAGGGGACCTGCTGGATCCGGGCTATCAGGCCTGGCTCCAGGGACTGGAGCGGGGCGTGACGCGCTTCGAGCCGTCCACGGGCACGTTCATGACGGACCTGGTGCGCTACGGGCCGTCCCGCTACGACCTGGCGCTGGTGTACGAGAGCCTGGCCATCGCGCAGCTGGACCACGCGCAGGGCCGGTGGGGGCCGCTGCGGGTGGACTATCCGCCGGTGACGCTGTGGAGCGACCATCCGGCGGCGGTGCTCCAGGCGGACTGGGTGACGCCCGAGCAGCACGAGGCGGCGCTGGAGTGGGTGGCCTTCCTGCGCAGCCCGGAGGTGCAGGCCCGGGCGCTGGCGTTCGGCTTCCGGCCGGCGGATCCGTCCGTGCCGCTGAAGACGCCGGATGCGAACAACCCCTTCACGCGGCTGGCGGCGCACGGCATCCGCGTGGACGTGCCGCCCGCAGCGGATGTGCCGGACGCGTCCGTGCTGCGCACGCTGTTGGATTTGTGGACGCGCATGGGCGTGGGGCGCTGAGGGCCGCACGCAGTAGCCGCCTCCCGGCGGCGGCGTTCCGAGTCCGGAAGGTGGACATTCGGCGGGGACCAGAATGGCTGGCCCCTGTCGTCCCATGTCACGCTTCCAAGTGCATGCGAAGCCACCGCGCCGTCCTCCTGCTGTCGTGTGCCGTCGCCGCGCTCACGGGCTGCCGGAGCGCGACGCGGTCGCCTGATGCTGAAGTCCCCGTTGCTCCGGGAGCGCTGCGGCCCGTGGCGTCCTTCGCGCGCATCGAGGACACGCAGGCGCGCTCCGTGGCGCTCTTCGTGGAGGCGGGGCGGGTGATTGCCCATCCGCGCTGCACCAACTGCCACCCGCCGGACGGGCGGCCCCGGCAGGGCATGGCCCAGCAGGCGCACGTCCCGGCGGTGGTGGGCGGCGAGGATGGCCACGGCGCGCCCGGACTGCCCTGCACGGCCTGTCATCAGGCGACGAACACGCCCACGGTGGGCGCCACCGTGGCCAGCATCCCGGGCAATCCCAAGTGGGCCCTGGCCCCGGTGGGGATGGCGTGGGTGGGGCGCTCGCTGGGCGAAATCTGCGAGCAGCTCAAGGACCCGAAGCGCAACGGCGGCAAGGACCTGTCCGCCATCCAGCACCACATGGCGGAGGACGTGCTCGTGGGCTGGGGCTGGAACCCGGGCCCCGGACGCGAGCCGGTGCCCGGGACGCAGGCGGAGTTCGGCGCGCTCATCCAGGCCTGGGTGGACACCGGCGCCCACTGCCCGAAGCCCTGATGGACAGGGTGACACTCCCGTCATGGCGCGGCTGAGCGGGCACTCACAAAAATGGAACCAGCGTGTCAGGAAAATAGGCCTCAAGCGTCGCTTGCGCACTGGAGGTGGTTCACATGGGTATCAAACTGAGTGGTAGCGATGGAGTGAGTGTAGAGATTCCTGAGGGCGGTACCGGGCTGCAGGGAAGCGACGGCCGGATGGTCGCGATCCCGAAGGGCGGTACCGGGCTGCAGGGAAGCGACGGCCGGATGGTCGCGATCCCGAAGGGCGGTACCGGGCTGCAGGGAAGCGACGGCCGGATGGTCGCGATCCCGAAGGGCGGTACCGGGCTGCAGGGGCCGGACGGTCGGATGGTGGCAGTTCCGGCGGGACGGCTGACGACGACATCACCCTCTGGTCGCCTGAAGCTGGTTCCGATGCGGAAGCGCTAAGTCCATAGGAATTGATAGAAGTCCCCAGCTGCTGTTGCGGCTGGCGTCACGCTCCCAAGCGCCCGACGCCAGCCGCTTCTAGTTTCTAGCTGCCTCTTGTCTCAGGGCCTTCAGTCGCTCCGCGGTGAGGGGCAGGTCCCGCACGCGCAGGCCCGTGGCGTCGAACACGGCGTTGGCGAGCGCCGCGGCTGAAGGACCCTGGCTCGCTTCCCCCGCGCCGAGGAACGGCTCCTCCGGCCGGTCGATGAGCTGCACATCCACGGACGGCGCTTCAGAGAAGGTGAGAATGGGATAGCCCTCCCAGTCGCGAGACAGGATGCGCCGCGAGTCGAATCGCACGGCCTCCTTCAGACTCCAGCTCAGCGATTGGATGAGCCCGCCCTCCAACTGGTTGGCCAGTCCATCCGGGTTGACCACCTCGCCCGCGTCGGCGGCGAGGACGGCGCGCACCATGCGCGGCACGAGTGTGTCCGGAGGCACGACGACCTCCAGGCACACCGCACAGTACGCCGCCAGGTTCTTGTACCGGGCGAAGGCGAGCCCGCGTCCGTGATGCGGCTTGCGCTGGTATCGCTCCCAGCCGAACCGCTCCGTCGCGCGGACGATGACTGCCTTTGCCCGGTCATCGCGAAGCTGCCGGAGCCGGAACGCGGCGGGATCCACGTTCGCGGCGTGCGCCAGTTCGTCCATGAAAGACTCGATGGAGAAGACGTTCGCGTAGGCACCCAGGCCGCGCATGGACGACACGCGCAGGGGCATCGCCGTTACGAAGTGCGTCGTCACGGCCTGCCCCGGAAAGGCATACAGCGGGATGGCGTTGCGGTCGGCGGAGTAGTTCGGCGGCCCGCCGTTCCTGGGTGTCGGCTGGGCGAAGGGCTTCGCCAGCGAACGGCCCGCGAGCAGGTTGCCAGGAACGCCCCCGGGTCGTGTCCCATGCGACATGGACCACAGCGCGTAATCCCAGTCGAGCACGTCCCCGTTCGCGTCCACGCCCGCGCGCACCCGAGTCACCATGGCGGAGCCATAGGGCTCGTTCGTGTGTTCGTCCTCGCGCGACCACTGCACGCGCACCGCGCGGCCGGGCAGGGCGCGGGCCAGCAGCGCGGCGTCCGCCGCCACGTCGTCCGCGCCGTTGTGGCCGTAGCAACCGGAGCCGTCCTGATGCCGGCAGTGCACCTGTTCCTTCGTCAGTCCGAGCATCTTCGCCAGGGCCTCGGCCGTCTCGAAGACGCTCTGGCTGTGGGTGTGCACCGTCATCGTGGCGCCGTCCCACTCCGCCACCGCGCAGGATGGACCGATGGACGCGTGCATCTGATACGGCCGGCGATAGGTGGCCTCCAGCGTGCGCGCGGGCGCGACGTCGGTGGGGCGCTCCACGGAGTGGATGACCGTGTCTTGCGTGCGCTGTGCCAGCAACCACGCATGTGGATCCTCGGGCAGGGGGGCGCCGTCCTTCCAGCGCGCGGCGGCGGCCAGCGCGGCGGCGGCCTGCACCGCCTGCCATTCACGCGTGGCGATGACGCCCAGGAAGCTTCCGTCCCGCACCACCTTGAGCACGCCGGGCATCGCGGCCACCGGCGTGGAGTCCACCGCCACCAGTGATGCACCCGGCGTGGGCGCGCGCACCACGCGGCCGTGCACCAGCGTGTCGGATCGCAGGTCCTGGACGAAGCGCGCTTCCCCCACCACCTTCGCGGGCAGGTCCATCCGGGGAAGGGACCGGCCCACCTGCTTGCGTTGCGCGGCGGGCTTGGGCGCGACGGTCCCGGTGGCCTCGCGCTGGAGTCGCTTTCCTCCCACGAGCTCCCAGTAGGTGACGCGCGCGCGTCCGCCCGTGTCCCGCAGCGTGCCGTCCCGGACGGTGAGCCGCGTCGCCGGGACGCGCAGCTTCTTCGCGGCCATGTCCACCAGCAGCGCGCGCACCTCCGCGGAGGCCTGCCGCACCGCCGCGCCGCCATTGGGAATGGACATGCTCCCGGCCGTGGGACCTTCAGGAGGACAGAGGCGAGTGTCCCCGGACACGACGCGCAGCCGCGACGGTTCGACGTCCAGCTCCTCCGCGCACAATTGTCCCAGCGCGGTGAGGATGCCCTGGCCCAGCTCCACCTTGCCCGTCATCAACGTGACGACGCCGTCCTCGCCGATGCGGATCCACGCATCCAGCCCGGGCGTGCGCGCCAGGCCCTGGGGCAGGCCGTTCTTCTGCCCGGGCGCGGCCCACGCGACCTCCGGCCCCGCGAGCGCGAAGGCCATCACCAGCGAGCCCTTCAACACCGAGCGACGGGAGACCGGAGCGCTCATTCCGCCAGCTCCGCCGCCGCGCGCTGGACCGCGCGCACGATGCGGTTGTGCGAGCCGCACCGGCACAGGTTCGCATCCAGCGCGGTGCGGATGTCCGCCTCGGTGGGCGAGGGCCTCCGGCGCAGGAGTCCCGCCGCGGAGAGGATCATCCCCGGGATGCAGTACGCGCACTGTCCGGCCTGCTCCGTGAGGAACGCGCGCTGGAGCGCGTGCAGCGTGCCGTCCGGAGCGCGCAGCCCCTCCACCGTGGTGACCTCCCGTCCCTGGAGCGACACCGCGGGCACGACGCAGGAGCGCACCGGCACCCCGTCGCGCAGCACGGTGCACGCACCGCACTGGCCCACGCCGCAGCCGTACTTCGCACCGTTGAGCCGCAGCGTGTCGCGCAGCACGTAGAGAAGGGGGATGTCCTCCTCCTCGTCGATGACGTGGGATGCTCCGTTGACGTTCAGCGTGAAGGCCATCCGCGGGCTCCTCCAGGGGAGGTGCGGAAGGCTAGCAGCCCCGCTCAGTGGCTCCGGAAAAGGCGGACACCGAACGTCCGCCTCCCATCAACACCGCGCGGCTCCTACCGCACCAGCGTCACGAACTCGGAGACGCGCAGGGCCCAGGCCTCCGCGGAGTCCAGCTCCGAGCGGGCATCGCAGTAGCGGTCGAACGACGCCTCCGAACCGTCCCGCGCGAAGAGGGCCGCGTTGAAGTCCTTCTGCGCCGTGGTGAGCCACTGGCTCGCGCGCATGCGCAACCAGTTGACCACCTGCGGGGTGGGCTCCACCTGGTTCAGATCCAGCGAGGTGGGGTGCAGCTCCACCATTTCTCCATCCTTCTCAGACTCTGGCATCACGTTCATGGACCGGATGGTTGCCATGGCCCCCAGGCTGAGCACCCGACCCGGATGGACGAGACAAACGTCGGTAGTGAGCAGTTGCCGACGCTGAAATCTTCGCTGAAGGACGGAACGTCAGACTGGCGGGCTGCGTCAGATGACGCCATCCCACCCGGTGTCATTGCGGCGGAAGGCGTCGCGGATGGCCTGAACGGTGGGCTCGGGGAGGGGCCCCTGCTCCAGGGTGCGTGCGTTGGCGCGCAGGTTGTCCAGCCGCGTGGTGCCCACGATGCAGGTGGCCACGCCCGGCGCGAACGCGGTGAAGCGCAGCGCCAGCTCCGGCCAGTCCAGGCCGTCCGTCTGGAGGGCCATGCGCTGCATCCGTTCCCAGTACTCGCCCACGTCGTGCGCGTAGGGGCGCCCCGGGAAGCGCCATGGCGCGTTGGCCAGGGGCCGCTTGGCGATGACGCCCACGCCGCGCTCGAGGGCCTTCGCCACGCCATGGTCCAGCGAGCGCTGGTCGAAGAGGTTCACGGACGTCTGCACCACGGCGAACGCGCCTGTCTCCAGCGCGGCGTCCAACCCGGCGTTGTCGCCCGAGTACGCGGCGGCGCGCACCTTGCCCGCCTCCACGGCGCGGGTGAGCGCCTCGATGAGCCCCGGGCGGTGGAGCACGTCCGGTGGACACGAGTGGAAGTGCAGCACGTCCAGCACGTCGGTGCGCAGGCGCTGGAGGGCCAGGTCCACGCCGCGCGTGATGCACTCGGGGGTCCAGTCCTCCACGCCGGGCACGCCGTAGCCGCACTTGGTGGACAGCACGAACTCGCGGCGGCGCGCACCGAGGAACCGGCCAATCCGCTCCTCGGACACGCCGTAGCTGGGCGCGGTGTCGATGAGGGTGATGCCCGCGTCCAGCACGCCGTTGAGGAGCGCCTCCGCGTCCGCGTCGCTCAGCGCTTCACTGCCCACGGGCCCCGCGCCGAAGCCGAGCGCGGACACGGTGAGGCCACTCTTCCCCAGGGGACGTTGAATCATCGGGTGGGGCCCTCTCCACGCGCGGCCAGGTCGATGAAGCCGCGGATCCAGATGAGGTTCACGGCGTCGCAAGCATCCTGAGACGTGGGCGTGGTGGTCTCCAGCGCGGCGGTGTACGGCACGCCCTGTCGCATGTACCAGTCGGTGACGCTGCCGTCGTGGAAGACGATGAGGCCGTGCTCGTCGGCGTAGGCGTTGTCATCCACCTTGCGGCTCTTCACCACGGTGGCATGCGCGGCGGCGGCCTCCTGCATGGGGTGATACGCGGCCTTGTCCCCGAAGACGTACGCGTACGTGGCGACGCCGCCCAGGTAGTTGTCCTGGTGGATGTCGAGCGCGGCGTCCGGAGCGGGGAAGCGCGCCAGGTCCGTGCGCACCGCGCGCGTCTCCTTGGGGCCGCCGTCGTACAGGGCCCAGCGGAGGATGGACGGGTCACCCACGAGCTCGCCGCGCCACTCGCCGGGGGCGACCTCGTAGCGCATGAAGTCGTTGTTGGGCTTCTCACCGCTGCGGTTGTAGCGGGTGCCGTCCTCGAAGCCGGAGGGGTTGATGCAGGGGTAGACGCGCAGGCCCACGCCCTTGGACTTCGCGTACGCGACGATGTCCGGCAGGTGCTTCGCGAGCGTCAGCGGGCCGGCGGGCTCCTCCCCATGGAAGCCGGACGTGATGACGAGCCAGCGGTCGCCCGGGACGATGAGGCGGAAGAGGGGATAGTCGCGCCCCCCTTCCTGTACCTGGCCGTATTCAGAGAGCTCCCCCAGGGAGGCGTGGGAGCGGATGCGTCGAGCGTAGTCGGTGTAATCCACCGTCCGACCATAACCGCGTGCGTCATTCCTGCCCACGAAGGTTCACGGCGATGCACGGAATGTGTCATGCGCCGCGCACCGTGGGAGGGCGTTACTTCTCGCCGGTGCGCTCGCGGAACTCGCTGGCGAGCGTCTGGCGCTGGGCGGGAGTGAGCGTGCGGTGGACTTCGAGCACGGCATCCACCGCCTTGTGGGCGAAGGCGCGAGCGGCGTCGATGCGCGCGTCCACCAGCGAGTGGAGCTTCGCGGCGTCGGGCGCGTCGGACGTCAGCTGGGTGACGGCCTCGGTGCGCACGGCCTGCTGCCCTTCCATGAGGGACTGGCCTTCGTTGAGGAGGCGGTCCTTCACTGCGTGGATGGAGGAGCGCTGCGCTTCGGTGGCGTTGAGGTCATCCAGCTTGTCGTCCAGCTTCCAGGTGACCATCTGGTTGATGCGAGCCGGGTCGGGCGTGCCGCGGTGATGGCGGCCCCAGCCGAAACCGGTGAGCAGGGTGACGGCGACGACGGCGGTACCGGCGATGACGAGCGTCTTCTTCATGGCGTGCGGCTCCAGGAGTGGGGGTGTCGTTTCCCGCTGCTTGACTGGAACCAATATGGAAGCCGCCGGTTGCGGTGGTTTGAGCTGGCGGTGAAGAAGTGTGAAGGCTCAGCGGCCATCCCAGAACGCCATGTCGCCGTACTCCCAATCCCAGGGCACCCCGGCTTCACCCAACACGAAGCGCACCAGGTGGGGATAGGCGGGCTCGGCGCGGACGTCGTTGCTCAGGATGAGCACGCAGCGGCGTCCACGCGGCAGGCACACGAGGGTGTTGGCGGTGCTGTCGTTGTGGCCGTTCTTGAAGAACCCACGTCCCTGCGGGCCGTCGAACACCACCACGCCAAGGCCTGCCGCCAGGTCCTTGCGCCGTGACTCCGGCGGCAGTTCGTCCTGGAGGGTAGGGAACTGGCTTCGGGTGGTGATGGGCAGCTGCGGCGAGGTCATCCAGGCGAAGGTTTCCGGCGACAGGCCCTCACCACTCACCAGCGCGGCGGCGAAGCGCGACAGGTCATCGAGCGTGGTGTCCATGGAACCGGCCGCGCGCACCCTGCTGCGTTCGTCGTGCGGTTCAACACTGCCGTCGAGCTTCCACCCGTCGGCCAGGTTCTGAGCGAAGTCCGGCCGCCACGTCATGCTGGTCGTGCGCATGCCGAAGCGGTCGAAAACGCGCCGTTGCATCTCCGCGCCCACGTCCAGCCCGAGCCCGCGTTCGAGCACGAACTGCATCAGGATGATGCCGTCGCCGGAGTACGCGAAGCGGCTGCCCGGAGCGAAGTGGATCCGCAGCCGCTCGTCCGGTTCGAGGAATCCGAAGTTGGCGAAGCCCGCACTGTGGGTCAGCAGGACGCGCGGCGAGATGTCCCGCCAGCGTTCGTCACCGGCCAGATGGGACCAGGTCGAATAGCGGTTCTCGTCCGGGTAGTCGGGCAGCGGCTTGTCCAGGTACTTCGAGATGGAGGTGTCGAGGTCGATGCGCTTCTCGTCCGCCAGCTGCATCACGACGTACGCGAAGACCGTCTTGGTGATGGACGCGCCGTACATCACCGTGTCAGTGCGCAGCGGTTCGCCTTTCGCATCACGGGAACCATAGGCCCGGGTCGCGACGACACGACCGTTGTCGATGACCGCGATGGCCAGCCCCTTCGCGCCAGTCGCGGACATCGCGCGAGCCGCTTCCGCATCCAGCGCGGCCACGTCGGGAACGGGCGGCGACTCACGAACCGCCGACGTCGTCGCACAGCCGCTGGCAAGCAACACACACAGGCTCCAGGCACGTAGGGTGTTCCGCAATCGGCTCTCCTCCAGCGCGAAACATCCGCGAAGCAGGAATCGTACTACGTGCCCGAGTGCGACTCCCCGCATCCGGGGGAACGCATTCGCGTCCGCGCTGAACGCGGACGTCGCGGCGCTGAGCAAGAAACTCCGGGCGTTCCCTGGGAGGGGGCTCGCATCTTCGGCTGGCCCTCCGGTTGCTAGCTGGAGTCCCCGGAGCCCGCATCCCCTATCCGAGCTCTCCCCCACGACAGGATGGAACCGCCGTGCCCAACTCTTCCTCACCGTCGACTCCGCAGGTCCCTCTCATCCCCCCTACCACTGAGGTCATCAGCATCCCTGTCGCCGGGCCGCTCGACGTCTCCGGCGACAATGGCGAGTTCCGCCTCATCCAGACCGGCTCCTCCCTGGTCCTGGTCGGAGTCGACGATGACAAGAAGCTCCAGGGCTACTTCAGCGCGTCGACCGTCGCCTACCTCAGCCGCCCCCAGGGGAATCCGAAACGACTGGACCCCTGGACCCACTTCACCATCGAGAAGGACTCCACGCAGTCCTCCCTCGCCTTCCTGACCCAGAAGCGCATTGGCGTGGTCGCGAACCGCGACCTCGTCTACATCTTCTGGATCGACACCTCGAACAACCTCCTGTGCGCGACGCGGGTCTCCCCCGGCTCCACTCGCTCCACGACGGACTGGTGCCAGGTCTCGCTGCCCTCCACGACGGCGGGAGGCAGCGCGACCCCCGTGAAGATCCTCGCCCACGGCGTATCTGCGTGCGCCGGCAAGGGCGCGACGGAAATCCTGCTCAACTACCTCGTCTGGGATTCCACGCACAACCAGCTGCAGGTCTGGCACCTCGTCCTGGACACGGGTGATTACAATCCGTTCACCAATAACTGGGTTTCCAAGCTCCCGTCCTGGTTCGTGACGGCCCCCGCCACCAGTCCTTCCCAGACATCCTCGAACCTTTCGCATCTCGACGTCCGCACCATCCTCGTCACCCAGCCGGGAGCCACCGCCACCGACGCTCCCGTCAACTGCGTCATCGCGGCGCTGTGGGATGAAACCCATACCAACACGACCACCTTCTCCTGGACGCTGGACGCCGCGTGCCACGCCAACGTCAGCGCTTCGCCGCCGGCGCCGATGCTCCTCAACTGGCCCAACTCGACCAGGAGCCGCAAGGCCCTGGGGACGAGCCTGGCCGTGGATCCCGCTGGACGACTGGTCGCCCTGTTCGCCGACGGCAACAAGAGCAACGCGATCTCCATCGCCGTGATTCAAGACATCCTGCCCCTGCGCCAGCTCAATGCGTCGGTCGCCGCGCCTGTCTGGAAGGAGTACGGCAAGATATTCACGAGCACGGAAGAGGACACGATGGGTCCTCTCTCGATGTTCTTCTCGGTCGGCGCCATCCCCGAAGCGTCGAGCCAGGACGCAACCACCCTCCCCATCATCCTGGGGATGGTGTGGGTCCGCGAGGCTTCCAGCTCGATCGGTTCGCCCATCCAGATGTCCTCCCTGAAGTATGGCGACTTCAAGATGCAGACCGCCCTCCACCCGCCGAAGCAGGAGAACGCGGGCAAGCGTCTGCTCACGTCGGTATGCGACCCGTTCCCCATGCCCATTCCGGCGCCGGAGGTCTGGGGGAACTCCAGCCCCGACGGCATGGCCGACTGGAACATGTTTGATTACGAGATGAACACGACCCAGGAAGACGTGGTCTTGAATGAGATCAACTTCTCCGCGACCCTGGGATTCCAGACCTCCTCGAGGGCGACCGCCTCCGTGGCCGCGTTCGATGGCCTCAAGGCGGGCGGGAGCTTCGGCCTCTCCGTGAAGGCCGGAGGCTCGGGGCGCTTCGCCTGGCAGGACGGCAAGTTCACGGCCCAGAGCATCAAGGTGCAGACGAAGGCCTACCGGCATCCCTACTACCCGCTCAGCGACGCGTCTCCCTACCTGGTCCGGCCCTACGGGTGCTACTTCGGGCGGTCGCTGTTCTGGCTGCGTTCCCAATACGGCACGGCGGCGAACCTCGCCTTCAACCAGAACACCTCGTTCACTCCGGCGCCGTTGATCGTGGCCCACTGGCCCGTCGTCTCGAAGGACGCGGATGAAACCGCGGCGGGTGACTTCTTCAGCTACGCGTGCACGCCCGGCGTGGTCGACTCCTACACCGAGGCGGCAATCAACGCCCGGATGTTCAACCTGTATGCCGAGTGCGTGAACAGGCTGGCGGCCGCCGGCAAGACACCGGCGGAGATCCAGCAGATCTTCACGGCTCCAGACGGAACCGACCTCAGCCAGTTCTACAAAGGCAACAACTACGTCGCCGCCGTCGTCGCGAAGTACGGCACGGAGACCAACATCAATGGCCAGAAGTACCTCAAGTTCGCCATGAGCGGCGGCTCGGTCTGCGACGGCCAGTACCGGGTGTCGAACAGCGAGACCTCGGGCTTCGGCGTCCACCTGGATGTCAACGCCTATGCCGGCTTCGTTCAGGAAGTGGAGGTCGGGACCCCGGGCCTCTCTGCCTCTGGAGAGACGTACATCGGAGGGTCGCTTGACTTCTCCTTCTCGTTCCAGCGCGACTCGACGAGCACCACGTCGAGCGGCGTCGGCGTCTACACCTACCTGAATACGCTGGCGCCGACGCAATCCCTGTCGGCGCGGCTGTACATCCTCAAGGAGGCGTATCTGTGGGCGCTCGAACTGAAGTACTTCCCGGCCATCGCGCGTGATTGGTACCTCCAGGCCCTGGCCACCGCGAAGCAGCAGGGTGAGTTCACCTCTCCGGCGGAGGAGCCGAACCTGGACATGCTGGCTGGCACCACGTCGGCGGACAACCTCCTGCTCTACGAGCAGTCGCTGCCCACGCGCTTCATGTTCGTCGTCACGGGCTGGGACCAGGGGCCGCAGCCCTACACGCCCATCAACGTGCCCAGGGACCTGCCCGGTGGATACGACATCGCCACCTTCAACGTCGGCGTTCCGGACGGCGCCACCTTCAAGCTGCCGGGGCCCTGCGACGTGGCCTACGGAGCGAACGGCCACTTCCGCTTCATCCCGGGTGTGACGGGCAGCATCACCTTCAACGCGGCGACCTTCGGTGATCCGCATTCCGGTGGCGCGAACCTGGGCTACTACCGGCAGGTCGGCTACCCCAACCGCTCGGCATACAACGTCCAGCAGGACTTCACCCGGGTCTGCGCCGAGGGCCAGACGTATGCCCTGGGCGATACGCCGACGACGGTGGCGTTCGGAACCGACACGCTCTGGAACGTGGTCGGTGGGCTGACAGGGACCGTCAGCGCCTCGGATGCCACGTTCGGAGATCCGGCGCGCGGGACGGGCAAGGAGCTTCGCATCCTGTCGAAGTAACAGGACGGAGGGCCCCCGGTGGCGGCGTCGTCACCGGGTTGGCCGTTCCAAAGCCAGCCCAAGCCAATGGCTCAGAGCAGCCCGTCCAGGATGAGCCCACGGCGCTGGTAGTCCTGCATCTGCGCGCCGTCGTGGGCCACCACCGGGTGCAGCTCGGGCGCGGTGCGCAGCAGGTCGTGCAGCCACCGCAGCTGGTGTGCCATCGCCTGTGCATCCTCGCCGCCCAGCCAGTTGGTGAGCCGCGGGTGCCTCCTCGGGAGCCGGATGTTGTCCTGGTGCCAGGCCACGTCGCCAACGAGCAGGAACTCGCGCCCGTCGACGAGCCGCACGTACACCAGCTGGGTGCCGGGCGTGTGGCCCGGGGCCTTGATGAGGACCACGCCGGGGCGCAGCAGGTGCAGGCGCTCGTACTGGAGCGGAGTGAGCCGGGCGCGCAGCTCCGCGGTGAAGCCGGCTTCCTGCGCGAGCGGGCTGCGCAGTTGTTCGTCCGTGAGGTGAACCTTGCTCGCCACCTCGTCCAGGTATGGCGAGTGCGCGATGCCCGCGCAGTGGTCGAAGTGCTCGTGGGTGACGACCGTCGCGTCCGCGCGGCGCAGCGCCTCCTGGACCCGGGTATAGGCCGCGGCGTCGAACTCCGAGCCGGGGAACTGGGCCTGCTGCGTCTTCTCGTCGCTCACGACGTCCACCAGCACCGTGCGGCCGTCGGCATAGACGACCTGGTACGCGTTGAAGTCGAAGGAGAGCTCTCCGAAGCCGCTGCCGGCCACCACGAGCGCGTGGGGCACTCCGGAGGCCCGGCCCACGTGCTGGCTGCGCAGTGCGATGGGGAGCGGCGCGCCGGTGGAGACGGCCAGAGCCCGGATGGCGCCCAGGTCGGCGTCGAAGCGCGATGTCTCCGGTACGTTCACGTCGCTCAGCCCCACGGCCGCGACGACGACCAACACCAGCAACAGGGCCGCGACAGCCAGGCCCACGCGACGCCACAGGGTCCGCTTCATGGCCGGCATCTTGCCGACTCCCGCCGTCGCCCTGCGTGAAATCTCCGCGGTGTGCGCACCTGAGTGCCTCCAGGCGAGTACCGGCGCAAGGCTCGTGAGGGCTGAACCGGAGTCCGTGATTCGCGCTCAGGATGGGGAGCAAGCAGGCCCGGAGCCGGAGGGAAGAGGGCTCAGGGGCACCTCCCGTTCGGCGCAACACGTCGAAGTCGAACGTCCTGCTGTGTAACTCGGCGGAAGTCTACTCGCGGCGTCCTCTCCTTCATCCGCTCCTTCCTGGCCACTGCCTCAAATCCCCGCGCGCACCTGCTTGAGGGAGCTTCTTCCGGGAGCCCTGAAAGCGCCATCCCCCGGGAGAGGTAAAGACAGCTGACATCCGTCTGGACATCCTGCGCCCCGAACACCGACCTCTTGGGGCGTCACACAGGCATGAAGACTCATCGGATGTTGGCAGTGGTCGCGGGACTGTTCCTGGCGGGTTGCGGCGGCGGTGACGACCCGGGGGAGGACAACACTCCCCCGGTGACGTGCTCCGCGGCGAACTGCACGGGCTGCTGTTTCAACAACACCTGCCAGACAGGGAACACTGCTTCTGCGTGTGGCAAGGCCGGGGCCGCGTGCAAGGCGTGCAACGCGGCCCAGGTCTGCAAGACGGAGCAGACGTGTGGTGCGGATCCGGCGGGTGTCTGGTTCGTCCAGCCCACGTCCGCTCAAATCACGGCTAGCAACAATGGCACAGCCTGGGATGCGGATGGCTCCGCGCCAGATGTCTTCGTGGAGATGCAGTGCCCGGGGGCGACGGTGACCTCCGTCACACCGGAAGTGGAGAGCTATACGCCCGCGTGGACTTCGGGCGGTTGCACCGCCACGGCGGGTCGTCTGCTCGCGGAGCCATGGGCCTTCCGCGTCTGGGACAGTGATGTCAGCGTCAATGACACCATCACCGGTGTCCTCCTGTATCAGTTCAGGGAGGAGGATTTCACCGCGGGCCGTGTCACGCTCCAGCCTTCGGGGGGAATGACGTCCATCACCCTTGCCGTGCGGAAGCAACCATAGGGTCGCGAACCGAAACATGCCCGGGGCCACCATCGATGTCGCTGCGGAAGACATCCCTCGGGGCCGGAGCCCTGCCTGATGGCGTCAGGGCTCCGGCGCTCCTTCCCGGGACTTCAGCGGCTACGGGCTGAACATGCCGGTGAGCACGCTGGCGCGGCCTCGGGGCAGCGAGCGCTTGAACGGGCTCGTCGCGAGGTCCGAGCCGGGCTGGTACCAGTTCTGGATCTCCGCGAAGTAGGTCTGGCCCGCCTGCAGCACGCCCGGGGCCGGTACACGCTCTGGAAAGCCGTGTGCAGCGCCGCCACCCGCGTCGCGGCGGTGAAATCGTTGCTCGAGCCCAGCCGGTAGATGTTCACCACGTAGTTCGTGGCCGTGCCGACCAGGGGCTTCGACCAGCGGCTTCGACCAGGGGCTTCGACCAGGGGCTTCGACCAGGGGCTTCGACCAGGGGCTTCGACCAGCGGCTTCGACCAGCGCAGCGAGACGTCGGTCCCACGCCCGTGAGGTTCTGGAACGCGCCGCGTTTCCCAGCGCGTAGCTCTTCGTGAAGCCTGCGGCGGCCAGCGCCACTTTCTGCCACGTCGCAGGGAGCGGGTTGTTGTAGGGCATGTTCCCCGTGACGAGTCCGTCCGCTGCGTGTCGGGATTGAGCTTCACGAGCACGGGCGCCCCGCTGATGGACGCGAGCGCCGAACCCAGCGCGGCCGGCCGGGCGGACATCCAGATTTCGTTGTACGTGCTGACCGCGCCCGGGTTCACCTGGGTGTGCATGGCCTCGAAGTCCGAGCGTCTCCAGTCCACCGCGACGGTGCCTGTCGCGACGGGCTGGGTGAAGGTGCCACTGACAGTGACGGGCTGGCCCTCCACCTGCGTCATGCCCGTGTCGAGCACCTTGTGCATCGTGCGGTAGGGCACTCCATTCGCGCTCGTCTGCAACCGCACCCCGTTTCGCGTTGCAGGAGGGGTACACCCCTCGCCCCTTGCGCGAGAAGGTGACGAGCAGTTCGTTCTTAAAACTCTCGCAGCGCACTCGCCCGAATTTGCGCACCAATACGTCGCATTCATACTTCTCTGGTTACAAGTCGGGGACAGCCCGCTATGCGAGTGACCTCAGTCTGGGCGGTGTTTCGCTATGGTGGGTTGCTGCTCATTTCAATTTTCAGTGGAATTTGGCATCCATTGAACACTGCCGCCTGTAAGAGAAAAGGGTCAAGATCGTCTAGCACGAATCCCCTTTTCTGAAATACGGATGCGCGCACGGAGTCTACTGCATGTGCTCGAATCGTGTTGAATCCCAGGCTTCTGCTTAGGTTGGTGAGTCGCTTAAGAAAGTCAGGAAAGATTCCATTCCCGAGTCCCGCAAATTTCTGGTCTCGGCCCATGGGGCGAGTCGCGATGATTCTTGGGTTGGCGAGATAAATGTCGCCAATGAATAGACTTGATGGGTAGATACCGGCCAGATGCAATATCACGCACTCATGGGGGCCGGCTGTGCCCGTAATTCGAATCTGATTGTGCGGTGCGCCGATTTGTTCCGCAAAATCAGGCGTCGCTTGCCAGATTTTAGGATCTGGCCATCGGCTTAGGGGATGGTGCGAGTCACGAGGTAGATGGGCAAGTCGGTAGTGGCGGTCAACAAAAACTGCTGTGTTGTAGTCTGCGCAGTCTTCGGCGCGAATCTCATCGCGTGTTCTGAAAATACGCCATTTTATGTGGTCCGCGACAATGATCTCCACCTTCGTTCGCGGCAGAAGGTCAAGGAGAACGTTGTCCGTGGCCAGTAGTAGCGACGGAACAGGAGCATTGAGTCGCTCATCCGTCTGCGGCCTGAATGTTCCTCGGTTTATTCGTTGTTCTTGGCGCTCACGGTTTCTGCGTACCATTCGATTAGTATAGCAGGTAGAATCGAACAGTCATGTCGTGACGAGTCGCTCCCCGCTGGGGGCGTGCAGTAGCGTCGAGGGGGCGGCGGAGTGGTATCTCCCTGGAGACTTGATCTCGTCCCATAATTGAGCGAGCAGGCATAGGGGACGGTCGGGCCGCTGATAGACATGGAGGGGATGGCCATGTTTGAAGCTGACCGGTGGACCTGACTGCAGCGTGCAACTGCCCATCTTGGTCTACATGCTCAACAACGGGACGTCCTGCCGCTTCAGCCGCTACGCGCTGCCGTCGGCGGAGTACCCGACCTCTTTGCACGCGGCGCTGCTCGTTGTGTGCACGCTCCTGGCGGTTCCTCCGCCCCAGCAGGCCGAGGGCTGAGTTCGTAGGCGTGTCACGGATGCGGTCGTCGCGGACCATGGCCATGCACCTCGATAGTTTGAACTTCGCGGTGACGAGGTCCTTCTCCTCTCGCGCAAACTTGGGCGCTACCATCGCTCGCCATGGATTCACCTTCCGACCTGTCCTCCGCCGCCCATTCGCCGGTCCCCACGTCGCCGCCGCGCGTGTGGACGGTCCTGGTTGCGTTCGCGCTCCTGGTGACGGCCATCGTCGTCGGGGGCGTCATTTCCGCCAGCATCGCGATGGCGATGGAGATGCTCCGCTCGGGAGTGAGCCCGCAGGACACTGGAGCCATCCAGGCCCTGACGGAGAAACTCAAGTTGATGCCCTGGCTGATGGTCGCGGCCGTGATGACGTCCAGTTGCCTGGGGTTGGTCGCTGCGCTCCTGGGCGGGTTCTTGTCCCCCACGCCGTTGAGGCAGCGGCTGCGCCTGGACGCGGGAACGCCGATACCTGCTTGGGGCTGGGTGGCCGCGCTGGTGGGCTGCTTCACGATGGGGCAAGCGATGGAGAGCTTGTCGGTGCTCGCGGGCGTATGGAATTACGCGGCGTCGCTGAAGGGATTGCAGTCCGCGAGTCAGGGCTCGTTCGTGACCTTCGCGGCGTTGCTGTTCTTCGGCGCGCTGGTGGCGGGCACCGCGGAAGAACTCTTCTTCCGGGGCTACGTGCAGACGCGGCTCGTAGAACGCTGGGGACGCACGGCGGGCATCGCGGGCGCAGCCACGCTCTTTGGCATCCTGCACTTCGACCCCATCCACAGCCCCATGGCCCTGATGATGGGCTTGTTCCTGGGCTGGCTCGCGGAGCGCACGGGAAGCCTGCGGCTGCCCATCTTCGTCCACGTCTTCAACAACCTGACGTCGTTCCTGCTGTCTCGCTATGCGCCGTCCACCACGGAGCTGCCGGCCTCCGTCCACGTGACGCTGCTGGGGGTGTGCTCACTGGCGTTCGTGGGAACAGTGATGGCGTTGCGGCGGATGGATGCCCGTTCTCCAGAGTCCGTGCTCGCCGGGCCCTGAAGCCCTCAGGGGCCCAAGGCACCGCGAGCCTCACCGGCGGCATCCGGCAACTCCGCCGCGAGCTTCGCCCGCAGCGTCGCCACGATGTCCGGATGGTCCCCGGCCACGTCCCGCAGCTCCGACGGATCCGACACCGTGTCGAAGAGCTGCACGCGCACCCCATCCGGCGTGGGCAGCTCCAGCAACTTCCACCGGCCCAGATACAACCCCCGGTGCCGCGCCCGGCGCACCGGGCCCTCCCACTCCGGCTTCAGCGCAATCTCCCCCGTGTCGCCCTCCACCATCGCAATCTCATAGAGCCACGGATACGGCATGCGCACCGTCTGGTACGGCTGCCCATCCCTGTCGCTGAACCAGACATCCGTTTCAATCAACGCGGGCACATCCGGTAGCTGCTTGGGCTCCGGACCCGGCCGCGCGAGCGGCGCCAACGAGCGCCCCCGGAACGACTCCGGCGCGGGCACGCCCAGCAAATCCAACACCGTCGGCGCCACGTCCAACGAGCGCGCCCGCTGCGTCACCTCCCGCCCGGATGCCACCTGCCCGGGCATCCGCACCACGAACGGGATGCGCAGCCCCGCGCTGCCCCACAGGTGGTCGCCGTGGCCCTGACCCAGCCCCTCGTCCTCCAGATGCTCGCCATGGTCCGACACCAGCACGACCAGCGTGTCGTCCCACCGCCCCTGCCGCTCCAGGTCCGCACGCACGTTCCCCACGAGCCCATCAAACGTGCGCACCCCCGCGTCGTAGTTCGCCCCCAGCGCCGCGACGTCCTCCGGCGTGGTCGCGGGCGCATCCGGATCCACCTCCATCCGAGGCGTCGCACCGAACCGCCACGGCCCCCGATACCCCCGCTCCACGTACTTGCCCTCCAGCGGCCACGGCGCGGCGTACGGGAAGTGTGTGGACGACGCGAACACCACCAGCGCGAACGGTGCGTCCTCCGGCAGCCCGTCCAGTACATGCCGCACCCGCGTGCGCAGCGGGGCAGGGTCCGTCAGCTCCGGGAACTCGCCCCGCTCCTTGAACAGCCCCGGCGCCAGCGCTGTCCACGGCAGCAGCGCCACATGGGTGATCAACATCCGCTGCCGCACCAGGTCCGGGAAGCGGAAGTCCGGCGCGGACACCCGCTGGAAGCCATACGGAAACCGCGAGAAGTGGTCCCCCGCGTAGTCCGCCACCACCGCCGTGCGGTACCCCTGCGCCTCCAGCGCTGTCGCCAGCGTGGTGAGCTTCGTCTCACGCGCCTCGCGCCCCACCAGCGTGTGCACCACCGGGTGCTCGCCCGCGTACTGCGACGTGAGCAGCGTCGTCCATGACGGCGCCGTGCGCGGCACCTGCACCACCGTGTCGTTGAAGCGCGTGCCCTCCTCCATCAACCGGTCGATGTTCGGCGACGTGGACCGCGAATAGCCGTTGCCCGACAGATGGTCCGGCCGCAGCCCGTCCGACGCCAGGATGAGCAGGTTCGGTCGCGCACGCACGGTGGACTCCGGACCCTGTTCCGTCCGCGTCAGCCCCAATCCCGTGAAGCCCGCCACCGCCGCCGCGGCCGTCACGCCGCCCAGCACGCCGCGCCAGCGGGTCGACTCCGCCAGCCACCGTCCCACCACCGCCAGCACGCTCATCACCGGCAGCACCAACGCCGCGAACGTCCAACCTGACGGCTGCGTGCCGCTCAGCCCTCGCAGCAGCGCCGCCGTCACCTCCGAGCGCTCGTACAGCGTCGCCGCGTACAGGTGCGGATGCCTCGCCATGTCCCCCGCAACCAGGAAGCCCTCCACCACCAGGCACCCCAGGCCGCTCAGCCAGAACACCGCGCGCCGGCTGCGCTCCGCCGCCCACAGCCCGGCCCCCAGCAGCGCCCCCAGCACCAGCCCCACCACGCAGTACGCGCCAATCAGCCGCGCCACCTGCCACAGCGCCACGCTCCGCCACGCGTTCCACACGTACTCCGTGACGACGTGGCTCTCGTTCCCCTGGTAACCCAGTTGCATGTTCAGCAGGGCACAGAGCGTGTAGAGCGCCAGGAAGACGAGCAGGCCCGCCCGGCAGCCCAGCAGGAGGGCGCGAGCGAGCGTCGGCGGTGTACGGGCGAAGGCGGGCATCCTGGGGCAGCGTGGTCACGAATCCCACGGTGGCCACCCCGTGGCCGGAAGGAGTGCCCACGCCCGGACGGACGGGGGGCTGGAATTCCGCTCCCGGTGTCTCCCGGGCCGGTTTTCCGGGCCCCGCACGCGTGCGTCCCGCTTCTTTCTTCCAGCCCCGTCACTGGACTGGCGAGCAGGGGTTGCGGGCTCTAGTGTTCAGGCGCCTCTTTCTTCACCGGGAGCCGGAACGCCCATGTCCTTTACCCACCTTCACCTCCACACCCTCTATTCGCTGCTGGATGGGGCCATCCGGATGAAGGACCTCATCAAGACGGTGAAGGAGAAGGGCATGTCGAGCGTGGCCGTGACGGACCACGGCAACATGTTCGGCACCATCGACTTCTACAAGAAGGCCAAGGACGCCGGCATCAAGCCCATCCTCGGCCTGGAGGCCTACGTCGCGGGCCCCAAGGGGCGCGAGGACCGTTCGGAGAAGGTGGCCCACCACCTCATCCTCCTGGCCAAGAACGCGGAGGGCTACGCGAACCTGCGCTACCTGTCCTCCACCGCGTACATGAACGGGTTCTACTACCACCCGCGCATCGACAAGCAGGTGCTCGCGGAGCACAGCAAGGGACTGGTCGGCCTCACCGCGTGCCTGGGCGGTGAAGTCACCAGCGCGTGCTTCCGCGGCGACATGGACCACGCCCGCCGCGTGGCCGCCGAATACAAGGGCATCTTCGAGCCCGACAGCTTCTACCTGGAGGTCCAGTCCAACGGCATGGTCGAGCAGGACAAGGCCAACGAGAACCTGAAGCAGCTGTCTCGTGACCTGGACATCCCGCTCGTCGCCACCGCGGACGCGCACTACATCAAGCGCGAGGACGCCAAGGCGCACGAGCTGCTCATGTGCATCGCCAGCGGCAAGACGCTGGCGGACAACAAGCGCCTGCGCCACTCCACCGACAAGCTCTACGTCACGAGCCCGGAGGAGATGCTCGGCTTCTTCTCCGACTCGCCGGAGGCCGTGCACAACAGCATGCGCATCGCGGACATGTGCAACGTGGAGCTGAAGCTGGGCAAGCCCATGCTCCCCACGTTCAAGGTGCCGGACGGCCACACCCCGGACTCCTTCATGTCGGAGCTGGCCTACGAGGGCCTGCGCCAGCGCTTCAAGGAACTGGAAGGCCAGTACCCCATCGACCGCGAGCAGTACCAGGCGCGCCTCACGCTGGAGCTGGGCGTCATCCAGCGCATGGGCTTCTCCGGCTACTTCCTCATCGTCCAGGACTTCATCAACTGGGCCAAGGACCACAACATCCCGGTGGGCCCGGGCCGTGGCTCCGGCGCCGGTTCGCTCGTCGCCTACGCGCTGCGCATCACCGACCTGGACCCCATCCCGTACAACCTCCTCTTCGAGCGCTTCCTCAACCCGGAGCGCGTGTCGATGCCGGACTTCGATATCGACTTCTGCCAGGACCGGCGCGACGAGGTCATCAAGTACGTGGGCCGCAAGTACGGCGAGATGAACGTGGGGCAGATCATCACGTTCGGCTCGCTCAAGGCCAAGAGCGTGCTGCGCGACGTGTGCCGCGTCTTCGGCCTGCCCTTCAGCGAAGGCGACCGCATCGCCAAGCTGGTGCCCGAAGTCCTCAACATCACCTTGAAGGAGGCCATCGAGATGGAGCCTCGCCTCAAGGAGATGATCGAAAAGCCCCAGAACATCGGTGAGGTGGAGGGCAACCCCGTCACCACCAAGGACGTGCTGGAAATCGCGCTCGCGCTGGAGGGCCTGCACCGCCAGCCCGGCATGCACGCCGCGGGCGTGGTCATCGCGGACAAGCCGCTCTGGGAGTTCGTGCCCGTCTACCAGCCGCCCGGCGAAAAGATCCTCATCACCCAGTTCGCCAAGGACGAGGTGGAGGCCGCGGGCCTGGTGAAGTTCGACTTCCTCGGCCTGAAGACGCTCACGGTCATCCAGCACGCGCTGGACCTGGTGAACCGCAACCACGGCAAGGACATCAAGCGGCACGAAATCCCGCTGCACGACGAGAAGATGTGGCAGCTGATGGCGGAGGGCGACACCGCCGGCGTCTTCCAGATGGAGTCCAGCGGCTTCACCGAAATGGTGATGAAGCTGAAGCCGACCTGCTTCGAAGACGTCATCGCCGCGGGTGCGCTCTACCGCCCGGGTCCGCTGGACTCCGGCATGGTGGACGTCTTCATCAACCGCAAGCACGGCCGGGAGAAGGTGGCCTACCCGCACCCCAACCTGGAGCCGGTGCTCAAGGACACCTACGGCGTCATCGTCTACCAGGAACAGGTGATGCAGATCTCCCAGGTGCTGGGAGGCTACACCCTGGGCCGCGCCGACCTTCTTCGCCGCGCCATGGGCAAGAAGAAGGCCGAGGTCATGCAGGCCGAGCGGGCCGGCTTCCTCGAAGGCTGCAAGATCAACAACGTGGACCTGAAGGTCGCGGGCGAAATCTTCGACCTGATGGAGAAGTTCGCCGAGTACGGCTTCAACAAGAGCCACTCCGCGGCGTACGGCCTGGTCACCATCCACACGGCGTGGCTCAAGGCCCACTACCCGTGCGAATTCATGGCCGCCCTTCTCACCAGCGAGAAGGACAACACCGACAAGGTGGTGAAGCACATCGGCGAGGCCCGCGAGTCGGGCACGCAGGTGCTGCCGCCGGACGTGAACCAGTCCGACATGGCCTTCGGCGCGGTGGAGGGGAAGATCCGCTTCGGTCTGGGCGCCATCAAGGGCGTGGGCGAGGGCGCCATCGAGTCCATCCTGGAGGCGCGTAAGGAAGGCCCCTTCAAGAGCCTCTTCGACTTCTGCGAGCGCGTGGACGGCCGCCGCGTCAACCGCAAGGTGCTGGAAGCGCTGGTCAAGGCCGGCGCCTTCGACTTCGAGAAGCGCCCCCGCGCGCAGCTCTTCGAGACCATCGAGCGCGCGATGAACCGCGGCTCCTCCAGCCAGAAGGACAAGGCCGCCGGTCAGAGCTCGCTGTTCGGCATGCTCGCGGGCCCCGCGTCCTCCGGCACCGGCCTCAAGGATGACTACGCGGCGGTGGAGGAGTGGCCGGAGAAGGAGCGCCTGGCCTTCGAGAAGGAGTCCATCGGCTTCTACGTGTCCGGCCACCCGCTGTATCAGTACGAGAAGGAGCTCAAGCGCTACGCGCGGCCCATCACCGCCGTGCAGCGCGCGCGCCGCGACGAGAAGCTCACCGTGGCGGGCATCATCACCGTGCTGCGCGAGCGCCCCACCAAGACGGGCAAGCGCATGGCGTGGGTCACCATTGAAGACCTGTCTGGCTCCACGGAGCTGGTGTGCTTCCCGGGCAAGGACGGCACGCGAAACGTGATGGGCAAGGACGGCAAGTGGTCCAAGCAGGGCCCCAAGCCGGGGTACGAGCACTGGGAGCACCTGCTCAAGTCGGACGACCCCATCCTCGTCACCGGCACGGTGCAGATTTCCCAGCGCGACGAGAACACGCCCACCGCGGAGCTCATCGTCGAGGACATCCAGAGCCTCAAGGCCGTGCGTGAGAAGCGCACCAAGCGCCTGGAGCTGCGGCTGCCCGCGGAGATCGTCACCGAGGAGCGGCTGGCGAAGCTCAACGAGTTGGCGAAGAAGTACGCGGGCGCGACCCCGGTGGCGGTGAGCGTGCTGTTCCCCGGGGAGGCGGAGGCGCACATCTCCGGCACCACCCTCAAGGTGCAGGTGAACGACGATTTGCTCCTCGCGGTGGACCGCCTCTTCGGGCAGAAGGTCGTGGAGTTCGGCTGATTTCGAAAGGAAGCGATTCCATGGCGGACAGCGTGTTCAAGGATGGGCTGCTCAAGGGCAAGACGGCGTTCGTCTCCGGCGGCAGCAGCGGCATCAACCTCGGCATCGCCACCGCGTTCGTGAAGGCGGGCGCGAAGGTGGCCATCAACGGCCGCAACGTGGAGAAGCTGGAGGGCGCGGTGAAGGGCCTTCAGGCCCACGGCACGGCCATGGGCGTGGCCGCGGACGTGCGCGACTACGCGTCGGTGGAGAAGGCGCTCCAGCAGGTGAGGGACGCGTACGGCGAGATCGACGTGCTGGTGTGCGGCGCCGCCGGCAACTTCCCCGCGCCCGTGCTGGGCATGTCCTCCAACGGCTTCAAGGCGGTGATGGACATCGACGTGCTGGGCACCTTCAACGTGTCGCGCGCCGCCTTCGAGCACCTGCGCAAGCCGGGCGCCGCCGTCATCAACATCTCCGCGCCCCAGGCCTACCTGCCCATGGCCATGCAGGCCCACGTGTGCGCCGCGAAGGCCGGCGTGGACATGCTCACCCGCGTGCTCGCCATCGAGTGGGGCGGCACGGGCGTGCGCGTCAATGCCATCACCCCGGGCCCGATTGAGGGCACGGAGGGCATGAGCCGCCTGGCTCCGTCGGAGGGCTCGCGTCAGAAGCTCGCGGAGGCCCTGCCGTTGCAGCGCTTCGGCACCCCGGACGACATCGCCCGGCTGGCCCTCTTCCTGGCCTCGGACGCCGCGTCCTTCATCACCGGCGCCATCATGGTCTGCGACGGCGGCCAGTCCCTCCTGGGCGGCGCCGCGGTGCTCCAGGCCATCAACGGCTGATTCCAGTGTGTGCAAAGTCCCGGCCCTGTTTAGCGGGGGCCGGGGGAGGTCTGCTAGAAAGCACTGCAACCCTGCGTGAAGTGCACGCTGCCGCGCGGGGCTGCTCGCTGGACGGAGACCTCCATGTCCCCACGGATCGCTGTGCTCGCCCGCTGTCTGGGGTTGAGCGTGCTGTGTCTGGGCCTGTCACTCGGCTGCAATGACTCTGGAACCTCCCCGCAGCCCCCGCCCGAGGTGGACGGCGTGGTGGACGTGGCGGCCTCCACGGTGACGGTGGACCGGCCCACGGGGGTGCTCGCGAACGGCCAGGACGTGGCGGTCGTCTCGGTGACGGCGCTGCGCAAGGCGGACGGCTCGCGGCTGTCCGGGCGCACGGTGACGGTGACGGTGGAGGGGGAGGGCGCCTCCGTCCTGGAGTCAGCGGCCATCACCGACGTTACCGGGGTGGCGAGGGCGCGGGTGTCCTCCACGGTGCCGGGCGTGAAGACGGTGAAGGCCTCCGTGCTGGATGATACCGGCAAGAGCGTGCCGCTCACCCAGACGGCCACGGTGGACTTCGCCAGCGTCAGCACCGTGAAGAGGCTGGCGTTCCGCGCGACACTGCCGGACGGCATGGTGGGCGTGCCGCTCGAAGGCCTGGTGGTGGAGGTGCTCGACGGCGCCGGCGCGTTGGTGACGGACAGCACGGCGGAGGTGACGCTGTCGCTGGGCTCGGGCGGCATCGTGCTCCCGGAGGGGCGGCTGACGGTGGCGGCGGTGAACGGCGTCGCGACCTTTTCGGACGTGGTGCTGAAGAAGGCGAGCGGCATCCTAAACTTCATCGCGAAAGCTCCGGGCTGCATCGCCGTGACCAGCAACTTCATCTCGGTGGTGCCGGGCGCGGTGTCGGGGCTGGGGCTGGGCACCCTGCTGGAGACCGCCACGGCGGGCGTGGCGCAGGACCTGGATGTCACGCTCAAGGACCAGTACTCCAACACGGTGACGACCTACTCGGGCACGGTGACGCTGACGTCCACGGACGCGGCCGCGACGCTGCCCGCCGCTCACACGTTCACCGCCGCGAACGCGGGCAGGTTCAAGTTCCAGGGCATCACCTTCCGCACGGCCGGGCGTCAGTTCCTGACCATCGCGGACAGCGCGGGGGACTTCTCGTTCGAGCAGCCCGTGGACGTGTCCGCCGCGGCGCCCTCGAAGCTGGTGTTCACGCAGCAGCCCGCTTCGCCGGTGTCGACGCACGCGTCCTTGGGGGATGTGAAGGTGGCGGTCCAGGACGCCTTCGGCAACCCGGTGTCGGCGACCGGGCTGGCGGTGAAGCTGTCGCTGCCGGCGGGGGCCTTCACGCTCGCGGGGGCCGTGAGCGCGGCTCCGGTGGACGGCGTCGCGACGTTCACGGGGTTGAGCATCGCGGGGCATGGCACCACGCACCTGGTGGCCTCCGCGCAGGGCCTGCAGGACGTGAGCAGCGCGGACGTGCAGGTGGTGGATGACGTGGCGCCCGCGAAGCCGGTGCTGACGCAGACGGGGGCCACGGAGACGGGCCTCACCGTGCAGTGGACGGGCGTGGGGGATGACGGTGTGCAGGGACAGCTCGCGTCGCAGGAGCTTCGTTACTCCACGTCCGCCATCACCACGGACGCGGCCTTCAACGCGGCGACGCCGGTGACCGTCGCCGCCCCCGTGCCCGCGGGCACGGTGCAGTCCGCGAACCTCTCCGGCCTGACGCCGGGCCAGACGTACCACGTGGCGCTGAAGGTGACGGACGCGCACGGCAACTCCGCGCGGTCGGACAGCCTCGCGGTGTCGACGTCGGATCCGCAGGTGGCGCAGCTGGCGTTCACGCCGCAGCCGTCGAACGGCACCGCGGGCTCGGCGCTCGCGAACGTGGCCGTGTCGCTGCTGGACTCGCGCGGCGACGTCGTCTCCACGGCCACTACGGCGGTGACGCTGACCCTCACCGGCCAGTCCGGCTTCCCGGCGGTGACGGTGACGGCGGTGGACGGCGTGGCCACGTTCCCTGGCCTGCGCGTGGATACGGCGGGTACGTTCACGTTCACTGCCACGGCGGGTGCGCTGACGAAGGTGAGCCAGTCCTTCACGGTGGGCGCGGGCGCCGCGGCGAAGCTGGTGCTGGCGCCCTTCCAGGCGCCGGTCAACGCGGGCGCCTTGCTCGCGGTGACCCTGTCCGCGACGGATGTCTACGGGAACATCCTCAAGGACTACACCGGCACGGTGCACTTCACGTCGTCGGACGCGCAGGCGGAGATTCCCGCGGACGCCGTCTTCGCCCCCTCGGACGAGGGCCAGAAGACCGTCTCCGGGCTCGTGTTCAAGACGGCGGGCGCGCGGACCTTCACCGCCACGGACACCGTCACCCCGGCCCTCACGGTGACGGTGGACGTGGACGTGCGGGCTGGCGCGGCCGCGGTCCTCGATGCCGTCGCGAGCTCGGGCCCCTTCGGCGCGGGCCAGTCGCTGAGCTACGAGCTGGTGGCGCGTGACACCTACGGCAACGTGGCGAAGGACTACGCGTCCACGGTGACCTTCTCCTCCACGGACGCGCAGGCGGTGCTGCCCGGGGCCTATACGTTCACCCTGCTGGACGAGGGCCGGCACACCTTCAGCGTGGAGCTGCGCACCGCCGGGGACCAGTCCGTCACCGCGGAGGACGTGGCGGACGCGTCGCTCACGGCCTCGCACACCTACTCCATCATCCCGGCGGCCGTGGGCCATCTGACCTTCGCTTCCGCGCCCACGACGGGCTCGGTGCGGCAGGCGCTGGCGGACATCCAGGTGGCAGTGAAGGACGCCTACGGCAACACCCGCACCGACGCGTCGGCCGACGTGCAGCTGGCGTTGGTGGGCGGCACCTTCGCCCAGGGCATCCCCACGCGCACCACCACGGGCGGCGTGGCCACCTTCGGCGAGCTCAGCATCAACGACGAAGGCACGTACCAGCTCCGGGTGAGCGCGGACGACTTCCAGACCGTCACGTCGGCGGACCTGATCGTCTCCGACGTGGAGTCGCCGGCCGCCGCGGCGGGCTTCAGCGCGACGGCGGTGGACGGTGCCAGCATCCGGCTGGACTGGCAGGCCCCCGGTGATGACGGTGTGCTGGGCACGGCCGCGAGCTACGAGCTGCGCTACGCCACGTTCCCCCTCAACGACGCGACCTTCGGCGTGGCCACGCTCCTGACGGGCGTGGGTGCGCCGCGGACGGCGGGCACGGCGGAGTCCTTCACTGTCACCGGCCTGACGGCAGCCACGACGTACCACTTCGCGCTGAGGACGTTCGACGGCGCGGGCAACGCCAGCATGCTCGCCACCGCGAGCGCCGCCACCACCAACCCGTGTGATGGCTACGTGTGCACGCCGCCCGCGCCCCAGTGCACGGAGGATGGCTATTCGCTGGAGGTGTTCTCGTCGGTGTGCGTGGTGCGGAACGGCTCGCCGACCTGTGAGGACGGCGAGGGGTCCCTCCAGGCCTGCACCGGCGCGGACGCGGTCTGCTACGCGGGCGCGTGCACCAACGCGCCGCACCCGGGCGCGGGCGAGTTGGTCATCTCGGAGGTGATGCACTCGCCTTCCGCGGGCACCACGGAGTACCTGGAGCTGACCAACACCACGTCGAAGCTGCTGGATGCGCACGGCCTGGTGGTGAACCTGGTGGACGGCGCGGGCACGGCCTCGTCCTTCACGGTGCTCCACAACCCCACGTTGCTGGTGCCCCCCGGAGGGAGGACGGTGCTCGCGCAGGACGCGAACTTCACGCGCAATGGTGGCGTGTCGGCGAACACCGACTACGGCATCGACGTGTTCATGGACAGCACCGGCTCCATCACGCTCAAGCAGGGCACGGTGACGGTGGACAGCCTCACGTACACGAGCGCGTTCCCCCAGGCGACGGGCCGGGCCATGAGCCTCGCGTCCAGCATCATCGGGACGAAGGGCAGCGCCCAGGCCTGGTACTGGTGTGAGTCCACCGGCAGCCTGTCCGGCGGGGACCGGGGCACGCCGGGCCAGGCCAACGACGACTGCGGCATGAACGTGGAGAAGCCGCTGAACTGGTGCGCCATCCAGTACCCGAAGACGTTCCCGTCGCCGGACGGCGCCTACCCGGCGACCATCAGCACCACCGACAGCTACGACATCTTCAGCCAGTTCTACAGCTACGACGTCACGCAGCGGAACACGAAGGGCAACGACTCCTACCCCTTCATCGAGGCGCAGCTGGGCTACGGCACGGACGCCACCAACCCGGCGGGCTGGACGTGGACGGCGGCGGCCTTCAACACGGGCTTCACCACGCCGAACTCGAACAACGACGAGATGAAGGCGGTCCTCCAGATCCCCACGGCTGGCACGTACAGCTACGGCTTCCGCTACCGCTTCACGGGCGAGCAGTGGGTGTACTGCGATCAGTTCGGCAAGGTGGATCCTCCCGCGGGTACCTACGGCTCGGTGACGGTGGGCAAGGCCGCGCTGACGAACCACGTGGTCATCAGTGAGGTCAGCGGGGGCCTCACCGGGGCCGCGACGGACGAGTTCATCGAGCTCTACAACCCGACGAACGCGGACGTGGACCTGTCCAACTGGCAGGTCAGCTACAAGTCCGCGACCGGGCCCACCTGGAGCGCCGCGGTCACCATTCCGGCCGGGAAGGTCATTCGCGCCCACGGCTACTTCCTCCTGGGCGGGGCGGCCTACCCCAGCACTGGCGCGGCCGCGAGGGACGTCGGCTACAACAGCTTCGATATGTCGGCCTCCACGACCGCGGGTGGCAACGTCCGCATCCAGCGCCTCGTGGGCTCGACGTACGTGGATGTGGACCGACTGGGCTGGGGAACCGCGGACTCCTCCGAAGGCACCAAGGCTCCGAGCCATCCGGCGTCGGGCGGGAGCATCGAGCGCAAGGCCGTGTCCGCCTCCACCTCCGCCACCATGGCGGTGGGCGGCGCGGACGCCGTTCGAGGCAATGGGTATGACACGGACAACAACGTCAACGACTTCGTGACCCGCGCTGTCCGGCAGCCACAGAACTCCTCGAGCCCGCTCGAGTTCTACTGACGCCTCCGTCCCACCCCTGCTGAAGTCCCAGGAAGGCCGCCTCCGGCACGCACGCCGGGGCGGCCTTCCGCCGTTGGGGCACCGCCCGCCCGTCCGCCGCCCGACGGACGGGGCAGGGGAGGGCGTCCACTGCCCGGCAACCGCCCGCGCCACGCCACACGGATGCTGCCAGGGCCGGCGGAGCGCATTAGCTTTGGGCACTTTCCTGACACCCACGGCTTGAGAGGAGCCTTACCTGTGTCCGAGCCCCTGGTCCCCGACGCCGCCCGCCACGTCACCTGCCCGCCGGAGGAGTTCCGCCGCGCGAGCGAGGAGGCCCTGGCCAGAGCCCGCGACGGCATCGCGCGACTGAAGACGCTGCCCGCCTCCACGCCCCCCAAGGAGGTCCTGGAGGTGTTCGACGAGTCCTCCGCCGCGCTGGATGACGCCGCCGCGCGCGCCAGCGTCGTGCGCCACACGCACCCGGAGGCCGCCCTGCGCGAGGCCGCGGAAGCCTCCGAGCAGGCCATCGAGAACCTGGCCAACGACATCCGCATGGACCGGGGCGTCTACGACGTCCTGGCGCGCGTGGACCTGTCCAACGAGGACGCCGCTACGCGCAAGTGGATGGAGAAGGTGCTGCGAGACTTCCGCCGCGCCGGTGTGGACCGCGACGACGCCACCCGCGCGAAGGTGAAGGCGCTCCAGGAGGAGCTTGTCCGCATTGGCCAGGAGTTCAGCCGCAACATCAGCCAGGACACCCGCAAGGTGTCGCTGCCCCCGTCCGCGCTGGACGGCCTGCCGGAGGACTACGTGCGCGCGCACGCCCCCGGCGAGGACGGCCAGGTGCGCATCTCCACGGACTACCCGGACCTGGTGCCCTTCCTCACCTACGCGCGCGACGGCAAGGCTCGCGAAGAGCTCTGGCGCGCCAACCGCCAGCGCGGCTACCCCGCCAACGTGAACGTGCTCCAGAGCCTGGTGCAGAAGCGCCATGAGCTGGCCACGCTGCTGGGCTACCCGCACTGGGCCGCCTACGCCACCGAGGACAAGATGGTGCGCACCGCGGACGCCGCAGGCACCTTCATCCGGAAGATCGCCGACGCGTCCGAAGAGCGCATGAAGCGCGACTACGCGGTGCTCCTGGAGCGCAAGCGCAAGGACGACCCGAACGCCGACAAGGTGAACCCGTGGGACTCCGGCCACCTGGATGACCGCGTGAAGGCGGAGCAGTACGCCTTCGACTCGCAGACGGTGCGCCCCTACTTCGAATACACGCGCGTGAAGCAGGGCGTGCTGGACCTCACCGCGCGCCTCTTCGGTGTCACCTACAAGCCCGTGAAGGACGTGCCCGTGTGGCACACGGACGTGGAGGTCTACGACGTCTACGAAGGCACCACGCTCAAGGGCCGCTTCTTCCTGGACATGCACCCGCGCGCGGACAAGTACAAGCACGCGGCCCAGTTCACATTGACGAGCGGCAAGTCAGGCCGGCGGCTTCCGGAAGGCGCGCTCATCTGCAACTTCCCCAAGCCCGGCACGGAGCCCGCGCTCATGCAGCACGGCGACGTGGAGACGTTCTTCCACGAGTTCGGCCACCTCTTGCACCACATCTTCGGCGGCCACACGCGCTGGGCGGGCCTGTCCGGCGTGCGCACGGAGTGGGACTTCGTGGAGGCCCCGTCGCAGATGCTGGAGGAGTGGGCGCGCGACGTCACGTGCCTGCAGACCTTCGCGAAGCACTACCAGACGGGGGAGGCGCTGCCCGCGGAGCTGGTGGAGCGCATGCTCGCCGCGGACGAGTTCGGCAAGGGCCTCTTCGTGCGCCAGCAGATGTTCTACGCGGCGCTCAGCCTGGAGCTGTACCGGCGCGATCCGAAGGACCTGGACGCCACCGCGCTCGTGCGAGAGCTGCAGGGCCAGTACATCCCCTTCCCGTACCTGGAGGGCACGTACTTCCACCTCACCTTCGGGCACCTGGATGGGTACTCGTCCAACTACTACACGTACATGTGGTCGTTGGTCATCGCGAAGGACCTCTTCACGGTCTTCCAGACGAAGGGCCTGCTCAACCCCGAGCCCGCGCAGGCCTACCGCCGCGCCGTGCTGGAGCCGGGCGGCTCCGACGACGCCGCCCGCCTCGTGAACCACTTCCTCGGCCGCGACTACGACTTCCGCGCGTACGAGGCGTGGCTCAACAAGGCCGCCTGAGCGGCTGACGACACGGCAGCCCCAGGAGGCTGGGGCTGCCGGTGCTCAGCGGAACGTCACTCCACCTTCGTCTGCTGCACGCGCCAGATCTCCTCCGCGTACTGCTTGATGGTGCGGTCGGAGGAGAAGATGCCCGCGCGGGCGACGTTGATGATGCACTTCTTCGTCCAGGACTCGGTGTCCTTGTAGGCGCGCGCCACTTCCTCCTGCTTCGCCGCGTAGGACGCGAAGTCCGCCAGCACCAGGTAGCGGTCCTCGTTGAGCAGGCTGTCCACCAGCGGCTGGAAGAGGTTGCGGTCCTCCGGCGAGAAGAAGCCGGAGCGGATGAGGTCCAACGCCTCGCGCAGCTCCGTGTTGGACTCGTACACCTCGCGCGGCTTGTAGCCGGCCTTCTTGCGCGCGATGACCTCGTCCGCCGTCAGGCCGAAGAGGAAGAAGTTCTCGTCGCCCACCGCGTCCCGGATTTCGACGTTGGCGCCGTCCAGCGTGCCCAGCGTCAGCGCGCCGTTGAGCATCAGCTTCATGTTGCCCGTGCCGGAGGCCTCCCAGCCCGCCGTGGAAATCTGCTCGGACACGTCCGCCGCGGGGATGATGCGCTCCGCCAGGCTCACCCGGTAGTTGGGCAGGAACACCACCTGCAACCCCGTGGCGCCCGCGTCGCTGTTGACCACCTCCGCGATGCCGTTGATGAGCCGGATGGTCAGCTTCGCCAGGTGGTAGCCCGGCGCCGCCTTCGCGCCGAAGAGGAACGCGCGCGGCGTGATGACGCTCGCCGGGTCGCGCCGCGCCTTCATCCACAGCGCCACGATGTGGACGGCGTCCAGCAGCTGCCGCTTGTACTCGTGCAGGCGCTTGATCTGCACGTCGAAGATGGCGTCCGGATTGAGCTGCACCCAGCGCAAGTCCCTCACGTGCTGGGCCAGCTCCTCCTTGTTGGCGCGCTTCACCTCGCGGAAGGCCTTGCGGAACTCCGGGTCCTCCGCGTGCGCCTCCAGCTTCAGGAGCTGGTCCAGGTCCGTGGCCCAGCCCTCACCGATGCGGCTCGTGATCAGCTTGGACAGGCGCGGGTTGCACCACGCCAGCCACCGGCGCGGCGTCACGCCGTTGGTCTTGTTGTTGAAGCGCTCCGGGTACATCTGCGCGAAGTCCGGCAGCACGTCGCGGCGCAACAGGTCCGTGTGCAGCGCGGCCACGCCGTTGATGCTGTGGCTGCCCACCACGGCCAGGTGGGCCATGCGGATCTTCTTCTCCGGGCCCTCCTCCACCAGGCTCATCCGCTGCTGCTTCTCCACGTCGAACGGGTAGCGGATCTGCACCTGGCGCATGAAGCGCTGGTTGATCTCGAAGATGATTTCGAGGTGACGCGGCAGGAGCCGCTCGAACAGCGACACCGGCCAGCGCTCCATGGCCTCCGCCAGCAGCGTGTGGTTGGTGTAGCCGAACGTCTCCTGGGTGATGGACCACGCCTCGTCCCAGAGCAGGCGCTTCTCGTCCACCAGCACGCGCATCAGCTCCGCCACGCCAATGGCCGGGTGCGTGTCATTGAGCTGGATGGCCACCTTCCGGGAGAAGTCACGGAAGTCGTTGTGGTTCTTCAGGTAGCGCCGGACGATGTCCGCGATGGAGCACGCCACGAAGAAGTACTGCTGCTTGAGGCGCAGCTCCTTGCCGGCCTGGAACGCGTCGTTGGGGTAGAGGACCTTGGAGATGACCTCCGAGTCGTTCTTCTCCACCACGGAGCGCTCGTAGTCACCGGCGTTGAACAGCAGCAGGTCGAACTCCGCGCTCGCGCGCGCCTGCCACAGCCGCAGCGTGTTGACCGTGTTGTTGCCGTAGCCCGCGATGGGTGTGTCGTACGGCACGCCAATCACCGTCTTGCCGCCCACCCAGCGCGCCACCGGCCGGCCATCCGGACCCTGGTGGTGCTCCACGCGCCCGAAGAAGCGCACCGGCACCGCCTTCTCCGGCCGCACGATCTCCCACGGGTTGCCGAACTTCAGCCACTCGTCCGCGCGCTCCACCTGGTGTCCCTCCACCAGGTCCTGGGAGAAGATGCCGAACTCGTAGCGGATGCCGTAGCCCATGCCCGGGTAGCCCAGGGTGGCCAGCGAATCCAGGAAGCACGCCGCCAGCCGGCCCAGACCGCCGTTGCCCAGGCCCGCGTCCGGCTCCATCTCCAGGAGCTGGCTCAGGTCCACGCCGACTTCCTGCATGGCGGCGGCCGCGGCCTCGTACATGTTGAGGTTGAGCAGGTTGTTGCCCAGCGCGCGACCCAACAGGTACTCCGCGGACAGGTAATAGGCGCGCTTGACGTCCTGCTCGTAGTAGGTGCGCGCCGTCTTCACCCAGCGGTCCGTGAGGCGGTCACGCACGGCCAGGGACAGCGCCATGAAGCGGTCGTGCGGGGTGGCCGTCTCCGGGTTCTTGCCGCGCGAATAGCGCACGTGTTCGAAGAAGCCGCGACGGACGCTGGCCGCGTCGAGCCCGGTGCGGCCGCTGTCTTCGGGGGTTCCCGAGGCGGAGGGCGGGGGCGATGCGGGGCGCGCGGAGGCGGGAGGAGCCATAAGTCGGTCGTCTCGAAGGTCGCGAGGGGGTTGATGGACTGTGCAGGCGCCCGCGCTTTTGACGCGGGACGCCCATGACGGAAGGGTACCGTGTCACGCCAGCCCAGGGCAGGGGAAACCCACGTCCCACGCCTGGGGTCGGCCGCTTCCCCCGTCAGGGAGGGAAGGTGCTCGGGGACCCGCCGTGACGCAGCGCGGCCCCAGGGAATGACAGACATCCGCATCGACCTCGTGAGAGGGACCGGAATCACGCGGAAGTAGGGTAAAACGCTTTGTGCATGTCCCTCCCCCTGGATGACCTGGAGCAGCGCATTGCCCTCACCCGGCCGGGGGACACCGTGCGGGGGCTGAGCTTCGCGGCGGTGCTGCGGCTCGTGCACCAGCGGTTGGGGCGTGACGCGGCGGAGCGTCTGCGCGCGCCGCTCATGCAGCGCAGCCCCGTGGACTTCTTCTCCTACCCGGCGGTGGACTTCCTGCGGCTGCTCGCCTTCGCGTCGGAGGCGCTCCAGCCGGAGTTCGGCACGCGTGACGCGGCCCTGCGGGCGTGCGGGGAGGCCATCGTCGGGACGTTCTTCGAGTCCACGGTGGGGCAGACGCTCCTGCGCCTCACCTCTGGCGGCGGAGACCCCAAGCGCCTCTATGGCAACGCGCCCGCGTCGTACTCCACCGCGGTGAGCTACGGGCAGCGCGAGTACCAGGCCCTGGGCGACAAGCGCGTGCGGCTCGTCTTCAAGGGCGACCTGCTGCCCGTGGAGGTCCACGAGGGCATCCTCGTCGGCCCCCTCAGCGCGCTCCACCGCGAGGGCAGCGTGCGGGGCACCGAGCGGTGCCTGGGCGACTCCGAGTTCCTCATCGAGTGGACCTGACGGCTCGGCGAAAAGCGGCGGGCCCCGCTCCACCGTGAAGGGGAGGGGGCCCGGGGGCTGTCAAGGCAAGGCGTTTGGCGCCTACTTCGTGGCGGTGGGCGGCGGGCCCGCCTTGCCAGCGACGGCGGCCACGGACACGGCGTCAATCTGCTGGGCCATGTCCTGCGCCTTGGCGAGGAAGTCCGCCGTCAGCTCCTTGGGCAGCGGATCCGCGCGGGGGAACTTCTGGGTGAGCGGGTTGGCGTAGGTGCCGTTGCGCTTCAGGCCGAAGTGCAGGTGCGGGCCGGTGGAGCGGCCGGTGTTGCCGGAGTAGGCAATCACCTGCTTCTGCCGCACGCGCTGGCCGGAGCGCACGCCGTCGCCGAAGCGCGACAGGTGCATGTACTGCGTCTCCATGCCGTTGGCGTGGCGCAGCACCACCATGTTGCCGGCGGCGCCCGCGTTGCCCGCGGACACGACGGTGCCATCCGCCACGGCCCACACCGGGGTGCCAATGGGCGTGCCGTAGTCCACGCCGTTGTGGTTCTTCACGTACTGGAGCACCGGGTGGAAGCGCGACCCGAAGCTGCTGGTGACGTGCGCGTACTTCAGCGGGCTCTTGAGGAAGGTCTTCTTCGCGCTGGCGCCGTCCTCCTGGAAGAAGTTGGCCTCGCCGTTGGGCAGCACGTAGCGGAACACGCGCTTGTTGCCCACCAGGCCGCCTTCATACGTGGCCGCCAGCACCTCGCCGTAGCGCAGCACGCGGCCCTTGGAGACGAACTTCTCCACCAGGGCCTTGGCCTTGTCGCCCTTGCGCACGTCCCGGTAGAAGTCGATGTCCCACGCGAACACGTCCGACAGCACCAGTCCGATGGACGGGTCCTCTCCGGCCGCGAGTGTCGCCTCGTACAGGGACGAGCTGATCTCCAGCGACACCAGCGACACCTGCTTCTCCACCTCGATGGAGCGCTTGCTGCCGACGTACTTCTCCCCGTCGCGGCGCACCTGCCACTCGTCCACGGTGCTCTGGCGGTAGTCGAAGAAGTCCAGCTCGCCGTTCTTCATCACCAGCCGGAACTGGTCGCCCACGCGCGACTTGCGGAAGTCGAACACGCCCTCCAGCGCGGAGATGACCGCCGTCACCTGCTCGTCGGGCAGCTGCGCGTCGTGCAGCGCGCCCGCCAGCGTCTGGCGCGGCTCGATGCGGCGGTTCTTGATTTCGAACTGGGTGGCGGCTTCGGACGTCGAAGCCACCCCGAGGGCGGCAAGGCAGAGGAGGGAAGCGGTCTTCATGGGGGGCGATACAGGAGTGTAGAGGACTGTTGGTCCTCCGCCCAAATCCTGACCGCACTTCCCAAGCCCGCCTGCCTGCTTGAGGCCCCCGAGGCTCGGAAGACTTACAGCTCCACTTTCTTTTCCGAGTGGTGCTGCCCGTCGTAGCGCAGCAGGGTCCCCTTGCCGTCGTAGCGGGTGATGATGTTCACCGGCCGCCGCCACAGGGACTGGAGGTTGCGCAGCGTCTCCCGCGCGTAGTCTCCCTTCAGGTCCTGCCCGTCATGCTTGTGCGCGAGCAGCAGCTCCGAGCGGTTCTCGTAGTTGCCGTCCACGACCTCGATGATGGGCTGGCCGAAGTTGGTGAGTGACGTGAGCAGCTTGTTCTTCACCTTGCGGAACTCGCGGTCCAAGATCTCCCACGAGTTGCGCTTGTCGTTGAAGCCGTAGACGAAGAGCTTCTGCTGCTGGGCGAACTCGGCGGTGAGGAACGTGTCGATGAAGGTGATGTCGTTGTAGTGCTTGCGCACCTCGAAGATCTTCTCACGCCCCGCGCCCAGCTTCTTGTCCCAGGCCTGGCGCGCGCGAAGGTCATCGCACTCGTCCCACTCCTTGCCGAACTTGCCCTTGTTCCACCGGTCCTCGATGTCCCGCCACAGCTCGATGCCCAGCTTGTACGGGTTGATGGCGCCGGGGCGCACGCCCATGGTGCCGGAGTGGTGGTCCGCGTAGTCGATGATCTCCTCGTCCCGCAGCGCCCGGCGGGTCATGATGGTGGAGTGCCAGTAGCTGGCCCACCCCTCGTTCATGATCTTCGTCTGGCCCTGCGGCGCGAAGTAGTACGCCTCGTCGCGCAGGATGGAGAGGATGTCCACCTCCCACGGCTCCAGCGGCGCGTGCTCCAGGAGGAAGTAGAGCACGTCGCGCTGAGGGCGCTCCGGGAAGCGCTTGCGCTGCTGCTTCTCGTCCTCCGCGCGCTTGCGCTGTGAGTCCATGAACTCCGAAGGGTTGATGAAGCCGCGCATGTACTCGCGGTTCACCTTGAAGCCCTCCACGCGCTCGTTGGACTTCGCTTCTTCCTCCGCGCGCTGCGGATCCGGGTTGCGCCGGATGTGGGGCGCGTGCTGGTCGATGAGGTTCTCCAGCGACAGCGTCCGGTCGATGAAGTCCTCCACCTTCTCCACGCCAATCTTGTCCACCCACCGCCGGACGCGGGTGGCGTGGTTGGCCATGTCGTCAATCATCCGGCGGTTGGTGTGCCGGAAGGAGAAGTTGTTCTTGAAGAAGTCGCAGTGACCGTAGACGTGGGCCATCACCAGCTTCTGGTCCACCTCCGGGTTGCTCTCCATCAAGTAGGCGTAACAGGGGTCGTTGTTGATGACGAGCTCGTAGATTTTCGAAAGCCCGTACTCGTACCCCTTCGCCAGCTGCTCGTACTCCATGCCCCAGCGCCAGTGGGGATAGCGGGTGGGGAAGCCGCCGTAGGCGGCCACCATGTTCATCTCGTCGTAGCTCACCATCTCGAAGACGGTGTCGAAGAAATCCAGGCCGAATTCCTTGGCGTAGCCGTGGATTTCATCCCGCAGCGCTGCGAGTCGCGGTGTGAGGCTCTTGGGCATGGGGCGGTGGCTCCGGTGGGGGATGAGACAGAAGCGCCTTGTCAGCGCCCCTTGCCGAGGAAGTCCTTGATGGAGGCGTAGATGGCGTCCTTGTCCGCGATCTCGCTCAACGAGACGTTGTTCGTGTCACCCACCGCCTCGCGCAGGTCCTTGATGAACTGCCCGCTGCCGTAGGGCGACTCCACCTGCCCGTAGGCGAACTGGTTCACCTGCGGGAGGATGTCGTTGCGGAGCATCTCGATGCACTGGCGCGTGTCGTCCGCGCTCCAGTTGTCCCCGTCGCTGAAGTGGAACGGGTAGATGTTCCACGCGCTCTTCGGGTAGTCCGCCTGGATGATGTCCCGGCACAGCTTGTACGCGCTGGAGATCATCGTCCCGCCGGACTCGCGGGTGTGGAAGAACGTGTCGCGGTCCACTTCGCGGGCCACCGCGTCGTGGATGATGTAGCGCGACTCCAGCCCCTTGTACTGGTGCTTGAGCCACGTATCGAGCCAGAAGCTCTCGATGCGGACGATCTCCTTCTGCTCGTCCCCCATCGAACCGGACACGTCCATCATGTAGATGATGACCGCGTTGGTCTCCGGCAGCTCCTGCAGCTTGTAGCTGCGGTAGCGCCGGTCCTCGCGCGTGGGGATGATGACCGGCATCTTCGGGTCGTAGGTGCCGGTGGCGATTTGCCGCTTCAGGGCCTGCTTGAAGGTGCGCTTGAAGTGGCGCAGGGACTCCGGGCCCGTGGTGTTCACGCCCGTGTATTTCACCTTCTGCGTGACGATGCGCTCGTTCTGCCGCCGTTCGATCCGCGGCAGCTGGAGCTCCTCGCCAAGAATCTGCGCCAGCTCCTCCAGCGTGACGTCCACCTCCAGGGCGTGATCGCCTTCGCCCTGGCCGGCCTGATGCCCGTCCCCGGGCTCCACCGCCCCGGGGCCGAGCTGCTGACCCACGTCACCGTCACCCTGTCCGACGCCGCCCTGCTCCTTGTGGCCGTACTTGAAGCGCGGGATGTCGATGAAGGGGATGGGGATGCTGATGGCATCCTTGCCCTTCTTGCCCAGCATCTCGCCCTTCTGCACGTACTTGCGCAGGTTGGCTTTGATCTTCCCGCGGACGATCTGTTTGAAGCGGGAGTGGTCCTGGTGGATCTTCAAGGTCACGGTGTCACGTCCCTCTTGAGGCAAGTCGCTAGGCGTTACTCCTTGGCGTCACCGCGGGCGAAGATGCTGGCCACGAAGTTCAGCACGTCCGTGGAGCAGATCTCGCAGTACCCGTAGTTCTTCATCATCCGGTCCTTCACCAGGTCGATCTTCTCCTGGGTCTCCTTGTCCACGACGGACGACACCAGGTTCTTGAGCTTGATGCTGTCCTTCTGGTCCTCGAACAGCTTCAGCTCCAGCGCCTTGTGCAGCCGCTCGTTGGTCCGGTAGTTGAAGGTCTTGCCCTCCACGGCGAGCGCGCCGATGTAGTTCATGATCTCCCCGCGGAAGTCGTCCTTGCGGCTCTCGGGGATGTCGATCTTCTCTTCAATCGACCGCATCAAGCGCTCATCCGGCACCTCGTAGATGCCGGTGTACTTGTTGCGGACCTTCTCCTTCTGGGTGAAGGCCTTGATGTTGTCGATGTAGTTGCCGCACAGCTTGCCGATGGCGTCCTCGTCGGCGCTGATGGCGCGCTGGACCTCGTTCTTGACGATGTCCTCGTACTCCTGCTTCACCGTGGTGAGCAGCTCCTTCATGCGCTTGCGCGCGTCCTCGGTGTTGATGAGGGAGTGCGTCTTCAAGCCGGCTTCCAACTCGTTGAGCACCATGAAGGGGTTGATGCAGCCCTCGCCCTTGTCGCTCACCAGGGCGTTGCTGATTTTGTCCTGGATGTAGCGGGCGCTGATGCCCTCCAGGCCCTCGCGCACGGACTCCTTGCGCAGCTCCTTGATGTTGTCCTCGGTGAAGTTGGGGAGCGTCTTGCCGTTGTAGAGCTTGAGCTTCTGCAGGAGCGACAGGTTGTGCTTCTTGGGCTCCTCCAGGCGCGTGAGGACGGCCCACATGGCGGCCATCTCCAGCGTGTGCGGGGCGATGTGCTTGCCCTTGATGGCGCGGGAGTTGAAGTCCTTCTCGTAGATCTTCACCTCTTCCGCGAGCTTGGTGATGTACGGGATGTCAATCTTCACCGTACGGTCGCGCAAGGCCTCCATGAACTCGTTGTTCTCGAGCTTCTTGTACTCGGGCTCGTTGGTGTGCCCGATGATGACCTCGTCGATGTCCGTCTGAGGGAACTTCTTCGGCTTGATCTTGTGCTCCTGCGACGCGCCGAGCAGGTCGTAGAGGAACGCGACGTCCAGCTTGAGCACTTCGACGAACTCGATGACGCCGCGGTTGGCGATGTTGAACTCGCCGTCGAAGTTGAAGGCGCGCGGGTCGGAGTCCGAGCCGTACTCGGCGATCTTCCGGTAGTTGATGTCGCCGGTGAGCTCGGTGGAGTCCTGGTTCTTTTCGTCCTTGGGCTGGAACGTGCCAATGCCCACGCGGTCCTTCTCACTGAAGATGAGCCGGTTGACGTGCACGTGGCCCATGACCTGGGCGAAGTCACCGCCGTACTGGGTCATCAGCTCCTTGAAGACGAAGCGGCACGCGGGGCACAGCTCGCAGCCGTTGGGAATCGTGTAGCCGGACTCGGGCGGGGACAGCTCGGAGAAGACCTTGTCGCGCCACTCACGGGGGATGAGGTTGAGGGGCTCCTCGTTCATCGGGCACTTCATCTTCTCCTTCGTCACCGTGCCGTCCGGCTGCTTCTTGTCGGTGAGCCATGAGAAGGTGTAGGCGGCGCCCTCCGGCGTCTTGGAGTACTCCTCCATGCCCTTCTTGAGCAGGCGGGCGATGGTGGACTTGGACGAGCCCACGGGGCCGTGCAGGAGGATGACGCGCTTCTCCGTGCCGTAGCCTTGCGCCGCGGACTTGAAGACGTTGACCAGCTTCATCAGCGGCACGTCCAGGCCGAAGATGGCGTCCCGGCCGCCGAAGCGCTCGTCGCTGAAGAAGTGGTAGCGGGTGAGCTTCTTCTTGTTGTCGATGTACTCCGACTTCCCGTGGCTGAGGATCATGTCGTAGATCCTCTGGAAGGCGGTGCGGGTGACCTTGGGGTTCTTGCGGACGATTTCGAGGTAGTCCTCGAAAGAGCCCTCCCAGTTGAGTTCCGCGTAGGTCTTCACGTCCTGGAACGCGGCGATCCTGGAGACCCACGAGCCCTTCTCAGCGTCCTTCATGTCTCTCCCTCGTAGCCTCACAGGAGGACGCGAACGGTCGCGTGCTTCCGGGGGGCCAACATGGTGAACCTGGAGGGCTGGAAGGCCATTCCACACCCACTCCGAAGAGGTCCCAGGCGACGACAATCGCGATGCTTCAGCCCCTTCGGGACCCCGCCGCGGAGTGGGACCGCGCGTTCGGCTCGTGTCGGAGGGGAGCCGCCCTCCTCCACGGGGTGAAAAGGCACTTCGATTATAAGGACCCTGACGCGCGCTGGGAGGAGCCCCCCCGGTGCGATGTGTCCGGTCCCACCTCACCCAAGCGCGTACTTCCCGACGCTTGGGCTGCCGCTGGAGGACATCCCGTCCGGGCAGGCCCTCACTGTGGGGCAGCGTCCGTGTCCGCTCCACATGTCGGCGTGACGGCCGGCGCACCGGTTCCATCCCGCCCAGAAGGGTGCGTAACGGCGCGAATCCCACGCTGCCCGGGGAAGTGATTCCCCAAGAAGCACAGGGCAGGCGGGCGGGCACCGGGCAGGTGGGAGGGACGCTGGCTTGGCTTTGAGCCCTGCCTGCGTATCCTCGCGCGCGCCATGGTTCCCGCTTCGAGTCCCGCCGCCCTTGCTTCCCCTCCTACCGCCGTGCCCGGTCTGTCCGCGGTGCCCGCACCCCAGCCCGAGCCGTCCACCCGGTGGTTGGTGGGCCTGCTGCTCCTGGCGGCGCTCCTGCCCCGGTTGGGGGTGTTCTTCATCAACGAGAACCTCTTCGGGGACGCGGTGGTGCGCACGGAGCTGGCGGAGCGGTGGCTTGCCGACCCTCACGTCATCACGTCCTACAAGGACGGCACGTACCAGTTCGGGCCCCTGCACCTGTACCTGGTGGGCGCGGTGCTGTCGGTGTTCGAGCGCGACGTGGCGGGCCGGCTGGTGAGCCTGTTGTTCGGGGTGGCGTCGGTGGTGCCGCTGTTCGCGCTGACGCGGCGGCTGTTCGGCTGGCGCGCGGGCGTGGCCGCGGGGCTGGCCTTCAGCGCGTGGGGCATGCACCTGCAGTTCTCCACCACCGCGGGCAGTGAGTCGGTGTCGCTCTTCTTCATGCTGGCGGTGTTCGCGCTGGTGGCGGAAGGGGTGGAGGAGAACCGCTTCCAGCCGCTGTTCTGGGGCGCGGTGCTGCTCAACTTCGCGTGCGCGCTTCGTTACGACGCGTGGATGTACATCCCGCTCATCACGGTGGCGCTGGTGTTCAGCAGCGAGGACCGGGTGGCGTCCCTGACGCGCGCGGTGGGCTTTGGCCTGGTGTGCCTGCCGTTCCCGCTGTTGTGGATGCAGGGCAACGAGCTGGCGCACGGCGACCCGTTCTTCCCCATCAAGGCGGTGGAGGACTTCCACAAGCAGTGGGTGGCCGACTCGGGTGGTGCGGGGGGCGCGCTGGGCTGGCGGCTGCAGCAGCTGGGGTTCTGGCCCGCGGTGGCGCTCTTCACGCTGACGCCTGGCGTGGCGCTCTTGGGCGCGGTGGGCATGGTGCGCGCGTGGAAGAAGCACCCGGAGACGCGCTGGCTGGTGGTGATGGCGGTGCTGCCCACGCTGTACTTCACCCTGCGCGCGGCGGTGCTGCTGAACTTCGTGCCCCTGGCGCGCTTCACGGTGACGCAGCTGGTGCTCCTGCCGGTGTTCATGGCGCCGGGCCTGGCGGCACTGGTGGGCAACAAGGGGGCCTTCGCGCGCCGCGCGGTGGTGGGGGTGAGCGCGGTGCTGGCGGTGGTGATGCCGGTGGCGCTGGGCATCTACACGTTCCGCACCGAGGGCGGGCTGCATGACTCGCTGCGCCCGGTGAGCCCCACGTCCACGAACCCCGTGGCGGTGATGCAGGTGGCGCGCTACCTCAAGGAGGAGGTGGCGGCGAAGGGCGGCGCGGCGGCCATCGACGATGATCCGCGCTACATGGACCTGCAGGTGGCCTTCTTCTCCACGCTGCCGGAGATGCGCATGGCGCGCGTGCGCTGGGACACCTTCCGCCAGCGCATGGAGGACGCGCGGCCGGAGGTGCTGGTGCGCTTCGACGGCGGCAAGCTGGTGAAGGACCCCGGCGTGCAGCTGGATGGGCGCACGCTGACGCTCGACGGCGTGGCGTACCAGGAGCAGGACGGCTTCTCCGCGCCGCTGCACGTGTACCGGCGTCAGCCGTAGTCCGTCAGCGATTCCCGGAGGTGCTGCTTTAGCCCTCCGGGTCGTAGTTGTCGTCGTAGCCGTCGTCGTTCTTGGGGCGGTGCGCGTCCAGCCAGCCTTGCAGGATGAACTGCGCGGCGAGCTGATCGATGACCTCCCGCCGCTTCTCCCGGCGCACGTCCGCTTCCAGCAGGGTGCGCTGGGCGGCGACGGTGGACAGCCGCTCGTCCCACAGCTCCACGGGCAGTCCAGTCGCGCTCTCCAGCACCTGCGCGAACTTGCGCGAGGCCTCCGCGCGGGGCCCCTCCGTGCCGTTCATGTTGAGGGGCAGTCCCAGGACGAAGCGCGTCACCTCGTGCTCCTTCACGAGCCGGGACAGCTCCGCCAGGTCCCCCTTGAGCGACGTGCGCCGCACGGTGGTGACCGCCTGGGCGGTGAGCCCCAGTCCATCCGAGACGGCCACCCCGATGGTCTTGGTGCCGTAGTCGAGCCCGAAGGTGCGCATGGGCGCGGGACTCTAGCCGCAATCCTCCGCGGCGGACCGACCCGTCCGTGGGTGGGGACGCGGCTTGCGGACCCCGTGGGCCAACCCCGCGTTTCGACTCGCCCCGAGCGCGGTTCCGCCCGGCACCGCCGCTGCAATGCCTGTCCGCGTCCGAAGAGACGGCGCGCGGCACCTGGCAGCACCCACTTCAACCCGTCGCGCGGGAGTATCGATGCTCGACATCCTGAAAGGCGTGGCGAACCTGCTGGGCGGTCCGATGACCGCCGTGGCCGACCTGGCGGGGGACGCCCTGGGGCTTCCCCCCGTCCTCACGAACTCCATCAAGACGGCCGCGGGGGTGATGAGCGGCAACGTGATGATGGCGGCCAGCGGCGCGCTGGGCGTGGCGGATGAGCTGAAGAAGAACCCATCCGCGAAGACGGAGTACTGCGCGCCCCAGGACGCGGCGAAGGCGGGCGCGGGCTACGCGAGCTCCGCTTCGTCGGGGGCTTCGCAGGCGGGAGGCACCTCCGGAAGCCGCAGCCCGCTGGACCCCAAGCTGCTGGACTACGCGGACTCGCTGCGCACGCTGGAGGCGAACTTCGGCTACCTGGACCTGCTGGACGGCAAGAAGGACGGCTCGCTGTCGCACGCGGACCTCCAGCGCATCTCCCAGGACAAGAACGTGTCGCCCTCGCTCCGGGACGCGGCGAAGTTCCTCGTCGACAACCGCGCCTTCTTCGAACAGGTGGACACGGCGAAGAAGAGCCTCCTGCTGCTGAAGCTGCCGGGCATGAACGATGACCGCATCGAGCTGGTGGGCCTCCAGCAGGAGTCCAAGCGGCTGGCCGGCGAGTTCGCGAAGTACGGGCGTCCAGAGCGGCCGGGCCGCCCGGCCCCCACGCCGACGGACTGCGCGCCCCCTCCGACGGACTGCGCGCCGCCCACCACCGGCGGTGGCTCCCGGCCGGGCAGCGGGGCAGGGCGGCCGGGCACTGGCGGCACGGGGCGCCCGGGCAGCGGCACGGGGAGCACGGATGGTGGCGTGTCGGGCCGGCCGGGCCATGGCGGCGGAAGCACCGGGGGCACGGGGCGGCCGGGGGGCAGCGGGGGCACGGGGGCGGTGGATCCGGACCTCAAGGAGTACGCCGACGCGCTCCAGGTGCTGGACGAGAACTGGGACACCTTCGACACGGCGAAGGGGACGAAGGACGGCAAGCTGACGATGGCGGACCTGGAGGCCGTGCTGGACAGCCCGGCGGCGTCCTCCACGCTCAAGCGCGCCGCGCAGTTCTTCACGGACCACCCGGAGTACTGGCACCGCCTGGAGATGGCGGCGAGCGGCGGCCGGGACGGCGTCACCAGCTGGCAGGACCTGGACGCGGAGCTGGACTCGGTGGCGAAGCCGTCGAGCGGCAGCGGCCGGAGCACGGGCGGTTCGCGGGCGCGCGACATCGTGGACAACCCGAACCTGAGCATCGAGCAGAAGGTGCAGGCCCTGCTCATGGGCATCACCGAGGACACCGACGGTGAGCTGCTGGACGTGATGAACGAGATGGCCAGCGCCCGCGAGGAGCGCGCCACGCTGGGCGCCAGCGACTCGGACAAGGCGCGCGGCGCGAAGCTGGATACGAGCATGAAGGAGCTGGAGCTGCGGCTTCAGACGCTGATGGAGAAGCGCAAGGCCATGTTCGACCTGATGAGCAACATGTCATCGAAGTTCAACGAGATGGCGAAGACGGCCATCTCCAACCTGCGCAGCGCGTGAGGGCCGCCATGGGACGCATCATCAAGCACGAAGGCGGCGAGGGACTGACGATGGAGAGCGGCACGGCGCGCAGGCTGAAGGCGTTCGCGCGGGGGGAGACGACCTGGGCGGAGGTGGAGGGGATGACCTTCGAGGAGGCGAAGGCCATCGCGCAGGTGGGCTGCGACCTGGCGGCGGCGGGCCGGCTGGAGGAGGCGCGCATCCTCTTCGAGGGGCTCGTGGAGGGTAACCCGAAGGACTCCGCGGCGCACGCGGCGCTGGGCACCGTGTACCAGAAGCTCGGGAGGGTGGAGGACGCGCTCACCGAGTACACGCACGCGCTGACCGGAGACCCGCGCAACCCCGTGGCGCTGACGGGCCGTGGCGAGCTGCACCTGCGCCGGGGCGAGCGGCAGGGCTTCACGGACATCGCCAACGCGGTGGAGGTGGATCCGCATGGCGAGACGTCCGCGGGCCGCCGCGCGAAGGCCCTGGTGAAGGCCATCACCCTGGTGGCGGTGGAGAAGTTGAAGGAGGGTGCTCCGCCGACGTGAGGCGTTGACGGGAGAGACGTTTCAGGACGGATGTGCCACCGGACAGTTGGGGAGCGGTCCGGGGGCGGCCGGCCGGAGGGTGGGCCTGGATGGCGAGGGGGAATGGCGTGGAGGCCCATCCACCGGCGGCTTCTTGAAAGCGGCTTCAGGGCATGTCGAGCGCGGTGAGCCGCTCCCCGATGGGGGGATGGCTCATGCCCTTGAGCACGACCCAGCGGGGAGGCTCGGGGTCCATCTTGTTGACCCGGGCGGCCTTCACCAGCATCCGGCGGAAGGCGCCGGGGTCGCCGGTGAGGTTCAGACCGTAGCGGTCCGCCTCGCGCTCGCGCTCGCGGGAGAACGCTCCGGACACGGGGGCCGCGAGCGTGATGAGGAGGAACACCACCAGCGAGATCAGCGGCAGGGTGCGGATGTCGCCCGCGCGCTGGACGCCCCACCAGCCCCGGCGGGCGGACAGGCGCTGCAACTGGTCGATGAGGAGGAGCAGGGCCAGCACCGCGAGCGAGGAGACGATGCGGCCAGGCCAGCGTGGCTCGTTCACGTGGCCCGCCTCGTGCGCCACCGCGGCCAGGATTTCATCCTCCGAGAGCTCGCTCAGGATGACGTCGTTGAGGACGATGGTGCGCGTGGGGCCCTGGCCAGCGAAGTACGCCTGGATGCGCTTGGACTTCACGGACGTCTTCTCCACCACCACGTCGGAGAAGGTGATGTCCGCCTTGCGCATCAGCGCGGTGATGCGCGAGCGCAGCGGCCCCTCCTGCAACGGGGTCTGGTCGTAGTAGAGGCGGGCGCGGTACGGGTCCAGGGCGGAGGACACCAGCATCAACAGGGCCACGGGCACGCCCAGCACCAGCCACCACCGGCGCACGCGGCGGGCCAGGCCATACAGGCCGACCACGAGCGCCGTCAGGGCGATGGCGCCCACGAGGGTGCCCTTGAACCACATCCCCGCGAAGGTCGCGGGCGTGTCGTTGGACAGGCCGTGCCGGTGCTCCAGCACGTAGAAGAAGTACACGTTCGCGGGGGCGTAGAGCAGCTGGGTGGCCAGGTCGATGAAGAGCGCGAAGAGGAGCGCGGCCCCCCAGCCGGGCTCGCCCCACAGCCGGTCCATGGCGCTGATGAAGGCGCGGCTCACCGGGGCCTTGCGCAGCTTTCCGCCAAACCCGCGCTCCAGTGCCGCCGCCGCGGCCGTCGCGCCCCGGTACACGGGCCGCACGAGCACGGCCAGGATGAGCGCCGACAGGGCCAGCCGCACCAGCGGGTCCACCGCCGCCCGGATGTAATAGGGCTGGTGGTAGGCGTGGATGTCGGCGAGCTGCTCCGGGGTGAAGAGCGGTTCCATGGCCGGCGGGGGACGCTAGCGGTGCTTCGCGCCCGCGTTGGAGGCGGGCATGGGCACGGAGACCCCTTCCGACTCCGTGTCGGCGTCCGCGTCCGCGAGCAGGAGCGTCTTCACCTTCTCCAGGCTCTGGCGGGTGCGGTCCACGAAGGCGTTCTGCGAACCGATGCGCTCGGCGGCCTCCAGCGTGCGCTCGTAGATGTTGATGGACTTGGTGAGCAGCACGCGGATCTTCTTGCGCAGCTCCTGGCGGTAGACCTCGGCCTCCTCGGCGTTGAGCTCCGGGGGCGTGGGCGAGTTCACCATGTGCTCGTGGAGGTTCTCGTACAGGGCGCCAATCTGCGCGCCCGCGGCGGTGGCCCAGTAGCCGTTGCCCACGCGGATGGAGCGCAGGTAGTGGCCCTGCGCGGACAACAGCAGCTCCGCCTTGTAGTTGAGGTCCTGCGCCAGCCCGTCGCTGCCCCGGCTGGCCTCCAGCTTCACGGCTTCGTAGTGCAGCCGGTAGATTTCCCCCACGAAGAAGTGCGCCTGCGCGGGGAAGTAGTCCTCCACCTCCGCCTTGTCCGGCAGGGCGTCATACGCGGCCAGCGCCTTGCGCAGCGTCCCTTCCGCGTCGTCGGTGCGGCCGGCCTCCACCTGGCAGATGCCCTGCTGCACCTGGGCCTCGATGCGGCGGCCCGCGGGCAGGTCCGCGCGCGCGGCCAGCGTCGTCAGGAGCTTCACCGCCTCCTCGTAGCGCTCCAGGTGGTAGAGCGTCTCCGCCACGCGGAAGGACGCGTCCAGCGCGTCGCCCTGGCCCTTCTGGGGCTCCGCCAGTTCGGAGAAGCGCCCGTAGGCGTCGTCCCACTCCTTGAGGCGCTGGTGCGCGAGGCCCGCGTTGTAGAGGGCCTGCCGGCGGTGCTGGCTGTTGGGGTGGAAGTCCACGAGCCGGCCGAAGTAGCGCGCCGCCTGCTTGAAGTCGTTGGCGGCGAAGGCGGAGGTGCCACCCGCGAAGAGCTCCTCGTCGTTGAGCTTGTCCAGCTCCAGGTCCGCCGTCACCGTGACGGGGTCGAACTCCACGACCTGCTTGTTCGCCGTGGCGTCCGGCTTCGCCGCCGCGCCCGTGGTGCGGCAGCCCGTGAGCGTCAGGCCCAGGCCCAACACGCCCACCCACAGCCACCGCCGGGCGACTCCGGCTGACTCCATCCGCTTCCTGCCGTGCATGCAGCTCGCTCCCATCCGGACGCCCACGTCACCCGGTGCGGCCCCGGACATCGACACCCCGGAGACCCGCCAGGTTCCCGGAAGTGCTCTCCAGAGTCCGCCAGTCTAATGCGGGAAGGCCTCCGGTGCTTTGTCGCCCGTCCGCCCGGCATGAACGCCGCCTCGCGCCGGAAATGCCCGGCGGCTCCGAGCCTCCGGCGCGTCACGCGGGGGGGGAGGGCGCTCAGGCGAGGACGTCGTCGCCCAGGAGGTAGCGGCCGGTGCCCCACAGCGCGGTGAGGTCGTGCACGTCCAACCCGAAGCGCGGCACCTGGATGAGGGGCGTGCCCGGACAGGCCGCGCGCAGCTGCGCCAGGCCTTCCAGGTCCTGCTGCGCCAGCACCTGGGTTTCGCGCAGCGTCTCCTCCACCTTCGCGCGCCGGGTGGGCGTCAGCGTGGCCGCGTCCGCCCACTGCGCCTGGGTGGGCAGCGGGTGCACGCGGTTCACCACGATGGCCGTCATCTCCATGCGGTTCTGCTTGAGCAGCTTGTGGAAGTGGATGGCCTCGTCCAGCCGCTCCGGGTTGGGGCTCGTCACCAGCACGAAGCCCGTCGTCTGGTCCTCCAAGAGCTCGCGCACGCCGCGGGCGCGCTCGCGGAAGCCCTCGTTCATGGAGGAGAGCGTCAGCATGAAGGAGGACAGCTCCTGGAGCATCTCCGTGCCGGTGAAGCGCGACAGCGCGCGCGTCACGTAGCTGCCGCCCAGGTTGAAGAGGGACAGGCCCACCTTGCCCGCCTTCAGCGCGGGCGTGAGCAGCCACTTGGCCGCTTCGTTGTCCAGGAAGTCCAGCACCCGGTTGGGCGCGTCCAGGAAGTCCAGCGCGTGCGCGGTGGGCGGCGTGTCCAGCACCACCAGCTCGTAGTCCTTGCTGCGGCGCAGGTCCCAGACCTTCTCCATGGCGATGTACTCCTGGCTGCCCGCCAGGGCCGTGGAGAGGGACTGGTAGAAGCGGTTGGCGAAGATGCGCTCGCGCTGCTCCGGCGGGGCCACGCGGGTGATGAGGTCGTCCCAGGTGGCCTTCATGTCCAGCATCATCGCGTGCAGGGGTGCCCTGGGCTTCACGCCCAGGCGCTCCAGCACGGACGCGGGCACCTCCGCCTCTTCGTTGCCCAGGCCGGACAGGCCCAGGGAGTTGGCCAGACGCTTCGCCGGGTCGATGGTGCACACGATGCTGGGCCGGCCATCCACCGCCGCGCGCAGCGCGAGCGTCGCCGCCACCGTCGTCTTGCCCACGCCGCCGGAGCCCACGCAGATGAGCACGCGCTTGTTCGCGAGCGCCGCTTGCAGCGCCGTCATGCTCCCGTGCCTCCCGTCACCATCTCGTTCAGGTGCCCCATCACCGTCTCCACCGCGTCCCGTCCGAAGCTCGGCACGAACAACCTGGGCACCGTGTACACCGGCGCGTGGAGGTTGCGCTCCAGCTTCGTGCCCGCGAGCACCGCCTGCGACGCGCGGTCATGGTGCGCCTGGGCCACGCGCAGGAGCTCCGGGTGGCCCGCGAGCGCCTCCAGGTCCGCCTCCGTGAAGCGCTGGGGGAAGGCCTGGTTGAGCACCGCCGCGTGCGTGCGGATGTGCACCCTGTCCCTCAGCGCGCCGTGCAGCTCCAGCGCTTCGTTCACCGGCATCTCCTCCGGCAGCGCCACCAGCACCGCGGCGGTGACGGACGGGTCCACCAACAGGTCGCGCATCTTCAGCGCCTCGCGCGTCATGGGGCCCGGCGGCACCGTCTGCAGGAGCACCTGCGGCACGCTCAGGAAGGAGATGGCGTGGCCGGTGGCGGGCGCGTCCAGCACCAGCGTGTCGTACTTCCAGCGGCCGTCCGGCAGCTTCTCCTGGAGGTGGAAGAGGATCTTCCCCAACAGCACCAATTCCTGGAGCGACGGGATGAAGCGCAGGAAGTAGCGCACCAGCCGGTTCTCGAAGACCGTCTTGTAGAGGGTCTCGAAGCGCAGGACCATCAGGCCGTACTCGCGCATGGCCTCCTGGGGGCGCACGTCCACCGCCCAGAGGTTCTCCTCCAAGAGCTTCACCTCCGGGCCCGCTTCGGGCAGCTCCAGGATGCGGCTGACGCGCTCCTGGGTGTTCACTTCACACACCAGGGTGCGCCGTCCGGCGCGCACCGAGGCCAGGGCCAGGGCGGCGGCGATGGTCGTCTTCCCCACGCCCCCCTTGCCAGAGACGATCCACAGGCGTTTGTCGAGCAGTCCGGCCATAGAGGGCGCGCGAACCGTAGGGATGGGCTCCCGGAGAGTCAACGAGAGTCCACGAGCGGAAATCCCCATTGTTGCCCTGCTTGACACGTCGCGTTGGCCCCTCCCAGAGTGCGGCGTCCTCTTCCTGACGTCCCGCCTGTCCCGACGGCCGAGTCGCCTGTTTCGTGGTGGGCCGGACCCGAACGGTTCCAAGAACATGCTCAAGAACAACCCGGTGATGAAGAAGCTCGTGGAGACGGGCGAGGAGCGCGTGGGCAAGCTCGCGCAGCAGCTGCTCTCCAACGAGAAGTTCGTGGCGGCGGTGCAGACGCTGGTGTCCCGCTCGCTCGCGGCGAAGGGGACGCTGGACGCGGCGCTGCGCACGGCGCTGTCCGCCATGAACCTGCCGTCCACGGCGGACCTGGAGCAGCTGCGCTCGAAGGTGGACGACCTGGAGCGGCTGCTCGCGTCCGTCGAGGGCAAGGTGGACACGCTGGTGTCGAACACGTCCTCGAAGAAGAAGGGGTAGGGCGCGGCAAGCCCTCAAAAGCCATGCGGCGCATCGCGTTCATCAACGAGAAGGGCGGCACCTGCAAGACGACGCTCGCGGTGAACACCGCCGCGTGGCTCGCGCTGGAGCAGCGCCGCCGCGTGCTGCTGGTGGACCTGGACACGCAGGGCCACGCGGGCAAGTCACTGGGCTTGGACGTGCGCACGCTGCCGCGCAACGTCTTCCACCTGCTCACCGACGCGGAGGTGTCCCTGGCCTCCGTGGTGCGCCCCACGGGTGTGAGCGGGCTGGACGTGGTGCCCGCGTACAAGGAGATGGCGGACTTCCCGGTGGTGGTGGCGCAGGACCCGCGGCGCGCGCACCGGCTGGCGGACCGCATGCGCGAGGCGGAAGCCGCGGGCTACGACATGGTGCTGTTCGACGCGCCTCCGTCCATGGGGCTCACCACGCGCAACATCCTGGTGGCGGCCACGGAGGTGGTGGTGCCGGTGGCGCTGACGTACCTGGCGCTGGACGGGTGCGCGGAGCTGGCGGAGACGGTGCGCCAGGTGGGCGAGGCGGAAGGCCGCTCGGATTTGCGCGTCACCCGGGTGGTGCCCACGCTGTACCGCAAGACGGCGCTGGCCACGGCCATCCTGGAGCGCCTGCGGGCGTACTTCCCGGACGCGCTCGCCGCCACGCCGCTGGGCTACAGCGTCAAGGTGGACGAGGCGCAGAGCCACGGGAAGACCATCTGGGAGTACGCACCCCAGAGCCCGGGGGCGCGGATGCTCGCGGCCATCGCGGCGGAGATTGACGGCGGGGCCCCTCCAGCGAAGCGGAAGCGGACCCGGCCGAAGGTGGCCTGAAGCGCCGGCGCCCGCTTCCTCACGGGCGCCACGGCGTTCAGGCACGGGGCACTTCAGGACTCGCTGGCGTCCTTCTTGTCGCCCTTCTCCACGGCGTCGAGCTTCTTCTCCAGCTCCTCCAGCCGCTGCGCGAGCGCCTGCATGTCGCGGCCCAGGGCGGGGAGGTTGCCGGTGAGGTTCTCCACGACCTGCTTCACGCGCTCGTCGATGCGGCGCTGGAAGTCCTCGAAGGCGCGCTGGCTGGCCTTGAGCAGCTCCGCCGGGTTGAGGCTCGCGGCGTTGCCTTCGGCCTGGGGCGCCGCGGGCGCGGCGGCGGCGGGGGCCTCCGGGGGGGCCTCCTGCAGGCTGCCGTCCTCGCGGCGCAGCAGCTTGTCCAGCCGCTGCTCGGCCTCCTCGCGGATGGAGGCCACGCGCGGCGAGACCTCCTTCTGGATGAACCCGGAAATGGACTCGCCAGGGTGGCGGATGATCTCCCGCAGCACCGACAGCGGCATCTGGTTCTTCTTCTTCTCCTCCTCGAAGATGATCTGCGCGAGGGTGACGGAGGTCAGGTCTTCCTTCGTGCGGTTGTCGACAATCCGCACTTCGGTGCCCTCCTTGATCATCGCGGCGATTTCATCGAGCGTGACGTACCGGCTCTCCACGGTGTCGTAGAGCTTCCGGTTCGTGTAGCGCTTGATGATCTTCGGCTCCTTGGTGTTGCTGGGAGCGTTTGCTTGCTCGGCCTCGCTCATGTCTGTCGTCTCCGACCCCGGCTGCGCCTTGGCATTTACTGGTTTACTTCTTGATTTCCAAAGGGGCGAACCTCGTATCAAAGGGGTTGGAAGCGAGCAAGTTACCCGGGCCCGACTCGCCGTGGTTGACGGGTGGGCCTATGCTCCAAGTCCCCCCGACCCGACCCCATGATCGTCCAGTGCGAACAGTGCCAGACGCGGTTCAAGATCCCCGACGAGAAGGTGACGGAAAAAGGGGTCAAGGTCCGCTGCACCAAATGTCAGAACACCTTTCGGGTGGCGCGTGAGCCCGCGCCAGCCCTGAGCGCCCCCCCGCCCGCTGGCCCTCCGGCCGAGCAGGCGGACCCGTTCCAGTCGTTCGGAGACGCCCCGGAGCCCACCGGGGAGGTCACCCGGCCGGGTGCCGCGTATTACGCGCCCGGCGCCCCCGCGGTGAAGTCCCAGGTCCAGTCCTGGGGTGACGTGGATGTGGACATCGACGTGGACGCCCCGCAAGCGGCCCCCGGCCGGGCCCCCGCTACGCCGGGCGCCTCCGGGGCGATGATGCCGTTCGACCCGCCCACGCCGTCTCCGGGAGTCGCGTCCCGGCGTCAGGCGGCCCCGCCGCCCCCGCCCCCGAGTCCGGTCGTGCCGGACCTGGATGACCCGTTCGCGGACTTCATGCTGGATGCCCCGGCGCCGAGCGCTCCGGTGGCCGCTCCCCGGCCGGCCGTGGCGGCTCCTCCCGCGGCGGCGCCCCGCCCGGTGCCTCCGGGGGCCTTCGCGCCTCCCGCCGCCCGCGCTGCTCCTCCCGGGGCGTTCGCGGTGGGGAACGCGGGTGCGGCCCGCCCGGCGGCCGTGGCTCCGAGCGGACCGGGCGCGTTCGCCGCGGAGGCCGCGCCTCTGGGGGCCGCGGCGCCCAGGGGCCCGGTTCCTCCAGGGGCGGTGGCTCCTTCGCCTCCGAGGGCCGCCCCAGCCGCCACTCCGGGGCGTGCCGCCATGCCTCCAGGGCCTGGTGCCGCCTCGGCCGGGGGCCCGGCACCGTCGGGCGCTGCCCCCTCGCGTGCCGCCATGCCTCCGGCGGGAGCCCCCGTCGCGCGCGTGCCTTTGGCCTCGGTCCCTGCAGGGGCGTCACGTCCCGGGGCCGAGCCCGTGGCCTCCCCGGGGCTGGCCGCCGCCGGTCCAACGGGCCTCGCGCCGGATCCGCTCTTCGACTTCCCCATCGACGCTCCGGCGGCCCCGGACGCCGCGGCCCTGCGGCACGCCGCGAACGTCGCCGCGGCGCCCTCGCCGAGCGGCGCCACGGCGGTGGGGCCGGCGGTGCCCTCGCCGGGCTTCGAGAGCGAGGATCCGTTCGCGTCCATCGACATGGCGGCTTCGTCCCCGGACCTGTCCGCCGCGCCCGAGGACACCCACGTCGGTCCGGAGCCGATGGGCGACCTGTTCGACTTCTCCGGCGCGGGGGCCTCCGGTGAGGAGGGGATGGCCGCCTCCGACACCGGCCGCGCCGCGCTGCTGGGGGACGTGCCCGCCGAAGCGGGCGCGGAGGAGCCCGGCGGCATCTCGCTGCTGAGCGACGTGCCGGCGTACGACGACGGCGACCCGTTCAAGATCACCACTCCCCGCCGCGAGGTGGTGGACCTGGCCAGCATGCGCTCCGGGCCGGCCGTCACCGTGGCCAAGCCCTCCGTCCGCATCCAGGACGTGGGCATGCCCCAGCGGCGGATGACCGGCCGCGCGCGGAAGCTGACGGGGCTGGTCCTCAACCTCGCCATCGCCACCGTGCTGGTGGTGGCCCTGGGCGCGCTGGGCGCCATGTACCTGCGCGACGGCAAGGTGGACCCCTCCACGCTGTCCCCGGACCGCCTGCGCACGCTGGTGCTGCCCGCGTCCCGCCCGTTCATCGCGAGCGACGTGTCCAACGGCCTCTACGAGACGCGCGACGGCCGCATGCTCTTCGTCGTGCGCGGAGAGGCGGAGAACCGCACCGGCGCAGCCGCGGCCGTGCGCGTGCGCGCCGCCCTCTTCGACGGAGACCAGCGGGTGCGCTCCACGGAGGGGCTCGCGGGCGCGCTGGCCACGCCGGAGGAGCTCCACGCCGTCACCACCCGCGAGGCCGCCACCGCGCTCCGCCAGCGCATGGACGCGGCGTCCCTGCCGGTGCCTCCGGGTGGCAAGGTGCCCTTCCTGGTGCTGTTCCAGGAGTTCCCCGCGGACCTTGCCGGCCACCGGCTGGAGGTGACGCTGGAGCCCATCCCCTCCGAACCCACCGCGGACCGCACGGGAGGCTGAGGCGTCATGTCCACGCTGGAGGAGGCCCGCGCGCTCGCGCGCAACCTGCACGCCCTGGGCGGGGGCGCCACCGTGCGCCGCAAGGCCGCCGCGCGCGAGCTGGCCCGGCGTGAGCCCTTCGACACGAACGAGCTCATCGGCCACCTGCTGTCGCTGTCCCGCGCCGGGCAGGCCCCCGCCACCTGCGTGCTGTCGGACTTCCTGGCCGCGTTGGACCAGGAGGCCGAGCACATCCCCCACGTGGAGGCGCTCCGGCGCATGGCCCACGTGCAGTCGCTGGAGGCGGTGGCGGACCTCTTCGCCCAGGGCCCCGCGCGCAAGGAGCTGAACGCGGACGCCGCCGCCCGCGCGGACGCGCAGGCCGCCAACCAGTCGCTGGGCCACCTGAAGCAGCAGGCCCGCCTCACGCGCGACCCGGACGTGCTGTCGCGCCTGGCCACCGTGAGCAACCCGGCCGTGCTGCGCAACGTGCTCATCAACCCGCGCCTCACCGAGGACCTGGTGGTGCGCATCGCGGCGCGCAGGCCCGCGCGTCCGGAGCCGCTCGTCGAAATCTGGAAGTCGCCGCGCTGGTCCGTGCGCCACAAGGTGCGCCGCGCGCTGGCCTTCAACCCGTACCTGCCGCCAGAGGTGGGCGCGAAGCTGGTGCCGCTGCTCTCCACCGCGGACCTGCGCGAGCTGGTGGAGGACGCGGGGCTTCTGCCCGCCCTGAGGCAGCAGGCCGCGCGCCTGCTGCTCGCGCCAGCGCCCGGCAGCCCGCCCGGTCCACTGGTGCTCCCGACAGGGGAGGAGTTCTAGGAGCGGCGGTCCTTGGAGGAGCCTTCGGTGAAGTCCGCGTCGGTGCTGCCCCGGCGCGAGTGGGGCAGGTGCTTCACGTCCACCAGGTCGTCGCCGCGCGACGCCTTGCGGAACGAGTAGACGAACTTGCCCACCGCGTTGCCCAACTGCCCCATCCGGGCGGCCGAGAAGACCACCAGCAGGATGAAGCCGAGGACGAGGAACTCTCCGGTGCCCAACATGCGTCGGACACTGCAATAAACCCACCCGCGAGGCAAGTCGCGCCACCGCGTCCGCCCCTGGACGCGCCCGCCACGCCGGCGCTGCGCACGGGGGGCGTTTGAGCGCACACTGCGCGCCCATGCTCCTGCTCGCTCACCGTGGTGCCAGCGCCGACGCTCCCGAGAACACCCTGGAGGCCTTCGCGGAGGCCGTGCGCCAGGGCGCTGACGGCGTGGAGCTGGACGCCATGGTGTGCGGCTCCGGCGAGGTGGTGGTGTGTCACGACGAGCGCCTGGACCGCCTGGCCCATCAGCCCTGGGAGGTGCGCACCACGCCCTGGTGGAAGCTCTCCCGCGCGGACGTGGGCACGCCCCTGGGCTTCGCCCCCGCGCGCATCCCGCTGCTGGAGGAGGTGCTGGACGCGCTGCCGGAGCACTTCCTGGTCAACATCGAGCTGAAGTGCGACCGCTTCGACGACGGCGGCCTGGCGGCGGGCGTGGCGCGGCTGTTGCGCGAGCGCGACCTGGCGGGCCGGGTGGTGGTGTCCAGCTTCAACCCGCTGTGCCTCTTCCGGCTGGCGGCGGTGGCGCCCACGCTGCGCCGGGGCTTCCTCATCGACCCGGACAAGCCCTGGGCCCTGCAGGCGTACGCGCTGAGCCCGCTGGTGTCCTCGCACTCGGTGCACCCCTTCCACGAGGCGTGCACACCGGAGCGCGTGGCGGCGTGGAACGACGCGGGCCTGCGCGTGGCGGCGTGGACGGTGGACGACCCCCGGCGCGCCCGCGAGCTGCGGGACCTGGGGGTGTCCTACCTCATCACCAACCGCCCGGGACGCGTGCGGGAAGCCCTGCGCTGACTAGAAGTCCAGGCCCAGCGTGGTGTTGAAGGCGAAGACGGAGGGCAGGTCGCGGCTGCCGGCGCCCTCCTGGTCGAAGCTGCCCAGGTTGGTGAGCGAAATCTCCGCGCCCAGCTGCAACACGCCGCCAATGAAGCGCGCGCCCGCGTAGAAGCGCGGGGTGAGGTTGTCGCCCGCGTCCACCCGCGAGTACGGCGCGGTGTTGGTCAGCGCGTCGCGCGAGTCGTTGCCCGCGGAGTCCGCCTGGGTGCGGCTCGGGTCGAAGTCCAGCGTGCGCGTGGTGGCGCTGACGAAGTTCAGGTCCAGGCCGCCGTAGGGCGTCACAGTCACCATGCCGCCCAGCGGGAACTGCTTGCCCACGCCGATGTCCAGGCCCGTGGTGGTCAGGTCCAGGTCTTGCGCGCCGAAGAGCTTCGTCACGTGCAGGCGCAGGCCCACGTCCGGCAGGTACGTGAAGCCCTCGTTGACGGCCCACTTCAGCTCGCCCGTGGCCGTCACCATGGCGCTCTTCTCAATCCAGCCCACGCGCCCGCCCAGCTCCAGCGAGAAGGGCAGGCCCTTGCGCACGTGCAGGGACGGCACCAGCACGGAGCCCGGCTGCGCGGCTTCCGTGGGCAGTTGCACGTCCTCCGGGAGCGACACGACGGACAGCTCCGCGTTGAACGCGAAGCCCGAGTGGCCCGTGGTGCGCGGGGGCATCAGGTTCGCGGACGTCATCACCGCGCCGTATGTGCGCGCGAAGGCACGGAAGTCCGCGCTGGCTTCCGCGAACTCGGTGTTGGTGATGACGGGAGTGGTGCCCCGGCGCTCGACGCCGAAGCGGGAAATGACCAGGTCGTTGGCGTCCGCATGGGCCGCGGCCCCTGACAGCGCCGTCGCGAGCACGAGCCACCGACTGAACGTCCGCATGGGGGAATCACGCCTCCGGGACGCATGCCGGCCAAGCGGGCGCCCACCTCCGGCGGACCCTAAATCGGCCCTCGGTGAAGCGTCAACAAAACGGGCGGCCCTCCTCCAGGGAAACGCCCCCTTTGATGGGGGACGTCCGCTGGAAGCGAGCCGCCCATGGGTCAGGCGCTCCGGGGATGACCCCGGAGGATTACTGCTGGCGCGGCTTCACCGGGGTGGTGGCCGTGGCGGCGGGCGTCGCCACCTTCTGGGCCACCTCCGCCGGACGGCGGCGGATGACCAGCGTGCGGCGGCTGGCGAACTCGGTGCTCTCGCGGGCCACCACCAGCACGTTGTTGTTGCCCTCCTTGAGCGTGAAGTCGGAGGTGAACTTCAGCGTGTTGGGCTCGCCGCCCTTGGGGTCCACGGCCTTGAAGTAGACCTTCTGGTCGTTGACCAGCACGTAGACGTCCAGCAGGCCGTTGGGGTCCTTCACCGCGCCGGAGAGGGTGAACTTGTCGCCGTTCACCACCACGCCGCCGTGGGACGGGTCCACGTCCAGCTTGATGTCCGGCGGCTGGTGCGTCGTGGTGTACGCCACCGTCTTGGGCGCCACCGCCTTGCCGGTCTTCACTTCCTTCGCGTCCTGCGTGCGCACGAAGGCGAAGCGGTCCTTCTCCAGCGCGACCTTGTAGTAGCCCTTGGTGGTGGCCTCCAGGGCCAGCGTGGCGCCCTGCGGCAGCTTCGCCACCGGACGCGCGTCCGCGGTGGGGGAGGCGAACAGCTCGGCCTTGTCGTTGAGCTTCACCAGGCCCTTCTTCGCCTCCAGCGGGGCCACGGGGCCGTCCTTCACGGGCAGCTGGAGCTTCTCCAGGACGAACTCCTCCAGGGGCTCGTCGAGGATGGCCAGCTTCAGCGGGAAGGTGTCGCCCTTGAAGCCCTTCTTCAGGGACACCTGGAAGCGCGCCGTCTTCGTCTCACCGGGCTTGATCTCCCCCAGTTTGAAGCGGCCCTTCTCGATGAAGATGTTCGCGTCGCCGCCGTTCTTGATCTGCGCGAACGAGTCCAGCGCCGGGCCCACGCCCGTGTTGGTGACGTCCATCACCACCGTGACGTCCTCGCCGCGCTGCACGGCGCCGTCGCCGTTGCACTCGGCGCAGTCATCCACCACCTGCCAGTTGAAGGCGAAGGTGGGGCGGGGCAGCTCCACGAAGGACAGCTCCGACACCAGGGTGTCGCGCAGGGCGCCGTTGTCGTCGAACAGCTTCACCTTCACGTCGTCGCGGCGGCTGGTGAGGTCCTTGGGCAGGCGCACCTGCACCTTCCAGGACTTCTTCTCACCCGGGGCGATGGCGCCGAAGAGGAACTCGCGGCGGTCGAGGAACGCGTTGTCGCTCTCCGTCCAGCCACGCACGCGCTTGAGCGGCTCCGTGCCCTTGTTCTCCACGTTGATGACCATGTCCAACTGCTCGCCGGCGGCAATCTTGGTGTCGGCGCCCGGGGAGAAGCTGGCGTCCAGCTGCACGTTCTTGGGCGTGGGACCGGGGCTCCAGTCCAGGCCGAGCGCGGCGATGGCGTTGTTGATGCGCTGCTCCTCCTCGTTGCGCTTCTGCTCCACGAACTGCTTGCCCTTGGCGAGCTGCTCGGAGCGCTTCAGCGCCGGCACCTTCAGGACGAAGTCGCGGGCGAACTGGACCTCGAAGTCCTCCTTGATCTCCTCCTGGGACTCCGCGTCCAGCTGGTCGTCCAGGTCCTCGCCCTGGCCGGCCACGTCCACGTCCAGGAGCGGATCATTCTGGCCGTGCTCCTTCTTGTCCTTGGTGCCGGTGCCCGGCTTGGCGGCGACCTTCTCCTTGGGCTCTTCCTTCTTGGCGGCGGCCTGGGCGGCCTTCTCGTCCACCTTCAGGTACTTGAGGCTGGTGCCCGGCTTCTCGCGGTCCAGCACCTCTTCGCGCTTCTTGGCGACGGTGGAGGACTCCGGGTTGCCGAAGTGCTGATCCAGGTCCGCCTCGCCCATGGACTTGCGGGGCGCGAACACGTCCACCCGGTCCGCGGTGACGCGCGTGGGCACCAGCTGGATGTCCGGCACGATGCCCACTTCCTGGATGGAGACGTCACCCGGGGTGAGGTACTTGGCGATGGTCAGCTTGAGCGCGCTGTCGTCCGGGAAGTCGTAGAGCACCTGCACGCTGCCCTTGCCGAACGTCTGCCGCCCGATGATGACCGCGCGGTCCAGGTTCTTGAGCGCGCCCGCGACGATTTCAGAGGCGGAGGCGCTGCCCGCGTTCACCAGCACCGCGATGGGGTAGTTCTCCTCGCCGTCCGCGGGGCGCGCGCGCTTCTCCTCGCGCAGCTTGTCGCTGAAGCCCACCGTCGCGACGAGGGTGCCCTTGGACAGGAACGTGTCCGACACCTGGATGGCCTGCTCCAGCAGGCCGCCCGGGTTGCCGCGCAGGTCCAGCACCAGGCCCTTGAAGCCGCCCTTGGCGTCCGCCTGCTTGCGGATGTCCGTCAGCGCGGCCTCCAGGTCGCGCGTGGTGTTGCCCTGGAAGTTCTTCAGGCGCACGTAGCCCACGCCGCCCGCGAGCAGCTTGTGCTGCACGGACTCAATCGAAATCATGGCGCGCGCCACCGTCATGTTGCGCGGCTTGTCCCAGCCGTCGCGCTCCACGGTGATGGTGATGCGGCTGTCCACCGGGCCGCGCAGCTTGGACACGGCCTCGTTGAGGTCCATGTTGACGGTGGACTCCTCACCAATCTTCTTGATGCGGTCGTCCTTCTGGATGCCGGCGCGCGACGCGGGCGTCTTGGGCAGCACCTTCACCACGGTGAGGTTGCCCTCCTTCATCTGGATGACGAAGCCCAGGCCGCCGAACTCACCCTTGGTGGACAGCTTCATCTCCCGGTACAGCTCCGGGCGCAGCAGCACCGAGTGCGGATCCAACGTGGAGAGCATGCCGTTGACGGCGGCGTACTCGATGTCGCGCGTCTCCTCGATGGGACGCATGTTCTTGGACAGGAAGTCGAACACGTCCTTCAGCGCGAAGGACATCTTCCACAGGGAGTCCACGTGGGAGATGTCGAACTCCTTCTGCTTGCCGTTGACGTTGACGTTGAGCTTGCCCGTCTCCGGGTTGCCGTCCACGAGCACGTCCGGGACGCTCTTCTCCACGTACTCCAGGGAGGCGATCATCATCTCCTTGGGCTTCACCCGCTTGGGGTCGACGTAGTTCTCCTTCACGTAGAGGATGACCTTCGTGAGGACGCGGAGGCTGTTGAGGTCGTGAGGGGCCTTCTCGCCCTTGCCGGCGGCAGGCAGCGCGCCGTCCCAGGAGTCCTGCCCCGCCTCCGCCGCTCCCACGGTGAGCGGGAGGGGCGCACGGTCACTGCCTGCGAATGCCCAGGCCCCCAACAGAACGGCGACGGCGGTGATGCGGCGGAAGATACGCGGCATGCGGTTCATCCCAGCTGGGGCGCGAGAGGCGCCCCGGGTGATGCGTGAAAAGCCCTGTGAATCCGAACGGTTCGACGTAAGCCAAGGAACCAGGCAGCGGCCGGGCAAGCCTAATCACGGCTTCCAGGTGCTTCAAGGCGTGGCGTTGTCACTAGCGACCGAGAACGTCTGCCGCAGGCAATGCGTTCCCGGGGAGCCTGGACGTACGGACACCCGGCCTCACCCTTTATTTCGCGTCAGCCCCTGGCATCCGGTGGCGGGGGCAGGTCCCCGGCCTCCCTCAGGGCCCGGTAGAGGAGGGTGCCCCCGACGATGGCCACCGGGAGGAAGAAGGTGTTGAGGATGGGAACCCACAGGAGCAGGTAGACGCCCGCGCCGAAGCCCAGGCAGAGGGCCCGGCGCTCGCGCAGCATGCGGCGCACCTGGGCGAAGGGGTACAGGTGGCGCGTCATGGGCGCGGCCAGGTGCTCCGCCGCCATCCAGAGCATGGTCCACAGGCTGGCCAGCACGGTGAACGCCACGCTGCCCAGGCCCGGCACGAAGTTCAGCGGCAGCAGCACCGCCAGCCCCAGGAAGAGCAGCGCCATGCGGGCGAGCGTGTGCAACAGCCCTGTCGTCATGCTCCGCAGGAACGAGGCGGGTGAGAGCACGGCGTCCGCTCCCGCACACTCGGCCTCGGTGGCCTCCGACACCGGGTCCTGCAGCGGGGTGAGGAGCAGCGGAGGCACCACGTTGGCGCCCACCACCCAGGCGACCAGGGAGCCCAGCACGAGCGCGGTGTGCCAGCCGGCCTGTCCGTACCAGGAGTCGGGCCGGGCCCACACGGACTCCAGGAGACCGGGGGCGTAGCGGTAGAGCAGAACGGCCAGTCCCACCAGGGTGATGGCGGTGAGGACCGCGCACAGGCTGGAGAGGAGGAAGAGGCGGCGCGAGCGGAAGATGAGCCCGAAGGCGCGGCCGAGCACGCCCACGCCCTGGAGGAAATCCGACAGACGGGGCCGGGGGGACAGGGTGGGGACGGGGGATGCAGGGCGCATGGGGGCAGGGTGCTCAAATGAGGGCAAGGCCAACGGGCCCCGTTATATAGGGCGCCCTCATGTCCCTCGACCTCAAGCGCGTGGCCTCCGAGCCCCTCACTTCCGCCGCCCCCCTGGTGGAAGAGCTTCGCAAAGGGGAGAAGCCCCGGACCCAGCACCGGCTGGGGCTGGAGCACGAGAAGTTCATCTACCCCGTGGGGTCCGCCCAACCCGTGCCCTACGAGGGACCGAACGGGGTGGGCGCCCTGCTGGAGCGCATCGCGCCGGGCGGCTACGAGCCCTTCCGGGAGACGCCCCAGTCGCCAGTCATCGCGCTGCAGCGCGGGATGGCGGCCATCTCCCTGGAGCCGGGCGGGCAGTTCGAACTGTCCGGCAGCCCGTTCCGTACGGCGCGGGAGGCGCACCAGGAGAACCTGGAGCACCTGAAGGAGACGAAGGCGGCGGCGTCCGGCTTGGGCCTGCGGCTGGTGGGGCTGGGCTACCGGCCGGTGGGCACGACGGGCGAAATGCCCTGGATGCCCAAGACGCGCTACCAGGTGATGCGCCGCACGCTGCCGGAGCGCGGCCGGCTGGCGCTGAACATGATGCTGATGACGTCCACCGGGCAGGTGTCGCTGGACTGGGCGGACGAGGCGGACTGTGTGCGCAAGACGGTGGCGGTGGCGCGCCTGTCGCCGCTCCTGGTGGCGCTGTACGCCAACAGCCCGCTCCTGGAGGGCAAGCCGTCCGGCTACATGTCCTTCCGCAGCCGCGTCTGGGAAGAGGTGGACCCCACGCGCTGCGGCTACCTGCCGTCGTGGTTCGACGGCTCGTTCTCCTATCAGGCCTATGTGGACTGGGCGCTGGACGCGCCGCTCCTGTTCCTGCGCCGCGAGGGCGAGTACCGCCACCCGAAGCTCACCTTCCGCCAGTTGATGAAGGAGGGCTACGAGGGCAAGCCGCCGGACATGGGGGACTGGACGGACCACCTGTCCACGCTCTTCCCGGAGGTGAGGCTCAAGAAGGTGCTGGAGGTGCGCGGCGCGGACAGCGCCAGCGCGGCCATGACGGGGGCGCTGGGCGCGCTCTGGCGCGGCATCCTCTACGACGCGCAGGCGCTGGAGGAGGCGGAGCTGCTGCTGCCGCGGCTGACCTTCACCGAGCACCTGGCCTTCCACGACACCGCGCGCCGCGAGGGCCTGGCCGGGAAGCTGGGGCCGCGCGAGCTGCACCGGCTGGCCGGGGAGATGGTGGCCATCGCGAAGCGGGGGCTGCAGCGGTTGGACCCCGAGGACGCGCCGCTGCTCGCGCCGCTGGAGGCGGTGGCGGCTTCGGGCCGGTCTCCGGCGCAGGCGGTGCTGGACGCGTGGAAGGAAGATCCGCGTCCGGAAGTGCTGATGACGCGCTTCGAGCTGTGAGGATGTGATGCGTCCGCGGGGGCGTGAGTCCCGCGGACGCGGAGCCGGGGCGGCGGGTTAGAAGCGGCCGCCCACGGTGAGGTTGCCGTTGAAGAGGTTGCCCTTGGCCTCCTCGGTGGTGCCGGGGATGGTGGTCAGGTCCTCGCCACCGACGAGGCGGTAGGTGGCGCGCACGCCGGCGGACAGGTGGCCCAGGCGGTATTCGATGCCCGCGGCCAGCGGCAACTCCGTCTGCCAGTCATTGCCGTAGATGGGCGCGGAGCCCGAGGACGCGTGCAGGAAGCTGAGGCCGAAGCCCGCGCCCACGAAGGGGTGCCACTTGTGGTCGACGACGGGGCCGAGCTTGCCCATGAACGTGCCGTTGTTGCGCCAGATGTGGTTGCCGCCGCGGACGCGGGCGTCATCGATGGGGATGTTCTGGCCTTCGTACCCGACCTCCACGCCGATGTACTTCCAGGGCTGGGCATTGGCGTTGATGTTGAACAGCCCGCCCACGCCCGTCTCGTCGCCCAGGTCGCCGGTGAAGCCGCCCAGGCCCACGCCCACGTCCAGGCCGGCCGTGGCGTCCTCTTCGCTGAAGCTGAGCTTGCGCGACACCTCGCTCGCATCCATCGCGAGGGCCGGTCCCGCCACGCATGTGCCGGCCACCACCAGTCCTGCCACCATCGAAGTGCGTTTCATGACCAGGTTCCTCCTGCTTGAAGTGTGGGACCTGGAATGGAAGCTGGGACGGGAGGGCCGGGCAGCGCACCCGCCCTGTGGACGGAGCCAGGAGGCCGAGGGCCTCAGCGCCGGCCGAAGAGCTTCTTCAAACCGGAAAGCAGGCCGCTTGGCCGGGCTTCCGGTTCGGTGTGGAAGGGCGAGCGGGCGATGAGTGCATCGCGGGAGGCGTCGTCCAGCTCCTCCTTCGCGAGCGTTACCGGCTGCCGCTTCGCGCCGGGCAGGGTGGCGCTGAAGGCGAGGGTTCCGTCGGTGGACAGCTCCAGGTGCACCTCCACCTCGCCGGGGCGCTCCACGGTGAGGGTGAGGGCGCCGAGCCATTCATTCTCCGTGGCGGTGGCGGCGGTGCCCTGGAAGAAGGCGAGCGCCAGCGGACCGGGGACGGTGATGGGGATGACGAGCGTCTTCGCGGTGGGCAGGCGGGTGTTGCGCTCCAGCACGCGGCGGAAGGTGCCCGCGTCCTCGGCGACGCCGATGGGGGCGGTGAGCACTTCCGAGACGCTGGCGGCGGGCTTGCCGGTCTCCGACAGCAAGAGCGCGTGACCGAGCAGCGCGGCGCCGCGCACCACGGCGGTGCGGGCGTCCACGCCGTCGTCGCGCACGGGCACGCCCAGGCTCTCCTCCAGGCGGCGGCGCACGAGCGGTGAACGGGACTGGCCGCCCACGAGGAGCACGGCGTCCAGGCCTTGAGGGGACAGGGCGTTGGACTCCAGCACCTCGCGGGTGACGGAGACGACGCGCTGGGCGAGGTCGGCGGTGAGGGCCTCCACGCGCTCGCGGTCGAGCTTGGGGCCAGGGCCCGTGGGCAGGGTGACGTCCACGCTGTCCTGGGTGGAGAGGGTCTCCTTGGTGGCTTCAGCGACGGTGCGCAGGGGGCCCCAGTCGAGCGGGTGTTCGGGGCGGGGGTGGCCCTGTTCGGCGAGGTCGCTGATGAGCGCCTCGGCGATGCGGGCGTCGAACTCCATGCCGCCGAGGGTGGGGTCGCCGCCGGTGGTGACGACTTCCAGGTCGTCGCCGGTGACCTGCACGACGCAGACCTCCAGGCCGCCGCCGCCCAGGTCCACGACGAGGACGCGTTTGCGAGCGAGACCCCGGCCGTGCGCGTACGCGAGCGCCGCGGCGGCGCTGTTGGTGAGCACTCGGGGCACGTCCAGGCCGGCCATGGTGGCGGCTTCGCGCAGGGCGGCGCGCTGGCGCTCTGTGAAGTGCGAAGGCGCGCAGAGCACGGCGCGCGTCACCTTGCGGCCCAGGTGCGTGGTGGCCGCCTGGTGCAGTTCGCGCATCAGCATGGCGGTGAGGAGGGTGGGCGCGACGAGGCGGCCATCGAGCTCCACGCCCGCGTCACCCTGGCGGTCGGTGGCGACGGGGAAGGGGAGCTGCGGGGAGAGCCAGCGCAGGTTCGGGGAGCGGGCGCGCACGCCGAGCAGGCGCTTGAGGCCGGTCGCGGCGTGGCGGGGTTCGCGGGCGGCTTCGACACGGGCGGCGGCACCGACCAGGAACTCTCCGGCGCTGTTCACCGCGATGACGGAGGGAAGGCCCGCGCCGTCCGTGCCGGGGATGGGGATGGGCGTGGCGACGCCGTCGATGAGCGCGGCGACGCGAGCGTGCGAAGTGCCCACGTCGATGCCGAGCACGACCTCCGCCGCCGCGGGCGGGGTGACGGGCACGGCGGGAGCCAGGTCGAAGAGCGTGCGGCGGCGGCTGCGCGCGGTGGCGGCGCTGCTCTGTGTGTCAGCGGGAGGCGGCGGCGCGGGTTCGTCGGTGCGCGGGGGCTGGGGCGCGGTGGAGGGTTGTGACGAGGCCGGGAGGACAGGTGCGGCGGCTTCGGTGGAGCGCGGGGATTCTGTCGCGACCGATGCTTGAGGACGCGGCTGTTCCGACGCCGCGCTGATGGGAGCGGTGGATTCGCTGGAGCCCGGGGAGGCTGCCGCGGTCGACGGTTGTCCCGACGCCGCGCTGATGGGAGCGGTGGATTCGCTGGAGCCCGGGGAGGCTGCCGCGGTCGACGGTTGTCCCAACGCCGCGCTGATGAGTGCGGTGGATTCGCTCGCGCGCGAGGAATCTGTCGCTGCCGAGGCTTGGGGATGCGGCTCCTCCGAAGCCGCGCTGATGGGGGCGGAGGCATCGCTGGAGCGCGGGGACTCTGGCGCGGCCGAGGCTTCGGGATGCGACTGTTCCGAAGTCGCGCTGATGGTTGCGGCGGCGTCGTTGGAACGCTGGGATTCTGTCTCGGCCGATGATTGGGGATGCGGCTGTTCCGAAGCCGCGTTGCTGGGCTCGGCGGCTTCGCTGGCGCGCGGGGATTCTGTCGCGGCCGATGCTTGAGGGGGCTGGGGTTCCGACTCAGCGCTGACCGTCGCGGTGGCTTCGCTGGAACGAGGCGGCTGCTCCGTGGCGGATGCCTGCTGCGAAGGCGTACTGACCTGTGCGGTGGTTTCGCTGTCGGGTGCGGGCTGTTGCTCCGAAGTCGAGCTGTCCGCACCGGGGGCTTCGTTGTTCCGTGTGGGCTGCTCCGCGGCGGATTCCCGCGGCGATTGCTCGTCGGCCGGGCTGACCAGAGTGGTGGCTTCGTTGCCGCTGGGAGCATTCGCCGCGGAGTGCGGTGTGGCTTCGCCCGAAGCGGCCGGTGACGCGGAGGCGCTGGTGGAAACCTGGAGGGGCGCCGATTCCTCGACGGGCGGCTTCGTGTCGGAAGCGAGCGCATTCGAGGCGTCCAGGGCCGCCGGGGTGGACACCGTCGGAGGCGGGGGCTCTTCGGGTGTCACCGTGGCCGGTGCTACCGGGGATGCGGACCGCGTCTCTTCATGGGACTCCGCAGCCAGAACCGAAGCGAGTGCCTCATCGTGCTCTGGCGCTTGGACCGACGCCGATTCGAGTTCGGGCGAAGCGTCCACCGCGGGAGCAGCCACTGCTGGGGGCGTGTCTTCGGATGCAGAGGGGGCGGAGGATCCGACGAGCGCCGTCCATGCATCCTCGGTCGGCAGCTCGACCACGACGACTGTCGATGCGTCCTCTTCTTCCAGCGGAGGCGCGGAGACGGGCTCGGGCACATGGTCCGAACTCGCAGTAGGCGCGACCGTTGATGTCGTGATGGCTTGCGTGTCGCGCTCGGGCTCGTCGGTGTCCGTGGCCCCGACAGCTTGTTCAAGCGCCGCGCTGAACGGATCCACATCCTCCGTGTCCGTGCTGAGCGCGCGCGGAAGGGAGTCCGGGTCGATGCCCCATGCGCGAAGGCGTTCGGCCTCCCGTTGGCTCGGCGTCGCGAGTGGCTCTGGAGGAGGAAGCGTTTCCTTCGTAGCCTCTTCCACTGCGTCGGAACCCGGAGCATCCGCCGGACGGAGTTCCTCCTGATGCGTCGTCGCCTGGCGGAAGTCTTCTACGGCGTCGGCGTCCGTGACCGCCGAGGAGGCCTCTGCTGGAGGGAGGGGCTCCTCAGTCGAGCCAGCGCCTGCGTCGAAGTCCGGGGCGGCCGAGAAGTGCTCCGCCGGCGGATGCGCTGCTTCGGTATCGACTCCCTCGGCATCGGAGTCCGACACAGCCCGAGCATCGTGTTCTTCCGAAGGCAACGTTGCCGCGAAAGAGGCTCCCTCGGTGTCGGAGTCCTGAGCCGTCCACTCACTGCTCGCCTCCGGATGGAGCGGTTCGTGGGCGCTGACGGCGTCGGAGTCCGAGGGAGCCCAGTCGCGACTCTCTTCGGGAGGGAGCGTCGCCTCCGCGGCGCTTTCCGCCGCATGGGAGTCCGGTGCGAACGAGGAACCGGGCTCCGCGGGTGCGGGGGCCGCCTCCGGCTCCATGCTGAGGTCGACGTCGAAGTCGAACGCCGGGTCGGAGTCCGCCTGCGTCCCACCGGACACGGCTGCTGCTTCCACGCGTGCCGGTTCTGCTTCGCCTGGCGTGTCCGCGAACGCGGAGGCCGTGTCGCCAGTCTCCTCCGTCGCGTACTCAGCGCTCCACCCGGAGTGCTCGGGAGCGTGCGCGGCTCCGAGCACGGCGTTCGGATCAAACGCGTCCACTGACGCGGGAGTGAAGTGGTTCGCGGATGCTTCGCCCGCGTCAGGAGCGCCAGATGCCTCGGGTTCCGGCGGATGCGCTTCGTCCTCGCGTGCATCCGGAACGGAGGCGTCCCCATCAGACACCGCGGCCTGCGCTTCCACGCGACCGTCATCGACGTCCGGAGCAGGTGGGGCATCCGCTGTGCTCGGAGTCGAATCCCATGCAGGGGCGTCAGTGAATGAAGCCGTTGCGGCGTTCTCGGCACCTGCGGGTGCCTCCCAACTCGAAGCTTCCGCACGCGCTGCATCGGCCGCAGATGAGTCGGCCAGCGCGTTCGTCTCAGCCTCGCCCGCGGAAGCCTCAACCTGCTGTGGATCCTCGGGAGGCTCCGGCGCCCTCACGGCCGCGAAGGTGCCGGTGGTCGCGGGCCTCCGTTCCCCGGCCTGGACTCCGCTGGACGCACGAGTCGCCGGCTGGACCGTGAACATTTCCTGGGTCGCCCGTTGTGCCTCCAGGCCGACCGGATGCCTCCGCGGCTTCCGCGGAAAGTCCACCGCCGGCAGCAGTGGCGCCAGTTCCTCTTCCTCGTCGACCGCGTGCTCCGGAAACAGCGACACCGGCTCATCCGGTTCAGCCAGGTCCGGCGGCGGCTCCTCGACGGGCAGCTTCACGGCCGGCAACGTCATGGACGCCTTCGGCGGCGCGGCGCGCGTCCTCGGTTCCTCGAGGGCGACCTTCGCCGGAGGCTCCACCGGTGCCGGCGCCTCGCTGCCTGACGCAGGCCGTGCCGGATTCACAGCCGGGGTTCGTCGCACCAGCCCCGGCGGCGCCACCTCCGTCCCACTCCGCCGCGCGACGATGCGATCGATGAGCGCCTTGCTCGCCGCGTCCAGCTTGGTGAAGCGCACCGTCATCCCGGTGCGGGCACTCCCCGCGTCCGGCTGCGCCTTCAGCACCACGCCTTCACCGCGCAACAGCCGCGTGCCGTCCGCGAGGACGAACTCGAACGCCAGCCCCGTGCCCTCCGGCTTGAGCGCGCGCGTGGCCACGAACACTCCACCGCGCCCCACGTTCGAGCCATACCGCTCGATGAACTCCTCCTCCCCCGTGTACGGGAGTCGGATGCGCAGGGGGAGGAGCTTGGGGGCCGACCCGGTCATCGCAAGGGGATCCGCACGTCCCCGCCAGCGCCCTGCACCACGAGCGCCAGCCCATCGTCTTGCACGGCGTCCGGCGGCACCTCGAACAGCAGCACGACTTCCGTGCGCTGCGCGGGCTCCCACGTGGAGGGCAGGGGCTTCGTGCCGGCCACCGCCTGCGCATCGCGCGCCAGCGGATACGTCTGCCCCTTCGCGTCCGTGAGCTTCACGCCCTCCAGTGTCAGCGGCGCGGGCATCCCGCCCACGTTCTGGGTGATGAGCTCCACGCGCAGGAACAGGTCCTCCGTCGTGAGGCTCAGCCCCGCCTTGCTGGAGCCCTTCACCGAGTGCGAGGCCTCCAGCCCCGTCACCTTCACCGCCACCGTGTCCACGTGCACGGTGTCGTTGCGCTCGGGCAGCCGCAGCTTGCGCGGGCCGTTGTCGCCCATGCCCGCGGCCAGGCCCGCCAGCTTCGACTCCTCCGGCTCGCGCTGGGGCGGCTGTGGACGCGTGGCCACGGCGCCGCCCTGCTTCACCCGGTCCGCCTCCGCGCGCAGCTTCTGGAGCGTGCGCGCGTCGGCTTCCTGGCCCTCCTCGGACGTGGAGGCTTCCTTCGTGCAGCCCCCCAACAGGAGGGCCGCCGTCAGGAACGCCAGGGGGCGGGATGAAGCGCGAGGACTCACGCCGGGCTCGCGCCCTTCACCAGCTCGAAGAGCTTCTCGAGCGCCACGGGCAGCTTGTCCGCGTCCGGGCCACCGGCCTGCGCCATGTCCGGCTTGCCGCCGCCCTTGCCGCCCACTTCCTTGGCCATCTCGCGCACCAGGTTGCCCGCGCTGATGCCCTTGGCGACGACGTCCTTCGTGGCCGCCACCAGGATGACGGCGCGGCCGTCCTTCTCACCGCCAATGGCGATGACGCCCGAGCCGATGCGGTCGCGCAGCTGATCCGCCATGCCGCGGAACACCTTGTCGTCCGCGGGGTCCACGCGCGTGGCCAGCACCTTCATGCCGTTGACCTCGCGCGCCTGGTCCAGGAGGTCCTTCTGCGAGGCCGACTGGGCCTTCACCGAGACCTCCTCCACCTTGCGCTCCAGCTCCTTCACGCGCTTCTGGGTGGCCTCCACGCGGGTGGCGACCTCCTTGGGGTTCGTGCGCAGGAGCGCCGCGACCTTCTTGAGCTCGTGCTCCTGCTCGCGCACGAACTGGAGCGCGCCCACGCCCGTCACGGCCACGATGCGCCGCACGCCGGACGCGACGCCGCTCTCGCTGGTGACTTTGAACAGGCCGATGTCGCCGCTGCGCTTCACGTGCGTGCCGCCGCAGAGCTCCGTGGACTCCGGGTGCACGGTGACGACGCGCACGGTCTCGCCGTACTTCTCACCGAACATGGCGACAGCGCCGGACTTCTTCGCGTCGTCCAGGTTCATGACGCGCGTCTGCGCATCCGCGTTGTCGCGTACCCAGGTGTTGACCAGGTCCTCCACCTGCTCCAACTGCTCCTGGGTGGCGGGGGAGAAGTGCGAGAAGTCGAAGCGCAGGAAGTCCGGCGCGACGACGGAGCCCGCCTGTTTCACGTGCTCGCCGAGCACGCGCTTGAGCGCCTTGTGCAGCAGGTGCGTGGCGGAGTGGTTCGCGCGGATGGACTTGCGGCGCTCCACGTCCACGGACGTCTGCACCATGTCGCCGACCTTCAGCGTGCCTTCCTTCACCTCCACGCTGTGGACGATGAGGCCCTGCACCGGGCGCTGCGCGTCCTTCACCTGCACCACGGTCTTGCCGCCGTGCGCGACGATGCGGCCCGTGTCGCCCTGCTGGCCGCCGGACTCGCCGTAGAAGGGCGTGCGGTCCAGCACGACGTCGACCGTGGCGCCCGCGGAAACCTGAGGCACCTCCACGCCGTCCTGCACCAGGGCGATGACGCTGCCTTCGCCCTCGTGGCCCTCGCCGTCGTAGCCCAGGAACTGGGTGGGGGCGGTGCGCGTGAGGACGGTCTGGAAGACGTCCTTGGTGGACTTCTTGGCGTCGGGGAGGAAGTCCGGGTCTTCGGCCTCCACCTTGAGCTTGTTGAAGCGCTCCAGGTCCACGTCGTAGCCGCGCTCGCGCGCGATGATCTGCGTGAGGTCCCACGGGAAGCCGTAGGTGCCGTGCAACAGGTAGACGACATCGCCAGAGAGGACCTTGCCTCCGGAGGCCTGGAGCTTGACCAGCTCCTCGTCCATCAGCTTGAGGCCGCGGTCGAGCGTGCGGCGGAAGCCCTCCTCCTCGTGCTTGGCGACTTCGAGGATGAAGGTTCGGCCGTCGCGCAGCTCGGGGAACGCGTCGCCCATGAGCTCGATGACGCGGTCCACGACCTTGAAGAAGAAGGGCTCCTTGATGCCCAGCTGCGTGGCACCGTGGCGGATGGCCCGGCGCATGATGCGGCGCAGGACGTAGCCGCGCGCCACGTTGGAGGGCTGGACGCCATCCGCCACGAGGAACGCGGTGGCGCGGGCATGGTCCGCGACCACGCGCTGGGACGCGCCGGTCTCCTGCGTGTAGGGCTTGCCGCACAGCTCGCTGACGGTGGAGAGGATGCCCTGGAACAGGTCGGTGTCGTAGTTGGAGCGCTTGCCCTGGACGACGGCCGCGATGCGCTCCAGGCCGGCGCCGGTGTCGATGGACGGCTTGGGTAGCGGGATGAGGGGCGCGTCCTTCTCCTTGCGTTCGAACTGCATGAACACGAGGTTCCAGATTTCGAGCCACCGGTCGCAATCACACGCGACGCCCTGGCACTTGCGGCCCGCGGCCTCTTCGACACAGGGGATGTCGTCGCCCTGGTGGTAGTGGATCTCGGAGCAGGGGCCGCACGGGCCGGTGTCGCCCATGGCCCAGAAGTTGTCCTTGTAGCCGAGCTTCAGGATGCGGTCGCGAGACACGCCCTCCTTCGCCCACAGGTCGAAGGCCTCTTCATCCCAGGGGATGTTGTTCTCGCCGTTGAACACGGTGACGGCGAGCCGGTCGATGGACAGGCCGAGCCGCTTCGTCACGAACTCCCAGGCGAACGAGATGGCGTCGGCCTTGAAGTAGTCGCCGAAGGAGAAGTTGCCGAGCATCTCGAAGAACGTGTGGTGGCGCGCGGTGTAGCCCACGTTGTCGAGGTCGTTGTGCTTGCCGCCAGCGCGCACGCACTTCTGGGAGGTGGTGGCGCGGCGGTAGTCACGCTGCTCACGGCCGGTGAAGACGTCCTTGAACTGGACCATGCCGGCGTTGGTGAACAGCAGGGTCTGGTCGCCAACGGGCACCAGCGAGGAGGAGGCGAGACGGCGGTGGGCGCGCTCCTCGAAGAACTGGAGGAACGCCTCGCGGATCTGGGAGGCGGTGAGGGCGGAAGGCATGGTGTGGGTATATGCCACAAGAGGGCCGGGCGCAGCAGTTCCTGGACGGGTCATCCCCCCTGAGACGGGGCATGTAGTCCGGGCTGACGACCGGAGGGCAGGGGAGCGGCCAGGGGCGGGGTGGGTGGCCTGCTGTGAACGCTTGGAGTCCCAGGTTCCGGCCCCGGGCGTCCCTCTTGCCATCGCGCTCCATGCCGCGCCCCCTATCGCGTCATCGCGGAGCCAGGGTGTTTCGTTCCAGAGGGCGGGAGGACCAGTGTTCCTCGATGGCCTGGACGAACTCGGGACGAACGATTTTCGCGCGCGCGAGCAGGAAGTCCCCCTCATCGCGACGGAGGTAGATGCCCTCCATGGGGGCATGGGTGTGGCGCGAGGGGCCGAGCAGGTTCACCACGTCGTCCGCAGTCAGATGCCCGCGCGCGACAGTCGGGACGGCCGCGAGGCCGAGTGAGGCCACGAGGGCGTCTCGTCTCGGGGAGGACCAGAATCGTCCGGCCCGCTTGTCGTAGACGTCGAAGGCGAGGAACCAGTCGGGCAAGGCGTCGTAGTGCACGCTGTGGACCGCGAAGCACCATTCGCCAAAGAGCATCAGGTGTTGGCCCAGGGTTTCGACAAGCTGCTGGCGCCTTGTCTCCAGCCAGGGCCACAGCGGCTGGAACTGGGGGGATGCTCGGGGACCGAGGTAGGCGCCGCGGTTCTGGGCTCGCAGCTCGCCGTCAGGGCCTACGGAAATGCCAAGGTTCGCCCCGTCTATCTTTTCCTCGACGAGGACCTCGCCATCGAGGAACTCGCGTGCCTCAGGTGGAGAGAGCACTTTGTCATGGCGTACCGGTCTGGCGGAAAGCCACGCGAGGTGCGGGGTGTGGGGGAACTTGAAGAAGTCGTCAGCCATCACTCGCCACCCTTACGCTCGTGGAGTTCCTCGATGTCCTTGGGGCAGAGAAAGTGGATGCGGACCCCGCAGCGCTCGAACTCTCTCCGCAGTCCCCACCATTTACTGTCCGTTGCCTGGAGGATGGGCGGCCGCTCCTCGTGGGCACAGCTCGCCGCGACGAACTTGCGGTCCGCCGGATCGAAGCCGGCAAGCGCCTGGTCACGGGGGAACTCCTCGAAGTCGCGGGGATCGTCCTGGCGTGGCGTCAGCGAAACCCGGACGCAGCGAGCCGGATTGGCGTGATTGGTCAGGACCCACTTGAGGAAGCGGTCTCCCACGCCTGGCTGGCCCGTAGGAGATAGCTTGTGTTTGTACTCGTTGATGATGATCCAGTCGTCATCAAGAACGATGCGTCCGCTCTGCATCACTGAGTTGATCGCCCGGACACAGGCCTGAACACACGCGGGGCTGACCGTGTTCGCATTGTTGGCGGTGAGCGGCACGTTGGTGTCGACGACGAATAGCGCAGGGGAGGCGTTCATTCGGGGGACTGCTCCTGCTGGCGCTTCATCGCCGCCTCGGTCATCGCGACGAGGTCTTCCATGTCGTCGCCGAAGAAGTCCTTCGGCCAGTTGATGATGTTCCCGTACTCATCAAGCTTCAGCTTCTCGATGCGCGAGCCCTCCGGGCCGGGCGAGCAAAAGTAGATGGCTGTCTCCTCCGGCAGCAGTTTCCCTTCCGCGATGCGCCGCTGGATCCGGCGCAAGAGGTGCTCGGAGTGGCTCTCGACGAGCAATTGGATGTTTCGAGGCTGCCCATCCTCACTGGCGTGAATCGCGTCGATGAAAACGTCCGCGAGTTCCGTCTGTGCTTTGGGATGAAGGTGGAGCTCGGGCTGCTCGAAGAGCAATGTGGAGCCGGGCTCGGTGTAGAAACATTGAAGCAATACAGGCATGACCTGGGACACGCCGAACCCAACGTCCGGCAAGCGAACCGCCATCGGGCTGCCAGGAGTGCGAACAAAGACTTCGTACTCTTTCCGATTGGGGGCGATGGGCTGCACCTCGAAGGACTCCAGCAGTCCCATGCTGACCAGCCTTTCCGCGATCAACTGCGCAAAAGGACGGGCAGGTTGGTCCTCCACCTCGATTGAGCGCTCATTCGCGGCCAGAAGCGCGGCAACCGCGAGGCTGCCGTCATCGCCTACGCTCTCAGGGGCCTCACCCGACCAGAGATAGGTTCTATGTGGGGGCTGTCGCAGTGGGCCCAGGTAATGGATTGCGTCCAGTTGGTCTTCGAGTTCGAGCGCAAGGCTGTCGAGGTCGCCGGGGAACTTGTAGTGCGTATCGGCTTCATGAGGGAACCCGTAGAAGTGAATGGGGGCTGATAGCGCCTCCCCTGCCGCTTCTTTTCTGGCAAACTCCAAGTTCTCCAGAAGAAATTCGTACCCTGGCCCATGAGCGCGCCTGGCCATGCCGATGCCGTGCGTGGACCGTGGTGTGTTCAGCCGATAGATGAACTGCTTTACTTCGATTCTGGCGGACTGCTTGTCTTCTTGGCCAATCAGGGCCTCGAAGGAGCGGGAAGGAAGTGGCAAGTTCTCCATCTTGCCTTGCGAGGTGGAGGGAACCTCGATTGAGTCCGGCACTCCTTCCTCCGGCACCCTCATGCTCCACTCCATGTTGAAGCGGAGGAGCGCGGCAGGGTTCTGGCGAAAGAGCATTTCCGGGAAGGTCCCCATGTCGACGAGCGTGCTCTCGTCACCCAGGTGGAGCACCCGCTTCCGGTCTCGCGACTGTGCTGTCTGCTGCAGCAGGAGGAGGAATTGCTGGAGGCTCGTCTTCCCCGAGCTATTCGTTCCGAAGAACATCGTGAGCGGCGCGAGCTGGATGTCGCCTGTGTCCTTCCACGCCTTGAAGTTCTGGATGTGGAGCTTCTTGAACATGCCGCCGGTTCTACCTCACTCCTGCTTCTTCGGTTTCATGCGGAGCATGGAAGAGTCCATCGGCGCTCAGCGCAGCTTCACTTCCTGGTTCTCCTCTAAAACCCGAGGGGCTCGCGACCGCACGCATCGGGCCCATCGGACGCCGCGGGCCCGTTGCGAACTCGGTCCGGGCGCTGCCGCACTCGGGGCCATCCACCACCTGCTCTCGGCTGGTGCCGCGTGGATCTTGATGCGCAGCAGTTCCTGGACGGGTCATCCCGAGGCGGACGGGGCATGTAGGCAGGGATGGCGACAGGGGCAAGGGCGCGGCGGGGGGGCTGCTGGCAGCGCTTGCGGTCCCAGGTTCCGAGTGCAGGCGGGCGATCGCGGTAGAGTGGCCCTGGCCCACATGCGAGCGAGCAGCTTGCTTCGCCAGGGCCTTGCCATGCGCATTGATCGCAGGAGCTTCTGGTTTCTGGATGCCGTCGTAGAGCTGAGAGAGAACCTGGCTGTCCTGGGAAGTCCCAACATCGAGGTCATCACCAACCGGCGCCCCCATGGGCTGGAGGCGCGGGAGCTGGCGCCAATGCTGGCCTCCCTGTGCGAGGCCGGGCTCATCAGGGTGAAACACTCTGAAACAGACGCTCTCGCCCGGACGCTCCCGGAGATTGAAAGCGCGCTCGCGATGAGTTCGTGCGCGCCGGGGCGCTACTCGGGCTTCTGGTATGGACTGACGCCCGAGGGCGGGGCCGTGTGGGAGTCACTGACCCGGCCGGATTGGAGCCGCTATTCCAAGGGCTGGAGTGATGGGGACGAGCACTGCTTTGAAGCGGGAGGGCATGAGCTCGCGGGGGAGGAGTTCGCCAGGGAGGCCTCGCGACCGTCGAGGGTCCTGGTTCCTGGGAGCGCGGTGTGGACGGTCATGCGACCCTGGTCAGCCACCTACTGGAAGACGGTGCCCGTGGGCTTCCAGGTCCGCTATCGGTCGACTCGCGGCAAGTGGGACCGTGTTGCCGAAGGGATTTGGGAGAAGCGTCACCCGGTGCAGCGTCCCTGGTATGAACAGCCAGCGTTCTGACGTGTGCGGTCCGCCTGATCAGCCATAGCCAGCGGAGTTCGCCGCGCTGCGACACATGCTCTGAGTCTCGGCTTCTCACGGACTTGGAACGGGCACGCAACTCCCGGCGCCATTGACCGACAATGTAGGCAAGCCTCCCTGCTGCTCAACTCGGCTCCCCCTCCCGAGGTCCCCTCATGGTCCAGGTCACGCGTCCTTCCAGCCTCACGCCGTCCACACAGACGCGGGTCGCTCCGGAGGCTCCTGCCCGGGCCAAGGGCGCGCAGGGCTTCAACGCCATCGTGAAGGGGGACAGCTTCTCGTCGGTGGCTCCGGCGGGGTCGCAGCAGGTCAATGCTCTGCGCCTTCCCATCCCCTGGCCCGGCAAGGGCGAGGCGGACAAGATCGGCTGGATCCAGAAGGCGTATCCGCCGGCGAAGGACTCCACCGCGGAGTTCATGAAGCTCAACCAGGCCGTGCGCGCGGGCCAGAACGTGATGCCCCCCGAGGCCAAGAACTGCGTGTTCCTTGCCGTGGGCGGTCTGCTCTCCGAGGCCGCGCCCAAGCAGATCTACTTCGACAAGAACCTGGACGCGCTCGAAGCGCAGGGCCTCCAGGTCGGCCGCGTTCCCGTGGACACGGACATGGGCGTGGAGCACAACGCCGCCATCGTCCGGCAGGCCGTGCTCGAGGCCTCCAAGAACGGCAAGCAGGTGGTGCTCATCGGCCACAGCAAGGGCGGCCTGGACTCCGCTGCGGCCCTGTCGATGTACCCGGAGCTGAAGGACCACGTGCGCGCCCTGGTCACCATCCAGTCGCCCTACGGCGGCTCGCCCATGGCGCAGGACCTGCTGGACAACCCGCTCGTGCGCTACGGCGTGGGCGGCGCCGTCGAGGCGCTCGGTGGCAGCATCCAGGCCGGTGAGGACCTGACGTACGACTCGCGCAAGGAGTTCCTGGCGAAGCACCCGATGCCGCCGGGCATCCCCACCGTCTCCATGGCCTCCACCACCGCGAACCCGACGTCGCCGCTGTTCGCCATGCAGGAGTACATGCATCAGCGCTACGGCGTGAAGTCGGACGGCCTGGTGCTCCCGCAGGACGCGTTCATCCCCGGCTCCAAGTCCGTGACCCTGTCCGGACTGGATCACCTGGACTCCACCGGGACGACGCTGAACCCGTTCAAGCCCTACCAGCCCGAGGACCTGACCCTCTCGCTGGTCGCGATGGCGCTGAAGATGCCCAAGGGCGGCTGAGTTTCACGTCCCCGTGGGCGGGACCTTCTGCTTCAGCTCGCGGGCCGGAATCCCCGCCACGGTGGTCCCCGGCGCCACGTCGTCCAGCACGATCGCGTTGGCGCCAATCTTCGCGCCGTCGCCAATCACCACCGGGCCCAGCACCTGGGCGCCCACGCCGATGTAGACGTCGCGGCCCACGCGGGGCACGCCGACACGTCCGGGCAGGGGCTCCAGGCTCACGTTCTGGGAGATGAAGCTCTTCGCTCCAATCTCCACGCCCGGCGCGATGATCACGCCAATGCCTCCGTAGCCCAGCTCCACCGTGGGGTGCAGCACGGCCTTCGTGTCCACGTGGCTGTTGTGGAGGCGGTCGCCCACCGTGGCCACCATGTTCGCGAGCCTCGGGAGCGCCTGGAGCCGCTTCGCGGCTCGGTAGAACGTCAGCGCCGTCGGACCCATCTGCCCACCATCCTTTTCGCCACTGGAGCCCAGCGGAACTTCGAGCGTTGTAGCGTCTGCCCCATCCAGGTGTCCCGGTAGATGAACAGCCAGTGGTGCTGCCGGACCTGCTCCGTCCACTCGCGCTTGTAGGGAGCGTCATCTCCCAACAAGTCCAGCTCACCCAGGCCCCTTCCGATGCAGTCCTGGATCAGGTTCTCCGTCAGCAGGTGTCCCGGGCTCACTTCCGCCAGCGTCTCGTCGTAGCCCGGCTTCATCGCCAGATAGCGGCCGCCGTACTCCAGCCCGTACTGGAACGCGATGGCCCGTCCGTCCAGCCGCAGGAAATACAATCCCAACCAGCCGCGCTCCGCCGCCGTGTGCGCCAGCCCCGTGTAGAAGCCGCGCCGGTGCTCCGCCTGCGCGATCGCCGTGCCCTCCTGCGCCTTCCAGCCGCTCTGTTCCAGTGCGAAGGCCTCCTCCAGCTTCGACCCCAGGCCCTCCACTTCGGCCACGCGCTCCACCTCCACGCGGCCCCTTTCCTCCAGGCGCCTGCGCCTCCTGCGCAGCGGCTTAGCGTTGCTCCGGCCCTTCGTCCACGCCGCCACCGTGGGAGGCAACACCAGATAGGGCGAGCGTGCGCTCGGCCACGCGCCCCAGGGCATTCCCGCGCCCCTCGCAGCGTTGAGCAGCTCCCACGCCGCGCCGCCCTCCGGCACGTCCGACAGCCGGAGCACCTCCCAGCTCGGGTCGCCCAGCAGATGCGACAGGAAGGCCACCGCGGCGTGCCTGGGCTCCTCCGCCACCAGGTCGAAGCGGCATGAGTGCTTGTTCGTCAGCGACGACAACTGCCGCACCGGCACGCCGTATTGGTGGCCCTGCTCCTCCTGGAGCCCCAGCACCGCCACCAGCATGCCCAGCGCGTTCCTCGCGGTCAGGATGCGCAGGGCCGCGCCGGGCGCGAAGTTTTCAAGCCAGCAGCGCACGAACTCGTGCCGGTAGAACACCTGGTCGTCCGCGCGCTTCACCAGCGCGTTCCACTCCGCCTCCAATGCATTGAAGGCCGCGAGGCTCCGGACCTCCGCCACGCACAGGGGCTCCACGCGCCCGCGCGTCAGGGGCTCCACCGCTTTGAGGCGGGGGAGGGAAGGGACGCGTTCCCCGAGCACCGCGTCCGTGATGGGACTCTCCTCCATGAACATCGCTCCTCGGGTCTCTGTCTCGGGGGGACTCAGGATAGCGGCTCGCCTGCGTCATCCGCCGCTTCGGGCCCCAGCACGTCCGGTCCCTGCTTCTTCAAGGGCTCGTCGCGCAGCAGCACGGGGCCCTCGATCTTCGTCAGCGCGTTGGTGTCCAGGGGGACGTGGTGCACCTGCACCGGGACCTTGGTGCTGGGGAGCTCCACCATCGCCTTGAACACCGCCTCCGCGGGGGCCGGCATGACGGGCGTGGGCGCCTCCACCACCGGCACCAGCTGCTTCGGCTGCTTCTTGAGGCCGCGGAAGAGCCAGCCGCCCTTCTGGCGCTCGTACAGCTTGCGCGTCTCCACCGCCGCTCGCGCGTGCGACACGCGGCCCGTCTCCAGGTCCTCCAGCAACATCTCGCTCAGCCGGCGGCGCGTCACGCTGTCCAGGTAGTCGAAGACCTTCTCCAGCTTGCGCACCACCACCTGCGTCGCGCCGCCTGCCGTCGTGTGCGTCAGCGCGGCGATCTTCAACTCGTGCCGCGTCCGCGCGCGCTCCGCCAGCTTGCGCAGCCGGTCCGCTTCATCCGGCGACGCGGCCTTGCTGACGAGCCCCGGCAGCACCGTGCGCGCCAGGCCCGCGTCCACGAAGCCCGAGTCGTCGAACGTCTCCAGCGACTCCAGCGCCCGCCGCCGCGCCTCCACCGACGTGCCCTCCAGCGCCTTCAGCGCCGTCGTCACCCGGTCCAGCGCCATCCAGCGGTACACCCAGTCCAGGCCCGTGCCCTTGATGTTCTGCGCGCCCATGATGCTCACCTGCATCCCGGGCGCCACCGTGCGAGCGCACGCGTCCACCACCTGGTCGCCCGTCGCCTGCGAGTCGGACACAGGCACCAACTGCTCCAGCATCATGGCCTTGTACGCGTCGCGGAACTTCGCGTGGAACGCCTTCACTCGGCCCTGAGCATCCGCTTCACTTCGGGGCAGCAGCGCCTTCAGCCGCGCGTGCACCGCCATGCGGGCCAGCAGATACAGCGCGTGCTCGCGCACCTCGTCCTTCGTCGCGGATGTCAGCACCTCCGGCAGCGAGGAAGGCTGTGCGCGCGACGCCGGAGACAGCGCCTCGTCGATGAGCGGACCCACCTCGCGCTCCAGCGCGCGGCGCACCTTCTCCACACCCACGTCGTCGTCTCCGCCCTCCAGCGCCTTCTCCACCGCCGTCGTCAGCGCCAGCGTGGCAGTCGCCTGGAGTCCCGCGCCGGCCGCGTACCGCTCCAGCCGGTCCATGAACGTGGCCGTCGTGGGACGCGGCACCTTCAGCTTCGTCAGCTCCTTCGCGAGCCGCGCCTCCGCGCGGGCCTGGCCCTCGGGGCTCGCGACCTCCTCCACCGCGACGACCTCCGTGCTCAAGAGGTGCCGATCCAGCGCGTCGCGCACGTACTTCTGGAGACCCTCCAGGTTCGTGCCGATGAGCACGTGCCGGTCCGCGGGCGCGTCCTCCACCATGATGCGCGCGAACACCTCCGAGCGCGACACGCGGTCCCAGCGATTGTTGATGACCGTGATGACCGCGCGCTCCGGGTTCGCTTCCGGATCCACGTCCCCCAGGCCCGTGCGGATCCAGTTGTTCATGAAGCCCGTGCGCTCGTTCGCCGAGTGCCCGTTGATGAACTGGAGTTGCCGCCCGCGCACCTTCGCCGGCGGGAAGACCTTCAACACGCCGATTTCGGGCTGCACGTGCTCGGCCATCAGCGCCAGCGCGTACGGCCGCGACACGCCGAGCTGCTCCGCCAGCGTCGCGACCAGCGCCATGTTGCGCGGGTGCTCGCGGTAGGGGAACAGCGCGAGGAACTCCTCGGGAATCAGCTCCGCCTCCCACCACGCGCTGTGCAGCAGCGTCGTGTCCTTCTCCTGCGCCGCCTGCTTGAAGAGCGGGAGGAAGTGGTCCTCCGTCGTCACCACCCGGCCGCCCTTGGGCATGAAGTTGGTGATGACCGACGCGACGTTGATGCCCGCCGGACCCTGGATGTCCTCATGGTCCGGATAGGCGTTGGTCAGCGTGGCGAAGTCGTCCTTCATCCAGTCGTTCTGGAGCAGCTCGACGAAGTTGGGCTGCAGCGCCATGCACTCCCAGAGGAACACCTCCGTGCCCAGGCGCGCGCCCAGCTCCACCATGTCCTTCTGCTCCCAGATGGTGGCCTTGTCGTAGGGGCGGAAGATGAAGAACTCGGACGGCCCGGCGCCCGGGGCGCTGTGCACGAACATCGCCTCCGAGCCCGTCGTCTTCGCGAACACCTCGAAGCCCATGCCGGAGAAGAGCGCCGCCTTCAGGCGCTCCGTGCCGGACTTGCCGCGCGTGCCCCAGCCGCCGATGACGAGCGGGATCTTCTCCCGGGACTTCCGCACGTTCTGGCGCTTCACGTACGTGTCGCCCAGGAAGACGGAGAAGAGCGCCGCGGTGAAGAGGCCCAGCGCCGCGATGCCATTGCCCCCCATGCCGAGGAAGTAGCCCTCGTTCTCCATGATGCGCTCGGTGAGGAGCGCCAGGAATCCGCTCTGTAGGCCCAGCAGCGCGGGCGTGTGCAGCGTGGACGTGGGCTTCGGCGCGGCCTCCGGCTCGTGGAAGAGCGTGGCGAGCGGCGCGGGGACCTGCTTCTGCTGACCGTACGGCGTGAAGCGCACCTGGACGCCCAGCTCGCGCTCCACCTGCTCCACGAAGCGGCGGCGCTCACGGGGCTCCTCGCCTCCCAGCGAGTCCAGCCGCAGCGACGCGAGCCGACGGTAGTCCTTCGACACCTTCAGGCGGTTCGTCAGCCGGCGCAGGCGCGAGGCGGGCGGCACCAGCACCGTCTCGCCGTGGCTGCTGAACAGGTGCACCTTGCCGTCCTTCGACAGCGGCATGTCCAGCAGGTCGTCCACCGTGGGCAGGTGACGGCCCCAGCTGCCCTGGCTCGCCACGTGGACGCGCTCGCCGGGGACCAGCGTCTCCGTGATTTCGTCCAGGTGGCCCGGGTGCGCGCGCAGCGTGCCGGACATCACGCGGCCGGTGGTGTGCAGGAACGCCTGGCGCTTGTTCGGCGCGGGGCGGCCCAGCTCGTGCCACATGCGCCACAGGCGGCGCTCCTGCCGGTCGCCGTGCCACAGCGTCAGCGTCTTGTCCGTGCGCTCCGCGTACAGGCCGTGCCCGTCCTGCGACAGGTCCGCGAGGATGGCGCCCAGCCACGCGGGGCCCTCCGGCATCGGCGGCAGGTCCTCCGGCGCCGGCTGGAGCGGGATGCGCGTGCGGCTGCCCGGGCGGAGCTTGGAGACTCGGCCCGCGAGGAACGCCGTCCATGCCTGGCGCACGGGGTCCTTCACCCGGCGCAGCACCTGCGCGGCGGCGGCGGCGTCCTCCACCACCGGCCCCGTGGCGCCCGGCTGCGTCGCCAGGGATTCCACCGCGTCCAGCAGCGCCGCGTGCGCGGGGCCCAGTCCGGCGGCGCCCAGCGCTTCCGCCAGCGCGGCGGCGCGCTCGCACGACACGCGCAGCACGAGCGGCGCGGTGTCACGGCCGAGCACGTCCACCAGCACCTGGAGGGCAGGGCCCTTCACCTTTGGCGCCGCGAGCGCCGCGTCCACCGCGGCCAGCACGGCGGCGGTGCGCACGCGCGGGCTCTGCTCCGACAGCGTCTGTCCCGCGACGGATGGCAGCTGCTCCAGGCCCGCGAGACGGCGCAGCAGTGGCTGTCCGTCCGGGCGCTGCGCGATGAGGGCGCACAGGCCCATGCGCACGTACTCGCTCGGGTCGTGGTGCGCGACCTCGGTGAGCAGCGGCATGCGGTGCTCTTCCGAGAGCAGCGGCGCGCACTGCTCCAGCACCTGGCGGCGGAAGAGGAAGTCCTTCTCCGACGGCGCCTTCGCGCGCAGACGCTGGCGCAGCAGGGCCAGGCCCGTGAGCGCGTCCACCGTGAGCAGCGCGCGCAGGGCCTCCGCCTGGAAGAACGGACTCACGTCCTCCTGGCCCGCGAGGCTCGTCAGCGTGGGGCCCACTTCGGGCAGCGACGCGGCGACGCCCGGCACCGTCCGCGCGAGCTGCCGGAAGGCCTCCAGCGCGGCGGAGCGGTTCTGCGCCCGGGGCGCGTCCACGGCGCGGTCCAGCAGCTGCCTCGCCAGCGGCACGGCGGCGGGTCGCAGCTCCTGCTCGTGGGCCTTGTCCAGCACTCCCGTCAGCGCGCGGAGCGCCGTCTCTTCTTCGATCAGCAGCTTGTGGCGGCGCTTCTCCAGTCGCTCGCGCAGGGCGTCGAAGCCCATCCACCGGTCCAGGGCGCGCAGGTCCTCCTTGCGGTCCTTGCGGTCCTTCACCGTGGCCTTGATGTGCTCCACCAGCACCTGGCGGCGGGCGGCGTCATCCTGCGCCTCGTTGTGCTGACGCGTGAACTGGACGATCTCCGCGTGGACCGCGGCCAGCTCCGTCTCCAGGGCCTCCAGGGCGACGCCCAGCCACGGGGCCAGTCCCTCCAGGCCGGCGGGGCGAGGGCACGACTCCACCAGCCGCTGGGCCAGGACCTCGACCTGGGCCCCGCGCACTCGACGGTGCAGCGGGGGCAGGGCTTCCAGCAGTTGGGACTCGAGAGGTTCGTTCGCCGGGTGCATGTCGCGGCCAGAGCTATTCATTGCTTGAGAAACCTGCCCGGCGACTCCATGCACGCGTTCGGATCAGGACAGCTCACCCCTCCTCAAGGCTGCAAACGTCGTTCATCGAGCAGCTCCTCGAACTCCTCCTCGGTGGGCGTGACGTCCTTCAGCCCACGTCCACCCGTCCAATCCCACCGCGCTCCGAGTGAAAACATGTTCTGCATCCCGTACGGGCCGGAGAGGAAGGCGCGGTCCTCCGCGAAGAGCATCAGCCGGTTGCCGCCCCTGCCCATCCACACGTTCCAGTCCAGGCGGCCCGACACGCGGTGGCGCAGGTACTCCGTGGCGCGGTGAGCATCCTGGAAGCGCTGTGAAGCGCCGTAGCCCAGCTCCACGCGCGTGCCCTGGAGCTTGCCGCCCAGGAGCGCCGCCCAGCTCGCGTAGGCGCCCGCGTTGTCCACCGTGTAGATGTTCGCGTTGCTCACGGCGGACATGCCCAGCGTGACCACGTGGTCCTGGAAGGGCTGCCAGCGCAGCGACAGCCGGGGCGACAGGCGCCGCGGGTGGTCCTTGCCGTAGAGCCAGTAGACGTTCTGGTCGTAGCGCGTGGCGTCCACCGCGCTGCCGCCCTGCATGGACTCCAGCGTCAGGCCCAGGCCGGGGATGAGGCCCACGTCCGGGGACAGGCGCACGTAGCGGTCCGCCGCCACGCGGCCTCGCGCGCTCCAGCGCATCGTGCCGTCGATGGTCTGCGAGAACACGGAGCCCTGCATGGACAGGCGCAGGTCGCCGGGCAGTTGATTCACATAGCCGGCCACGGTGCCGCCGAGCACGGCGGACTGGTTCAGCGGGTAGCGGGCCTCGGGCGTGAAGCGCAGCCACGCGCGGCCCGGGGACAGCTCACGGCGCAGGGACAGGCGGACCTCCAGGCCCGTCTGGAGCGGGCGGTTGAGCAGCTCGCCTTCCTCCACGTCCTCGCTGCGATAGCCCATCTCCGCGGACACCATGCCCAGGCCGCTGGTGCGCGCCTCCGGAGGCATGCCCTCCGGCAGCAGCGACAGGCTGGGAGGCAGCGCGGGCCAGGGCAGCGGCTCCAGGCCCGTGGTGCCCTGGGCCCACGAGGGGGCCGCGAGCGCGCTCGGATCCGCTGCGACACCCAGTTGCACCTGCACCAGGGTTTCGCCCGCGGGCGACTCCAGGCTCACGCGGTGCGGACCGCGCGAGGGCAGCAGCAGCCACGTCTCTCCCATGCGGCCCAGCGGCTGGGACGCGCCCTGGAGGCCGGGGTCGGCGTCCTCGGGCAGGCCCAGGTGCATGAGCGGACCTTCCTCCGCGCTGGAGCCGCCGGTGCCGTCACCGGAGGGCAGCGGCGTGCTGCGCAGGAGCAGCTCGCGGCCCGCGGTGGGGGCCAGAGCGGTGGCGCGCACGCGCAGGGCGGTAGGGCCCAGCACGGTCATCACCACCGGCGCGCCCGGACGGCTGCGCAGGAGGGAGAGGGGCTGCGGGGCGGCCATGACGCGGGCGTGGGTGCTGGCTTCCTCGGACTCCACGAAGCGCACCAGGCCGGTCTGCTGCGTGTCGGCGCGCGCCATCACCACTTCCACCTGGTGTCGGCCGGGGACGTCCAGGCGCGTGCCCAGGATGGCGGTCTCGCCCTCGGGGACCTGGAGCTCGCGGACCACGCGACCGTCGACGCGGAGCGCGAAGGCGCAGGTGCCTGCGGCGTCCACGCCCGGACGCGGGGTGGTGCCGCAGAGGACCTCCGCGCCCAGGGGCCGGGGCTGCTTCACCACCAGGCTCATCACGCGCGAGGCACCGGCGGGCAGCAGCTTCGCCTCCGACAGCTTCCACGGGGGCGCGAGCAGCGCCTTGCGCACGGACATGGCGACGTCCTCGTCGTCCGTGCCGGCCTCCGACGTGGCGAGGAGCGAGCCCGCGGTCTCCTCCGCGTCGCGCAGACCTTCCCAGCGCGTCCAGCGGCCCGCGGTGAAGCGCATGCGGCGGACATCCGGATGATCCGCCCACGCCTGGAGCTGGCCCGCGAGCGCCGCGCCCAGGGGCGCACCGCCGTCCTTCCACGCCTGGGGCGAGTCCTGGAGCCGCTCCAGCATGCCGAGCGCTTCCAGGCCCACCTGCGGCAGGCCCGTCTCGCGGTACAGCGCCGCCATGGCCAGCGCGCCCGCCGCGTCCTCGCCGGACGCCGACAGCAACCGCGCTCTCAGGTAACGGCCCGCGAGGCTCTTGTCTCCCGACACCGCCGTGAGCGCCGCGTCCGTGTGGCCTTCGCGAGCCTGTGCACTGGTGGCCGCGAGCTTCGCGCCGTCCGTGTCCAGCGCCGGGAAGGCAGGGGACACCAGCGTGGGCTGGGTGATGGCCTGCGTGAAGCGCACCGTGCGCGGGGCCGCCTGCGACAGGCGGTCCATCAGCGCGAGCAGGCGCCGCTGCTGTTCCGGCGTCAGCTTCGCCTGCACGTCCAACAGCCGGCCCACGTCCGCGCGAGCGAAGCCGTCCTCCTGCAGCGACGACAGCAGCTCGGCGCGCGCGAGGCGCGGCTCCACGTCATCGGGTCCTGTGCGCAGCGCGCGGGAGAGTGTCTGGAGCGTCTCGTACGCCGTGCCCGCCTGCGGTTGCCGCGGCGGGGCAGGGGGCTCCTCGGACGTGGCCACCTCCGCGCGGCGCACCGCGAGCGAGACGGCGAGCTGTGCCTTCGGATCCTCGGGCTCGAACCACACCTCGCGCGCCTGCGCGGGCAGCGTCACCACCGCGGACACCGGCGCGGACGACGTGCCCTTCGCGCCTTCCAGCGCGACGTGGCGCGGGCTGGCGGCGGTGGGCATCAGCACCAGCCTGCGCGGATGGCCCACGTCCGTGTTCATGCGCACCACGAGCGGCTTGCCCGCGGTGGCATTCAACGGACGCAGTTGCACGCGCACCGGTGAGGGCAGCTTCGCGTCCGGCACCCGGAAGCGCACCGCCCTCTTCTCCACCTTCACCGGCCACTGCGAGCGCACGTAGCCCACCTCGCCCGGCGTCCCTTGCGCCTTCGCGGGCGCGAGTGACAGGAACGCGCGTGTGCCCTCCACGCCCTCCAGCTTCAGGGCGTGCTCGCCCGGAGGCAGGGCAATCTCCACCGGCTCCACCGCCGACAGCGGCAGCAGCGGGAAGGCGTTGCTCCCCACTCGCAGCACCGGGTTCGCCTTCGCGCCCGGCGGCGTCATCACGTAGGCGCGCAGTAGGGTAGGGGCCTCGGCGAGCCCCGTGGCCTGCACGTGCGTGGTGCCGCCCGCGGCGAGCGGCCACAGCGCGCTGCCCGTCATCGACGCATCGGCCTCCATGCCCTGGAGGTCCAGCCAGTGCGAGGCCTTCACCTCGGTCCCGTCGTCGCGGGGCGCGGGCGTCACCTGCGACCAGCGGCTCGCGCGCCACCACGCGGTGCGGTAGCTCCGGCGGATGTCCTCCGACAGCGGATCCGCGCGCCACGCCAGCTCCAGCGCGGCCAGCTCGCGGCTGCGCAGCGGATCCCCCAGCGGCAGGCGGGCCACCAGCTCCGACGCCTCGGCGGTGAGGAAGCCCGCGTCCGGCAGCGCGGGCGCGGTGCCCAGGAGCGCGTGCGCGACGTCCGGCTTGTTCGCGTCCAGGAGCCTCTTCGCGGTGAGCAGCCGCAGGTGCCACGCGAGCGGCGACGCATCCGCGCCCTTCAGCGTCTCCACCGCCACGTCCGTGTCGCCGTCACCCAGGGCGGCCATCACGGTCAGCAGCGGCGACAGGCCCTCCGTCTTGATGCGTCCGTACGTTCCGCGCGCCAGGTCCGGCATCAGCGCCACCAGCCGCTGACGCAGCAGCGACGGGCGGGCGGCGGGGTCCTTCTTCACCACCTCCCACGCCTTCTCCGCCAGCTCCGTCCAGTGCGTCTGGTGCGACAGCGCCTCGGACAACGTGGGCCGGCGCGTGGCGACGCGCGCACGCATCAGCGGCGCGGGGCCCTTCCAGCTCACGCGGTAGTTGTGCTTGCCCGGAGGCAGCGCCACGCGCATCTCCTCCGCGATGCCCACGCGCTCACCCGACGCGAGCACCCGCGCGGTGCGCCCGTCCGGCAGCGCCGCGCCCTCGGCGGCCTCCGCCCACGCGGGCTGCGGCGTGAGCTGCGCCTGCGCGAGCACCCCGCCCACGCCGTACACCTCCACCGTCGGGGCCTCGGCGGACGAGCCATCGCCCAGCACGGCGCGCGCCTCCAGCGACAGCACGCCCGGGCCCTCCATCTCCAACGCCCAGACCGAGCCCTTCTCCTCCGGGCGGACCCAGGGCGCGTCCATTCCGTCCAGCACCACCTCCGTGCCGGTGGGACGCGGGCGCTCCACGCGCACCGCCCGGCCGTAGAGCGGTGACACCAGCGCCCACTCGCGCAGCGCGGAGGCCTTGCGCCAGTCGCGCACCGCGGTCCGGAAGGGCGAGGACTCAGGCTCGTCCTTCACGAGCTCCGCCTCCAGCGCCGCGTCCACGTCCAGCCGCGCTCGCGTGGCCGCGTCGAACGCCAGCGCCGGGCGCGGCCCCTTGCCGTCGACCCACTTGAGGAGCGCGTCCCGCATCCGCTCCTCGGTGCGCGCCGTGGACGTGTGCGTGGGCCGCTCCACCACGATGCGGGCGTTCTTCGTCGCCGTGACCCACCAGATGCTGCCGGCGCCCATGGGCTCCGCCAGGTACCAGCGGCCCGGACGCTCCGGCACGCCCTCTTCCTCCACGCGCAGCTCGGGTGCTTCGCCGCCCTCCGACAGCGGCACGCGGGTGAAGCGCAGCGCCCCGGCGGGGCCGGTGACGCGCACCACGTCCAGCGGACCCAGCCACACGGCCGCGCCCTTCTGGGCCGTGACTTCCATCGCGCCCGTCACCTGCGGAATGCCGCCAGGCACGTAGGGCGCGTGGCCCCGGAGGTCCTCCAGTGCCACCGGCCCCCGGATGGCGCGCGGCTGCCAGGTCATGCCCTCCTCGCTGCGGGCGATGACGGACGGCTGGGAGACGGCGGGCTGCGCGATGACGGGCAGCGCCGCGAGCGCTCCCACGAGCAGGGTGTAACGGGCGCGGCGTCGAACAGGAAACATCGGCGCTCAGTCCTCCAAGGGTGCGAACAGAATCTGGGCCAGCCGGTCCAGACGCGCCGGGGTCGCCAGCGCTTTGCGCGTACGGGATGACATTTCCAGGTGCAGGAAGCGGGCTTGCGGATACGACTGGAGCAGACGGGCCTGCGCGTTCTGTGTCCCGCCGAGCACCTGCACTCCGTCCGGGAACAGCTTCACTCCAGGGCCGAGCGCCTCCTCCAATGGTGTGGCCACCTTCCGGGCCCACCTCCCGGGCTTGCGCGTCCCGTCGCTGATCACCGCCGCCAGCTTCTCCGTGCGGCCCTTCTGGACCTTGGACTCGCCGAAGCCGTGCAGCTGCACCACGTGCGGCGCGACGAGCTGGCGCGCGGCCAGGTCCGTCACGGTCTGGAAGAGGTGCTCCGGGTTGTGCGCGACGTCCGCGGCGTGCTCCGGATCCTCGGGCGTCTCACCGGGCGTGCCCTTGTAGCGGTGCGCGGTCGCGGTCATGAACAGGCGCGGCGCGCGGCCCTCGGGCGGGCAGACGAAGAGGGCGGCGCCGATGTCCTCCGTGCCGATGTCGAAGTAGGGGTGCGGCACCTGCACCACGTCGTTCGTCGCTTCGCCCGTGCGGATCACATACGCGCCCGCGCCGTGGTAACCGTCCGGCCGCTCACGCAGCACCCAGAAGGTGTCGCGCGGCGTGGTCCACGTCTCCAGGAAGAAGCCCACGGACGCGGCCACGTTCGTCAGCTCCGGGGGCACGTCCTTCTGCTTCGGCGCGGCGGCCAGCAACGCGGGGATGAGCTTCGAGAACGCGGTCCGCTCCTCCAGCGTGGTGGGGTGGAACGTCACGGCGTCCGCATGGGGCCACAGCCCTGAGAAGCGCGCGTCGACGCGACACCCCGACTGCTCGGGCACGTTCACGGATGGATCCTCCTGGGGCACGCGCTCCGGAGCGGGCCGCGCGGCCGCCTTCGTGCGCATGGCGTCGCGGCCCGCGTCCTGCTTCGAAGCCTTCGCGCCTGTCGCGGCGCTCGCGGTCGTCGCAGCGCTCGGAACCGTCTGGGCCCAGGCGCTCACGCCAGCGCCCAGCAGCGACACGACTCCCGCGGCCACGAGCGGGCGCCACGACCCGGTCCTCCCGAGGAACCTCACAACATGTCCTCGTCCGGCTGCCAGCCGCCCCGGTTCCACATGCGCGGCGCGGTGTTCTCCACCGCCTGACCGAACATGAAGAACCGCGCCCACATGGGCCCCGTGCCCAGCGACTGGATGCGCACGGTGTGCACGCCCGGCGCGATGTCCTCGCCCAGCGTCACCGGCACGGTGCGCGCGTACCACTTCACGCCCGGGCGGCCCACCGGCATGGCCGGCTCGCGCTCGGAGGCCGGCAGCACCACCGTGCGCTCGGCGCGCGTGACGTGCGGCACCAGCACGCTGGCGCGGCGCACGGGGTTGCCGCCATCCACCGTCACGGACAGCTGGGGCTCGGTCGCGCCCTCCGCCACCGGCGTGTAGACGACCACGTTGAGCGTGACCGAGCCGGGCCCCGTCTTGCGCACCGGCACACGCAGCCCACCCTGGCCCACCGGATACACCGTGCGCGAGCGCAGCCCGCTGCCCGCCGCCGGAGGCCGGTTGAGCAGCGCCGTCAGCCCCGGTGCAGTGGAACGCAGCAGCACTTCATGCTCACCCGGCGGCAGCGGCGGCAGCAGCTCCCGCGCCCGCGTGGAGCGCACGGTGAAGCGGTGCAGCGGCTCGCCGTCGAGCAGCACCTCCACCTCGTTGCCCAGCGCCGCCGCGTCCTTCAGCGACAGGCGCACCTCCGGACGGGTGGGCGTGCGCGCATCGAAGCGCGCCCGCACCGCGCGGCCCGGCTCCAGCACCGTGGACAGCGCCCTCACCATGTCCACCGTGTCCGCCGGCCCGGACTCCAGCACCTCCACCACCGGGGGCGAGCCATACGGGCGCACCACCACCGCGTCACCCGAAGGCGGAGACCTCTCCTCCTCGGGGCCCACGGGCTCCAGGCGCACCTGGCTGAGCAGCTCCATCCGCGCGCCGCCCTGCATCAGCGCGTTCAGGTTCGCCGGGCGCATCGGGTGCCACGCGCGTTGATCCACGGGCGCGTTGCGCCAGCGCACGCCGGTGAGCGCGTCGTTCGTGTACGGCGCGGACGCCGCCATGGGCTGACCGCTGGAGAGGAAGCTGTAGAGCTGCACGATGGTCGTGCGCGGCGCCTCCACGCGCAGCTTGCGCGCCCCCATCGGCAGGAACACCCGAGCGCTCGTCGCGCCCGACACCCACGCCGGCAGGTCAGTCACTTCTCCAGAGCCCGCGTCCTGGGCCGCCGTCGCCACGGGCGTGCAGGGCAGCGCGCCGCCCGGCAGCGGCACCAGGGCCGCGCTCTCGAACGGCGCGGGCTCCGGCGTCGCGTCCAGCGAAGCCTGTCCCAGGGACTGGCCCTGGGCATCCAGCACCGTGAGGCTCAGGTGCAGCGGCTCGCGCGAGGGCGCGCGGTCCAGCGAGCGCGCGTCGATGCGCACCAGCCGCCCCACCGCGTCCATGCGCGGATCGATGTCCAGCTCCAGCACCGGGCACGCCGGGCCGGTGGCGAACGCCTCCGTGCGGCGCGTGTCCGGCAGGAAGGCCACGCGGCCCTCCGACGCGACGCCCGGCTGGGGGCGCGACTCGGTGGGCAGCAGCCACGACTCGAACGGGCCCTCCACCGTGTAGCGCAGGTCCTCCTGGCCGTCGTTGCGCACCATCACCGTGTGCACGCCCGCCGGCAGCTCCAGCGGATGCGACATGGGCGAGCCCGCCACGGGGCCCGGCAGCTCCAGCGTGTGGGCCGTGCCGTCCGCGGACAGCGTCTGCACCGTCACCGGTCCGTGCGGTTGGGGATGCGCGTCCGTCGCGTCGCTCCACAGCCACAGCACCGGCTTCGTGGGCCCGGTGACGTTGAGGGCCACGGCGCGGCCGGCGCCCAGGCGCTCCTGCACGGACTCGGTGGCCTCCACCAGCGGCAGCCGGTAGGGGGTGCGGTAGACGGGTTCAATCTGGTAGTCGGTGCCCGCCTCGCCCTCCGCGTTGAGGCGCTCCCAGTGCTCCTCGGCGAGCCAGCGGCGCGTGTCGGTGGAGAGCTTCTCGAAGGGCTCGAAGGTGGCACGCCCGGCGCGCACCTCCGCGCGGGCCTGGGCCAGCTTCTGCGACGCGAGCAGCGGCAGCGTGCGGTGCGCGCGCACGTAGACGCGCGCCAGCAGCGTGTCGTTCGCGCCCGCGGCCCGCAGGTACAGCACGGAGTAGTCCGGGCGCTCCTTGGGCAGGCGCAGCACGAACTCGCGCTCGTCCGTCACCTGCTGATCCGCGTGCGTGGTGAAGGCGCTCTCCTGCAGGAACGTGCCGTCCTCCTGCGGCTGGCCCTTGCTCTGGCGCGTGCGCGTGAAGATGGAGCGCTCCAGCAGGACGCCGTCCGGCCCGCGCAGGATGGCCTTGAGGCCGTACTGGTACTGCTTCTCCGGCGCGTAGGGCGTGCCGTCCGGAAGCAGCTCGTGCGTGACGATGAGCAGTTCCTCGGCCTCCGCGGGGACGCGCACGCGCATCTCCCGGCCCGGCTCCAGGCGGTAGAAGATGAGGCGCTCGGCGTTGACGAACTTCGCGTCGCGCCGCGCGGTGGGCGTGTCGGTGTTGCTCAGCACGGCGAGGCTCGCGCCCCAGATGAGGGCCAGGCCCACCATCAGTCCAAGGAGCGCCACGAGGGCGCGGCTGCGGGTCTTCATCGACGGGCCTCTTCACGGGAGACTTCCCCGGTCAGCACCACCGGACGGCGGTGCCGCAGCGCCAGGTCCACCGTGCTCGCGAGCTCCGCGTCACCCGCGGTCAGCTCCGCGCGCTTCGCCGGCGACGGGTGCTGCTGAAGGAAATAGACGGCGCGCAGCACCTGCTTGCCCTGCCGCGCTTCCACCAGGAGGAAGGGCAGGCCGTATTCGGCGCTGAAGCCGGACTTCACCTGACGCGTCACATTGCCCACGCGCTTCGTCTGCGCCAGCGCGCGGAGGTCATGCACGTTCTGCTGCGCGACGTAGCGCTCCGCGCTCGCGGTCAGCTCCGCGAAGTGCTCCTTCAGCGCGGCGGACACCGGCTGCGTCGGCGCCACCAGCCGGTCCGCCAAGAGCGCGCGCTCGGGAGACTCGCGCGGCTCCTCGGGCAACAGGCCCGTGATGGCCAGCTCCTCCGCCACGAGCCGCGGGCCCACGAAGGCGCCGCGCAGCGGCTCGGACAGCCACAGCGTGGCCAGCCGCGCCCCTCCGAAGGTGCGGGAGAAGACCTGCTGCGGGCTTGCGTCGTTGAGGCCCGTCAGCTCCGGAGAGCCGTCGTGGTAGCGCACGCGCTGCCCCAACCAGCCCAGCGGGCCCTCCTGCGACAACAGCCGCTCCAGGTCCGCCGGCCGCTGCGCTGGAGTGAGCACCGGGCTGCCCACGTCCACCAGCACGTCTGCTTCCACGGACGGGCGGCCAGAGAAGCCGCGCAGGTGCAGCACCCAGCCCTGCTCCTTCGGCAGCGCGCGGTGCACCGCCTGGTGGAACGCCTGGAAGCTCGTGCGCAGCTCACCGAAGGTGGCGGGGTGGGGCATGTCGCCGGACGCGGTGGCGAACACCAGCGCGGTGGAGCGCGACTCGTGCCACAGCTCCGCGGCCACCGGCAGCGTGCCCGCCTCGCGGGCCGGCGACGGCACCTCCAGCGCGAGCGGAGCACCGCCCGGACGCACCATCAGCCCCGCGCCCAGCCGGCCCGGGGTGTCCTCCGCGTCCGTCACCCACCAGCATCCGGTGGCGCCCGCGCACTCCGTCACCGGGTGCACCCGCAGGCCCATCAGCGCCGCCATGGCCCCGGCCCAGCGCGAGCGCAGCTCCCGCGGCACGTCCGCCGTCCCACCGCCCAACAGCGGCGAGGCCACCTGTTGCTCCAGCACCAGCAGCTCCGCGTCCGACGGCCGCACCGCCGGCACGCGCGCCACTTCCGGCGTCACCATCAGCGTGCCCAGCGCGTCGCGCTCCGTCATCGGCGCGGCCAGCGCCTGGGCGTGCTCAATCACCAGCGAGGCCAGGTCCGAGGCGCCCGCGCGCAGCACGCTCACGCGCGACTCACCCCAGTTGCCACCGGGCTCCGGAGGCGGGTTCGCGGTCAGCGTCGCGCCGGGCCACAGCATGTCCAGACCCTGGGGCGCCTTGCCGTCAGGCGTGTGCAGCACCACCTGGCCCGGCTTCAGCGACGGATCCACGCGCAGCTGCACCCGCTCCCGCGAGGACAGCGCGTCGTGCGCGTGACGCAGCGGCGTCTCCGACTGCGCCAGCGCGTCGCCCAGCACCAGGCCCGCGCGGCGGGAATCCACGCCGCTCACGATGATGGCGCGGCAGTTCACGCGCTCGCACAGGAGCGCGGCGGCCTCGGCGCTCGGCGCCTCCGTCAGGGGACGCGGCACCTCCAGCACCGGCCCCTGCGCGCCGGGGACGAGCAGCGACGTGTCCCAGCCCGCCTTGCCGGCGCCCTCCACGCGCTCCACCAGCGCGAAGCGCGCGGGAACGCCGTCCTGCTTCGGCAGCTCGCGAAGCTCCAGTCCCAGCGCCACCGCCTTCGTGCGCAGCGCGTTCAAGTCTTCCGCGCGGCCCGACTCCAGCCACGCGTCCAGTCCGTTCCACAGCCCGCTGTACTCGCGCAGGTCGCCGTGTTTCAGCCGCAGCGACTGCCCACCCACGTCGCTCTCGCGCGCGGTGGCGCGGCCCATGACCATCAGGCCCAGCGGAGACTGGTCCAGGCCCAGCCCGGGCACCTGCTCGTGCGGCGCCTCCGCGGTGAGCGCAGTGGCCGGACGCGGCTCGATGAGCGACAGCCCGAAGCCCGCGAGGCTGCCGATGAGGAAGCCCGCCAGCGACGTATGCAGCGTGGGCAGGAGCACGCGCGCGATGACCTGCTTCTGCAGCATCTTCACCGCCAGCAGCGTGGGCACCAGGTAGCCGAAGCCGAACAGGTCCGTGACCTTCAGGCCTGGAATCCGGCCGCCCATGGCCCAGCCAATGCCCCACTTCACGAGGAAGCCCAGGCAGAAGACGAGCACCGTCTTGCGCGGGCCCTCCAGGTTGAGCGTGCGCAGCCCCGGCACCGACAGCACCGCCTTCGCGGCCAGCACCAGCAGCAGCACCTCCGCCAGCGTGGCCGCGAGCTTCAACGGCTCCAGCCACGTGAGCGCCAGCAGCGCGGGCACGAGGATGCCGTTGAAGTCCCAGCCGTACTTGAGGTTGAAGCGCGCGGCGAGGAACGCCGTCGTCAGCAGGATGATGTAGGCCTTGGGGCTGGACAGGAAGTCCTGCGCCACGTCCTCGTACATCAGCTCCAGGCTGGAGAAGGACAGGTTGGTGCCGGGCAGCAGCACGAAGCGGAGGATGACGTACGTGAGCGCCACCGGCACCGCCACCTGCCACAGCCCCCGGCGCAGCTTCAGCTTCCAGAAGGCGTTCGCGGTGAGCGGCACCAGTACCAGGCCGATGCTGTGCAGGCTGCGGTCGACGATGAAGGACGTGCCCCACCGCTCGTCCATCCAGTGGCCCAGCACGGGCAGGAGCCACGTCTCGCTGACCGCGCGCACCACCACGCTGGCGAGCACCACGGCGAAGAAGCGGTCGCGGCCGAAGAACTCACTCCAGGCCCCCGTGCGGGACAGTCCGCTGGAGAACGCCAGCGCCAGGCCATACGTGAGCAGTGATTCAGCGACGACGGTGCAGCCCGCCTCCGGGTGGATGACGAACACCGAGGCCAGGTAGCCGGGAACCACGAGGCCCACGAAGACCCACCCGAGCGTCTCCGTGAGGAGCGCCAGGATGAGCACGCCCACGAGCACCGCCACCAGGATGGAGGTATCGAGGGAGTAGGCCGGAAAGAGTGTCAGGGTCGAAAGGAGCGCCATGGTGGCCGCTCGAATCTAGGGAGGGCGCCGGACCCGACCAGGGTTGCCCCTCTCGGCCGCTGAGAAGCGTCCGCTGTCCAACCGAAACTTCGGGCCTTCAGTGTCACTGATTGACCAACCCCGGACACTGGTGTCGGACCCGTGGGCGGATCAGCCCACCTGCTTCACAGGAGGCGACGCTGTCTGGCACGGCACGTGCGGACGTCTCCCGCGAGACACTTCACGGGCAGTCCTGCGCGACCAGGGCCGGGCAGTCCAGGCCGGAGCCGCCGAGCGTGCAGGGCACGGTGTCCGCGAGCGCCTGCATGACGGCCTTGGACGACGCGCCGGTGCCGCGCAGCGTGGCGGACTGCTCCAGGTGGACGAAGCGGTCCGAGGCGGCGGCGGCCTCCGTGTAGCAGGCGTCCGCGGCGCCATTGTCGATGCGGCCCTGCACGTTGCTGGTGCCGCACAGGGTGCGGTGCTTGCCCGAGTCATCCGCCGCGTTGCAGGAGAAGGCCTTCTTGGTGCCCGTCAGGTGGGTGTTGAGCGCGTCGCGCAGGCGGTTGGAGAGCGCATCCGGCCGCGGTGTGCTGGTGCCGTCGCTCACCACGGCGGCCTCGGGGCCGTCGCCCGCGTCCATGCCGTGGATGCTGGCGGCGATGGCGCCCGGGTATGTGTCGCGCAGCGCGCGGTGCGCGGCGGTGAAGAAGTTGTTGCCGTAGTGCGCGACGTCGGAGATGCGCAGGCCCTTCGTGCCGCACACGCTGGTGGTTCCGCTGCACGGGCTGGCGGTGGTGACGGCGCAGCGGTGGCTGCCGGTGATGAGCAGCGCGCGAGCGCCCAGCGTCACCAGCTGCGTGGCCGTCTGACGCAGCGTGCCCTCATCAGAGTCCGCGTGCGGCGCCTCCAGCCACAGGTCGCGCGCGGGGAACAGGTTGATGATGAAGGTGCCGCCGCCACGCGACAGCAGCCCCTGCTCGCGCACCACCAGCCACCCGCCGCCCGTGTCGTTGCGGAAGGTGGACACGCCGTAGCCCATCCCCGCCAGATCCTGCACCACCTGCGGCGTGGGACCTTCGGTGAGCAGCGTGCGGAACACGCCCTCGAACGCGGCGAGCTCCGTGCCGCCCGGCTCCTTGAAGCCGCCGCTGTTCGCCGCGGCGATGGGCGCTGTCTGGAGCCACGACGTCAGGTTGCCCGTCAGGGTGGACAGCGAGCTGAGCGGCGAGCACACGCCCGTCGTGGGGGCAGGCGCGCTGACGACCGGCGTCTCGGCCGCGGGCGTCTCCGTCGTGGGTGCCTGGCTCGCGTCCTCCTCGGGCGCGGTAGGCGCGGTGGGCGTCTCGACGATGGTCCCCGGAGCGGACATGGAGGGACTCTCCGCCACGGCGTCACTCGGCCCGGCGACGGCACTGCTGCAAGCGGCTGCAAGGAGCAGGAGGCAGGACAAGGATGCACGCAGGGGGAGCAGGGACATGGTCCTGTCCCGAACAGCACGCCCTGCGCATGCATTCGCATCCCGTCAATCCGGGATGACAGCCGGAGCGGGGCTCGTTTGCCCGTCCGCCCTATGTCACCCGCCCGCTCAGGGCAGGGTCCGCAGCAGTCCCTCCGCGTCGGGTGCGCCCCAGCCGGTGGGGATGTCCCAGCCCGGTCCGGCTTCGTACTGACGGTCGGTGACACCCACGGTGATGTCGCGGAACGTCTGCTGCACTTCGGGCAGCGTGTAGAGCTGCGAGTTGAGCCAGCCCACCCGCGGCTTCTGCGCTTCCGCGCGCGCGCCGTTCACCACCGTCATGATCCCCGCGAAGATGGGCGAGGAGAACGACGTGCCGGTGTTGGGCGTGGTGACACCCAGCCACGTGTACCAGAAGCCGGTGTCCGCGTTCAGCGCCACGTCCACCACCGCGCGTTTGGCGGGCAGCGGGACGATGCCCTTCTGCCACTCCGGCGTGGCGAAGGTGCGGGTGATGCCGGAGCCGGAGTAGTACCAGGCCGTCTCGCCCGTCACCGTCATGCCGTTCATCTTCAACTGCGTGCCGCCCACGGCGGTGACGTAGGGGCTGTTGCCCGGGACGTCCACGCCCGCGGAGTCGCCGCTCGCCGCCGCGACGGTGATGCCCAGCGCGGCGGCCATGGTGCTGGCGTGGCTGTAGGCCTCATGCACCGCTTTGGGTTCGGAGTCCTCGCGGTGGGCGAAGGACGTGGTGATGACGCTCACCTCGCCCCGGCCAATGGCCTCGTTGTAGGTGTAGAGCATGGACGTGTTGCGCGCGTCCGGCCCCATGTAGACGAGCACCTCCGCCTTGGGCGCCATCGCCGCGGCCCACTCCACGTCCAGCGTGCCCTCGCGGTAGCGCGTGACGGGCGGCTCCATGGTCTGGATGACCTTGGGGTCCTCGCGCTCGATGCCCCACATCTTCCAGAAGGCGCGCAGGTCCTTCCACCGGAAGCTGGCGCCAATCACCACGCCCAGCTTCATGCCCTGGCCCTGGTAGCCCTGCTGATAGAGCGAGTCCACGTTGTACGCGCGCGCCACCTGCTGTGGCGTGAGCCCGCGGCTGACGGGGTTCGGCGGCTCCGTGGACGGCTGACCGAACTCGCCTGGCAGCGTGCCCGTCTCCGCCGGCAGGTCCAGCGCCACGACGGCGTGGATGCGCTGCTGCACGAACGTGGGGGCCTTGATGGTCTCCGTGAGGCCGTAGACGTCGTGCGGATCATTTCCGCCCTGGGGCGACTTGCGCTCCAGCACTCGCAGCGTCACGCCGAACGCCTTGTTGAACTGGGCCACCGTGCCCACGAACTGCACCAGCAGCCGGTTGGTGGCGACGTAGGGCACCTGCATGCCTTCGGACTTCAGCCAGTCCGTGACGACGGTGACGTCCTTCTCCAGCGGGGCGTGCTTCGCCATCCACTCGGAGGGCGTCATGTACTGGCGGAAGCGGGAGCCGCCCGGCTTGTAGATGTCCGCGATGTGCTCCTCGAGCGCTGACGGGTCTCGGATGGGGAAGGACACGAGCCCGCGGATGAGGTCCGTCACCGGCGCCTCGCCCTTGTCCGTGTAGACGCCCGGCAGGGGGCCCGGGACGCCGTCCGTCGTCGGGATGGGCGTGGGGTCCAACACCTCCGCCTCCGGGTCGGGCGGCGGCGGGTCCACCACCTCCGGCTCCGGCGGTGGCCGGCCAGGAGGGGGCTGGGACGTTTCGGAGTCGGGAAGGGTGGGCGTGGATTCCACAGGAGTCGGCCCGGGAGGTCGCGGCTTGCCCACCGACGTCAGGCGGTCCGAGTCACGGCAGCCACCCATCCACCCCGCCAGCAGAAGAACACCCGTCAGGATGTATCCGCGCTTCATTGCTCCCCCAGCCCGGAGTGACCCGCCTCGGGTCCCCGGCACCCCAGCCGTCCTCCCCCTGGAGGACGTCGGCCCTTGTGCGCATCGAAGGTGGGAGCGATTGCCCTGAGAGGCAACTGTCGTGGACAGGTAAATCGCGGCTACACTGTTGGCACTTCTTTGCCCATCCCCATGCGGCTGCCGACAGCACTCCTGCTCTTCCTCTTCCTGCTGCCGTGCGCTGCGCTGGCGCAGGGAGACACGCGCATCACCTTCCTGGGTCGTCAGCTGGAAAAGGGAAGGGATCCGCGTGCGCGCTCACAAGCCGCGCTGGTGTTGGGCGCCACCGAGGACCCAGAGGCGGTGACACCGCTGTGCGGCGGCCTCAAGGACCCGAGCGAGCTGGTGCGCGCGGCGGTGGCCAAGGGGCTGGGCGCGCTGCTGGAGCCGAAGGGGCTCGACTGCCTCCAGGCGGTGCAGGGGGAGGCGGACGCCACGGTGCAGGCGGCGGTGGCGGAGTCCATCAAGGCCATCAAGGCGTACCAGACGCGCCGGCCGCGCTTCTACCTGTCGCTGGACGCGCTGAAGGACAAGACGGGCACCGTGCCCGCGGAGCTCGTGAAGGTGACGGAGGCGCGGCTTCGTTCCAAGCTGGTGCGCCGGGGCGCGCAGATGGCGCCGGAGAAGGAGTCCAAGGCCGCGGCGAAGGGCGCGCTCAAGAAGCTGGGCGTGCACGGCTACCGCATCACGGCGGAGATCCAGAAGACGGACAGTGGAGGCCTGCGCCTGGCTCTCTTGTGCATGACGTACCCGGAGCAGTCCCTGATGGGACAGGTGGAAGTGAACGCCGCGGGGGCTCCGCCCGCGGACCTGTTGAAGGCCCTGATCCCCCGAGCCATCGAGGAAGCCGCCGCGACCTTCGACTGGAGCAGCGAGACATGACGACGACCACGGCCCAGGCCCCGACGACGAAGCGCCGCTGGCGCAACTTCCTGCTCGACGCGCCCTTCCAGCTGAGGCTCACCGCGTACATCGTCGGTGTGTCGTTGGTGATGGCGGCGCTCTTGGGCATCTTCCTGGTGCGCGCGGCGAACTCGCTGATGCACGAGACTGCGACGGCGGTGGACGCGCGCTCGGCGGCGGCGGAGGTGAGCCGCGAGTTGTCTGGAGCCACGCTCTCCAACGAGCTGATGGCCCACATGAACGACCCGGCGTTCGAGAAGCAGTTCCGAGAGCAGGCGCAGGCCATCGACGCCAAGTACGATGCGGAGCGCGCGGCCATCGTCACGCAGCGCGCGGAGCTGGAGCGCCATCAGCAGCTGACGTGGTGGGTGCTGGGCGGCTGCCTGGTGTCGTTCATCGCGGTGGTGGCGCTGGCGACCATCGTGGTGACGCACCGGATGGTGGGCCCGCTCTTCCGCATCAAGCGCATGATGCGCGAGGTCGCGGAAGGCCACCTGAACCCGCCGCAGCACGGCCTGCGCGAAGGCGACGAGCTGCAGGACGTCTTCGAGGTCGCGCGGGACATGACCCAGCGGCTGCGCGCGCAGCAGACAGAGGACGCGCGCGCACTGTCAGAGGCCCTGGCGCAGGCGAAGACGAGCGGCGCCACGGGTCCCTGGGTGGACGAGCTGAGCGCCCTGGAGGCGCGCTACCGCGAGCGGCTGGCGCGGTAGGGCAGGGCAGGCGCCCCGCTTCACCGCGCGAGGCGCCGCTCACCCGGAGCACGCGGCCCACGAGCGCGGTGGAGCAGAGCAGCGCCTTGCTTCAGCGCGCGAGGCGCCTCACACCCGCGCGGTGTCCGCGGTGAGCCCCATCTGAAGCAGCTCCGAGTGCAGCAGCAGCCGCGCCTGCGCCCATGGCAGCGCGACCACGCGGTAGCCCGCGAGCGCCTGGAGCAGCAGCGGCCGGTAGCTGGCGTGACCGGGGTCCGCGACCACGACGATGCCCCGGTCCGTGGTGGAGCGGATGAGCCGCCCGACGCCCTGACGCAGGAGCAGCAGCGCGCGCGGCAGCCGGTACTGGAGGAAGCCCAGGTACTCGTTGCCCGCCTTCGCCAGCGGCTCCTCGCGCGCGGCCACCAGCGGCCGTGACGCCGGCTCCAGGGGCAGCTTGTCGATGAAGACACACCCCACGCCGCGCCCGGGGATGTCCACGCCCTGCCAGAAGCTCTTGGTGCCCAGGAGCACCGTGCCCGTGTCGCGCTCCTGCCGCGCCGCCAGCGAACGGCCGTGTCCGCGAGACTGGCGCAGCACCTCGATGCCGTGCGGCTCCAGCCGCGCCTGCACCTCGCGCGACACGCGCTCCAGCCGCCGCGTGGAGGCGAACAGGCCCAGCACCCGGCCGCCCATCACCTGCGCCAGTCCGGAGATGCGCCCGGAGGCCCAGTCGATGAACGGCTCCTCGTGCGCGCGCGGTGCGTCCGTGACGAGCACCACCAGCGCCTGCTGTCCCAGATGGAACGGCGAAGGTGCGCGAAGAATCGGAGGCCTCAGCCCCAGCCGCTTCAGCACGAAGGGCACATTGTCACCCGTGCCCAGCGTGGCGGACGCCATCACCAGCGCGCGCTTGTTCGCGGCGAAGTCCTTCGCCACGGACTCGGACACGTCCACCGGCTGCGCGCCCACGCTCCATCGCTGCTTTCGAGGCTCCGCCCGCGCCGCGTAGCAGCGCTTCACGTCCGGCTCTCCGGCCAGCTCGCCCGCGAGCACCGACAGCTCACCCAGCTCCGTGGTGGCGCCGGCCAGCTCCCGCTCCAGCGAAGGCTGCTTCACCGCCAGCTCCGGCAGCGCCGCCAGCACCCGCACGGACAGCAGCGTGTGCACCCGTTGCAGCGCAGTGCGCACCGCCACCAGTCCCTCGCGCACGGGCTCCCAGGCGGGCAGGGCGCGCACCGCGTCCGTCACCCGCAGCTCCGGCGCGTAGGCCGCGTCGTCCGCGTCCTCACCGGGCATGGCAGCCGCGGGCTCGCACAGGGCCGTCACCTGCTCGCCCAGCAGGCGCGCCTCCTGGAGCAGCGTGCGCAGGGCGTCGTCCACCTCGGACATCAGCACGCGGGATTCGTCCCGGCGCGTGGCCGCGAGCGCGCGGCGCAGCTCCGCGAAGAGGCCCCGGCGCCCATCGCGTCCGTGCAGCCGCTCCGTGAGGCGCAGGAAGGCCAGGTCGGACAGCTCCACGGTGAGCGCGGTGGTGGCCACGTCCTCCAACTCGTGCGCCTCGTCCAGCACCAGGTGGTCCAGGCGCCCGTAGCGCGCGGGCCACGCGAACGCGAGCGACTGGTTGATGACCAGCACGTCCGCCTCGCGCGCCTGCGCCACCGCCGAGTGGTAGAAGCACTTGTGGTGATGCGGGCACCGCTCGCCCAGCGTCGTCGCCGCCTCGGAGCGCACCGCCGGCACCAGCCCGTGCATGCCCGGGAAGCGCTCGCGGAACCAGTGGCTCAGCCGGTCCAGGTCTCCGTCCACGCTGCGCCGCAGGTACGCGCGCACATAGGCCCGGGGCGCCCGCGCCGTGTGGTTCATCCCCGGCTCCACGCGCGTGGCCTCCAGCGCGCGGCGGCGGCACAGGTAGTTCGTCTGGCCCTTGAGCAGCGCATAGCCGAACGCGCCGCCCGTGGCCTGGTGCAGCCGGGGCAGGTCCTTCTCCAGGAGCTGGTCCTGGAGCGTCTTCGTGTGCGGCGCCACGCCCACCTTCAGCCCGTTGCGAGCGGCGAACAGCGCCGCGGGCGTGAGGTACGCCAGCGACTTGCCCGTGCCCGTGCCGGCCTCCACCGCCACCTGCCCGCCGTCCGACAGCGTGCGCGCCACCGCCTGCGCCATCTCCAACTGGGCGGGCCGCGACAGGAACCCGCCGCCCCGCTCCAGCGCGCCGCCGGGCCCCAGGACCTGGGCCACCTCTTCCGGACGCACCGGCAGCGGCGTCGCGTCCAGCTCGGGCTCCGGGGGAGGCCTGCCGCCATTCGCGCGCTTGCGCTCCGGCCGCGCGCGCAGGAAGCCGCCCGTCGTCTCCAGGTTCAGCGGCGTAGGCGTGGCCCGGCACGCCTCCCACAGCCGAGAGAGCAGCTCCAGCAGCGGGCGCGCCTCCGCGTCCATCGCCAGGTCGCGTGCGTCCTCTTCGGACAGGGCATCCAGCAGCGGCGTGGGCCCCAGCGCCGCGCGGGCCCTGGGGTCCATCGTGGACAGCAGGTCCGCCACGTCCTCCGCGCGCCCGTCACGCACGCAGCCATCCAGTGCGTGCACCAGCACCGCGTGCACCGCCACGCAGTCATGGAGCGCCCGGTGCGGCTGCTGTGAGCCCAGCTTCGCCCACCGCATCAGCGACTCCAGCGAGTGGCTGGGCAGCTCCGGGTGCAGGTAGTGCATGAGCTCGCACGAGTCGAGCACCGGCACGCCGCCGAGCACGTCCGGCAGGAAGCCCTTCTCGAACGGGGCGTTGTGCGCCACCACCGTCCAGCCCTTGAGCCGCTCACGAAGCTGGGCGCGCTCCGAGTCGAAGCGGGGCTGTCCGGAGAGCTGCGCGTCGGAGAGGCCGGTGAGCCGGCGGATGGTGAGGTTCAGCGGGCGCGAGGCCGAATACAGCTGGGAGAAGCGGTCCACCTCCCGGCCGTGCTCGAAGAAGAGGCAGCCCACCTCGATGACCTCGTCCACGCGGGGATCGAGCCCCGTCGTTTCGAGGTCCAGGAAGACGTGCCGGGTGAAGAGCTCCGAGCTGCCCATGCAGGCGCGTGAGCCTACCCGCCCGGGCGGACATCGCCAGTTAACGGAGCGGGGCGCTACTGCACGTAGAAGCGGCCGGTGGTCTCTCCCGTCGGGCACCCGTAATGGAGCATCCCGGACCGACGGGGCGTGAAGGCGATCTCCACCAGCGTGTTCAGAGGCAGCTTCACGTCAATGCCCTGGTCGGCCATCACCAGCGAGGTGGCGCATGTCGCCTCCGTCCTGCGCGTCACCAGCAGCGTCACCGGCTTGTCCTTGTGGAGCAGGACCAGCGAGGAGGGCTCGAAGCCCTTCTCCGTGACGGACAGCTCCAGCATCAGCGTCCCGTTCACCAGGTGCCCCTCTTCCTGGATGGCCGTGTAGCCGTGGCGTTCCCGGTGCTCGTCCGCTTCCGGCGCCTTCGCGGCGGCGGGCTCCTTCGAGCACGCCGGCTGCGTCACCCCCACGAGGACCGCGGCCACGGTGAGCACGAGGATGCGGCGGGAGGACGGGCGCATGCGGAAGGCTCCGGAAGAGGAGGCCGGGGCCTCAGTCCACCACGAACGTGCCGGCGATCATCTTCCCCATCGCGCAGCCGTACTTCAGCGTCCCGGACTGGTTCGGCGTGAAGGAGATGTCCACCGGCGTGTTCAGGGGCAGCTTCGTGTCGATTTGATACTCGTCCATCACGAGCTCGGTGGCGCACGTCAGGTCCGTCTTGCGTGTCACCACCAGCTTCACCGGCTCGCCCTTCTTGAGCTGCACCGGCGAGGGCTCGTAGCCCTTCTCCGTGACGGCCAGCTCCACCACGTGCACGCCGTTCTCCCGCCGTCCCACCTCCTGCGCGGCGGGCGCGCCCGGCTCCTTCGCGGAGGACTCCTTGGTGCACGCCTGCTGCGACGCCCCCGCGAGGACCGCCGCCGCGGTGAGCGCGAGCCAGGGCTTGATGATGCGGGAGAAGAAGGGGCGCATGGATGAAGGCTCCAGGGGGAGGAAGGACACGGGCGGCCCGCCGTGAAGGCAGGGCCGCCCGGAAGTAACGGCACCGCGAGCCGCTTTCAGCCCTCGGCGTCGGGCGTCGAACCGGCCTCGTCGTCGGAAGCATCCTCGGCGGGGGCCGGGGGCGCCTCGAAGCGCAGGAGCGCGTGCAGCGGGATGAACAGCTCGTGCCCGGGCTCACCCAGCAGCACGTCGAAGCGGCCCACGCGCAGGAGCGGCGCCTCCACCGTGATGCCGTTGCGCAGCACCAGCTTCACCGTCTGCCCGATGTGCGGCAGGAACGGCCGGGGGTCCGAATACGGGCGCTTGTCCGGCTGCCGTGCCACCTGCGCCGGCTTCTGCGTGAGCTTCGCGTCGCGCTCCAGGGTCGGCATCAGCCGCTCCCAGTCACCCCTGCGCGCGATGAGCACCACCTGGAGCTTCTCCAGCCGGCCCGTGCGCTCGAAGGTGAAGGCGATGGCCTCCTCCGCCAGCAGCGTGTCCAGCAGCGACCGCTCCGCCAGCACCACCGACAGCTCGGTCTTCTGCTCGATGAAGGCGCCCAGGAAGTCCGCGACGAGCGCGTTGTCCACCTGGCCGCGCGCCTGCTTGATGGCCGCCTTGCGCTGGCTGCGCTCCTTGCGCGCCATGAACTCCTGCACGGTGAGGCCGCTCTGGAGGATGCCGAACGCGTCTCCCAGCGACAGGCCCGGCGTCTGGCCCATCAGCTCGTAGACCTGGTCGAAGCGCTTCGCCTCCTCGGCGTGCAGCTTGCGCCAGATGCGCGCCTTCATCTTCCCTTCCAGCTCACCCTTGGCGATGCGCGCCGGCACGTGTTCGCGCGTGGCCAGCGCCAGGATCTGCTCCGGCGTGGGAGGCGGACGCGGCGTGCTGGGGCGCGGCGCGAAGCGACCCGGAGGCCCACCCGCGCGCGGCGGTCCACCCATCCCGGGACCCCGGGGCGGCGGACGTGACGCGGCCCCTGGCGTGAAGCCTGGCGCCGGCGCACCGGACGGCCGGGGCGGCGCCGAGGGGGCCGTCGTCGCCGTGCCTGCCGTGCCCACCGAGCCCGGAGCCGGGCGGGGCGGGGGAGCGGACGGCGCCACGGACGCGGACGGCCGGGGCGTGGGGGGAAGGCCGCTCGGCCGGGGCGCGGGCGCCACGCCCGGCGAGGGGCGGGGGGCCGGCGTCGCCGCGCGCGGAGCGCCTTCCGCGCTGGGGGGGACCACCGGGGCGGAGGGCGCCACCGGCGTGGGCCGGGGCGTGGGCCTCGGCGTGGGGGAGGGGGTGGGGGCAGTCGAGGACGGAGTCACCGGGCCGCCGGGCGTGGAGCCCGGTCTCCGGATGACCTCGACTGCGGGGAGCACCCGCCGTGTCTTCCTGTCGTTCACGGTTGTACGTTACCTGATGCGCGAGAGCCGGGCATGCCCGGGCTCACGGCTGGGGGGATGCTGAAAAGTCCACCTTCCACCCGGACGGTTCCCTCACCATCCGGACCTCGCCCGACCTTCCCGCCGAGCGCACCACCAAGGTCGCCACGTCGCCCTCCTGCCGGAGCAGCGAAACCTCCTGAACATCCGGCGGCACCGGGACATTCGCGAAGAACAGCGCGAGCGGCTCCGGCTTCACCATTCCCCCCGACGCGTCGCTCACCTGCTGCGCCCGCGTCTTCAGGACCTGCTGGGTCTGTTGTGACAGCCCCGCGTATGCCTTGGGCAGCTCTCCGCGCTGCACGTGTCGGTGGAACGTCTGGTAGGCCCCCACGGGGGTGTCCGGCTGCAGCCGGCTGCAGCCGCCCAGGGCAAGGAGGGCGAACAGCAGCCAGGTCGTCATCGCGAGCGGGCGCATGGGGCCTCCGATTTAGGTCAAACCGCCGCCGTGGGGAAGCGGGAGGTGTGTCACGCCGCGTGCTGGTGGACGCGATTGCGGCCCGTTCCCTTGGCGGAATACAGGCTCGTGTCCGCCGCGCGCAGCAGGGCCTCCGTGCCCGGAAGGTCGTCCGCGGGCACCGTCGCCACGCCCAGCGACGCGGTCAGCTTCACCTCCTGCGACATTCCGTCCGGCGACGTCCACGTCAGCTCCAGCCGCTCAATCGCCTCGCGCACCCGCTCGCACGCCCGGAGCGCGTCCTGGGGGGCCGCCTCCGGCAACAGGGCAATGAACTCCTCGCCGCCGTAGCGGGCCAGCAGGTCCACCTCCCGCAGCGTCGCGCGCGCCGTGTGCGCCACCGCGCGCAGCACCTCGTCCCCGAAGGGGTGGCCGAAGGTGTCGTTGATGCGCTTGAAGTGGTCGATGTCCAGCATCACCAGCGACAGCGGGGAGCGGTACCGGCGCGAGCGCATGAACTCCTCGCTCAGCCGCTCCTCGAAGTAGCGCCGGTTGAACAGGCCCGTGAGCGCGTCCGTGCGGCTGAGCGCGAGCAGCTCCTGCCGGCGGCGGTCCAGCTCGCGGTTGGCCCACTCCAATTCGCGGTTCTTCTCCAGGAGCGCGTCCTGCAGCGCCTTGAGCCGCAGCATGGACTTCACGCGCGCGCCCAGCTCCAGCATGTCGAAGGGCTTCACCAGGTAGTCGTCCGCGCCCAGCTCCAGCCCCTCCACCTTGCCCGCCGCCTGCCGGGCCGTCATCAGGATGACGGGGATGAAGCCGAAGCCGCCCTCGCCCGCGTTCGCCTTGACGATGCGGCACACCTCCACGCCGCCCAGGCCCGGCATCTCCACGTCCATCACGATGAGGTCCGGCCGGCCCGCGCGGATGGCGGACAGCGCCTGCGCCCCGTCCAGCGCTTCCTTGAAGACGTAGCCGTGCGGGGCCAGGCCCTCACGCACGTGGCGGATCTGCGCCGGATCATCGTCCACGATGAGCACGGTGCGCCCGGAGAAGTCGTTGGCGGGTCCGCTCCTGCGCACGCCCTCCGGCATCCGTTTCCTTTCGGCTTCCGGCATGAGGCGCCCACCCCCCAACAGGATGCGGTCGTGGCCCGACGTCGCGAGTGGCCCCCGGGGCGGGAACCCCGTGGGTGGATTCTCCTCCGGGTGGAGGGCGCTGCCAAGGGCCCTTCCGGGCACCCGCGGACACGAGGCCGCCGGGCGTCCAGGGCCTGACAGGCGCCGGAGAAACTACGGCGCGGGTTTCACCAGGCGTGCGCGGTACACGGGCTCTCCGGACGACAGGTAGCGCCGCTCGCGGGTGGAGGGCACCTCCTCCGGGTCGTACGGGTGGAACACCCCGGCGCCCAGCGGGTTTTGGAAGCCCGCGCCCTCCAGGATGCCCAGCATGGCCACCGCGCGGTCCTGCACGTCGGTGCGCATGTCGAAGCGGCCGCCGGGCTTGAGCAGCCCCAGCATCACCTTCGCGAAGTCAGGCTGCACGACCGCCCGCTTGGCATGCGAGCGCTTCCACCACGGGTCGGGGAACTGCAGGTGGATGACGTCCAGCGACCCGGGGGCGAAGATGCGCGGCACCACGAAGCGCGCGTCGGATTCGACGACGCGCAGGTTCTTCATGCCCGCCTTCTCCGCGCGCATCTGCGTGTCGCGCGCGTACTTCTTGCGCCACTCGAAGGCCACGAAGCGCACGCCGGGGTTTCTGCGGCAGTACTCCAGCGCGTGCCCGCCCGCCCCGGAGCCGATCTCCAGCTCCAGCGGCCCCGTGAAGCCGAACTCCGCTTCCCAGTCCGGGGGCGCTTCCAGGGGGACGAACTTGAGGCCGACCGGTTCAGGGAGCAGGGCAGGGCGCATGGCGGGAACGGGGGGCCTCTAACCATGGAGCTGCGTGGGTTGGCCAGGGCAAAAGCGCGCGGGGTGGTATAGGGAAGGGCCATGAAGGTCTTCCAGTCCGTGTCCGAGGCGGGCCGCCAGCTTCAGGGGCAGGCCCTCGCGCTGGGCAACTTCGACGGCGTGCACGTGGGCCACCAGGCCCTCTTCGCGGAAGCGCTTCGCCACGCCCCCGCGAACGCGCTCACCTTCCAGCCCCACCCGGGCAAGGTGCTCCAGCCGGACCTGGCGCCCAAGCTGATTACGCTCTTGCCGCGCAAGCTGGAGCTGCTCTCCGCGTGCGGCCTGTCCCACGTGGTGGTGCAGTCCTTCACCCGCGACTACGCGCGCTCCACGCCGCAGGACTTCGAGGCCGCCCTCTTCGACACGCTGGGCGTGGGCCACGTCGTCGTGGGCAGCGACTACACCTACGGCGCCCAGCGCGCCGGCACCGTCACCACGCTGCGCGACGCCGCGGCGAAGCGGGGCGCCCGGGTGCACGTCGTGCAGCCGGTGAACGTGGACGGCGTCGTCGCGTCCTCGTCGCGGATCCGCGAGTACATCCTGGAGGGCAGGGTGGGCGCGGCCAGGCGCCTGCTCGGCCGCCCGTTCGACCTGGATGGCACGGTGGTCTCCGGCGCGGGCCGGGGGCGCACCATCGGCTTTCCCACCGCCAACGTGGACACGCAGAACGAGCTGCGGCCCGCGCCCGGCGTGTACGCCATCCGCGTGCGCCTGCTCGCGGAAGCAGAAGGGCCGTGGCGGCCGGGGGCGGCCAACATCGGCGTGAAGCCCACCTTTGGTGGCACGGAGGTCACCATCGAGGCGCACCTCCTGGACTTCACCGGCGACCTCTACGGCAAGGAGCTGCGGGTGCAGTTCCTGGAGCGGCTGCGGCCCGAGCAGCGCTTTGGCTCCGCCGCCGAGTTGGTGGGTCAAATCAAACGCGACGTGGAGGCCGCCCGCACCGTGGTGGCCCGCGGCGACGGGTAGGGCTCCAGATCCCAGGGGCGGCCCTCTGGAAGGGGGCTCCGGACAGCAAGGGAGCACGCCAGGGCGCCTTGACAGGCCGCGCATCGGTTTCCTCTAATCCGGGAGGATCCGTGCCAGGGCTTCAGGCCCCTGTAGCATGGCCTCATTCCCCCCCGCGGGTCCCGCTGACAGCCGGGGCTCTGGCTGTTCCCTCCTCACGCTCAAAGAGGCATCCCAGAAATGTCCGGTCGACTCGGTGAATTGCTGGTGCGCGAGAACCTCATCTCCGTCCAGCAACTCCGCAAGGCGCAGGAGGAGCAGCAGAAGAGTGGCGCGCGCATCGGCACGGCGCTCATCAAGACGGGCGCCATCGAGGAATCGAAGCTCACCGACTTCTTGTCGAAGCAGTACGGCGTCCCGGCCATCAACCTGAAGGACTTCGACATTGATCCGGACATCATCAAGCTCGTGCCCAAGGAAGTGGCCGAGAAGCACCTGGTGATCCCGGTCAACCGCGCAGGGCCCTCCCTCATCGTGGCCATGTGCGACCCGTCCAACATCTTCGCGGTGGACGACCTGAAGTTCCTCACCGGCTACAACATCGAAGCCGTCGTCGCGTCGGAAATCTCCATCCGCGAAGCCATCGAGCGCTACTACGCGGAGAAGGGCCCCTCGCTGGAGGACATCGTCGGCGACGTGGGCGACGACATCGAGGTCGCCAAGGAGGAGCAGGAGAACGTGGATGAGATGGCCAAGGCCGCGGATGACGCGCCCGTGGTCAAGCTGGTGAACCTCATCCTCATGGACGCCATCAAGAAGGGCGCGTCCGACATCCACATCGAGCCGTACGAGAAGGACTTCCGGGTCCGCTTCCGCATCGACGGCGTGATGTACGAGGTGATGCGCCCGCCCATGAAGCTGCGCAACGCCATCACCAGCCGTCTGAAGATCATGGCGTCGCTGGACATCTCCGAACGGCGCCTGCCGCAGGACGGCCGCATCAAGATCAAGATCGGCGGCGGCAAGGAGATGGACTTCCGCGTGAGCGTGTGCCCCACGCTCTTCGGCGAGAAGGTCGTGATGCGCTTGCTCGACAAGAGCAACCTGCAGCTGGACATGACGAAGCTGGGCTTCGACCCGCAGCCCCTGGCCTGGTTCAAGGAGGCCATCGACCGGCCCTACGGCATGGTGCTGGTGACGGGCCCCACGGGCTCCGGCAAGACGACGACGCTGTACTCCGCGCTCTCCAGCCTCAACGACGTGGGCACCAACATCTGCACCGCGGAGGACCCGGTCGAATTCAACTTCGCCGGCATCAACCAGGTGCAGATGCACGAGGACATCGGCCTGAACTTCGCGGCCGGTCTGCGCTCCTTCCTCCGCCAGGACCCCGACATCATCATGATCGGTGAGATCCGCGACTTCGAGACGGCGGAAATCGGCGTGAAGGCGGCGCTCACGGGCCACCTGGTGCTCTCCACGCTGCACACCAACGACGCCCCGGGCACGGTGAGCCGCCTGCTCAACATGGGCATCGAGCCGTTCCTCGTGACGGCGTCGCTCAACCTCATCCTCGCCCAGCGTCTGGCGCGCCGCCTGTGCCCGGCCTGCAAGCGCCCCGCGGAGAAGGTGGACGAGCAGGCCCTCATCGACGCGGGCATCCCGCCCGACAAGATTGGCACCTTCACCATGTACGAGAAGGTCGGCTGCCGCGACTGCAACGACCGCGGCTACCGCGGCCGCGTGGCCATCTACGAGGTCATGCCCTTCTGGGATGGCCTCAAGGAGCTGGTCATCAACGGCGCCTCCGCCGCGGAGCTCAAGCAGGAGGCCATCCGCCTGGGCATGAGCAGCCTGCGCATGAGCGCGCTCAAGAAGCTCATGGACGGAATGACGACGCTCGAAGAGGTCGTGGGCAACACCGCGCCGGACCGCTTCTAGTCACCCCACCTCCTCCCCACACTTCTTCCTCCGACAGGACACGCATCCGTGGCCAACCTGCACCAGCTCCTCAAGGCGATGGTCGAGAAGGGCTCTTCCGACCTCCACATCACCACCGGCTCGCCGCCGCAGCTCCGCGTGGACGGTGAGCTCGTCCCGCTCAAGACGGCGCCGCTCACGCCCGTGGAGACCAAGCAGCTCTGCTACTCCATCCTCACGGACGCCCAGAAGCACAAGTTCGAGGAGGAGAACGAGCTGGACCTGTCGTTCGGCGTGAAGGGCCTGTCGCGCTTCCGCGCGAACATCTTCATGCAGCGCGGCGCCGTCGCCGGTGCGTTCCGCACGATTCCCTTCAAGATTTTGACGTTCCAGGAGCTGGGCCTGCCGCCGGTGGTGGCGGAGCTGGTGAAGAAGCCGCGCGGCCTCATCCTGGTGACGGGCCCCACGGGCTCCGGCAAGTCCACCACGCTGGCCTCGATGATCGACAAGATCAACACCGAGCGTCATGAGCACATCATGACCATCGAGGACCCCATCGAGTACCTGCACCCGCACAAGAACTGCCTGGTGAACCAGCGCGAGGTCGGTGCGGACACGCGCAACTTCAAGACGGCCCTCAAGTACATCCTCCGCCAGGACCCGGACATCGTGCTCGTCGGTGAGCTCCGCGACCTGGAGACCATCGAAGCGGCGCTCACCATCGCGGAGACGGGCCACATCTGCTACGCGACGCTGCACACCAACAGCGCGGTGCAGACCATCAACCGCGTGCTGGACGTGTTCCCCCCGTACCAGCAGCCCCAGGTTCGCGCGCAGCTGTCCTTCGTGTTGGAGGGCGTGATGAGCCAGGCGCTCGTCGCCAAGCAGGGCGGCCCGGGCCGCGTGCTGGCCCTGGAGGTCATGGTGCCCAACCCCGCCATCCGGAACCTCATCCGCGAGGACAAGGTCCACCAGATCTACTCGTCCATGCAGGTGGGTCAGGCGAAGTACGGCATGCAGACGTTCAACCAGGCGCTGGCCGCCCTTCTGGCGCGCCGGGTCATCTCCCAGGACGAGGCCTTCGGCCGTTCCTCCGACCCGGAGGAGCTGCGCAACATCCTCGCCTCGGGCGGTGGACCGGGTGGAGCCCAGCGGCCGGCCGGGGGAGCGGGCGCCCGTTAGTTTTGGGGCATGAAAATCACAGGTTAGACTCCTCGCCCTCCCCGGAGGTCCCGTCATGGCAGCACCTGCAGTGCAGCAGAAGGCGACAGCGTCCAAGAAGAACACGGCCCAGTTCCTCTGGGAGGCGAAGACCAAGAGCGGGGAGAACAAGAAGGGCGAGATGGAGGCCTCGGACGTCGAGGCCGTCAACGCGCGCCTGAAGTCCCTGGGCCTCAACCCGACGAAGGTGCGCAAGAAGAGCGCGCTCGACGGGGAGATCACCCTGCCCGGCATGGGCGGCGTGACGGGCAAGGACATCCTCATCTTCACCCGTCAGTTCGCGACGATGATCGACGCGGGCCTGCCGCTGGTGCAGTGCTTGGACATCCTGGCCAGCCAGATGGACAACCCCGCCTTCAAGAAGGTGGTGTTCGCCATCAAGAGCAAGGTGGAGCAGGGCAGCACCTTCGCGGACGCGCTGAAGGAGCACCCCAAGGTCTTCGACGAGCTCTACGTGCAGCTGTGCGCCGCGGGCGAGGTGGGCGGTATCCTCGACACCATCCTCAACCGGCTCGCCGCCTACCGTGAGAAGAACGAGAAGCTCAAGGCGAAGGTCAAGGGCGCCATGACCTACCCGACGGTGGTCATCCTGGTGGCCATCGGCGTGACGGCGCTGCTGCTGCTCAAGGTGACGCCCGTCTTCGAGAAGATGTTCTCGGACTTCGGCTCCGCGCTGCCGGGCCCCACGCAGGTCGTCGTGGACATGTCGAAGTTCGCCCAGGCGTACTTCCTCCACACCGTCGTGGCCATCGGCGCCATCGTCTTCGCCTTCACCTGGAGCTACCGCCAGCCCAGGGGCCGCAAGTTCTGGGACAAGACCTTCCTCAAGCTGCCCCTGTTCGGCGACGTGCTTCGCAAGGTGGCGGTGGCGCGCTTCACGCGCACCCTGGGCACGATGATCTCTTCTGGTGTGCCCATCCTGGACGCGCTGGACGTGACGGCGAAGACGGCCGGCAACCGCACGGTGGAAGAGGCCATCTACTACGTGCGCGGGAAGATCGCCGAGGGCAAGAACATCGCGGGGCCGCTCTTGGAGACCAAGGTGTTCCCGTCCATGGTGGTGCAGATGATTGGCGTCGGTGAGGCGACGGGCGCCATGGACACCATGCTCAACAAGATCGCCGACTTCTACGACGACGAAGTGGACACGGCCATCGGCGCGCTGACGTCGATGATCGAACCCATCCTGATGGTGTTCCTCGGCGGCGTGGTCGGCGGCTTCCTCATCGCCATGTACCTGCCCATCTTCTCGCTTGCCGGCGCGATCAAGTAACGCGGTGGCACGAAGCACGGCGCGAAGCGTGGCCCCGGGGCTGCGCTCGCGCCTGGTGTGGCTGGTGTTGTTCCGCACCGTGGCGGCGAGCCTGTCGCTCGTCGTGACGGTGGTGCGGCTGGTGACCCAGCCCGTGCAGGAGCCCAGCCGCGCGGACTCTTTGTCGTTCGCGGTCATCGCGGGCGCCTACCTCCTCACCGTGGTGACGGGCCTGCGGCTGCGCCGGGGCACGGCCGGGCGCCTGGACGCCACGGTGCAGGTGGTGGGCGACGTGCTCATCGCCACCGGGCTCGTCTACCTGAGCGGCGGCGCGGACTCCCCGCTCACGTTCCTCTACAGCCTGGCCGTCATCGGCGCGGCGGTGGTGCTGGACTGGCGCGGCGCGCTGGTGGCCGCGGCCGTGTCCACGTTCGCCTTCACCGCGCTCTTGCTGGTGATGGGGCTCACCACGCCCGCGGGCAGCGTCATGGTGTCGCCCTCGCGGGTGCTCTTCGTGCTGGGCAGCAACGCGCTGGCGCTGGTTCTCATCGCCGTCCTGTCCGGCTACCTGTCGCGCCAGCTGTCCGCCACCGGCGGCGCGCTGTCCCAGAGCGAGGCGGACCTGCGCCGGCTGGGGCGGCTCCAGCAGCTCATCCTGTCCTCCATGCCGTCCGGGCTCGTCACCTGCGACGTCCACCGGCGCGTCACCTTCCTCAACACCGCGGGCAGCGGCATCCTCCAGGAGGACGCCCTCGCGTGCGTGGGGCAGCCCCTGGAGAAGCTGCTGCCGGGCGTGTCCACGCTGGCGCCGCGCTCCATCCGGAGCGAGCTGCCAGTGCAGACGCCGGGCGGCAAGCGGGTGCTGGGCCTGTCGGTGTCACCCCTGGAGGGTGAAGCGGGCGCGCTGCTCATCGTCTTCCAGGACCTCACCGACCTGCGGCGCATGGAGGAAGACCTGAAGCGCACGGACCGGCTCGCGAGCCTGGGCACACTCTCCGCGCAGCTCGCGCACGAACTGCGCAACCCGCTGGCCTCCATGCGCGGCTCCGCGCAGCTGCTGGCCCAGGAGCAGTCGCAGGACGCGGTGGTGCAGCGGCTCACCGGCATCCTCACGCGCGAGTCGGACCGGCTGGCGCGGCTGGTGGAGGACTTCCTGCGCTTTGCCCGCCCACCCCAGCCGCAGCGCCGCGCGGTGGCGCTGGACACGCTGGTGTCGGAGACGGTGGACATGCTGCGCGCGGACCCCCTCACGCGCGAGGTGACCCTGGAGGTGCGGGTGCCCCAGCCGCTGACGGCGCAGGTGGATCCGGATCAGCTGCGCCAGGTGCTTATCAACCTGGTGCGCAACGGCTGTCAGGCGGCGGGGGCGCGGGGCACGGTGCGCGTGGCCCTGGCACGGGCGGACCAGGAAGCGCAGATTCGGGTTTGGGACTCGGCCGGCAGCATCACGGAGGAGATGATGGGACACCTGTTCGAACCGTTCTTCACCACGCGGAGCGGTGGCACCGGGCTGGGCCTGTCCACCGCGCACTCCCTCATCCGCGCGCACGGCGGCACCATCCGCGTGACATCGCACCCGGCCGAAGGCACCGAATTCCTGGTGGGGCTGCCGCTGTGAGCGCGCTCCATGAGGGGGGCCCGCGCGGCCACGTGCTGGTGGTGGACGACGAGCTGTCCATGCGCGAGTACCTCGAAATCCTGCTCGTGCGGGACGGCTACGCGGTGACGAGCGTGCCCGCGGTGGCGGCCGCCTGCGAGGTGCTGGCCCGGGACTCCGTGGACCTGGTCATCTCCGACATGAAGCTGGGCCCCGGCGGCAGCGGGCTGGACGTGCTGCGGGCGGCGCGCGCGCGCAAGGAGCCGCCGGAGGTGGTGCTCATCACCGCCTTCGGCACGCCATCCTCCGCGGTGGAGGCCATGCGCGAGGGCGCCTACGACTACATCTGCAAGCCCTTCGACAACGAGGAGCTGCGGCAGCTGGTGCACAAGGCGCTGGAGAAGCGCGCGCTGCGCCAGGAGAACATCACGCTGAAGGAGCGGCTCCTGCCGGGCCTGGGCGGGCTGATGGTGGGCTCCAGCCCCCGCATGCGCGCGCTGTGGCACCTGGTGGAGAAGGTGGCCCCGGGGCGCAGCACGGTGCTGGTGACGGGGGAGAGCGGCACCGGCAAGGAGCTGGTGGCCCGGGCCATCCACCTGCGCGGCCAGCGCGCCGCCCAGCCCTTCCTGCCCTTCAACTGCGGCGCCCTCAACGAGGGCGTGCTGGAGAGCGAGCTGTTCGGCCACATGAAGGGCTCCTTCACCGGCGCCACGCACGAGCGTCCGGGCCTGCTGGTGTCCGCGGGCGAGGGCACGGTGATGCTGGACGAGGTGGGGGAGATGCCCCTGTCCACGCAGGTGAAGCTCTTGCGCGTGCTGCAGGAGCGCAAGGTGAAGCCCGTGGGCAGCGCGGCGGAGATTCCCTTCCACGCGCGCGTCATCGCCGCCACCAACCGCCGGTTGGAGGCGGAGGTGAAGGCGGGGCGCTTCCGCGAGGACCTCTTCTACCGGCTCAACGTCATCACCCTGGAGCTGCCCGCCCTGCGCGAGCGCCCGGACGACATCGCCCCGTTGGCGACCCACTTCCTGGCGCGCCTGTCGGAGGAGCTGGGCCGCCCTGCGCTGCGGTTCGCCCCGGAGACGCTGGCCCTGATGGAGCGCTACGCGTTCCCGGGCAACGTGCGCCAGTTGCAGAACATGGTGGAGCGCGCGGCCACGCTGTCGGACTCGGACCTGCTGGGGCCCACGACGCTGCCGCCCACGGTGCGCGGCGAGGCGGAGCCCCAGGCCCGCTCCGGCGAGGCCGGCGAGCCCGCGATGGGGGCGGGCTTCAACCTGGAGCGCCACCTGGACGACAGCGAGCGGCGCCACCTGCTGGCCGCGCTCAAGCAGGCGCAAGGGGTGAAGACGCGCGCCGCGGAGCTCCTGGGGCTGTCCTTCCGCTCCTTCCGCTACCGGTTGGCCAAGCACGGCCTCACCGACGAGATGGACGAGCCGACGCCCCGGGCCTGAAGCCCGGGGCCGCCGTGCTTCACGTCAGCGGAAGTCGCGCCGCTCGAAGATGACGGTGGCCAGGGCGATGAGCACGCCCGCCCACGCGACGCTGTAGGCCGCGCCGGACAGGAAGGTGCTGGCGTCCACCGGCAGCGCGTACGTGGCCTGCGGACGGAAGTTCACCCGCTCCAGGTTGGGCAGCGCGTAGTAGATGGTCTTGCCCAGCACCTGGATGAACGTGCTCTCCGAGCGGCTGGCGATGGCGTAGAGGTCGCCCGTCAGGTGCCCGGTGAAGTACAGGCCCGTGGTGGCGATGGCCGACACCGCCGGGCCCGCGAAGCTGGAGAAGAGGATGCCCACGCTGCTGATGACGAGCAGCTCGAACCACAGGCCCGCGCTCGCCAGCAGCTGCGTGGAGGTGATCTCCGCGCGGAACAGCAGCAGTTGACTCAGGAAGACGAGCGTCATCGCCACCAGCAGCGCGCCCAGCGTCAGCATGGTGCCGGCCAGCCGCGCCAGCAGGAACTGCGTGCGGGACACAGGCTTGCTCACCACCAGGAAGATGGTGCGCCGCTCGATTTCGCGGCTGAGCAGGCTGCTCGACAGGAACACCGCCAGGAAGACGAGGATGATGCTCATCATCCCCAGGCCGAAGTCCGTCAGCACGCGGTCGAACGTGGTGACCGTCACCTCCGTCACCAGCGTGGAGGAAAGCAGCACCACCGCGGCGAACACGCCCACCACCACCGTCACCCGGTTGCGGCGCGCCTCGCGAAAGCCATTCCACATCATCGCGCTGAAGGCGCTCATGTATTGATCTCCCCGCCCACGGTGGACGCGCGCCCGGACTCCTTGAGCGCGTTCATGAACAGCTGCTCCAGCGAGAACCGCGCCGGCTGCACCTGGTTCACCCGGCCCCCGGCGCCCAGCACGCCGCTCAAGAGCCGCTGGGTGTCCACGTCCGACACCTGGAGCAGCACGCGGCCATCGAGCGCCTGGAGCGACTCCAGGGGAATGCCCAGCCCCTTCACCGCGTCCGGCGCCATGCCCTCCACCACGACCTCCACGGTGGGCACCTGCGCGGACACCAGCTCCCGGACGCTGCCTTCGCGCACCAGCCGTCCGCCCACCAGCACCGCCAGCCGGTCGCACAGCGACTCGACGTCCGGGATGATGTGGCTGCAGAAGAGGACCGTGGTGCCCTTCTCCCGCTCCGCCAGGATGAGGTCGCGCATCTGGCGGCGGCCCAGCGGATCCAACCCGCTCGTCGGCTCATCCAGGATGAGCAGCTTCGGCCGGCTCACCAGCGCCTGGGCCAGCGCCACGCGCTGCACCATGCCCTTGGAGTAGCGGCGGATCTGCAGCTTCTCCGCGCCCGCCATCTCCACGGAGCCCAGGACCTCCTTGACGCGCACGTCCAGCTCCTGGCCGCTCAGGCCCGCGAGCTGTCCGGCCAGCGTCACGAACTCCCGGCCCGTGAGGTACTCGTACGGGGCGGGGTTCTCCGGCAGGAAGCCCACCAGCCGCCGGGTGGAGGCCGCATCCACCGGCTGGCCGAAGATGCGCGCGACCCCGCTGCTGGGGCGCACCAGGTTCATCAATATCTTGATGGTGGTGGACTTGCCCGCGCCGTTGGGTCCGAGCAGGCCGTAGATCTGCCCGGCCCCCACCTGGAGGTCCAGCGACTGCAGGGCGCGCACGGTGCGGTTGAACCAGAAGCCGACCTTGTAGGTCTTGGCGAGCCCCTGGGCCAGGATGGGAGGGGCGTCAGGATGGGGTGTCGTCATGGCGCTTGGGTCGTCCGGGGCTTGGGCAGGATGCGTTCGCCGCTTTCGTCCTTCTCGTCCTGGATGAGCTCCAGCCGGAACCTGGAGGCGTTGGAGTAGGCCCGGCCGTCCTCGCCCAGGAAGAACTCCCCGCCCAGCGGATCCGCGGGAAGCATGCGCAGGTCGCCCGCGGTCACCAGCGCGGGCAGCGTGTCGGGCAGGCGTCCCTCGCGAGCGCGGTAGCGGGCGATGGCCGCGTCGATGCCCCGGAGCACGCGCTCCTGCTGGATCTCCTGGATGCGCTGCTCGTAGAAGGCGCGCGACTCCTCGTCCTCCGCGCTGTCGCGCAGCGCCAGGGTCAACGACATGCTCGCGTCGAAGTCACCGGACTGCGCGTACAGCCGCGTCGCGAGCGCGGCGAAGTAGGGCGGGGCACCCTCCCACCGGGACATCTCCTGGATGAGGTCCGCGGCTTCCTTGTACTTCCGCTCGAAGAACATCAGGTTGTACGCGAGCTGGAAGGTCAGGGGCTGGTCGTGGGGGACGTTCGCCACGCCCTTGCGCAACAGGGCCGTGGACTCCGCCGTGTTGAGGTAGCCGCCCTTGCCCGTGTAGACGGGGATGGTGAGGCCTCCGTAGAGGTACGCCTGCCGGAACTTCGGATCCAGGTTCGTCACCAGCTCCGCGTAGTCGGAGACGTGGAGGTAGTCCTCCGCCCGGACCGCGCTGCCAATGCGGTTGAGCATGAGGATCCAGAAGTAGTCCGTCACCAGGCCCTTCTGCGCGGTGAACAGCGCCTTGAGCAGGTCGGGGCGTGGGAGCAGGGGACCGCCGCCTTGCCTGCGCGGGGGGACGGGCGGCGCGGACAGGAGGGCTACCAGCAGCAGTCCCGGAACGAATCGCAGCAGGGGCAGCTTTCGCATGGCCTCACGAAACGACAACGGGACGCCCGAAATGCCCGGGCGCCCCGTTGATTGTGCCATGTCGAGCCGCTTCGGTGAATCAAATGAAGCGAGCCCGGCAGGCTTGCACGGCGTGCAGCGAATTAACCGCCGCAGCTCACGTCGTTGAACGCGTTGGTGGGCTCGCCCGCGACCAGGTTCAGGCCGTTCGGGGTGTCCTCGTCGATGCCGCAGGGGTTCTGCACGACGGCCTCACCGGCGACCGTGTTGGACGTGATGCCCCAGGTGTCACCCTCGGGATCGTTGTCCACGTTGCCGATCGCCGTCGCGTTGAACGAGCAGTTCGGGCACGTGTCGATGTCCGGGTTCACGCCCACCGCGTTGACGGCGTCCGCGGCGGCCGGCCCCGTGGGGAACTTCAGCGCGTCCTGGCCGATGCAGCCGAGGATGGCGCCCGGGCGGCGATCCGTGGGGGTCGCGTTGACGGGGGTGTTGCAGGCCGTGGCCATGCCGTAGCTGTAGCGGTTGCCGGCCTCGGGATCAAAGCCGATGACCGTGAAGTTCACCTGGTACTTGTCCTTCTCTCCGAAGTACGCCTTCTGGGCCGTGAAGATGGCCTTCAGGTTCGTCTTCGCCTCCGACTGCTTGGACTTCGCCTGGAAGCGGATGAAGTTCGGGATGGCGATGGCGGCCAGGATGCCGATGATGGCGACCACGATCATCAGCTCGATCAGGGTGAAGCCACCCTTCTTCCGGAAGAGACGGTTCATCATGTTTGGGAACTCCGCGGCAGGCAGAGGGGGGTTGAACGACGTGCGAACTCTTAGCATGAAGAGTGCCAGGCCGAACACTTCGCCCAACCACCGGGATTCCCAGGGCAGGCGGCCGAGGCAGGGGGTGGATCACCGGCGGGCCTGCCAATTTTTGTCACTGACGCTGACGGTTTTCGTCCTCCATCGCGCAGTCGCCAGCTTCGGAAGCGGCGGGTAGGATTCCGGCCCCGTGACGTTCACCTACGCGCCGGGCTGGGCCGAGCCCCTCTTCATCCTCTTCCTGTTCATCCTCGGCCTGTGCATCGGCTCATTCCTCAATGTCGTCATCGCACGGGTGCCCGAAGGGCTGAGCATCGTGCGACCCGGGTCCCGCTGCCCCAAGTGCGGGCACGTGCTCGCCTGGTACGAGAACATCCCCGTCCTGTCGTGGCTGGGGCTGCGCGGGAAGTGCCGAGGCTGCGGCATGCCCATCTCCCCGCGCTACGTCCTGGTGGAGCTGCTCACGGGGCTCCTCTTCCTCGCGTGCCTCAAGCGCTTTGACTGGACGTACGCGCTGGTGCCCGCGCTGGTGCTGGTGTTCCTGCTGGTGCCGCTCACCTTCATTGATCTGGAGCACTGGATCCTGCCCTTGTCGCTCACCGTGCCGGGCATCGTGGCGGGCATCGTGCTGGCCATTCCCCTGGGCCAGGACGCGGTGGTGAACGCGGTGGTGGGCGCGTCGGTGGGCTTCCTCACCTTCCGCTTCATGGAGTACGTGGGCTGGAAGCTCTTGAAGAAGGAGGCGCTGGGCGGCGGGGACAAGTTCCTCGTCGCGCTGCTGGGGGCGTTCCTCGGCTGGCAGTCGCTGCTCGGCATCCTCTTCTTCTCGTCGTTCCAGGGCTCCATCGTGGGCGTGGCGATGCTCGCCCTCACGGGCCGGGCAGGCCCTCGCGGCGAGGAGAAGGAGGATCCGTCCAAGGCCCCTGCCGACGAGGAGCCGGAGGAGCCCGCGTCCACGATGACGTGGGAGTTCACGAAGCCCGGATTGCCCTGGTGGAAGCGGGTGGCGCTGGTGATTCCGTGCCTGCTCCTACAGGACATCCCGGACGTGACCCTGGACGAGGAGACGGGCGAGGATCAGTGGGAGCCCGGGGTCACCAACATCCCGTTCGGTCCATGGCTGGCGCTGGCGGGGCTGGAGGTGATGCTCCTGGGGCCGCTGCTCGCGCGCGTGCTGCCCCCGGAGGTGGCGATGATGCTTGGAGGGACGCAGTGAGGAACCCCGCGCCGGTGCGGGGATGAAGTGGCGCATCGCCAGCGTGGCGTTCCTCCTGGGCTCGCTGTCCACGGGCCTGTCGTGGCTGACGCTGCAGCCGGTGCTCATCCGCCTGCTGGACACGGCGCGCAGGCTGGCGCTGCCGGGGTCTCTGGACATGGAGAGCCTCGCGCGGATCCGCGCCTTCCTGCCGCTGGCGCTGGGGCTGGATCTGCTGGTGCTGACGCTGCTGGCCTATGGCGTGCTGGACCTGGCGGTGGGCCGCCCGCTGCGCGCCATGGAGAAGTCCGTGGAGCAGCTGGGCCGGCTGCAGCTGGACGTGCCGCTCTCCGGGCAGGGGGGGCCGTTCCTGTCGCGCATCCAGCGCGAGCTCCAGCGCATGGCGGAGGCGCTGCGCCAGGAACAGGCCCTCACGCGCGCGCAACTGGAGGCGCTGCGCGAGGCGAACGCCCGGCTCGCGAGGGCGCAGACGGAGCTCGTCGCCTCCGAGCGCCTGGCCACGGTGGGAAAGCTGGCCGCGGGCGTGGCGCACGAGGTGGGCAATCCGCTGGCGGGCATCCTGGGCTACCTCTCCCTGGCCCGCTCCAGGGCGCAGGGGCCGGAGCTCAAGGACTTCCTGGAGCGCATCGACCATGAGGTCCTGCGCATCGACCGCATCGTGCGGGGGCTTCTGGACCTGGGCCGCCCGGCCAGCACCCAGCCCGGGCCGGTGGACGTGGGGCAGGTGGTGGAGACGTGCGTGCGGCTGGTGCGCGCCGGGCCGGAGCTGGACCGGGTGGACGTCGCCCTGGACGTGGCGCCCGGCCTGCTGGCCCGCGCGGACCCGGGCCCCCTGTCACAGATCCTCATCAACCTGCTGCTCAACGCCGCCCAGGCCATGGGGGGCGAGGGCCGCGTGCGCGTCTCCACCCGGCGCGAGGACGCGCTCGTCCTGGTGGAGGTGGAGGACAGCGGCCCGGGCCTGTCGCCGGAGGTGCGCGCGCACCTCTTCGAGCCGTTCTTCACCACCAAGGGACGGCAGGGCACGGGCCTGGGACTCGCGGTGTCCCTGAATCTGGCCCAGGGCATGGGCGGCCGGCTGGACGCGCGCGACGGAGCGGGCGGCGGCGCGTGCTTCCGGCTATCGCTGCCAGCAGCCTGACGGCGGGGCTGGACGGCATATGATGGGCATCCCCCATGCCCCTCTTCCGCACCGTCCTCGTCGCCGACGACGAGCCGTCCATCCGCCACATCCTCACCCTGGTGCTCACCGACAAGGGCTACGACGTGCGCGCCGTCGCAGACGGGGACGAGGCCCTGCGCGAGCTGTCCACGCGCGCCTATGACGTCCTGGTGACGGACGTGCGCATGCCCAAGCGCGACGGGCTGTCGGTGCTCAGGGCCGCGCTCGCGGAGCATCCGGGCCTCACCGTGGTGGTGATGAGCGCATACGGCTCCCAGGAGCAGGCGCTGGAGGCGGTGCAGGCGGGCGCCTACGACTACGTCCAGAAGCCCTTCAAGCCAGAGGAGATCGTCCTCGTCCTGCGCAAGGCGGAGGAGCGCGAGCGGCTGGTCCGCGAGAACCGCCGGCTGCACGAGGCCCGGCTCCCCGGCGCCTCGGGTAGCCACATCCTGGGGCACAGCGCCGCGCTCCAGGCGGTGCTCAAGCAGGTGGCGCGCGTGGCCCCGGTGGACACCACCGTGCTCATCTCCGGAGAGAGCGGCACGGGCAAGGAGCTCATCGCGCGCGAGCTGCACGGAAAGAGCCGCCGCTCCGCCATGCCCTTCGTCGCCGTCAACTGCGGCGCCATTCCCCACGGCCTGCTGGAGAGCGAGCTGTTCGGCCACGCGAAGGGCGCCTTCACCGACGCGCGCACCGCCCGCCGAGGCCTGTTCGCGGAAGCCGACGGCGGCACGCTCTTCCTCGACGAGGTGGGCGAATTGCCCCTGGGCGCGCAGGTGAAGCTCCTGCGCGTGCTGCAGGAGGGGGAGATCCGCCCGGTGGGCGAAAGCCGCGTGGAGCGCGTGGACGTGCGCGTGGTGGCCGCCACGCTGCGCGACCTGGGCAAGCTGGTGACCCAGGGCGACTTCCGCGAGGACCTCTACTACCGCCTCAACGTCGTGAACCTCATCCTGCCGCCCCTGCGCGAGCGCCGCGAGGACATCCCGCTGCTCGCCCACTCCTTCCTCCAGCGCTTCAACCGCGACCTCAACCGCGAGCCTCCGGTGGAGGGCGTCACCCCGGAGGCGGAGGCCCTGATGACGGCCTACGCCTGGCCGGGCAACGTGCGCGAGCTGGAGAACGCCATGGAGCGCGCGGTGCTGCTCGAGGAAGGCACCCACATCGCGCCCGGCAGCCTTCCGGAAAAGCTGTGGGCGGCTTCCGCACCCGCCCCGGCGGGGACGGCTCCGCCGCTACAGGCCGGGAGCGACCTGTCGCTCAAGCGCGCCATCCGGGAGCTGGAGGAGTCCTACATCCGGGCGGCGCTGCGGCGCACGAAGGGCAACCGCACCCGGGCGGCGGAGGTGTTGGACATCAGCCACCGGGCGCTCCTCTACAAGATCAAGGAGTACGGCATCGACCCGGACGCGGAGGGCGCCCGGACCTGAGGGCAGGGGAGACGCCCGGCGGGCAACCCTCGAGGAATCCTCCGGCGCGATTTGACGGAACGCTGCCGGGGCCGGAAAATCGGGCCTCCGCGATGGTGGGCCTGGGGGCGCGGTCGTGGCTGGCTTTCACGGCGCTCTCCCGTCCGCAGGGCGGCCGGGCGCCAAGCACTTTTTAGGAGGGGTATCAAGCCGGTGCTACGCTGGCGCCCTCTCCGATGGAGTTACGCATGGCGAAGGGCAAACTGGCACTCGGGCTGGATATCGGGTCGACGTCGATCAAGATGATCATGCTCAAGGAGCAGCGCAAGCGCGGTGAAGTCGGCTACGCGCTCCAGAGCTTCGGAATGAAGCCGCTGCCTCCCGAGGCCATCGTGGACGGCGCGTTGATGAACTCCACGGCCATCGTGCAGGCCGTGCAGGAGCTGATGTCCGAGCTGAAGGTCAAGGGCAAGGACGTCGCCATCGGCGTGTCCGGCCACTCGGTCATCATCAAGAAGATCCAGATGCCCCGCATGAGCCAGGAAGAGCTCGAGGAGAGCATCCAGTGGGAGGCGGAGCAGTACATCCCCTTCGACGTGAAGGACGTGAACATCGACACGCAGATCCTGGACGGCGGCGGCAACGACGCCACCGGCCAGATGGACGTGCTGCTCGTCGCCGCCAAGAAGGACATGATCAACGACTACACCACCGTGGTCTCCGAGGCGGGACTGGCCCCGGTGGTGGTGGACGTGGACGCGTTCGCCGTCCAGAACATGTTCTCCACGAACTACGAGCTGCCGGACAAGGAGACCGTCGTCCTCATCAACGCCGGCGCCTCCGTGGTGAACATCAACATCATCGCCAACGGCGTCACCGTCTTCACCCGTGACGTGACCATCGGCGGCAACCAGTTCACCGAAGAGATCCAGAAGCAGCTCAACGTCTCCTACGAGGAGGCGGAGGCGCTGAAGATCGGCGGCAACCGCGCGGACGCGGACGCCGTCGTGCCGCAGGACGTGGAGCGCGTGCTCTCCAGCGTGGCGGAGCAGGTGGCCGGTGAAATCCAGCGCTCGCTGGACTTCTACGCGGGCACCGCCGCGGACTCGAACTTCACCAAGGTCTACCTGTCCGGCGGCACCGCGAAGATCCCCGCCCTGTTCAAGACCATCGAGGCGCGAACCGGCGTGCCGGTGGAGATCCTCAACCCGTTCCGGAAGATTGAAGTGGACAACCGCAAGTTCGACCCCGCGTTCATCATGGACGTGGCGCCCATGGCCGCGGTGGCAGTGGGACTGGCGCTCCGGCGCCCGGGCGACAAGCTGGGCTGATACCGCTCTGGCCACGAGGAAATCACGCACATGATGATCCGAATCAACCTGCTGCCCGTCCGGGCGGTGAAGAAGCGGGAGATGGGCCGGCAGATCCTGGCCCTCTACGCCGCGGTCCTGATCGCCGCGATGATCGGCAACTACGTCTGGTACGCGAACCGCGACGACGAGCTGCAGCGGGCCAACCAGGGCATCGCCCAGACGAAGGCGAAGATCGCGGAGCTGGAGAAGGTCATCGGCGAGGTGACCAACATCAACGCCCGCAAGACGGAAGTGGAGAAGAAGCTCGCGGTGCTGGACACGCTGCGCAAGGGCCGCAACGGGCCGGTGCGCATGCTGGACGCGCTGTCCTCGGCCATCCCCAAGAAGGTCTGGCTCAAGAACTTCGTCGAGGCGTCCAACAAGGTCACCATCGACGGCTCGGCCGTCAGCCACGACGAGGTCGCGGAGCTGATGCGCGGCCTGGGCAGCATGGTGTGGACGCCCAAGGGCATGGGGCGCCTGGTGGACCAGGGCCGCACCGCCAGCAAGACGTCGCGCGTGGAGCTCTTCAACACGGAGACCGCCAGCGTGGAGGAGTTCTCCGCGAACGAGATCAAGCCCTTCTTCGGCAACGTCGAACTGACCAACGCCGTGCAGTCCAAGGCCGCCTCCGCCGGCGCGGCGACGTTCGTCGACTTCAAGCTCACCCTCACCGCCAACTACGCCATCTGATTGGCGGCGAAGGACCCCTGTCATGGAAAAATACCTGGATCAACTGGCGAAGGCCCCCCCCGCGGCGAAGTTCGGCGGGCTCGCGGCCATCGTCGTCATCTTGACCGTGGGCAACTTCTTCTCCTTCATCAAGCCCACGGACGAGAACATCATCCGCCGCGCGGCGGACCGCCGGAAGCTCGACCAGGAGCTCGCGGAGAAGAGCGAGATCGCCCAGAACCTCAACGAGCGCCGGCGTGAGATGGACGTGCTCGAGCAGAAGCTGGCGGAGGCCCTCACGGAGCTGCCGGAGCGGCGCGACATGGAGGAGCTGCTCGCGCAGATCAACGACATCGGCAAGAAGTCCGGCCTGGAGATCGCCCGCGTGGAGCCCGGCAAGGAGTACGTCGAGGGCACCGAGTTCTTCGCGCGCATCCCCATCAAGATGACGGTGAGCGGCAACTACCACGAGATCGCCATGTTCCTGCAGGAGATGGCGAACATGCGCCGCATCGTGAACGTCAACAACATCAAGCTCGATGGCGCGGCCCTGAAGAACGAGAAGGTCATCCTCCAGAGCAGCTTCCTGGCGACGACGTTCCGCTTCGTCGACACGAAGGCCTCCGACAAGAAGGCCTCCGACAAGAAGGCCTCCGACAAGAAGAAGAGCAACTAGAAACTTGATCCGCCCGGCAACAAGGGCGACAAGGGATGACGCGGATGAAGACGTTCAAATCCACGATGACCGTTGCGGTGCTGGCGCTGACCCTGTCCGCTTGTGAGGACACGCCCAAGGCCCCACGCACTGCTCCCCCCAAGGCCGCCGCCCCCGCGCCGGCCCCAGTGGCGGAGAAGACCGAGGCGTCGGCGGCGCCAACGTTCGTCTACACCTATAGCCCGGTGGGCAAGCGGGACCCGTTCCGCAGTCCGCTGGAGGAGCTCGGGCCGGTGGCGCGTGACGCACCGGAGCGGGCCTGCAACGAACCCCTGTGCGTGTTCGACCTCGACCAGCTCAAGCTGGTGGCGGTCGTCACGGGGGACGCCAGCCCGCTGGCGATGGTCGAGGACCCCCTGGGTCGCGGCCACATCGTCCGGCGCAACACCCGCGTGGGGCGCCAGGGCGGCAAGGTCACACAAATTCTCCGGGACTCGGTCACCGTCACCGAGGTCTTCACGGGCGCCAAGGGCGAGCTCATCAGCAATCCGGTGAGTCTCCAGCTCAAGGCGGATGGCGTGAAGGACCCTGCCTACAACCTGATGACGGGCAAGAACTGGGAGTAGCGCCCCACGGCGCGCCCGCGGGCAGTCGTCGCCCGCTTCCAACTTGTTGAGGGGACGCATGCTCGAGCAGAGCGCTGTGACGAGGGGCAAGTGGTTCATGGCGACCGCATGGGCGGTCGTCCTGGCAAGCGCCAAGGTGTACGGCGCGGATCTCAATACGCTGAGGGACCTGCAGGTGTCCCGGACGGGGGCTGGTGCCCAGGTCGTGGTGACCGGGACCCGGCCGCCCACCTTCACCGTCTTCCGGCTCAGTGGGCCGGAGCGGCTGGTGGTGGACCTGTCGTCCGCGGACGCCACCGGCATCAAGGGGCACCATGACGGCACCGGTCCGGTGTCCGGCGTGGTGGCCGCCCAGTTCTCCGACGCGCGCGCCAGCGTGGGCCGCGTGCTGGTGGCGCTCGATCAGGCCTCCCAGTACGACGTCCGCGCGGAAGGCAACCGCGTGGTCATCTCCGTGGACGGCTCGCCGGTGGCCCCCGCCGCCGCGACCGCCCAGGCTCCGCAGGCTCCGGCCGAAGCGAAGCCGGCCGAGCCCGCGCCGAAGGCCGAGCCCGCGCCGGTGGTAGAGGCGATGGTGGCGGTGGTGCCGGAGGAGGGGACGTCCTCCAAGGCCGCCCCGTCCCAGGCGCCGGGCCGTGAGAACGTCGTCGCCACGGAGGCGGATGAGCGCGAGGTGGCCCACCCGGCCCAGCGCATCACCCGGCTGTCCCTGGACGGCGAGTCGCTGCGCGTCGCCGCCGACGGCGAGATCGCCCGCTATGAGGTCCTGGAGCTGGTGGACCCGCCTCGCCTGGCCGTGGACGTGTACGGCGTGGGCCTGAGCGCGAAGGCGCCCAAGGTGAAGGGCAACCTGCTCAAGGACGTGCGCGTGGGCGCCCACGAGGACAAGGTGCGCCTGGTGCTCGTGGCCAAGGGCGACATGCCCGCCTACCGCGTGGACCGCGCCGAGCGCGGCCTGGAGGTGGTGCTGGGCGCCGCGGTGGCGCGCAAGTCCAAGCCCGCCCAGCCGCGCGACGCGGTGGCGGAGACGGAGCCCCTGCGCCCGCAGCCCCTGCCCGTGCAGGAGCCGGCGAAGCCGCAGCCCGCGGTGGCGCAGGCCGCGCCGCAGCCGGCGGTGGTGGAGGTCAAGGACCTGTCCTTCGACGAGAGCCCCTCGGGCGGTCGCGTGCAGCTGAAGCTGTCCGGCGCGACGGCGTGGAAGGTGGACCGGCCGGATCCGCGCAGCGCGGTGCTGACGCTGGAGAACGCGCGGCTGCCCAAGAAGCTGGAGCGCAGCCTGGACACCAGCGCGCTGGACACGCCGGTGAAGATGATCAGCGCCTTCAGCGTGCCGGGTGAGGGCCGCAAGGTGCGCCTGGTGGTCGCCGCGGACGGCGCCATCGAGGAGAACGTCACCCAGGGCGCCAACAGCCTGAGCTGGCGGCTGGACGTGCAGGGCGTGAAGACGGAGGAGGTGGCCGTCACCCAGCGCACCGCCGGCTTCACGGCGGAGGCCCCGGCGTACGCGGCGGAGGGCGCGCCCCAGCAGGCGCGCTACCGCGGCAAGCGCGTGTCCTTCGAGTTCAAGGACATCGACATCCAGAACCTGCTGCGCGTCATCGCGGAGATCTCCAAGCGCAACATCGTCGTGGCCGACGACGTGTCGGGCCGCGTGACCATCCGCCTGCGCAACGTGCCCTGGGACCAGGCGCTGGACCTCATCCTGCGCACCAAGCAACTGGGCCAGGAGCAGGTGGGCAACATCATCCGCATCGCGCCGCTGAAGACGCTGGAAGAGGAGGCGCGGCTGCGCCAGGAGCGCAAGAAGTCGCTGCAGCAGCAGGAGGACCTGCTGGTCAGCCTGGTGCCGGTGAACTACGCGGTGGCCGGTGACATGTCGGCGCGCGTGAAGGACGTGCTCAGTGACCGCGGCACGGTGACGGTGGACGTGCGCACCAACGTGCTCATCATCAAGGACATCCGCTCCAACACGGAGAAGGCGCGCGCCCTGGTGCGCAGCCTGGACACGCAGACGCCGCAGGTCCTCATCGAGAGCCGCATCGTGGAGGCGAGCACCTCCTTCAGCCGCAACCTGGGCGTGCAGTGGGGCGGTCAGACGCGTCTGTCGGCCGCGTCAGGCAACCCGACCGGCCTCATCTTCCCCAGCACCGTCGGTGTCACGGGCGGCGCGGGCGGCACGGCGGCGGGCGTTCCGGCCCAGCCCAACTTCGCGGTGAACCTGCCGGCGGCGGTGGGTCAGGGCCTCGGTGGCGCCATGGGCTTCGCCTTCGGCTCCGCGGGCGGCGCCGTGCAGCTCAACCTGCGCCTGTCCGCGGCGGAGTCCGAGGGCACGGTGAAGACCATCTCGTCGCCCAAGGTCACCACGCTGGACAACAACACGGCCCGCATCAGCCAGGGTCTGTCCATCCCGTTCAGCCAGACGTCGGCCGGCGGCGTGAACACGACCTTCGTGGAAGCGCGCCTGTCGCTGGAAGTCACGCCGCACATCACCCAGGACGGCAGCATCCTCATGTCCATCGCGGCGCAGAACAACCAGCCGGACCCGTCCAACACCGGTGCCAACGGCCAGCCGTCCATCCAGCGCAAGGAGGCCAACACCCAGGTGCTGGTGAAGGATGGCGACACGACGGTCATCGGCGGCATCTACGTGCGCCGCGGCAGCACCTCGTCCGACTCGGTGCCCTTCCTGGCGAAGATTCCCGTGCTCGGCTTCTTCTTCCGGAGCACCCTGGAGACGGACGTGCGGCAGGAACTGCTCATCTTCATCACGCCCCGCATCCTCAACCGGCAGACCATCGCGCAGAGCCTCTAACGGCACCGCGCCTGATTGGGAGACACTCCAATGAAGCCCTTCTTCATCGCGGCGGCCCTGTCGCTCGGGCTCTGCTCGTGCTCTGAAAGCGCCCCCGTCGTCCAGATCCTCCAGACCATCCAGCCGGACGACAGCTGCGACTTCGGCCCTGACGATACCGGCATCGCAAGTGGTTCGCTCAACCTGGCCTACCGGAACGCCTACGTGCTGGGGCTCGTCGTCAAGTCGACGTACGCGAGCACGCCCATCGACGTGAACGGCGTCCCTCTGGAGCCGGACACCGACATCGGAGGTTCCGCCGCCGCCTTCGTGGACACGCTGAAGCTGTCCTACTCCTCGACGCCGAGCATCAACATCCCCGACGGAGAGGTCCCCTACACGGCGGTCATCAATCCCTCGTCGGACGAGAACCGGCTGGTGGTCAACCTGATGACCTCGGAAGCCGCGGCGGCCCTGCGGGCGGCCCTGTCCGGGACCACGACGGCCACGGTGAGGGTCACCGTTCAGGTCACGGGCAAGTTCGCGTCGGGCGGCAAGAAGTTCGAGTCGAACGAGGTCGTCTACGGCATCGACGTCGCCAATGCGCCCGTCCTGCTTCCGACCTGCGCCGGGACCGAGTCGCCTGCGATCCCCGCGGGCCCGTGTGGTTCGGGTGCCGGTCAGGACGGCCAATATCCCTCGTGCCAGCCCGGTCCGGCGGCCCCGGGCGTTGGGGGCTAGATGGCCTTCCGCACGCACCTTGAAGCGGTGGTGAACCAGGTGGACGGAGCCCTCGCGTGCAGCGTGATGGGCTTCGACGGCATCTCCGTGGAGACGTTCCAGAAGGACGAAGCCACGGAGCTGGACGTGTCCGGCACCTGGGTGGAGTACGCCAACCTGCTCACGCAGTTGAAGAACGCGGCCGAATCCCTGAAGACGGGCACCGTCACCGAGGTGTCCGTCAACAGCGAGAAGGTCCTCACCGTGATGCGCATGCTGACGCCGGAGTACTTCCTGGTGCTGGCCCTGCGCGCGGACGGGAATTTCGGCAAGGGGCGCTATGTCCTGCGCGTCACCGCGCCGCAGGTGAAGGCGGAGCTGTAGCCGCGCACGTCCGCTCGGGCAGGGGATTGTCGAGCCTGCCCGGCGACGCAGCGTGCCTCCGCTTTCCTCTTTGCAGGAACCAGGGCATGGGCTAGACACCCCGGACTTTCGCCTTTACGTTCGTCCCAGGAGTCGGTCCCATGGCCGGGTTTGTCGATACGTCTGAATTCCGCAATGGTTTGAAGATCTTGTGGGAGGACAAGCCGTACGTCATCGAGTACTTCCAGCACGTCAAGCCTGGGAAGGGCTCCTCCTTCACGCGTACGAAGATCCGCAGCCTGCTGGACGGCCGTGTCCTGGAGCCCACGCTGAAGTCCGGCGACAAGGTGGGCACCCCGGACATCGAGTCCAAGGACATGCAGTTCCTGTATGTCCAGGGCGACGAGTACCACTTCATGGAGAAGAAGACCTTCGAGCAGACCTTCCTGACCAAGGAAGGCCTCGGGGAGTCGATCAACTTCCTGAAGGAGAACCTGGACGTCGAGATCCTCTTCTGGAACGGCAAGGCCATCAACGTGGGCCTGCCGAACTCCGTGGACCTCAAGGTCACCAAGTGCGACCCGGGCGTGCGCGGCGACACCGTGTCCGGCGCCATGAAGCCCGCCACGCTGGAGACCGGCTACACCGTCAACGTGCCCCTGTTCATCAACGAGGGCGACGTGCTGAAGATCGACACGCGTGAAGGTGGCAAGTACCTCACCCGCGTGGCCACCGCGGGCTAAGGGCAACTTCCCTTCACCTGGCGACCCGGGAGGGGTCCGAATGGCAACGAAGCGCAAGGCAACCCGGCCGGCCGAGTCCTCGGGCGCGGCCTCCGGGCGGGATGCGGGCAGCACGTCGCTGGACGTGGATGCCCTCCGGCAGATCGTCGAAATCCTGGAGGCCTCCGACGTCACCCGGTTGGTGTGGACGAAGGGCCCGGAGAAGCTCTACATCCGCCGCGGTCACGCGCCGGAGACGACCATCGTCCACCACACGGCGCCGTCGGGCCCCGGGGTGACGGTGTCGCCGCCGGTGGAGTACGCCGCTCCGGCCGCGCCCCGTGTGGCGCCCGCCGCCGCGCTCGCGGCCCCCACCGCCGCGGCCCCGGAGAAGCCCGCGGAGAAGCCGGGCCACCAGGTGACCAGCCCCTTCGTGGGGACGTTCTACCGGACCCCCGCGCCGGATCAGCCCCCGTTCGTGGACGTGGGCACGGTGGTGCGCAAGGGCCAGGTGCTCTGCATCGTGGAAGCGATGAAGTTGATGAACGAAATCGAGTCCGAGGTCTCCGGCCGCATCGCCGAGGTCCTCGTGGAGAACGGTCGCCCGGTGGAGTTCGGCCAGGCGCTGTTCCGCATCGAGCCGGCCTGAGTCTGCTGACCCGTCAGGCGCGTCCGGCCCCATCCGGGCGGGACGCGCCCCAGGCCCTCGCGAAGGAGCACGGCCGTGTTCAAGAAGGTACTGGTCGCCAACCGCGGGGAGATTGCCCTGCGGATCATCCGCGCATGCCGTGAGCTGGGCATCGCCACCGTGGCGGTGCACTCCACCGCTGACGCCAACGCGCTGCACGTGCGCTTCGCGGACGAGGCCGTCTGCATCGGGCCGCCTCCGTCCAAGGAGAGCTACCTCAACGTGCCGCAGCTGCTCTCCGCGGCGGAGATTACCCGCGCGGACGCCATCCACCCGGGCTACGGCTTCCTGTCGGAGAACGCCGAGTTCGCGGAGGTCTGCGAGAACTGCAAGATCCGCTTCATTGGCCCGCGCCCGGAGATGCTGCGGCTGATGGGCAACAAGGTGCGCGCGCGCGCCGCGGCCCGCGAGGCCGGCCTGCCGTTGCTCCCGGGCAGCCCCGGCGTGGTGAAGGATCCGCGTGAGGCGGAGGCCTTCGCGAAGGAGATTGGCTTCCCGGTCATCCTGAAGGCGGCGGCGGGCGGTGGCGGCAAGGGCATGAAGATCGTCCGCGAGCCGGGTGTGCTCGCGCAGGCGTTCTCCACCGCGCAGGCGGAGGCCCTGGCCAGCTTCAACAACGGCGACCTCTACATCGAGCGGTACGTGGAGAAGCCGCGCCACATCGAGATTCAAATCGTCGCGGACGAGCACGGGAACGTCATCCACCTCAACGAGCGTGAGTGCTCCGTGCAGCGGCGGCACCAGAAGCTCATCGAGGAGAGTCCATCCCCCGCGCTCACGCCGGAGCTGCGCCAGCGCATGGGCGAGGTGTCCGTCGCCGCGATGCGGAAGATCCGCTACAACAACGTGGGCACCATCGAGTACCTGCTCGACGAGCGCGGCGAGTTCTACTTCATGGAGATGAACACGCGCATCCAGGTGGAGCACCCCGTGACGGAGCTGGTCATGGGCGTGGACCTGGTCCGTGAGCAGATCCGCATGGCCTACGGGCACCCCCTGCGCTTCAAGCAGGAGGACGTGCAGATACGCGGGCACGCCATTGAATGCCGCGTGAACGCGGAGGACCCCGTCACCTTCGCGCCGTGGCCGGGCAAGATCACGGGCTACAGCGTGCCGGGCGGCTACGGCGTGCGCGTGGACTCCGCCGCGTACGAGAACTACACGGTGCTGCCGCACTACGACAGCCTGCTGTCCAAGCTCATCGTGCACGCGGAGGACCGCGAGACGGCCATCCGCCGCATGCAGCGCGCGCTCTCCGAGTACGTCGTGGAGGGCATCCGCACCAACATCCCGTTCCACCGGGCCGCACTGGCGGAGGAGTCCTTCCAGGAGGGCAACTACGACACCCGCTTCGTGGAGCGCCTGCTGGCGAGCGAGACGGGTTCGCGCCGGCTCAAGAAGGCCGTGGAAGAGACGCCGTAGCGCTTTGCCGTGAAGGCGTGGAAAACCCGCCGGGCGTGCGAGCGTCCAGGCGGGTGATCCAGCCCTGGGGGAGGGCAGGCTGTTTCTTGACCCGCATCGGAGGATTCCGTTAGCCTCCGATGCTCCCCCCCAGAGAAGGACTGAAACCCGCGAAGTTCCTCGGGGTTTCTGCCTGTCGGAAGCGCACGCTCGATGGACAAGAACAAGATCATCGAAGCCGCCGCGAAGCTGGTCGCGAAGGGCGCGTACGACAAAGCCATCAAGGAGTATCAGAAGGTCCTGGAGGTCGACCCGAAGGACATCCGGGTCCTCCAGAAGATGGGGGAGCTGTACCAGAAGAAGAACGACAACGCGCAGGCGGCGCACTTCTTCACCAAGGTCGCGGAGAGCTACTCCTCGGACGGCTTCTTCCTCAAGGCCGTCGCCCTCTACAAGCAGGTCCTCAAGCTCAACCCGAACCTGCTGGAGGTGAACCTCAAGCTGGCGGAGCTGCACCAGCAGCTGGGCTTGATGTCGGAGGCGATGGCGTACTTCCAGATCGTCGCCAACCACTACGACAAGGCGGGCGACACCAAGTCGAGCCTCGACACGCTGAAGAAGATGGTGGATCTCGACCCCGAGAACGTGGCGTCGAAGATCAAGCTCGCGGAGCTGTACGCGCGCGAGAACATGACGAAGGAAGCGGCGCAGGAGTTCAAGCGCGCCGCGGAGTACCTCAAGCGCAACGCCCGGGCGGATGACTGGCTTCGCGTCGCGGAGCGCCTCTCCGCGCTGGAGCCGGACAACCTCCCGCTCGCGAAGGAGCTGGCTGCGTCGTACCTGCAGCGCGGCGACCAGAAGCGCGCGCTCGCCAAGCTCCAGGTGTGCTTCAAGGCGGATGGCCGCGACGTGGAGACGCTGACGCTGCTGGCCCAGGCGTTCCAGGGGCTGGGCCAGGTCTCCAAGACGGTGTCCGTCTACAAGGAACTCGCGAAGATCCACCAGGAGCGCGGTCGCACCGCTGAGTCCGACGGCGTGTGGACGCAGATTGAGCTGCTGGATCCGCAGGATCCGGATCTGCTCGCGCGCCGGGGCCCCGTCGCTGAGCCGGAGCCGGAGCCCGCGCCCGCCGCCGTGCATCACCCCGTGGAGGAGGCCGCGCCCGCGTGGAGCGCGCCGGCCCCCTCGGCGCCCCCGTCCCGTCCCGCGCCCGCCGCGCCGCCCGCGGCCGTGGCACCGCCTCCGCCCGCGGGGATGAGCCGCGAGCAGCTGGCCAAGCTGCTGACGGAGACGGACGTCTACGTGAAGTACGGGCTCCACGACAAAGCGTTGGAGCACCTGCGCAAGGTGTTCTCCGTGGATCCGGAGAACCTGGACGCGCACGAAAAGGCGTACCACATCTACGTGGCGGCCAATAACGGCGCGCAGGCGTCCGAGCAGCTGCTCAACGTGCTGCGCCTGTGCACGCGCCGCGCGGACGTGCAGCGCGCGCAGCCGTACCTGGCGACCATCCTCCAGGAGAATCCGGCGCATCCCGAGGTGCCCGCCTTCCTGTCCGTGCTCCGCGCGGAAGGGGGCTTCGTGGCTCCTGCGGCGACGCCGGGCGTGGAGTCGCTGGAGGAGGACGCCATCCTGGTGGACTCCAACGAGGACGAGATCCTCGTCGCGGATCCGCCGGAGGACGCGCTCGCGCAGCCCGGGGGTGACGAACTCGCGCTCGCGGCGCTGAGCCACGGGTCGGACTCGGACGAAATCGTCGACGACGAGGTCGCGGAGACCACGTTGAGCGGCGAGGAAGCGGTGATGGGCGAGCCCATCAGCTCCGCCGAGAACACCGTCTACGACCTGCCGCCGCAGGACGACCTGGTGATGGGGTCCGACGAGGACTCGCTGGTGCTCGCGGATGAGCCGGGCCTGGTCGGCTCGGATGACTCCGGAGGCTTGGACGACGAGCCGCTGCTCGCCCAGGACGACACGCTGGCGTACGCGGCGGACGCGGACGGCGACGAGCCCATGGTGCTCGCGGACGACGCGGGCGGCATGTCGCTGGGCGACGAAGAAGAGGCGCCGCCCACGCGCATCCTGTCCCCGTCGCGCGCGCTGCTGGAAGAGGCCGCGCCGGACACGCTCCAACTGCCGACGCTGGGCGACAGCGGCGACGACGAGGCCCTGATCGAACCCGGCATGTCGCTGGGCGAGGACGACGACGCGCCCACGCGCGTGGGGCTCGCGCCCCTGGATGCGTCCGCGCTGGACGACGCGGGCCTGGACGAAAGCTTCTCCGCGCCGGTGGAAGAGCCCGCGTACGCGGGTGGCATGTCGCTGGGCGACGAGGAAGAAGACGAGCCCACCGCCGCGCACATGGTGCTGCCGTCGGTGGAGGGGCTGTCCTACGACGAGCCCCAGACCGAGGCGTTCGCGGACGAGCCGGAGCCGGAGCCCGAGGCCCTGGCGGATGCGCCGGAGCCCGAGCCGGAAGCGGAGCCCGAGGAGGAGCCTGCCTCCGAGGAGTGCGACGAGGCGTCGTTCTTCCTCGACCAGGGGCTGCTGGAAGAGGCGCGCGAAATCCTGGAGACGGTGGCCATCGCGTTCCCCGGCCACGTGCGCGCCGGCGAGCTGATGGCGCGGCTGGAGGAGATGGAGGCCGGCGGTGGCGCGGCCCCCGAGGACGACGCTCCTTCGGAGCCTCTGCACGTGCCCTCCGTGCAGCCGGTGACGGAGGCGTCGCTCGACGACGGCGCCGGTGGCGGCGACGCGTTCGACCTGGCGGCGCAGCTGGCCGGTGAGCTGGACGACCTGGGCGGTGAGTCGCTGGCGGCGGTGCCCCCGGCGGAAGAGGACTTCCAGTACTCGGTGGACGAGGTCTTCGCCGAGTTCAAGAAGGGCCTGGCCAAGGTGGTGAAGCCCGAGGACGTGGACACGCACTACGACCTGGGCATCGCCTACAAGGAAATGGGGCTGCTGGACGACGCCGTCCACGAGTTCGAAGTGGCCCGCCAGGGCTGCGTGGGCACCCCGCGCGAGCTGGACTGCCTGACGATGATTGGCATGCTGCACACGCTGCGCGGCAAGCCGGACGAGTCCGTGGCGGTGTTCAAGGAAGGCCTTTCCAACGTGCTCGCGACGGGCGAGGTGGCCAAGGCGCTGGGCTTCGAGCTGGCGAGCGCCTACGACGCGCTCAACGAGCAGGGCAAGGCGCTCTTCCACTTCCAGCGGGTGGCCGCCATGGACGCGAAATACCGCGACGTGGGGTCTCAGGTGACGCGGCTGTCGGCGGTGACCGCACCGGAGGAGGACCCGCTGCCTCGCGCCGGAAAGGGCCCCGCGACGCCGGTTCCCGCCGCGGGCGTGCCGAAGGCTCGTAAAGTAGGGTACGTGTAGCGCGTCCCCCCACGAGGCCCGGCGAGCGATGACGACCTACCTCGATTTCTTCGAACTCACCCAGGAGCCGTTCTCCAACGCTCCGGTGAGCCGCTTCTATTACAACTCCGCGCAGCACTCGCAGGCCCTCACGCGGCTGATGCACGCCGTGGGCTACATGAAGGGCCTGTCCATCCTCATTGGCGACATTGGCGCGGGCAAGACGACGCTCGCCCGGCGCATGCTCGACTCGCTTCCGGAGTCCGAGTACGAGGCCGCGCTGCTCGTCATCATCCACTCGGGCATCACCGCCCAGTGGCTCCTGCGCCGCATCGCGCTCCAGCTGGGCGTGGAGAACCCCGCGCAGGAGAAGCTGGCGCTCCTGTCGCAGCTCTACCAGCGCCTGCTGCAAATCTATGAGTCCGGCAAGAAGGCCGTCGTCCTCATCGACGAGGCGCAGATGCTGGAGACGCGCGAGCTCATGGAGGAGTTCCGGGGGCTGCTCAACCTGGAAGTGCCGGAGCGCAAGCTCATCTCCTTCGTCTTCTTCGGCCTGCCGGAGATCGAGAAGAACCTGAAGCTGGATCCGCCGCTCGCCCAGCGCGTGGCGCTCCGCTACAAGCTGGAGCCCTTCACGGCGGAGTCCACGGAGGCGTACGTGAAGCACCGGCTGCGGCTCGCCGGCTGCCCGCGCATGCCCTTCACGCCGGAGGCGCTGCTCGCCGTGCACGAGCACTCCGGCGGCACCCCGCGCGTCATCAACACCCTGTGCGACAACGCCCTCTTCGAGGCGTTCCTGGTGCGCTCGGAGACCATCAGCGCGGAGCTGGTGCACCGCATCGGCAACAACCTGGGGCTCCAGGGTGGCTCGGCTGCCTCCCAGGCAAGCGAGCGGGCGAGCGCGCCCGCCACCTCGCTGCCCCGGACGGCGAACACCAAAATCGACCTGGCGGAGATCGACCGCTACCTCGAGGGACTCGGTAAGCTCTAGCGGCTTGTCCCTCCCCAGCCGCAACAGTGCAGCGCGCAAGGCGCTCTTGTTGGTGCTCCTCGTGGTGTCGGGGAGCATCCTGCTGTTGCGTCAGCCGTTCACCTGGGACGCCGCCTGCACCCTGGCGCGCAGGAACCTGCCGGACCTGCTGGGCGTGGACGTGGGCATCGGCCGGTGCGAGTTGGATCCGCTGGGCTCGCGCGTGGTGCTGCACGGCGTGTCGGTGTTCTCGCCGGGCAGGGACACGCCGCTGTTCGCCGCGGACGAGGCGGAGGTGGGGCTGGGCTTCCTGTCGCCCCTGTCCCGCCGCTTCATGCTGGGCCACGTGCGCGTGCGCCATCCGCGCGTGGCGCTGGATTTGTCCCGGCCCTCCGCGGCCCCGCCTTCCTCCGACGGCACGTGCCCGCTCACGCCGCTGACCCGCGTGGGCGTGGGGCGCGTGGACATCACCGGCGCGGAGGTGCGCCTCGCGCTGCCGGACGGGCGGGGCGTGGAGGTGGAGAACCTGGACGTGGGGTGGGTGGAGCACTGGGGCGTGATGGAGCTGGAGGTGGGCGCGCGGCGGGGCGTGGTGCGCCTGGGCGCGGGCGGCGGCGAGCTGACGCTGGGGCAGCTGGGCTTCACCGGCGCGCTGGACCCCGATGAAGGCCTGTTGGACGTGGAGCGCGCGGAGGTGACGCTCGACGACATCACCGCCACGGTGTCCGGCCGGGTGGAGACGCTGTGTCATCCGGTGCTCGCGCTGGACGCGCAGGTGTTCCTGCCGCTGCGCACGCTGTCGCAGGCGAAGCTCCTGCCGCGTCCGGCCACCGGGCACCTGTGGACGCGCCTGTCCATCACCGGGAAGCCGTCCGCGCTCGCGGTGGGCGCGGACCTGTCCGCGAGCAACCTGGCCTATGAGCAGTACGGCCCGGTGAGCCTCAACGCGCGCCTGTCGTACGCGGGGGACCGCGTGCGCGTGGAGTCGCTGGAGGCCCCGCTGGGCTCCGGCAAGGTGAAGCTGTCGGGCGCGCTGAAGCTCACGCCGGAGCTGCCCGTGGACGTGACGCTCCAGACGGAGGACGCGTCCTTCGGGCGCATCCTGGAGCGCGCGGGCGTGGCGGGCTCCTGGGTGGACTTCCCCGCGACGGCGAACGCGCACCTCACCGGGACGCTGCTGCCCCGGCCGTCGCTGTCCGGGCCGCTGGATTTGCGCAGCGGCCGCTTCGTGCTGGCCACGCGCGCGTTCGACGCGCCGGTCAGCGCCGGCAAGACGCTGCTCACCTTCGAGCGGGGCCGCGCGCAGACGGCCGTGAAGCTTTCCGGGGACCGCGTGTCCTTCAGCCGCCTCACGGTGGAGTCCGGCCGCTCGCGCGTGCACGGCGACGTGACGCTCTACTTCGACACCGCGCGCGGCCTGGACATCCAGGGCAACGGCGAGCTGGAGCTGTCGGACTTCGGCCACATCGCGGAGCTGCCGTGGTCCGGGAAGGGCTCCGCGAACTACTCCATCGTGGGGCCGTATTCGGACGTGAAGGTGGACGCGAGCCTGTCCCTGCGCGACTTCACCTTCTGGGGCTTCGGCCTGGGCGTGACACAGGCGAAGCTGTCGTATTCGAATGGCCTGCTGTCCTTCCCGTCGCTCACCGGCCAGAAGGGGCGCACGCAGTACTTCGGCAACGCGAAGCTCGCCTTCGCGCGCCTCCTGCACCTGCGCCTGGACGTGACCGTGCCGCAGGGCCGCACCGAGGACCTGGTGGACCTGGTGGCGGGCCTGAGCCCGTCCATCGCGGTGATTCAAGGCCAGTTCGCCGGCGCGGCTTCGGGCCGCGTCGAAATCGACAGCCCCCTGGAGAAGCTGGAGGGGCTGGTGGCCTTCGACCTGCGCGACACCACGTACCTGGGCCGCAGGCTGGGCGCGGGCTCCGCGCGGCTGCGCTTCGTGGACGGCAAGGAGATGGTGCTGGAGCGCACCGTGCTGGACGGCCGGATGGGGCGCACCTGGGTGGAGGGCTCCTTCGGCTTCAGCGCGGGCGCGCTGGACTACCGCTTCGGCGGAGAGAACCTGTCGCTCGCGGAGGCCGTGGGGCAGGAGACCGCGGAAGAGATGGGCATCCAGGGCGCGCTCGCGCTCGCGGGCACCGTGGCGGGCTCGGCGGACAAGCCCGACATCCAGGCCACGCTGAAGGGCCCGCGCATCACCTTCGCGTCGCGCGACCTGGGAGCCATGGACCTCGCGCTGCGCCAGGAGGGCAAGCAGCTGCGCATCACCGGGCGCCCCTTCCGCGACGCGCAGGGCTACCTGAACATGACGGTGAAGGAGCCCTACCTCTTCGACTCCACCGTCGACCTGCTGCTGCCTGAAATCAAGCCGCTGCTGCCGCAGACGCCGGCGCTGGCGGGTGTCACCGGCATGCTCGCGGGGCGCGTGACGCTGCAGGGCCCGCTGCTGCAACCGGAGGGCTACTCGGTGGGGGCGACGGTGCGGGAGCTGTCGCTCGCGCGGGGCGACCTGCGCGGCCGCAACCAGGGGCCCATCGTGCTGACGTACCTCAACGGCCGGCTGGACGTGCAGCCCTTCCGCTTCAGCGGCGCTTCGGTGGACTTCTCGTTGGGCGGCTGGGTGAGCCGGCGCGCCATGAACATGGGCCTGCGCGAGGGGCGCATGGACGTGCGGCTGCTGGAGCCGCTGTTGCCCGGCATGGAGCGCGTGGGCGGCCAGCTGCGCGTGGACGCGGAGGCCACCGGTTCGCTGGACGCGCCGTCGGTGGTGGGCACCGCGGAGCTGTCCGACGTGCGGCTGTCCATGCGCGACATGCCGCTCACCGTGCGCGGCATGTCCGGCCGCCTGGAGATGACGGGGCAGCGCGTGCTGCTGGAGCACCTGCAGGCCCAGGTCAACGAGGGCCAGGTGTCCGCGCGCGGCGACATCCGGCTGGAGCGCTTCGTGCCCAAGCGGCTGGCGCTGACGCTGCAACTGGATGCCGTGCCGTACCGGATGACGGAGGACCTGCCGCTCACCGTGTCCGGCCTGCTTCAGGTGGTGGGACCGCCCACGGGGCCCACCGTCACGGGTGGGCTGGACATCATCAAGCTGCGCTACCAGAAGCCGTTGGACATCGAAGCGCTGCTCAAGACGATGCAGAAGAAGCCGAACCTCGCCATGGGCGGAGGGGGCGAGCGCGCGAGGGACCCCTTCTTCACCTGGGACGTCAACGTGCACTTCGGTGACGTGCGCGTGGACAACAACCTGGCGAAGGCGCGGCTGCTGGGCGACGTGCGGTTGACTGGCACGGACGTGAAGCCGGGGCTCCTGGGCCGCGTGGAGGCGGCCGAGGGCAGCCAGGCGTTCTTCCGCAACAACCTCTTCACCATCGACCAGGGGCAGCTGGAGTTCCGCGACGCGTCCGGCATCGACCCGGTGTTCGAGGTGCAGGCGCAGACGTCGGTGCGCGAGTTCGTGGTGAAGTTGCACGCGTTCGGCCGGCCGGCCAACCCGCTGGTCGTGCTGTCCTCGGAGCCGGTGCTCACGGAGGGTGACATCCTGTCGCTGCTGACACTGGGGGTGACGAGCGCGGACAAGGACACGGCCGCGTCGGCGAGCTACGGTCTGGCGGCGGAGGCCCTCTTCAACGTGTCAGGACTGGACCGGCAGGTGCGCCGGTTCCTGCCCAGCAACCCCGTTCTCAGGGACTTGTCCCTGCAGATCTCCACCACCTACAACGACGCCACCCGGCAGGCGGAGCCGACCGCACAACTGGAGTCGAAGTTCCTTTCCGAGCAGCTTAAAATCGGGATGACCCAGCCAGTGAGTGGGCGAGGCACCCGGGCACGCGCTGAGTACCGCTTCGACGACCGTCTTTCCGCACAGGCCCAGTGGGACAACGAGAACAGCCAGGCGTCGTTCGGAAACCTCGGGCTCGAGCTGAAGCTGGGCTGGGAGGTCGAGTAGCCGCGCTGGCCGCGGTGCTGCTCCTCGTGTGCGCGCTGCCCGCCTTCGCCGCGCCCGTGGGCGACGACGATGACGCGCCGGAAGTGGTGGCCGTGGAGCTGCACCTGCCGGAGGGCATGGCCCCGGACGGGCTGTCGGGGCTCGTCACGCTGCGCAAGGGACAGGCGCTGACTCCGGGCGCGGTGCGCAAGTCGGTGGAGCAGCTGTTCGCCACGGGTCGCTTCGCGGACGTGGTGGCGCTCACGCAGGAGGTGCCGGGGGGCGTGCGGCTGGTGTTCCAGCTCCTGCCGCTGCCGCTGCTGTCGCACGTGGCGGTGCGGGGCAACCAGGTCCTCACGTCCGGGGAGCTGTTGGAGGCGAGCGGGCTGCTCCAGGGCGGGCCGTTGGATCCGGAGGAGCTGGACACCGCGGCGGACGCCGTGCGCGAGGCCTACCAGCGCAAGGGCTACGACGCCGTCGACATCCAGGTGGAGGAGCGGCCGGTGCCCGCGGGTGGCGTGGCGGTGACGCTGGTGGTGGCGGAGGGCAAGCCCACCCGCGTGCGGCAGGTGACCTTCTCCGGCAGTCCCGCGCTGCCGCTGCCGCGCCTGGTGGAGGCGCTGGGGATGAAGCCGGGGGAGGTCTTCGACCGGGCGAAGCTGGACGGCGGCCTGGAGCGGCTGCGTGTGCTCTTGCGCGAGGGCCAGCACTGGCGGGCCTGGGTGGGCACGCCCAACGTCGTCGTGGAGGACAGCGAGGCGTCCGTGGCGGTGCCGGTGTCGGCGGGGCCCGCGTTCCACCTGCGCTTCGCGGGCAACCGCCGCTTCCCGGACTCGCTGCTGGCGCGCGTGGTGGCCTACGACGGCGAGGAGGCGATGGACGAGACCGTGGCGGCGCGGCTCGCGCGGCGGCTGGAGGCGTTCTACCGGCGGCGCGGCTTCCACGACGCGCGCGTGCGGGCGATGGAGGTCCTCCGGCCGGATGGGGACGCGGCGGTGCTGGGCTTCCAGGTGGACGAGGGCGCCCCGCTGCGCGTGACGGACGTGCGCTTCCACGGCAACGCGGCGCTGTCCTCCGTCGTGCTGCGCTCCATGCTCACCAACCAGGTGGCGGCGCTGGAGACGTGGCCGGAGCTGGACCTGCCCATGCGCGAGGATCCGCTGGAGACGGAGGGCCGCGATCGGCGCAACGACACGAGCGTGATGTCCCCGCCCGACCCGTCCACGGTCTACGTGGAGGACACGTGGCTGGAGGCCGCGGACGCGATGACGATGGCCTACCGCGAGCAGGGCTTCGCGTCCGCGCAGGTGACCTTCCGGGGCCTCACGCTGGACCGGGTCCATCACACGGCGGAGGCGGACTTCGACGTGGAGGAGGGGCCCCGGGCGTTGATCCGCGCGCCCATCTTCCTGGGCATCCCGCTGGAGGTGGATCCCGTCTGGGTGAACCTGCTCCTGCCCGTGGGGACGCCGCTGAGCTTCGAGAAGGTGGACCAGGCGCAGGCCGCGCTGGAGCGGGGACTGGGCCGCGAGGGCTACCTCTTCGCGCACGTGAGCAACTCGGTGTCGGTGGAGGAGGACGGCACCTCCGCGCAGGTGACCTACCGCACGGACCTGGGGCCTCGCGTGCGCGTGGGGCAGGTGCTGCTCCAGGGGCTGACGCGCTCGGATCCGGACGTGGTGCTGGCGCAGCTGGACTTGAAGCCCGGACAGCCGCTGTCGGTGGAGGCGCTGGCGGAGGCGCAGCGCCGGCTGTCGCGGCTGGGGCTGTTCCGCCAGGCGGAGGTGTCGCTGGCGGACCCCAACCGCCGTGAAGCCTCCAAGGACGTGCTGGTGACGGTGCAGGAGCGCCCGCGCATCGACGGCGAGGTGTCCGGCGGCTACTTCCTGGTGGACGGTCCGCGCATCACGCTGGACACGGCGTGGCGCAACCTGGACGGCCGGGGGCTGAACCTGCTGGCGCGCGGCAAGGTGAACTACGCGGGCGCGAGCGCGGAGGCGCTGTCGTCCTCGCGGCTTCCGGCCGGGTGCTCCACGGGAGAGCTGTCCGGCGAGGCGTGTGAGTCCGACCTGGATGGCTTCAGCGGCCTGGGCGGACGCGGCAACCTGGCGCTGTCCCAGCCCCGGCTGTCGTTCCTGGCGCCGCAGGAGATTGGCGCGCGGCTGGACCTGATTGGCGAGCGCGTGCACCGGCCGTCGTACCTGTCCACGCGGTTCGCGGCGGTGCTGGGCGCGGACTGGGCGCTGGCGTCGTGGGTGAACGTGTCGCTCCAGTACGAACTGGAGAACAACCGGCTGCGCTCGCGCGGAGGCGTGTTGGAGCTCATCAACCGCGCGGACCAGGAGCGCCTGCGCTACCCGTACGGTGACTTCGCGTTGCACTCGCTGCGCCCGTCCATGACGTTGGACTTCCGCGACGACCCGGCGAACCCCCGGCGCGGCATGGTGCTCAGCAGCAGCGTGGAGTTCATGCGCGGCATCAGCGTCCACCCCACGGACGTCGCGGGCAACCGCGTGCCGGAGTTCCCCATCGACGGCGTGAAGCTGTCCGGCAGCGTGAGCGCGTACGCGCCGCTGGGCCGCCGCGCGAGCGTGGCGGTGAGCGCGCGCGCGGGCACCATCGTGCCGCTGACGCAGGGGGCGCAGAACATCGGGTCCAAGCTGTTCTACCTGGGCGGCTCCTCCAGCCTCCGGGGCTTCCGCGAGGACGGCGTGCTGCCGCAGGACGTGCGCGAGGTGCTGCACCAGCGGCTGGCCGCGTGCCGCGCCGTGATTTCCCCCGCGGGCTGTCCGGATGACCTGAAGGCGGTGCTCGCCGGACAGGTGCCCGCGAGCCAGGGCGGCGAGCTCTTCACCCTGGCCAAGGCGGAGCTGCGTGTGCCGGCCATCGCCTCGGTGGACCTGGGGCTCTTCTTCGAGGCGGGCAACCTGTGGCAGGACCGCACGCTGTTCGACCCGGGCGTGCTGCGCTACGCGGCGGGCGTGGGCCTGCGCTACGTGACGCCCGTGGGCCCGCTGGCCTTCGACGTGGGCTTCAACCTGGACCGCGACGAAGCGCTCAACGAAGCGCCCACGCAGTTCCACTTCAGCATCGGGACGTTCTGACCGGAGGCCTTCGCCCATGCGAACCCACCTTGCGCGCCGTGGAGTGGTTTGGGGCCTGGGCCTGCTGGGGTTGTTCGCGCTCGCGTGTCAGCACGGACCGGACGCGGCGGAAAAGGCGCCGCGCCCCGCGTGGATGCCGCCGGAGGGCACCTGTCCTCGCGGCGCGCAGCTCCAGATGGAGCGGCTGGGGCTGAAGGTGGGGGACCGCATCCCCGTCATCGTGGACAGCATCCAGGACCACCCGGGTCCGGCCCGGTACAACTACAGCTTCGTGATCGCGCTGCCGCAGGCGGAAGGGGAGGCGAAGCTGCCGGGGGCGCGCATCGGTGGGCGGCTCTACGTGACGAAGCACCGCGTGTTCGGCCGGTATGATCGCATCTTCACCCCGGAGAGCGGCGCCACGTCCGTGCCCTTCTGCGGCGTGCTGCTGGACACGCGCTGGGACCGGGACGGCGAAGGGCTCATCGCGTATCCCAGCCCGATGAAGGGCTTCTCCGTGGTGCAGGACAACACGGGCGTCATCCAGGTGGTGGACCGCTACCCGTGAGGCCCGCGCCTCAGTCGACGTGCAGGGTGTAGGCGCGCTCGTCGGAGAAGAGCAGGTCCGCGACGCCGAGCCGGAAGGTGAAGTCGCCCTGGGTCATGGGCTTGCCGGAGAGCGTGCCGTCCTTCGTGTCCAGGAGGATGCCCGGGGGCAGCGCTCCGTCCTTCAGGCTCCAGGTGCCCGTGCCGCTGGCGCGCACGGTGTAGCTGTAGTCGGAGCCCGCGCGGCCGGCAGGCACCGCACGAGACACCAGCTTGAGGCCGAGCCCGGCCTCCGTGAGGGTGATGGAGAGCGTGCCGGTCGTGGACTGGGGCGACGTGTCGCTGTCCGTCACGACCACCGTGAACTCCTTCCTCCCCGCCTGGGTGGTGGTGCCCGTGATGTTGCCGTTGGAAGCGAGCACCAGGCCCGCGGGCAGCGACTGCTGCGGCGCGAGGGCGAAGCTGTACGGCGCCTTGCCTCCCGTCGCGGAGATGCGCTCGGTATAGGAGCGACTGTTGATGGCGTCCGCGAGCGGCTCCGGGCCCGCGACCCGCAGCAGCGGACGGACGGGCAGTCGCAGGCTGCCGCTGGCGCGCTTCGTCGGGACGCTCTGGTCGGACACCTCCACCGGGAGGACCAGCTCCCCCGAGCGCGTGGGCGTCCCGGTGATGCGACCCGCGGTGTCGAGCGCGAGGCCCGTGGGGAGCTGGGCGGTGGCGGTGAACGTGTACGGCGGGGTCCCGCCGTTGGCCTGGAGCTGCGCCGAGTAGCTGACGTTCTCGGTGCCCTCCATCAGGACGTTGGATTCCAGCGCGAGCGGGGCCGTGGGACCTGCGTCTTCGCTGCCCGCGTCCACCTGGCCCGCGTCGGCTTCGCCCGCGTCCGTCTCACCGACGGGCCCAGTGCCCGCATCCACCTCCGCGCCGCCGCCGTCCGTCTCCGCGTTCGTGTCCGGATCCTCGTCGAGCCCGTCACAGCGCCCGCCCTCGCCGCAGGTCGGCAGGCAGCGATTCTCCGAGGCGAGGCATGACGTGCCGGAGGGGCAGCCCCCCGGCACATCGCATGCGGCGAAGCGCGAGAGGTCCGGCGCGAACGTGCATGCCCCCGCCGCGAGGAGGGTGGCGCTCATCAACGCGGCAAGCAGCTTCCTCATGGCAGGGCCTCCGTCACGGGCGTCGCACCCCGCAGGGCGTAGCGCGGGTGCGGGTCCCGCGACAAGTGGATGCGCGACCCGTGGGAGCCATCAGGTGTCCCCATCTGTCTACTCATGGAATCTCCCAGATGAAGGACACCGTGCCCCCGACGCCGAGCAGCGCGCCCGCGCCCAGCAGCACGTTGGACGTCCGCGCCTGACGGCGGCCCGCGTCGAGCCGCGACGCGATGCATTCCGCGAACGCCTCGCCGGCCGTGGCGCAATCACCGCTGTTCTTCGACAGCTTCGACTCCGTGCTCCGCGCCGCCAGCCCGAAGCCCACGCCCGCGATGAGCGCCGCGCCGCCCACGCCCCACAACACCTTGGGCAGCACGCGCGAGCCCTGGGGCTCCCGCGTCGCCTGCGTCGTCACCAGGGGCGACCACACCTGCTGGAGCGCCTGCCTCGCGCGCGCGTCCGCCTCACCCGGCGTCGTGGCCGGGGCCTCGAACTGCGCTCGCGTCTCCGGGCCCCGCGCGTCCGTCACCGTGAGCGCCACGCTGCGCTTGCCTCCCACGCCCAGCGCCACGCCCCGCACCAGCCTGCGCACGCCCAGCGCCGTGGCCTGCGCGCTCCGGCACTCCGCGTCGCCACACGCCGTCAGCGCCGCGCCCGAGCCGCGCAGCCGCGCCACCGTGTCCTCGCGCGACTCCAGGCACGCGTCCGGCAACGCGGCCACCGCGCGCCGCGTGGCGTCCTCCAGCTCGCGCGCGTCCGTGGACGGCAGGGCCAGCCTTTCGAAGGGCATCAGCACCACGCGCGTGTTCGCGTCGCAGGGCGCCGACATGCGCAGCAGCATCAACAGCAGGGATGCGGGCAGGCTCATGGCAGGTTCAGGGCACCAGCGCGGCGTCGGCTTCATCCGACGACGGCGTGATGCCGAGGCTCGCCATGTAGCCCCGGTAGAAGCGCGGCCCGAAGGGCACGGAGAAGAGCTTGTCGCGCATCGCGTCCTGCACCGCGCCCCGGGCCGCCACGCTGGCGTCGTGCCAGGGCAGGCCACCCGCGTCCACCACCTCCGACGCGCGGCTGATGGCGAACGGCGCCTCCCGGCCGCTGCTCCGCAGGTAGTAGCCGCGGCCCACGGGCAGGGCCACCACCAGCGGGCGCTCGCGCTCCTTGTGCAGCTCCACCACGCGGATGCCGCGCGAGTCCTCCACCCAGAGCCGGCCCGCCAGGCCCGTGGGCACCATCAGGTAGCCCAGCGACGTAGCGTCCCCCAGGTCCGTCAGCGCGAACGCGCGATTGAGCGCGGGCGGCTGGATGAACACGTTCGGCTGGCCTCGCACGTCGTCCGTGCCCTGGCTCGCGGCGGCCACGAAGGCCCGCAGCTCCGCGTAGTCCACCTTGCCGTCCCCGTTGACGTCGCCCGCGCCCGACAGCGCCGAGCGCACCATGTGGCTGAAGACGCCGGAGCGGATGGCGCTCCACTCCTGGCTCTCCTGCTCCGAGGCCGTGGACAGCACCACGCCCACCTGCGGGAAGCGCTCCAGCTCGCGGTTGCCCAACAGCCCCTTCACCGCGTCCACGTACGCTGGGCCCACCGGCAGCGCGCCGCGCGAGTGGACGAAGAAGTAGGAATCACACGCGTCCACGATGAGCTGGAGGAAGGACGCCTTGCTCGGCGCGACCACGCGCTCATACAGCTCCGTGCGCGTCAGCGGCCCGTCCAGCAGGCTCACGGAGCCTTCACCCGCGGCGCGGCGCTTGCCATGACCCACGAACACGAAGGTCAGCACCGGCACGGCGCCCTTCGCCCGGTCCTCCGCCATGCGGGCGTTCAGGCGCGCGAGCGCGGCCCTCAGCGCGGGGTGCGTGGGCGGGCGCGTCTTCGCGGCGAGCCCCGGGTGCAGGGCCTGGGTCTCCGCGTCCAGCACGCTCAGCAGCACCACCTCGCGCGAGCGGGGCGCGAACAGCTCGTAGTACCGGGCGCCGTCGTCGTCCGCGTAGCGCAGGGGCGCCTGGGACGGTTCCGTGCCCGTGTTGCTGGCCACGATGAGGGCGTAATGCACCTGCTCCGGCGCGGCGCTCACGGCGGTCCCGGCCAGGACGAGGAGAACACCCAGGACCAGCGGCCTGTGAGGGGGCATAGGCATCAAGGGTTTGCGCGATGCGCTGTGCGAAAGAATGCCATGGGCCGCGACCGACAATCCACCCGTGGCCGCTCGCGACAACATGCGGATGACGGGACCGCGACGGTCGCGGTAAGCCCTTGAGGGATGGAGTGGGATGCCGACACGTTGCGCCGTTTTCGCGAAGGCACCCCGGAGGTGCTGGCGGAGGTGTATCGCGCGCACGCGGAGCCGCTCGCTCGTCTGCTCAAGGCGGCCGCATGGCGGGGAGCCTTCACCCGTCTGAGGAACGCGATGGAGCTGGAGAACACGTTGTTGGAGACCTTCGCCCGCGCCTTCGAGCCGCGCACGCGCGCCGCCTACAACGGCACGCGTCCCTATGCCCACTTCCTGATGGGCATCGCGCGCAACGTGCTGCTGGAGCAGTCGCGCGAGCGCGAGATGGTGGGCCGGGACGAGGCCTTCGAGGGGCTCACCGAGTCCTCCTCCGAGGAGGGCGGGCTGGATGCGCTGCTGGAGGACCGCGAGGTGGAGGCGCTGCTCGCGGCGTTCAAGGGCGGCCTGTCACGTGAAGAACATCGGCTGTTCGAGCTGCGCTTCAGCGAGGGCCTGCCCCAGGAGGAGGCCGCCACGGCGCTGGGGCTCACGCGCATCCAGGTGCGGCGGCGCGAGTTCGGGTTGAAGTCCCGGTTGCTGGGGTTCCTCCAGTCGAAGGGGTACCTCCAGGACCTGGAGACGCAGGGCTGGAGCTTCTTCAAGCGGCGGGGTGCGCGATGAGTGGATGTGACGACCGCCGGATGAAGCAGGCCATGGCCGCGCTCTTCGAGAAGGGCCGCGACGGAATGGACGCGGACGGCTTCGAGCGCCTGCGCGAGCACCTGGCCACCTGCCCTGACTGTCAGGAGACGTACACTCGGCTGTCGCGCGTGGAGTCGGTGCTGGAGCAGCGGGCGCTGCCCCAGGCCCGGAGCGCGCTCCTGGAGCAGGCGCTGTTCGCCAGGCTTCAGCCCGCCCCCGCGCGTGCGGTGGTGGCGCCCGAGCGCCGGAAGTGGTTCGCGTCCCCGCTCTTCATGCCCCTGGCGCTGAGCGCCGCCGCGGCGACCGTGGCGCTGGTCGTCGTGGCTCCAACACTGGAGCGCCGGGAGCAGGACGTGCCGGAGTGGCAGGCGCGCTCATCCGCTCCAGGCGAAGGGGCCTGGGGCGTGCGCGCCTTCTGCATCTCGCCCGAGGGCACGGTCCTGTCGGAGGCCCGGCCCGGTGGGACGCTGACGTGCGCGGAGGGCAACGCGGTGCAGTTCAGCTACACCGCGCCGGAGCGCGTGCGCCTGTCGCTGGAGGGGCTGCCTTCCGAAGGCGAACCGCTGCGCTTCTTCCCGAGCGAGGGTCCGGCCCCGGAGGTCGCCGCGGGCGTGGATGTCACGCTGCCCTTCAGCACGCCCGTGCAGGGCGGATGGCTGACGGGGCCGGTGCCGGTGCGCGCGCGCTTCACGGACGCGCAGGGCCGCACCGTCGCGGACACGCAGGTGACGCTCCAGCCGCGCTGATCCGCCTGCGCATCCCTTCACCCAACCCCTCGAACGAACAACCCCCCTCCCGTGCAAGCACAGGAGGGGGGCGGGGACTGTCGTGCCTTGTGGGGTCCGTGAGTGACTACGGACGCTGGACACGGCGGTCCACTTCCGCGGTGCCGGTGTACTGCGTGGCCACGTTCAGGAAGCCCTTGAGCTGAACGCGCCAGGTGCCGGCGGGTGGGTTCGAAAAAGTGACGGCCTCACCGGTGGAGGTGCCCTCGGCGCTGGTCGCGACGAGCTCTCCGTTGGGGCCAAAGACATACAGGTCCAGGTCGTAGGCCGGGTCGCCCCAGTCCGTATGGACCGCGAGGACGACGTGACGGTGGCGGCGGCCCAGTCCAGCGACAGCAGACGCTTCATGGGGTGCCCTCCCGAGGTGCGTCGCGGCTTTTCAAAGCCCGCGCAAAAGGGGTGTGTCGGGGGAGCGTTCCCGTGGATCGCCGCTGCACCGGATTGTTCTGTACTGGCTGAATCCGGAGGGCTGTCGGGGAAGAGGGTCTTTCCCGCCCCTGGCGGTGACAGTGTCCGGAGCACGAACGGGCCCGAGGTGGGTCGCCGGTATACAGTCCGCGTCGTGTTCTACGCGTGTGTGCGGGCGGTGGTGGCGCTGGCGTTGCGGCTCTTCTACCGGGTGAAGGTGAATGCCCCGGGCGAAGCGCCCTCCGGGCCGGTGCTCTTCGTGGGCAACCATCCGAACGGGCTCATCGACCCGGCGTTGGTGTTCATCCTCACGCGGCGCCAGGTGACGTTCATGGCCAAGGCGCCGTTGTTCAAGCTGCCCGTCATCGGGTGGCTGTTGAAGGGTTTGGACGCGCTGCCGGTGTATCGCAAGCAGGACGACCCGACGCAGATGGGCCGCAACGAAGGCACGCTGGAGGCGGCGAAGGGCGCGCTCGTGCAGGGGCGGGCCATCACCATCTTCCCGGAGGGCAAGAGCCACTCGGAGCCGGAGCTGGCGGAGCTGAAGACGGGAGCGGCGCGCATCGCGCTCAACGCCGCGCGCGAGGGCGCCCCGGTGCGCATCGTCCCGGTGGGCCTCACCTACGCGGAGAAGAACGTCTTTCGCAGCGAGGTGCTCATCGACCAGGGAGCGCCCATCGACGTGACGGCCTTCCTGCCGAAGGACGCGGCGGGGGAGCAGGACGCGGTGCGCGCGCTGACGGAGCGGGTGGCGGAGGGCCTTCGCGCGGTGACGCTGAACCTGGAGCAGTGGGCGGACCTGCCGGTGGTGCAGGTGGCGGAGCAGCTCTACGCCTTCCGCCAGGGCGGCGTGCTGGACTCGGAGCGGCTGCGGTTGTGGGCGCGTGGGGTGCGGCTGTTCCGGACGCAGGAGCCGGAGCGCTACGAGCGCCTGCGCCAGCACCTGTCCTCGTTCGGCCACCGGATGTCGCTGGTGCAGGCGGCGCGGCCGGAGGACCTGTCCGTAGAGTACCGCCCGGGCAATGTGGTGCCGTTCGCGGTGAAGACGCTGGCGCGGCTGGTGTTCGGGCTGCCGCTGTTCGCGCTGGGGCTGACGGTGTTCGCGCTTCCGTATCCACTGCCCCGGATGGCGGCGCGGCGCGCGGAGCTGGACATCCAGGCCACGGTGAAGTTCCTCACCGCGGTGGTGGTGTCCGTCGTGTGGTGGTGGGGCCTGACGGCGGTCGCGGCGGTGTGGGGCGGGTGGGCGTGGGGGCTGGGGACCTTCGTGGGCATCCCGCCGCTGGCGCTGTTCACGCTGTCGTTCGCGGAGCGCTGGGACGCCATTCGCCATGACCTGGAGCTGTTCTTCACGCTGGGCAACCGGAAGCGCCTGAAGGCCCGGCTGCTCGCGGAAGGGGAGCGGCTGGCGGGCGAGGTGGAGCGGCTAGCGGAGGAGTACCGGCCGAAGCTCGACGCGCCTGTCGCTCGGTAGCGGGAGGCGCGGCGGACCGGAAGATCCGCCGATGCCGCCGAAAGTCCCGCCCTCCTGTTGGACCGGGCCCGGTCGTTAGGTTCCTCCTCCAAGGGAATCAACACGAGGAGCAGGGCAATGGCGGCATACGACGTGGTCATCGTGGGAGGCGGCCCTGGCGGACTCAACGCCGCGCTGTATCTGGGGCGGGGGCGCAAGAAGGTGCTGCTCTGTGACGCGGGCACGCCGCGCAACGCGGCGGCGGAGCACATGCACGGCTTCGGTTCGCGCGACGGCATCCCGCCGCCGGAGTTCCGGCGCATCAGCCGCGAGCAGCTGAAGGCCTATCCCAACGTGGAGGTGCGCGACACGCGCGTGGGCTCCGTGGAGAAGCACGAGGGCGGCTTCCGCGTGGCGCTGGGCGACGGCACGTCGGTGGACGCCCGGCGCCTCCTGCTGGCGATGGGCGTGGTGGACGTCATGTTGGACATCCCCGGCTACAAGGAGCTGTGGGGGCCCAGCATCTTCCAGTGTCCCTACTGTCACGGCTGGGAGGTCCAGGACCAGCCGTTCGCCATGCTGGCGAAGAACCCGCAGTACCTGGATGGCGCCCCCATCATCCAGAACTGGTCCCGGGACCTCATCGTCTTCACCCACGGCACCTTCGAGGTGCCACCGGAGCAGCGTGAGAGACTCCAGGCCCTGGGCATCCCCCTGGAGGAGCGGAAGATCCGCGCGCTGCATGGGAAGGACGGACGCCTTGCGGAAGTGGAGCTGGAGGACGGGACGCGCATCGCCCGGAGCGTGATGTTCTCCGCGCCGCCGCAGAAGCAGCACGAACTGGTGACGCGGCTGGGGCTCGAACTGGATGACCTGGGCTACGTGAAGGTGGGCCCCACGGGAGAGACGTCCGTGCCCGGCGTCGTCGCGGTGGGTGACATGACGACGCCGATGCAGGCGGCCATCGCGGCGGCCAGCGCGGGCACCATCGCCGCGGCGATGATGAACCACGCCCTCATCCTGGAGGACGCGGACCGGCGCTACACGGAGGTGACGGGGAAGCCCGCCCCCTCACGGCAGAAGGGACACTGAGCGCGCGGCGAGGGCGCCGCGGATGGCACGAGGAGGCTCCTCGCGCCGCGAACGCGAGAGGCCCCGTGCCCGCCTGGCTCAGTGCGCGGACGGCGCGCGGTGCTGCTTGCGCCACGCGGCGGGCGTGAGCCCCTCCGCGCGCCGGAACAGGCGGATGAAGTGCGTGGGGTCCGCGTAGCCCACGCGCTCCGCGATGATGTCCACGCGCTCGTCCGTGGACATCAGCCGCCGCCGCGCCTCCGCCATCCGTCCGGAGATGATCCACTCCACCACGCTGCGGCCCGTGGCCTGCTTCACCGCGGTGGTGACGTGCGCGGGCGAACGGCCCACGGCGGCGGCCACCTCGCGCAGCGAGATGGGCTCCAGGCAGTGCCGTTCGATGAACGTGAGCGCATCCCCGGCGAGCGACGCCCGCGACTCCACGGGAGTCCACGTGCTGGAGCGCGCCACCTCCGCGAGCACCAGGGAGAAGAGGCTGCGCGTCACCTGCTCCCCCAGCGCGCGGTGCGGTGCGCGTGTCTCCGCGTGCAGCTCCGACAACAGCCGCACCAGGTGCTCCTGGCGCCCGGACGGAATCGGCACGACGGCGGAGGCGCCCTGGCGCACGCGCTCGAAGGGCTCCAGCAGCGGCCCCACCTCCGTGTGCGTGAAGGCGGACGGATGGAACCCGAGCCCCCAGACCTCCGCTCGCTCGGACGCCACCGTGCGGTGCTTCTCACCCGCGGGGATGAGCATCACGTCGCCCGCGGACACCGTCAGCCGGGTGCGCTGGTCGATGACGGCCCGTCCACCCGTGTAGAGCGCGAGCACGGCCTGCGGATGCGAGGCGGCGTGGGGGGAGGGCGCCTGCTGGGCATGACCGCATGCGACGACCAGGGTGCGCGACGGCGTATCCCAGACGTGCACCGGGTGTGAATGCGCGACCGTCACGAACGCCTCCGCTTCCTTCCCCGGCGAGCAGTGAACCTGCTCGCGTGAACCGAATGGGGCTCTTGATGCATTCCGGGCCCCGGCGTTTCGAACGATGGCGGTCAGCCCTGCTGCACGCGCGGCGTGGCCTCCCGGAACAGCTTCGCGCCCAGGAGGAGCGCCAGTCCGCCCAGCAGCACCGGCACCGCGTTGATGGCGATGGCGGTGTGGAGGCTGGCCATGTCGGCGATCTGCCCGATGAGCGTGGGCGAGATGGCGTCCCCCAGCATGTGGATGCACAGCACGTTGAGGCCCATGGCGAAGGCGCGGAACGCGGGCGGCACGCAGTTGACGATGGCCGCGTTGATGGGGCCGCTGTTGAGGAAGATGAGGAACTGCGCCACGCCGATGGCCGCGAACGTCAGCGTCGTGTCCGTCAGGTTCACCGCCAGGTACATGCACGGCGCCGCGAGCAGCAGGCCGATGCCGGACAGCCACAGCCCGCCACCCGCGCGCTTGCGGTCCATCTTGTCGCCCAGCCATCCACCGGCCACGGTGCCCGTGAGGCCCGCCACCGCCGTGATGGCGCCGAACACCAGGCCCACGCGGCCCGGGTGCTCCAGCCACAGGTGCCGCTCGCGCACCAGGTACGTGGGCATCCAGAACGCCAGGCCGCCAATGGAGAACGTCATCAGCGTGTAGCCCGCCGTCGTGGCCCAGAAGGCCATGTTGCGGCCCAGCCCCTTGAGGCCCTCCATGAAGGGCAGCTTCACCGCCGCGTCCGGCCCGTCCATGGCGCCGCGCTGGGGCTCCGGCATGAAGAAGGCCATGGCACCCAGCACGAGCCCCGGCACGCCGCCCGCGAAGAACGCCGCGTGCCACGAATACGTCTGCGTCAGCCACCCGCCCAGCCCGTAGCCCATGGCGGAGCCCACCGGGATGGCGATGTAGAAGTACGACAGCATCCGCGTGCGCTGCTCGCGCGGGTACAGGTCGGAGATGATGGACGGCGCCACCGCGCCATAGCCCGCCTCGCCAATGCCAATCACCGCGCGCGCCAGCAAGAGCGCCGTGAAGCTGGACGCCAGTCCACTGGCCCCCGTGGCCAGGCTCCACAGGATGACGCCGCCCGCGACCAGGAGCCGGCGGGGGATGCGGTCTCCCAGGAAGCCGCCCACGGGCGACGCCAGCATGAACACGATGATGAAGACGGTGCCCAGCAGGCCGGACTGCGCGTCGTTGATGCCGAAGTCCTTCTGAATCTCCGGCAGCGCGACGGCGATGATGTACCGGTCGAGGTAGTTGACCAGGTTGATCAGCGTGAGGATGAACAGCGCGTAGCCCGCGCGCACGGACTGCGTGGCGTGCGAGCTGGACGGAGCGACGGGGGAGGAGGCGTTCATGAGCGAGAGGAGCCGGAGCCAGAGCCGAAGCGGTGTGCCAGCAGGCCCCAGCGCAGGCCGCGGTCGCTCACGCGGCACGCCTCCAGGCCCAGCGCCTTCACCGCTTCACGCAGGATGAGGGCCCCCGCGGGGATGACGTCCGCGCGCTTGGGCTGGAGGCCGGGCAGCGTCCGCCGCGCGTCCAGGGGCATGGCGCACAGCCGGTCCGTGAGCGCGGCCAGCTCGCCCCGGGACAGCGTGCCGCCATGGACCGCCTCCGCGTCGTAGGTCGCCATCTGGTGCTGCACGGCGAACAGCGTCGTCACCGTGCCGGCCACGCCCACCAGCATCGCGCCGGGGGGCGGCGGGGGCAGGGCGGAGAAGGTGTCGCGCAGGTGCGCCTCGATGGCGCCGCGCTCTTCCGGGGACAGCGGGTCGGTGCGCACGTAGCGCTCCGTGAGCCGCACGGCGCCCACGTCGAAGCTGTGGCGGAAGGCCACCGTGCCGGCGTCGCTGCCGTAGATGAACTCCGTGGACCCACCGCCGATGTCCACCACCAGCAGCGGCCCCGCGGCCTCGCTCGCGAAGTCCTGGGCCACCGCGGCGAAGGACAGCTGCGCCTCCATCTCCCCGGGGATGATCTCCACCGTCACGTCCGCGCGGGCCTTGGCCTGGGCGATGAAATCCGCGCCGTTCTTCGCGTCGCGCGCGGCGCTGGTGGCGGACACGGCGATGGCCTCCGCGCCCAGTTCGCGGGCCTCGTTGGCGAAGGACACCAGCACGGACAGCGTGGCCTCCATGCCTTCGGAGGACAGCACGCGGCTGGTGTCCACGCCCCGGCCCAGGCGCGTGATTTCGGCGCGCTCCACCACGGCCTGGAAGCGGCCGTCCGGCTGGCGGTCCGCCACCAGCAGCAGCACGGAGTTGGTCCCGATATCGATGGATGCGAAGCGAGGCATGCCGCGAACACTACTCAACGCAGCAGCGCTTCCAAAGCACGCACCAGCGCCTCGTAGTCCGCCGCGGTGTTGTAGAGCTGCGCGGACAGCCGCAGGTGCCGGCGGGGCGCGCGGGGCCAGGCGGTGACGGGGATCTCGATGTGGTGCTCCTCGAACAGGCGCACATGCAGGGGATCCACGTAGAGCGGCGGCTCGGGGCGCTCCGGGAAGCCGTCCGGCAGCGCCACGCACGCCATGCTGCCCACCATGGACTCCGGGCACAGCGGCGTCGTGTTGCCCAGCTTCGCGTCCAGCCTCCGCCGGGCGGCCAGCACCTTCTCCCGGTTGGAGTCCATCACCTCCGGCCACCCGCCCGGAACGAGCCCCTCCATGAAGCGGATCACGGTGGGGATGCATAGGAAGGGCGTGGGGTCGACCGTTCCCACCCAGTCGAACTCCAGCCGGAAGCGCGAGCGGTCCGTGCGTGGCGAGTTGTGCCCGTGGCTCACCACCATGGGCTTGAAGTCCGGCTGCAGGTCGCGGCGCACGTACAGGAACGCGGCGCCCTTGGGCGCGCACAGCCACTTGTGGCAGTTGCCCGTGTAGTACGCCGCGCCCAGCTCCTGGAGCGCCAGCGGCACCATGCCCGGCCCGTGCGCGCCGTCCACCAGCGTCTCCACGCCCCGCTCGCGCAGCTTGCGCACCAGCTCCGCCACCGGCATGACCAGCGCCGTCTGGCTGGTGATGTGGTCCACGAGCAACAGCCGCGTGCGCGGCGTCACCTGCGCCATCACCGCGTCCACCACCGACTCCGGCGAGGACACGGGCCAGGGCAGCTTCGCCACCACCACCTTCACGCCCTTTTCAGCGGCGGCCACGTCCAGCGCGTTCTTGGACGCGTTGTATTCGTTGTCGGTGGTGAGCAGCTCGTCGCCGGGCTGGAAGCGCAGGTTGCGCAGCACGGTGTTCACGCCCGTGGTGGCGTTGGGCACGAACGCCAGGTCATCCGCGTTGGCACCCACGAAGGCCGCGAGCGCGGCGCGCGCCTCGTCCAGCAGCGGCTCCGCCTCACGAGCGAGGAAGCGCACGGGCTCCGCTTCCAGCCGGGCCCGCAGCTCCGACTGGTGCTGGAGCACCGCCTTGGGGCAGGCGCCGAACGAGCCGTGGTTGAGGAAGACGACCTGGGGGTCCAACCCCCAGTGGGTCTTGTGGGCGGGGAGGGGAGCGCTCATGAGGCGCGCAATGCACCCCGGCGCGTCCCCCCTGTCAACGTCACCCGCCGTGACGGACTACTTCGCCGCCGGAGCGGTGCCCCAGTCCGGCGTCAGCCAGTGGCCCTTCTCCATGGGCAGCGGCATCTGGTTGTTGCCCTCGGAGGTCATCACCCACAGGTGCGCGCCGCCGTTGCGGTTGGTGCTGAAGATGATGAGCCGGCCGTTGGGGGAGAAGGTGGGCTCCTCGTTGTTGCCCTGGTCCTGCGTCAGGCGCGTCACCTTGCCCGTGTCCACGTTGACGGTGAAGAGGTCGAACGCGTTGCGCTCGTCGCGAGCGGTGAAGGCGATGAGGTCCCCGCGCGGCGACCAGTCCGGCGTCTGGTTGTAGTTGCCCTGGAAGGTGAGCCGCTTCACGCCGGAGCCGTCCGCGTTCATCACGTACACCTGCGGGCTGCCGCCCCGGTTGGACACGAACGCGATGCGCTTGCCGTCCGGCGACCAGGTGGGGCTGGTGTTGAGGCCGTAGGGCGTGTCCGTGACGGCCTTCGCGCCGGAGCCGTCCGCCGAGGCGACGTGGATTTGAGCGCTCTCACCCTCCGCCAGCGCGTAGGCGATGCGCTTGCCGTCCGGCGAGTACGCGATGCCCGTGGCCATCTGGCCTTCGGTCACCAGCGGCTTCGCCTCGCCGCCGGGGGACTGCACGTAGATGTCCGGCCGGTTCTTCCGGTAGGACGTGTAGGCCACCTGGCCGGACGGGCTGAGCGTGGGGAGGATGTGCGTGCCGCCCTTGGTGAGCGCCTGCGCGTTCATGCCGTCCCAGTCCGCCACGTACACGTCGCGGTTGGCGCCCGCCTTGCGCACGTAGGTGATGCGCGACAGGAAGGGGCTCGCCTCGCGGGTGAAGTGCCGGTAGAGCGCGTCCGCCAGCACGTGCGCCAGCTGCCGGGGCTCACCGGCCGGCGCGTCCTTGGACACCTTCAGCTCCTCCTTGCCCGTGGCCACGCTGAACAGGCGCAGCTCGCCGCGCAGCGCGCCGCCGTCCTGCGCCAGCGACACCTTCACCAGCGACTCCGCGCCCACGTCCGCCCAGCGGCTGAAGTTGATGCTGCCCGCCGTCATGCCTTCCTTGGCGTCCGCGGTGAAGCTGTTGCGGTCCAGCACCTGGAAGATGCCGGAGGCGGTGAGGTCGTACGTGAAGGCGGTGTCGAAGGACTGGGCGGCCTTCTTGTCCGCGCCCTCCTGCACCACGGGCGCGGGGGCCGCGAGCGGCAGCGGGCGGAAGTTCGCGCCGGAGATTTCAATGACGGGCGCCTGCGCCAGCACCAGCGCGGGGACCAGGAGGAGCGACAGCAGGAGGGCTTTCATGGGCTGAACACCAGGACGACGCCGTTCTTCTGGAGCGCGTCGCGAAGCGCATCGGGGGGAGGAGAGAAGGGTGATGCCTTGCGCACGGCGGCCACCACCGCCGCGTCGAACAGCTCGTTGCCGCTGGCCTTGGCCAGGCTCACGTCCAGCACTTCACCCGCGCGGCCCAGCTTCATGGCCACCTGCGCCTTCAGGTACAGGCGCTCCGCGTCGGGGATGGTGTCCGCCACGTTGTAGTGACGGCGCACCTGGGACTTCAAAAGGCCGTAGTACCGCTCGCCCTCCGCCACCGCGGAGTCACCGTCCGGGTCGCCGTCCTCGGCACCCTCCAGCTCCTCCGGCTCCGTGGGTTTCGCGGACTTGTCGAACGCGCCGAAGAGCTTCTTGCGCCGGTCCTCCGCGGTCGCTTCCCCCTTCTGGGGCGCGGGGGCCGGGGCGGGCTTCACACCGGGCACCGCCACGGCGGCGGGGGAGGGCGCGGGCGTTTCCGCGGGAGGCGTGGGCGTGGGCTTCGCCACGACCTCCTTGGGCGGCGGCTGCGCCACTTCCTTGCGCGGCAGGAGCTTGGGGTCGCGCGGCTTGCCCAGCCGCACCAGCGACGCGTTGATGGGCTTCTGGTCCAGGTTCACCTTCGGCGCGGACGAGAAGCTCGCGTAGAGCAGCGCCGCGGCGACCACCGCCACGTGCCCGACCACGGAGACGACGAGGAAGCGCGACAGCCGGGTGGGCCGTGAAACCAGCAGGCTGTGGGTCACCGCGGAGCTCATGGGCTAGCGCTTCGCCTCCTTGGGCTTGCCCTTGGCGCCAGACGCGGCGGGGGCAGCCTTGCCGGAGTTGGACGCCTTGGAGCCCGTGGCCGGTTCCGTGATCATCCCCACGTTGGCGATGCCCGCGCGCTGGGCCGCGGCCATCACCTCCACCACCACGCCGTACGGCACGTCGCGGTCCGCGTGGAGGTAGACCTCCTTGTCCGCCTGCGCCTTGGCGTTGGCGGCGAGCTTCGTCTCCAGCTCCTCCAGCGGAACCTCCGCGTCCCCGATGTAGACCTTGCGCCCCGCGTCGATGGAGAGGACGACCTTCTTCTCCGTCGCCTCCACCGGGGCCGCCTTGGTCTCCGGCAGGTTCACCTTCACGCCCTGCTGGATGAGGGGCGCCGTCACCATGAAGATGATGAGCAGCACCAGCATCACGTCCACCATGGGCGTGACGTTGATCTCGCTCATGGTGGTGCGGCCACCGCCGCCCTTGCCTCCGCCCATGCCCATGTGACGGGTCTCCTAGCGGAAGAAGTGCCGCTTGATGATGTTGAGGAAGTCCGCGGAGAAGTTGGACATCTCCGTGTCGAACACCTTGATGCGGCTGACGAACGAGTTGTACGCGACCACCGCCGGGATGGCCGCGAACAGCCCCGCCGCCGTGGCGAAGAGCGCGTTGCCCACCGGCGCCGCCACCGTGGCCAGCGTGGCGTTGCCCTGCTCCGCGATGTTGTTGAACGCGCCCAGGATGCCAATCACCGTGCCGAACAGCCCCACGAACGGCGACGCGGCGCCCACCGTGCCCAAAAAGGACACGCGGTTCTCCAGCTCCGTGATCTGCGCCGTGGCCGCGCGGTTGAGCGCGCGCTCCACGTTCTCGATGCCGCCCAGCTTGGCGCTCATCGCGTCCTCGGCGCCGCCTTCCTTGTTACCGGTCTGCGCCAGCTTGCTCAGCTCTTCGTAGCCCGCGCAGAACACCTTCGACAGCGGCGAGCCCTCCAGCTTCTGGGCGGACTGGTAGATGGCTTCCAGCCGGGATGCCTTCCAGAACGTGTCAAGAAAGGTAAGCGACTGGGCGCGGGCACGCGACAACTGGGTGGCCTTCATGGCGATGAGGGCCCAGGAGGCGACCGAGACGCCCATGAGGAGGAGAAGCACCGCGAGCTCGATGAACGACGCGTCGCGGATGATCTCCACGTAGTTCATGGCGCCAAAGGCCAGGGGCAGGTGGGGTATCATGGGGTCCAGCGCGTAACATTCCGTCCTCGGGTGGGTCAAACCCGCTTACAACGCCCGGTTGCTTTGGACGGCACTGAATAATTCCCGGGGCTGGTCGTCTGGAGGGTTGTTACGGGCCGACGACCTCAACTTCCCGAAACCGAACCACGGATGCCCACCATGAACGCGAGAACGCTCGCCGCATTCCTCTGTCTCTCCTCTGGACTCACTGGCTGCGTCGTCGAAAGCAACCACCCGCGCTACCCCGGCGACGTCCGGATGTCGTGGAGCTTCGACGGCGCCACCTGCGGCCAGATGCGGGACATCGACGGTGTGGACATCTACATCGACGGCGAGCTCCTCGAGGGTGACGGCAAGTACCCCTGCTCGGCGAACGGCTTCGACGGCATCGTCCTGCACGACTTCGCGCCCGGCACGTACTCGTTCACGGCGGAGGCGGTGGACTACGACGGCGTGGCGGTCTACTCGTACCGCGGCACCTTCTCCGTGGACGGCAACGTGGCCGTGCCCATCAACTTCAACACGGGCCGCACGGGCGCCACCTCCTACGCCTATGTGAACTGGCTGTTCCCGACGGAGGCGGGCACGTCCTACCCCTCCTGCGGCCAGGCCGGGGTGGCCTACGTGGATGCCCGCGTGGATGACGGCCCGTGGGGGCGCTTCAACTGCAACCAGGGCAGCCAGGGGCGCTACGTGGAGACGCCGGAGATTGCCCCCGGGCAGCACTACCTGGAGGTCGTGGCCATCGACTCGTTCGAGCGGCCGCTCTACTACTACGGTGGCGGCTTCACGTCGCAGGCGGGCATCCCGGCTTCCATCACGGCGAACACCTGGATCATCGGCGGCGCCGCGGTGGGCTGGCAGCTCTATGAAGGCGCCACGCGGCTCAGCTGCGGCCAGGCTGGCGTGAGCGAGGTGGGCATCAACTTCCAGGACGTGCACACCAACGAGTGGGTCTACGGCGAGGAGGGCCAGTGGTTCTCCTGCAACGAGTCCCCGGCCGTCTTCGAGTTCCTGCGCCCCGGTGAGTACTTCGTGTCGCTGCAGGCGAACGGCACGGGCGGTCGGCGCTACATCTCGCCCCGGGGCGCGGACATGCTGCGCCTGCGCGTCTATGCCCACGACTTCCCGCCCGCGCAGGGCGCCGCCATCGCTCCGCTGGACCGCGTGCAGTAGTCGCGGGGCCCACCAGGAACGGGCGTCATGAAAGGGTCGGAGGCCTTCCAGGCTTCCGGCCCTTCGTGCGTTCCGGGGGACACGCGGGCGGTGCGGGGGGCGTTGGCATCAAACGTGATAGGGACTCCCCGCATGCGGCAAGACAGCCACGGTCCCATCGGCGTGTTCGACTCCGGCATCGGAGGGCTCACGGTCCTCAAGGCGCTCATGGCGCGGCTCCCCCACGAGCGCACGCTCTACCTGGGGGACACCGCGCGCGTGCCCTACGGCACCAAGTCCGGCGAGGTGGTGACGCGCTACTCGCTGAAGAACGCGGAGTTCCTGCTGGAGCGTGGCATCAAGCTGCTGGTGGTGGCGTGCAACACGGCCTCCGCCGCGGCGCTGCCCGCCCTCCAGGCCGCGCTGCCGGTGCCGGTGCTGGGCGTGATTGAGCCCGGCGCCCGCACGGCGCTCCAGCGCACCCGGGGCGGCGGAGTGGGTGTCATCGGGACGCCGGGCACCATCCGCTCCGGCGCGTACCAGCGGGCGCTGGAGGCGGGCAACCCGAAGGTCGCGGTGAAGGCGACGGCGTGCCCGCTCTTCGTGCCCCTGGCGGAAGAGGGGTGGACCAACGGCGACGTGCCGCTGCTCGTGGCTCGCGAGTACCTGGCCGGCTTCGCGCGCGACGGTGTGGACACGCTGGTGCTGGGCTGCACCCACTACCCGCTGCTCAAGGGCGTCATCGCCGAGGTCGTGGGGCCGCACGTGTCGCTGGTGGACTCGGCGGAGGCCACGGCGGAGGCGGTGGCGGAGCTGTTGGGAGAGAAGGGGCTCCTGGCTCCAGCGTCCGTGGGCGCGCCCGAGCACGCCTTCTTCGTCACCGATGTGCCGGAGCGCTTCGTGGAGGTGGGGGCCCGCTTCCTGGGGCGCCCCATTTCTTCCGCGGAGCAGGTGGACCTACGCTTCTAGGCAGCCTTGCCGCCTGGGCCCTGCTTCAGCGCACGGGGGGCGTGGAGACGCTCGCCGTGGGCTCCTCGGCGGAGGACTTGAGCAGCTCCTTGGCCGCCTGGATGACGGGCACCTCCTGGGCGACGTCCACGGCGACGAGCGCCTGGGCGGCCTCCGTGCCGATGTCGTCCTGGCGCGGCAGCTGGCCGGTGACCCAGGTGATGAGCCGCTCCATCAGCGGGAAGAAGTGGATCATCTTCAGCGGCCGGTTCATCCAGCCCACGGTGATGCAGTAGTACTGGTTGAAGGGCGCGGTGTGGTGGATGCGGTGGTGGTCCGGCGGCAGGATGAGGTGCACGCGCTGCAGGAAGTTGATGATCGCGGGCGGCTCATCCAGGTGCGACCACTTGTGGAACTGGTTGGTCGCCATCACCCAGAAGATCATCGCTCCCAGGAACGCGGCCAGGAACACCCAGCCCGGGCCGGCGAGCGGCACGGCGACCGCGAGCGCCGCCACCGGCAGCGACACGAGGCAGTTGTTGCCGTTGGTCTCCACGAAGTCATGGCGGGTGATGGCCTTCTCATCCACGTGGTGCTCGCGGAAGGGGCGGATGAACGCCTTGCCCAGGACGGGCATCTCCGTGGAGCCCCACGTGTCGCCCATCCAGTGGACGAAGCCGGACACGAAGTCCGCGGCCAGGTAGCCCAGCACCACCGCCAGAATCAGCATCCACGGCCCGGTGTGGTGGGTGCTCCAGAGCTTGTAGACGAGCACGCTCTCCAGGCCCACGAACGCGATGATGGAGGCGATCTCCATGGCGCGGATGGCGGGCGAGTAGCCTTGCGCGAGCGCCTGGGCATCCTGCAGGCGGACCTTCTCCGCGATGGTGTCCGGCTTCTTCATCGGTGGTGTTCCGGTCCGCGGCAGGGAGGGAGGGACTGACGGCGCGATCGTCAGAGGGGTTACGTACCCCAGGGCGTTTCGGCTTTTCAACAGAGCCGCCCATGCCCGCCAGGCTGGTGTCCTCGTGTGGATCCGCACACGGAGGGTGCCAGAAGGTGGCGGACGCACACCGGCCGGAAGCGGGCAGGCACGCGTAAAAGAGGTGCGGGGCGCGTGACGCTTACCTTGTGAAGCCTGGACCCCGCTGCTACGGTGCCCGACCTCGGCAATGGCGAAAACCTTCGAAAAAGCCGTCACTGGCTTCAATCACAACATCAAGCACAAGGGGAAGGTCTACCACGTCCAGACCGAGGACTCGGGCGTCAACAACCCCCACATCATCACCCACCTGTTCGTGGGTGGGAACATCCTCGCGTCCAAGAAGACGTCCTACGCGGACATCCTCAACGCGGAGAACCTGGCGGAGGTTGTTCGCGAGTTGATGGAGGAGCAGCACAAGGAGATGCTGCGCAACCTCATCAACGGCGTGTACGACAACTTCGAGTCCACGGTCCGTTCGTATCAGCCGGGCCAGCTGGCCACGGACGCGGAGATGGCCGCGCAGCCGAAGCTGCCGCCGCAAGCGCCCGCGCAGCCGCGCCCCCCCACGCCGCCTCCTCCTCCCGTCGTGGCCCCCGCCTCACAGCTGCCTCCGGAAGTGGCCGCCGCGCGCGCCCTCAAGGAGAAGCCGCGCATCAACGAGGTGGGCGTGGAGACGCTCTTCGGCGAGGACCTCATCTCCGAGAAGAGCCTGGACGAGGTCATCCTCAGCTACCTGGCGAGCGAGGGCGAGCCCTCTTAAGGCCGCTCGCGCGGTGCTGCCCTCCGGCCACGCCCGGCCCGTTCCTGGGCGGGCTCCGGGGGCGTGGTACGCTGCCCGGAGGGCCTCGCGCTTCTCCGGACATGATCCAGTTCTTCCACGTCTACAAGGCGTATCCCGGCGATCCGCCGGTGTTGCAGGACATCAACCTGAACGTGGAGAAGGGCGAGTTCGTCTTCCTCACTGGCCCGTCCGGCGCCGGGAAGACGACGCTGCTCAAGCTCATCTTCTGCGGGGAGAAGGCCACCAAGGGGCAAATCCTGGTGGGCGGGAAGAACATCGCGCGCATCCGCGAGTCGGCGGTGCCGTACCTGCGGCGCAACATCGGCGTGGTGTTCCAGGACTTCAAGCTGCTGCCCCACCGCAGCGTCGCGGACAACGTGGGCTTCACGCTGGACGTGCTGGGCGTGCCCCGCTCGGAGGCGCGCGAGAAGGTGCACCGGATGCTCAAGCTGGTGGGGCTGGAGCACAAGGCGAACTCGCTGCCCCTGCGGCTGTCGGGTGGAGAGCAGCAGCGCGTGGTGATTGCGCGCGCGCTGGTGAACGACCCCACCATCCTCCTGGCGGACGAGCCCACGGGAAACCTGGACCCGGCGCTCACCGTCGAGATCATGGACCTGCTCACGGACATCAACATCCGGGGCACCACGGTGATGGTGGCCACGCACGACGCCACGCTCCTGTCGCGCTACCAGAAGCGCACGGTGCGCCTGGAGCGCGGGCTCATCGTCTCCGACGAGGACGGCGTCAAGGCGGCGCGGCGGATGCTGGTATGAGCGTGCTGTCGAAGGCGGCCTACTTCTGGCGCTCGGCGGCCGGGGGGCTGAAGCACGCGCCCTTCGTGCACTTCATCGCCGTGTCCACCATCGCCATCGCGCTGTTCGCGGCGGGGCTGGCGCGGGGCGCGTCGCACGTGGTGGACAACCTGCTCGCGTCGCTGGGCGGCGAGGTGGAGGTGACGCTCTACCTGGCGCCGCAGCTGGGCGAGGACGAGGTGCACGGCGTCCACACGCGCGTGCTGGAGCTGAGCCACGGCGAGGTGACGGTGGTGCCGCCGGAAGAGGCGCTGAAGCGGCTCAAGCGCGAGCTGGGCGACCTGGGCGAGGCGCTGTCGGAGCTGCCGGAGAACCCGCTGCCCGCGACGCTGGAGCTGCGCGTGCCGGAGGCCCGTCGCTCCCCCGCGGCGCTGGCGGCCCTGGCGAAGGAGCTGCGCGCGCTGCCCGGCGTCACCGGCGTGGACTACGGCGAGGCCGCGGTGGAGCGGCTGTCCGCCATCGCCCGCGCGCTGAGCTTCGGCGCGCTGGTGGCGCTGGTGGTGGTTCTGGGGACGACCATCGTCATCGTCGCGGCCACGCTCCAGCTGGCCATCTATTCGCGGCGCGAGGAGATTGAAATCCAGAAGCTGGTGGGCGCCACGGACCGCTTCGTGAAGGCGCCGTTCCTCCTGGAGGGCCTGCTGCAGGGGCTGTTGGGCGCGCTGGTGGCGGTGGGCGGGCTGTGGCTCTTCGGCCGGCTCCTGGGGCCCACGCTGGGCTCGCTCTTCGCGTTCCTCCTGGGGCCGGGCGTGGCCGCGCCGTGGGTGGAGACGCGCACCGCGCTGGAGCTGCTCGCGGCGGGCTGCGCCCTGGGCCTGGGCGGCAGCTTCGTCGCGGTGGGGCGCTTCCTGCGCGTATGAGGCGGCTCGTCTGGCTCATGGCGCTCCTGGGCGCGAGCGCCGCGTTCGCCCAGCATGACGAGGAGGCGGAGCGCGCGGCCATCCGCGAGAAGCTGGCCGCGCAGCGCGCGACGCTGGCCCTGGTGGAGGCGAAGAAGCTCTCCGTGCTGGAGGGCATGGAGCTGATGGAGGACATGGTCGCCTTCTCCCGCCGCCGCGTGCGCGCGCTGGAGGGCGACCTGAACCTCTTCCGCCGCCGCGTCGCGCTCGCCGAGCGTGAGGAGGCCGTGCTGCGCGAGGCCCTGCGCGCCCAGTTGCGCCGGCTGTCTCCGCGCCTGCGCACCCTGTACCGGCTCCAGCGCCGCCGCCCGCTGGAGGTGCTCCTGTCCGCGGACGACTTCGCCGCGCTCATGTGGCGCGCCCGCGCGCTGGAGGCCAGCATGGCGGGCGACCTGGAGCTGCTGCGCACCGTGCAGCACGTGGCCACCCTCCAGCGGCAGGCGACGCTGGAGCTGAAGCGGCTGCACACCTCGCTGTCGCAGCGCGTGGCCTTCCTCCAGCAGCAGTCGAAGCAGGCCCAGGCCCAGCAGGAGGCGCTGGAGGAGGTGGTGGGGAAGCTGGCCGGCGAAGCGGAGCTGGCGAAGCGCGCCGTGCGCGAGCTGGAGGGCGCGGACGCGGAGCTCACCCGCATGCTGGTGGACCTGCACGAGGCCCCCGCGACGAGCGGCTTCGGCGCCCTGAAGGGCAAGCTGCCCCGGCCCGTGGCCGGCATCGTGGAGGTGGGCTTCGGCCGCGTGGTGAACCCGCGCTTCAACACCGTCACCGTACAGAAGGGCGTGGACATCCGCGCCGCGGCGGGCACCCCCGTGCACGCGGTGGCCGAGGGCACCGTCGTCTACGCGGGCTGGCTGCGCGGCTACGGCAACCTGCTCATCGTCGACCATGGCGACGACTTCCACACCCTGGTCGCCCACCTCTCCACCATCACCGTCGCCGTGGGCGCGCGAGTGGCTCCGGGGGACGTGGTGGGGGAGGTGGGAGACACCGGCTCCCTCAAGGGCGCCTACCTGTACTTCGAGGTCCGCCGCGCCGGGCAGGCCGTCGACCCCGCCCCCTGGCTGGCCCCCGCCACCGCCGCCGCCGGGACGCCCTGACATTGTCTGTTTGATGCGCTGCGTCCAAGACGCGGAGGCGTTAGAAGTGGGTGGTCGTCGGTGGACGAAGGAGGCCCTCGCGTGGACCTGATGGGTGGGATGCAGGAAGCGATGCGACGCGTGCTGGTGGCGCGGGGTGTGGAGTCGGAGACGGTGAACGTGGGTGGGCAGGCGGTACACCACTACGCGCTGGAGGGGCAGGGCAAGGGGCCTCCGGTGGTGCTGGTGCACGGGCTGGGCGGGTCCGCCAACGGCTTCGGGCGCACGTTCTTCGGGCTGGCGAAGCGCTTCTCCCGAGTGCTCGCGCCGGACCTGCCGGGCCACGGCTTCTCCGGCGAGTTCTGCGGCGGCCCCACCTGCGTACAGGGCCAGTTCGACGTGCTGCGCGCCTACTTCGAGCAGGTGGTGAAGACGCCCGCCCTCGTGGTGGGCAACTCGCTGGGCGGGGCCATGGCCGTCAATCTGGCCTCCGAGCATGCCGCCTGGGTGAAGGCGCTGGCGCTGGTGGCTCCCGCGGGCGCGGAGCTGACGCCGCAGGCGCTGGCGGCGTTGCTGGGGCACTTCGCGGTGAAGTCGAGCGCGGACGTCCGCGCCCTGACGCGCAAGCTCTTCCACCGGCCGCCCCTGGGCGCGCTGCTGCTCGCGCCGGCGCTGAGCAAGCTCTACACGACGCCCACGGTGCAGGCGCTGGCGGCGGATGCGCTCGCGACGCAGGCGAGCATCGCGCCCCAGGCGGTGCGGGATTTGAAGATGCCGGTGCTCTTCCTCTGGGGCGGCAGCGAGCGGCTCCTGCCCCCGGAAATCCTCGACTGGTACCGGCAGCACCTGCCCGCCCAGGCGGAGGTGCATGTGGTGGAGGGCTTCGGCCACGTGCCGCAGATGGAGCGGCCGGACGCGTTCGTGTCCCACCTGGTGGGCTTCGCGGACCGGACCCGCCTCTAAGGGCGGGAATCGTCCGGCGGGCCGGGTGTAGACTCAGGGGCCTTGCGACGGCCCCTTCCACCCGACCCCCGAGGACGCGCTCCCGTGATCCGTTTCCCGAAGCCGTGGCGCATGGGATTCGCCGCGCTCCTGCTGTGGGGCGCGCCCGCGCTCGCGCAGAAGCCAGGGGACGCGGCCGGCCGGGAGGAATCCGCGTACCGCCAACTGGAGCTGTTCGCGCGGGTGCTCTCCTACGTGGAGAACAACTACGTGGAGAGCGTGGACCGCAAGACGCTCATCCAGGGCGCCATCCAGGGGATGCTCGACACGTTGGATCCGCACACCCTCTTCATGCCTCCGGAAGTCTTCCGGGAGATGAAGATCGACACGTCCGGTGAGTTCGGCGGCCTGGGCATTGAGATCGCGCGCAAGGGCGACCGGCTGGTGGTGGTTGCGCCCATCGACGACACGCCCGCGGCGCGCGCGGGCATCAAGGCCGGGGACGAACTGCTCGCCATCGACGGGGAGAGCACCCAGGGCATGGACCTGGGCCGCGCGCTCCAGAAGATGCGTGGGCCGGCGGGTGGCCGCGTGCTGCTCACGCTCATGCGCGCGGGCTTCAACGCGCCCCGGGAGCTGGCCATCCTGCGCGACCACATCCGCATCGTGTCCGTGGAGAGCGCGCTCTACGGCGGCATCGGTCACGTGAAGGTGAAGAACTTCCAGGACCGCACGGACCTGTCCTTGAAGAAGGAGCTGGACCGGCTGCGCGCGCTCAACGGCGGCAAGGAGCTGGACGGCCTGGTGCTGGACCTGCGCAACAACCCCGGCGGTCTGTTGGACCAGGCCGTGGCCATGAGCGACCGCTTCCTGCCGGGCAACCTGCCCATCGTGTCCACGCGCGGGCGCGACGGCCGCAACGCCTCCGAGGAGAAGAGCCGCGACCGCGACACGGAGAAGGACTACCCGCTGGTGGTGCTGGTCAACGCAGGCAGCGCCTCCGCGTCGGAGATCGTCGCGGGCGCGCTCCAGGACCACGGCCGCGCGGTCATCATGGGCACGCAGACCTTCGGCAAGGGCAGCGTGCAGACCATCATCGAGCTGGAGGACGGCTCCGGCCTGAAGCTCACCATCGCGCGCTACTACACGCCCAAGGGCCGCAGCATCCAGGAGAAGGGCATCACCCCGGACTTCCTGGTGCCGGAGGACTCCTCCGGGAAGGCGGGGAGTGACGCGCCGCGGGAGAAGGACCTGCGGGGCCACTTCAAGGCGGAGCCGTCCCAGACGACGTCGGAGGTTGCCGCCCATCCCCGGACCCTGCCCGCGAACCTGAAGGACTGGGCGGTGACGGCGAAGCTCACGGATCCACAGCTGAAGGTCGCGCTCAACTACCTCCATGGGTTGGCGCCAGGGCCCGCGTCCCGGGCCTCCGGGAGCACCGCGGGTCGCTGAAACCCCCTTTCGAGGTGGCGTTCCGCCTCGCAGTGCGTGTAATGCGCACAGCAACGAGGGAGACCGGATGCGACGTCCTTTCAATCGCGCGCTGCACGCGACGCTCAGTGGCTGGCTGGTGGGAATGCTGGCCATGGGCCCCGCCGCCGCGCAGCAGCAACACGTACCGCTGCGGCTGATGCCGCGAACGCTGCCGACGGCGGCGGGCCCCCGCGTTGCGGTGGTGGCCATTCCCGTGGATGCCTCGCTCGAGGGTGAGGCGCTGGCGCTGACGCATTGGGCGGAGCAGGCCGTGGCCCGCTCCGGCCGGATGGAGCTGGTGCGGCTGACGGACGCGCTGGATGCCGAGGGCGCGGCCGCGCGTCAGGCGAAGGCGGTGGAGGGCAACGCCGCGTTCAAGGACGGCGCGAAGGCCTACGACGAACTGGACACCGTGAAGGCGCTCCAGAGCTTCGACAAGGCGGTGAAGGCCTACGAGCAGGCGGACCTGTCGCGCGCGTTCCCGCTGCTCAGCCGCGCGCGGGTGATGAAGGCCGCGACGCAGGGGGTCAACGGAGAGAACAAGGCCGCGGAGCTGGAGATGCGCGGTGTTCTCGCGGTGGACCCTCGCGCCACCTTCAACGCCAACTTCTTCCCGCCCGAGTCCATGGCGTTCGTGGAGAAGGAGCGCAAGGCGCAGCTGGACGGCGCGCAGGCCACGCTGAACGTGAGCACGCAGCCCGCCGCCGCGCAGGTGTTCGTGGACGGCACCTACAAGGGCGTGTCCCCGCTGGCGCTCACGGGCCTGACGCGCGCGGACCACTACGTGACGCTGGTGGCGCCGGGCTACGCCGTGACGGAAGGCCGGGCTCGCGAGGGCGAGTCTTCCTTCACGCTCGCGAAGCTGCCGGTGCAGCAGCGCTACGAGGCGCTCGTGGAGCGCATCGCGAAGAACCCCGACGACGAGGAGCGGGACCAGGCGCTGCAGGAGCTGGGCGCGCTCGCGGGCGTGCCGCAGGTGCTGGCGCTGCTGGTGCGCGGCGGTCCGGGCAACGCGCCGCTGACCGTCACCGGCCTGCGCATGGACGTGGCGGACGGCCACAACCTGGCGTACGCGCTGGGCCAGGTGCCGCGCGGTGACGCGATGGCCACGGGCTCCGAGGCGCTCTTGACGGGCCTGGTCGGCCAGGACGCGGCGCGCGTGGACGGCAAGCCGGTGAAGCACTTCGCCAGCGGCGGGGGCGTGAGCCGCAAGACAGCGGGCTACGTGCTGCTGGCCACGGGCGTGGCGCTGCTGGCGGGCGGCATCTACTTCGGTCTGGAGTCCTCCTCCAAGGCGGACGCGTTCAAGCTCGCGCCGCAGGGCAGCACGCGCGCGGAGGACCTGAAGAGCACCGGCAAGACGTACGCGCTGGTGGCGGACATCGGCGTGCTGGCGGGCCTGGTGTCCGCGGGCGCCGGCAGCTACCTGGCGTTCTACAAGAAGGGTGGGGGCTCGTCGTCCAGCGCCCCCGCGAGCCCTCCGGCGGAGAAGGCCGCGCCGGCCCGTGAGGCGAAGCCCCTGGACCAGGCGTTGCCCATGCCGCCTCCGCCCGCCACCAAGGCGGAGCCCTCTCCCAAGGCGGAGCCCTCTCCCAAGGCGAACGCCACGTCCACGCCCGCCACCGAGCCGGCCCCGGCGCCCCCGCCCCCGCCCCCTGTCTTCGAGCCGCCCCCGCAGCCGCCGCCCGCGCCCCCCGCGAAGAAGATGACGCGCAAGGAGCGTGAGGCCGAGGCGAAGCGCCAGCGCGCGGAGGAGGCCCGCCTCAAGCGCGAGGAGGAACAGCGCAAGAAGGACGAGGAGGAACAGCGCAAGAAGGACGAAGAGGCGAAGCGCAAGGCGGACGAAGAGGCGAAGCGCAAGGCGGAGGAAGACGCCCGGCGCAAGCGCGAGGAAGAGAAGAAGCGCCCCAAGCTCGACGAAGACGATCTCCGGAACTACTAGCCATGCGCCGCCTTTCATCGCTCATCGTTCCCTCGGCCCTTGTCCTGGGCCTGTCCGCCTGCAGCCTGCTCGTCAGCTTCGACCCCGAAGGGCAGCCCTGCGACCGCGGCCAGTGCCTGGAGGGCTACGTCTGCCGCAACGAGGTCTGCACCTCCGAGGACGGCACCCCCACCGACGCCGGCACGTCCGACGCCGGCACCAGTGATGCCGGCACCACCGACGCCGGTGGCGACTCGGACGCCGGTGACGACACGGACGCCGGCCTCACGGATGGCGGTCTGCTGCCCGACAGCGGCGTCCGCGACGGGGGCTGAAGTCCCGCGCCGGGCCCGTCGTCACCGGTCGCCGGTGACGGGGCCTGCCGCCGTTGCCGCCGCGCCTTGCGTCCCTGGCTCCAGGGGACCCGGGCGCGGCGCCCTGTAAACACTCCCGCACGTGGCCACCGGGCCGCGCCGTGTCCCCCCGGACACGGCTGCCTGCCGCTTGGCACCACCGCGAAACCCCTGTCATTCCAGCCACTTGAACGCGATGTCCGCGCCGGGGAGCACTTCCGGTGCGTGGCATCATCCGTGCTCTGACGCGGGCTCAAGGAGGCATCATCGACATGGGCAAGCGCGTGGGAGTGCTGATGGGCGGGTGGGGCGAGGAGCGGGAGATTTCGCTCAAGACGGGGGAGGCCGTGGTGGCGGCCCTGGAGACCTTGGGGCACACCGTCACCCGCGTCTTCGCGGGCCCCGGCCTGGACCGGGCGCTGCGCGCGGCGGACATCGACGTGGCCTTCCTGGCGCTGCACGGCCGCATGGGCGAGGACGGCCGGGTGCAGGGCCTGCTGGAGCTGCTGGAGATTCCGTACACCGGCTCCGGCGTGCTGGCCTCCGCGCTGGCCATGGACAAGCCCATGGCGAAGAAGCTCTTCCAACTGCACAACCTGGCCTCTCCCCGGGGCTACCGGGTGGCCCGCGAGGACGCGGAGCGCGCGCTGGAGCTGCACGGCGACAGCGGCTTCCCCTGCGTGGTGAAGCCCGCGAAGGGCGGCTCGTCCGTGGGCCTGTCCGTGGTGCACGACGCCGGGGCGCTGGTGCCCGCGGTGGTCCAGGCGTGCCGCTTCGGCGGCGAGGCCCTGGTGGAGCGCTTCGTCCAGGGCCCGGAGGTGACGGTGGGCATCCTCGGCGACAGCGTGCTGGGCAGCTGCGAGGTGTCCTACCCGCGCGAGGGCTTCGACTACGAGGCCAAGTACAAGGGCGGCGGCGCCCAGTACTTCCTCCCGCCCCGCCTGTCCGGCACCCGCCGCGTCAACGTGGAGTCGCTCGCGCTCGCGGCGTACCGCGCCCTGGGCTGCCGGGGCTATGGCCGCGTGGACCTGATGTGCTCCGACACGGAGAACGACGTGGTGCTGGAGGTGAACACCCTGCCGGGCTTCACCCCCACCAGCCTCCTGCCGAAGATCGCCGCCCGCGCCGGCCTGGACTTCCCCGCGCTGGTGCAGGCCGTGCTGGACCGCGCCACCCGTGACGAGTCCCACGTCGCGGAAGGCCCCGCCCTCGTGCCTACCGCTCCCGTGCCCCTGCGCGTCGCGCGCTAGGTCCTGTGCCGCTCGGAGCACCTGGGACGTCGTCCCGGTATCGCCCCGACGCAGGGAAGGAGGGGGTGACAACCTGCGTCAAAGCCGCCGTTCAAAGCCTCTCGAATCCGGGGAATAGTTTGACATGACCCGGGTGGCTCCCTATTGTCCGCCGGCGATCAGTAGCCGGAAGGTCAAAGCCCTGTCTTTTCGGGCACATACGGGGCGGGGCTCAGCAGACCCACAGGCGGCGGTCAGCGTGAGCGGTCGGTCGGCATGCCGCCACGTCTGGTAGGACCGCTGGCGCCAGTGCCAGCGGGAGGGGCTGAGCGTCACCGATGACCACCGTCGAGATCATCTTCCTGGCAGTCTACTTCAGCTTGCTGAGCGTGCTGGGAGTCTACGGCTCCCACCGCTACCGCATGGCGTTTTTGTATTACCGCCACAAGTTCAAGCTGCCGACGCCCAACGGCACGCTGAAGGCGCTGCCCAAGGTCACCATCCAGCTGCCCATCTTCAACGAGATGTACGTGGTGGAGCGCCTGGTGGAGTCGGTGTGCCGCATCGACTACCCGCGCGAGCTGCTGGAGATCCAGGTGCTGGACGACTCCACGGACGAGACGTGCGGCATCGCGCGCGCGTGCGTGGAGCGCCACCGTCAGAAGGGCCACGACATCGTCTACATCCACCGCGTCAACCGCCAGGGCTTCAAGGCGGGCGCGCTGGAGAACGGCCTCAAGCTGGCCTCGGGCGAGTACGTGGCGGTGTTCGACGCGGACTTCGTCCCCAGCCCCGACTTCCTGATGCGCACGGTGCCCTTCTTCGCGGACGCGAAGGTGGGCATGGTGCAGGTGCGCTGGGGCCACCTGAACCGTGAGTTCAGCATCCTCACGCAGGCGCAGAGCATCTTCCTGGACGGGCACTTCATCATCGAGCACACCGCGCGCAACCGCGCCGGCTGCTTCTTCAACTTCAACGGCACCGCGGGCATCTGGCGCCGCACGACCATCGGCGACGCGGGCGGCTGGCAGCACGACACGCTCACGGAGGACCTGGACCTGTCCTACCGCGCCCAGCTCAAGGGCTGGCAGTTCATCTTCCTGCCGGAGGTCATCTCCCCCGCGGAGGTGCCGGTGGACATGAACGCCTTCAAGAGCCAGCAGCACCGCTGGGCCAAGGGCTCCATCCAGACGGCGAAGAAGCTGCTCCCCACCATCCTCAAGAGCGACCTGCCGCTCCTGGTGAAGCGCGAGGCCTTCTTCCACCTCACCAACAACATGGCCTACCTGTTGATGGTGCTCCTGTCCGTGCTGATGCCCATCAGCATGGTGGTGCGCTTCCAGCACGGCCTGTACGGCACGCTGTTCCTGGACCTGCCGTTCTTCATCACCGCGACGGCCAGCGTCTGCGTCTTCTACGTGGCCGCCCAGCGCGAGCGCGGCGTGAAGGGCTGGGAGCGCTTCAAGTACCTGCCCTTCCTGATGAGCCTGGGCATCGGCCTGGCCATCAACAACGCGAAGGCCGTGGGCGAGGCGCTGCTCAACCAGCAGTCGGGCTTCGCGCGCACGCCGAAGACGGGCGCGGAGGGCAAGAACGTCAAGGCCGTGAAGAAGAGCTACCGGGGCAGCAAGACGCTGATGCCGGTGGTGGAGCTGCTCTTCGCCGCGTACTTCACCGGGGCGCTGTGGTTCGCCATCGACTCGCGCATCTACACGTCGGTGCCCTTCATCATCCTGTTCCTGGCGGGCTTCCTCTACGTGGGCGCGTCCAGCCTGCTGCAGGGGCTGGCGGGCCGGGCGAAGGTGCCGGACGCCGCCCCCGCGGTGACTCCCTCCGAGGAGCAGCCGCGTCAGGCGGCCTGAGCCGTTCGCACCGCTTCGCTGTCCACCTCGCGCCGCCGCTTCCCTCCTGGGCTCCTGGGCTCCAGGGCGGGGAGGGCGGCGCGGTGCTTTTCCACGGCTTCCGGCTTGGCGCCTACAGGCCCGCGTCGGGCGCGCCGCGCAGCAGCACCTGCTCCTGTCGCACCGGGGCGGGGCCGGAGGTCGCGGGACGGCAGCCCTCGTCGATGGCGGTGCTGGACGCGGCCCTCAGCGTGAGGCCTGCGTCGGTGCAGGCAACGGCCTCCGTGGGGAAGGCGACGGGGCAGGGCATCCCGGAGGCGCTGAAGCCGGTGGCGCGCGTCTCGCCCACGAAACCCTCTGGCGTGCGGGTGAGCACGATGCCCACGGAGCCCGCGTCCGGGGACTCCATGCCGCCGTCCGCCCACGCGCGCACCACCGCGAGCGACAGGGTGCGGCCGTCGTCCTGGGCCAGATAGCGGAAGGCCGGGTTCTGCGCGTGGTGGTAGTCGCCGGACTGGTCCTTCTCACAGCCGGGCGGCACGTGGATGGGAGGCGGCACGGAGGCCGTGGAGGTCTCCACTCGGGGTGGTGCCTTGCCCGGACAGGCCGCGAGCGAGAGGACACAGAGGCCGAGGGGGAGGGTGACGAGGGCGCGGTGCATGGAGCGCGGATATTCTCCCAACGGACGGCCCGGTGGGACGGTGTTTGCTTCCCCAGGGATGACTCTCTAACCTTCGGGCGACATGAGTCTTCGCCGCTTCGCCATCCTGTCGCTCGTCGCCACCCTGGCGCTGCCGTCCGCGGCGTTCGCCCAGGACATTGATGATCTCCTGGGTCCCTCGGAGACGAAGCCCACCAAGCCCAAGGGCACCAAGACCAAGCCCGCGAAGCCGCCGAAGCCGACGGCCAAGCGCAAGACGCCGCCCAAGAAGGAGAAGCTGGGCGCGCGCAAGGGCAAGGCGGGCAAGAACGCCGCCACGGCCACCGCCGAGGACACGGCCCCGGCGAAGGCCACGCTCGCGCTCAAGCTGGGCAGCAACGCGCGCGGCGCGAAGGTGACGGTGGACGGCCAGGAGGTGAACCCGCAGACGCCGCTGGAGCTGGCGCCGGGTGAGCACACCGTCGTTGCCCGCCGTCAGAACTATGCGGACTTCATCCAGCAGGTGACGCTGGCGCCGGGCCTGGCGACAGAGCTGATCATCGCGCTGGACGCGGCCACGGGCTTCGCGACCTTGCGCGCGGACGTGCCCCGCGTGGTGGTGTTCGTGGACGGCAACCGCGTGGGCCCCGCCCCCATCGAGAACTACCCCCTGTCCCAGGGGCAGCACGAAATCGAGTTCCGCGGGCCGGGGCTCAAGGACGTGAAGAACATCAACGTGCGCGCCGGTCAGCTCTACGTCGTGGAGGGGCGGCTGCGCCCCTCGTCTGACACGCCGACGGCGGTGGCGCAGGCGGATGATGTGCCTCGCTCGACGTTGCTGGAGCCCTCGAAGCCCGCGGGGCCGCAGGTGGACCAGCCGGGCCTGGCGCTGGGCACCGAGCAGCCGCCGGAGGTGAAGGAGAGCACCAGCAAGGCCTGGTACCAGAAGTGGTACGTCTGGGTGGGCGTGGGCGTGGTGGCCGCGGCGGCGGGCGCTGGCGCCTACGCGGTAACCCGGGGCCCCGCGGAGCTCACCCCGAACGAAGTGTGCGGCGGGACGTGTGACGGCGACATCGGGTTCTCGGGCCTGCGCCCGGCGATGCCCGCGAACGGCGTGCGCTTCTGACGACGCTCGGGGCGGACGTCCGCGTCCGCCCCGGTTGGCTCCGGAGGACTCTGGAGCCCCGGGCCGCTCAGTTGCCCCGCAGGTCGTCCTCGGCGCGGCCCGCGCCGGGCTCCAGCCGCAGGAAGACGTTCGTCACGCGGCCCACGCCCCAGTAGTCCAGCGCGGTGGCGCGGATGCGGAAGGGCTCGGACTCCGGCAGCAGGGCGCTGAGGTCCACCTCGTTGGGCTCGAAGCTGAAGGCGCGCCGGCCCACGTTGTCCACCTGCTCGTTGCCGATGAAGACGCTGTCCGCGAAGCCCACGGCGGCGCGGCGCGACACCTTCCCCTTCGTGTCCAGCACCTCCAGCAGCAGGAAGTTGTCCACGGCGAAGCCCTGCGTGCAGGCCGCGTCCCCGCAGAGGCTCGCCTTGGCGCCGTCCAGCAGCAGCTGCGGCGTCTCGCCGGTGGCGACGACGCGCGGCGTGCGCTCGCCCTCGCGGGTGTCCACCTCCACGTCCTCGCGCCGCTGCTCCAGGCGCGCCGTCTCACGCTCCGGCGTGGCGCTCAGCAGCTGGACCGAGCGCGGTTCGGGCGGCGCGGCGGCGGTGGACGGGGGAACCTGCTTCGCGCAGGCCAGGAGGCTCAGCGCGGCGGCGGAGAGGGTCAACGTTCGCGAGTGGCGCACCCGGAGGCTTGTAGCGAGCGGCCCTGGACGGGGTCAATTAGCATGCCCCCATGCGGACCTTCCCCGGATGGTGGCTGCTGTGCGCGCTGGTCGCGGGCCCCGTGGCCGCGGCGACACCTCCCGCCCCCACGGCCTCCGCCATCCCGGGCGCGGGCAGCGTGGCGCCAGAGGTGCAGCTGTGCCTCCAGCACCTGAAGCCGGAGGAGCGGGACCGGGCCGCGCGGGCGCTGGGGCCGCTGGAGTCCGTGCCGCTCTACCGCGTGCAGCTGGAGGTGGAGCCGAAGGAGCGGCGCCTCTGGGGCAAGGTGCAGGTGGAGCTGGTGGCCAAGGGCCCCAAAGCGGTGACGGAGCTGTACCTGCGGCTGACGCCCAACACCCGCTCCCGGCAGGTGACGCTCTCCGGCGCGAAGCTCAACGGGAAGGCCGTGGCGCTGGAGCTGGGGCCGGAGCCCACGTTGCAGCGCATCACGGTAGAGCCGCCGGTGCCCTCGGGCGGCACGGTGTCGCTGGAGGTCGCGCTGAAGGGCACGGTGCCGAAAGCGGCGCCGGGCGCGGAGTCGCTGCTGGGCTCGGGCGGGCTCCTGGGCGGCGGCGCGAAGGGCGGCACGGATGACCACGGGGCCTTCTCCGCCACGGCGGACGTGGTGAGCCTGGTGGGCGTGGTGCCGCAGGTGCCGCCGGTGGATGAGCAGGGCCAGCCGTGGGCCGGCCCGCAGGGCACGGGGGACCTGGCGCTGTACGAGCCCGCGCATGTGCTGGCCACGCTCACGGTGCCGTCAGGCTGGGCGGCGCACGCCACCGGGACGCCCATGGGCGCGGTGCCCGAGCGCGACGGCCGGGTGCGCTACAGCTTCGCGGCGGCGGCGGTGCGTGACTTCCCGGTGCTGGTGACGCGCGGCTACCAGTCCGCCACCGCCACGGTGAACGGCGTCACGGTGGAGAGCCACTTCGCGGCGCGGGACGCGGCGGTGGGCAAGCGCGTGCTCAAGTACGCGTCGCAGGCCCTGACGGAGTTCGAGAAGCGGCTGGGCCCGCTGCCCTACACCCACTTCCGCGTGGTGCAGGCGCCCTTGAGCGGCGGCGCGGGCGGCATGGAGTTCCCGGGGCTGGTGACGGTGGGCACGTCCCTCTACCGCGCGAAGCAGGACCCGCTGTCCATGCTGGTGGGCATGCCCGGCATGGAGGCCTTCCAGGAGCTGCTGGACGCGCAGGGCGGCGCGGGGATGCTGGCGCAGGTGAGCTCGCAGGTGGGCGCGTCCCTGGAGCGCACGCTGGAGTTCACCGTGGCGCACGAGGTGGCGCACCAGTACTTCGCGGGGCTCGTGGGCTCGGACCCCATCCACGACCCGGTGGTGGACGAGTCCCTGGCCCAGTACGCGGCGCTCCTCTACATGGAGTGGGCCCACGGCCCGGAGGCCGCCGAGTCCCTGCGCAACGAGGCCCTGGTGATGCCCTACCAGTTCTTCCGCCTGACGGGCGGCAGCGACGGCCGCGCGGACCGGCCCACGGGCGACTTCGACGGCGGCGAGCTGGAGTACGGCGCGCTCGTGTACGGCAAGGCGCCGCTGTTGCACCACGCGTCGCGCAAGCTCGTGGGGGACAGCGCCTTCTTCAAGGCCCTGCGCGCGTACGTGGACACGTACCGCTTCAAGTGGGCGTGCAAGGCCTGCTTCACCCAGGAGCTGGCGAAGGCGAGCCCCGCGAATGCGAAGGCGCTGACGCAGCTGCGCACGCGCTGGTGGGAGGAGGCCCACGGCGACGAGGACCTGGGCGCGGCGGACCTCCAGGGGCTGATGGAGGCCATGGGCGGCAACATGGGCATGGGTGGTGTGAAGCTGGACGCCCAGACGCAGCAACTGCTGGAGCAGCTCCTGCCCCAGTTGATGGGGCAGTAGGGCCGCTTCAGTCGAACAGCGCCTGCACGAACTCGCGCGGCTCGAAGCGGCGCAGGTCGGCGATCTTCTCGCCCACGCCCACCCAGACCACGGGCAGCTTCAGCTCGTCGCAGATGCCGATGATGACGCCGCCCTTGGCGGTGCCGTCCAGCTTGGTGAGCGCGATGGCGTTGATGCCCACGGCTTCGTGGAACTGCTTGGCCTGCTGGATGGCGTTCTGCCCGTTGGTGGAGTCCAGCACGAGCAGCACCTCATGGGGCGCGCCGGGCAGCGCCTTGTCCATCACGCGCTTGACCTTCTTGAGCTCCTCCATGAGCGGGGCCTTGGTGTGCAGCCGGCCCGCGGTGTCCGCGATGATGACGTCGGCGCCTTCCTCTTTCGCCTTCTTCACCGCCTCGAAGATGACGGCGCTCGGGTCGCCGCCGTCCGGGCCCTTCACCAGCTGGGCGCCCGCGCGCTCGGCCCACACGTCCAGCTGCTCCGTGGCGGCGGCGCGGAAGGTGTCACCCGCGGCGAGCACCACCTTCTTGCCCTGGCCGGTGAGCTGCGCGGCCAGCTTGCCGATGGTCGTCGTCTTCCCGGCGCCGTTGACGCCCACCACCATCACCACGTGCGGCGGGCCACCGCCCTCCAGCGAGCGCGGCACGGGCAGGTCCACCATGCGCGCCACCTCGTCGCGGATGGCGCCCTTGATGCGCTCCGGGTCCTTCAGCTCCGCGCGCTTGAGCTTGTCGCGCGCCACCTCCACCAGGTGGTCCGCGGTGCGCACGCCGATGTCGGCGGTGAAGAGGATCTCCTCCAGCTCCGACAGGACGGACTCGTCCATGGTGCGCTGGCCGCCGAACAGGCCGTTGAGCCGCGCCATGAAGCCCTGGTTCTTCGTGCGGTCCAGCCCCTGCGCCAGCGTGCGGCCGCCCTCCGCCTCCACCTTGGCGCGCGCCGCGGCGGCCTCGGCCTGACGGGCGGCCTCCGCCTGGGCGGCCTCCTGGGCAATGGCCTCGTCGCGCAGGCGCACCGCCTCGACCTGCTCCCGCTTGCGGCGCTCGCGCGTCTCGTCGTCGAGCGCCTTCTTGGCGCGGTACTCGACGCGCTTGGCCTCCTCCTCGCGCTCCTTGAGGGCGCGGACCTGCGCCTCCAGCCGGGCCTTCTCCGCCGGGTCCTTCGCGGCGTGGGCGGCGAACGAGGCCGTCTCGCGCTCACGGCGCAGCTCGTCCATGCGCGCGTGGGCGTCGTCCAGGTCGCGGCGCCGGGCGAGCTCCGCCTCGTTGGGCGGCAGCTCCACGCGCAGCTCGGGGCGCTCCGCGGGCAGCTGGGGCGCCTCCTCCGGCTTGCGGGGGGCCTCCGGAACGCGCTTCTTGCCGAAGAGCTTGCGCGCCGCGACGAGCGCCAGGACGACGAAGAGGGCCGCGCCGCCAATGCCCACCACTTCGCCGCCGGTGAGCCCGGTTTCCGGCGGAGTGCCCGTGCCCGGCTGCGTCGTCCCGTCGCCAGGAGTGGGGGCGGGGGAGGGGGCGGGGGGCACCTGCGCCAGGAGTGCGTCGAGGGGGTTCGGGGTCTTCATCGCCGCTCCGCATACACCAACACGCAGTTGGATGCAGCGCCCGTAGCCGGGTAGAACGGCCCTCCGTCATGCGCCTTCCGCCCCTGAACGTCCTGTTGACCGCCACCGTCCTCCTGGGGACTTCCAGCGCCTGCATCGTGGAGGCCCCCGGTGGGGCCAGCGACCAGGAGCGCCGCGCGGCCACCGTCGCCCAGGTGCCCCCGCTGTCCATCCGCAGTGGCGCCAACCTGGGCGGCAAGGTGGAGGTGGTGGGCGCGTCCGTGCAGCCGGGCCGCATCCCCGCCGGGGACCAGGCGCGCGTCACCGTCTTCTTCAAGGTGCTCCAGCCGATTGAAGAGGACTACCTCGTCTTCGTGCACGTGGAGGACGCGGACGGGCGCATGGAGCGCCTCAACGTGGACCACAAGCCCGCGGGCGGCCTGTACCCCACGACGCAGTGGAAGGTGGGGGAGACGGTGAAGGACGAGTTCGTCATCGCCCTGCCGCAGGGCGCGTCGCCGCGCGCCGTCAACGTGTGGATGGGGTTCTGGGAGCCGCGCAACGACAGCCGGCTGCCCATCACCAACCCGGAGACGGTGCGCAACGACGGCCGGGGGCGCCTGCTGTTGGCGCAGGTCCCCGTGGGCAAGTAACAGGGAAAAAACCGGAGCGGCCCTGTAAGCCGGGTTCTGTCCCCACCCCTTTCGGGATGGGCGGCGAACATTCATCTAGGGCCCTGGTTGCCCAGGGACCTCATCAGCGAGCAACCCGAACGCATGGGACGGGCCATCCCTGTCCCCTTTCGGGGACGCGCTCCTATTGGCTCTTGCTCCAGGTGGGGTTTACCGTGCCGTCCGAGTCACCCCGGACGCGGTGCGCTCTTACCGCACCGTTTCACCCTTACCCGCCCCCTTGCGGGAACGGGCGGTCTGTTTTCTGTGGCACTTTCCTGCGAGTCGCCTCGACTGGCCGTTAGCCAGCACCCTGCCCTCTGGAGCCCGGACTTTCCTCCCGCCATCCATGCCTGCGATGGCCGGCGTTCACCCGGACCGCTCCGGCACTCCTGGGGATACAACAGCCAGCCCGGGCGGGTCCACCTTCTGGAAGGGGCGTTGTCGTGTGTCCGCCTTCGCGGGCTGGGCGGGTGAGCGTCCGGAGGCCTGTCGGGTTTCCCCGCGCCTGAGCGTCCCGAAGTCCCGCGAGCGGCCTTCGCGGGAGGGAGGGGCGGCATGGAAGCGGTCATCTTCACGGGCATCCAGGGGGCGGGGAAGAGCAGCTTCTACCGGGAGCGCTTCTTCACCACGCACGTCCGCCTGAGCCTGGACATGCTCAAGACGCGGCACCGGGAGAAGGTGCTGCTGCGCGCGTGCCTGGAAGCGAAGCAGCCCTTCGTGGTGGACAACACCAACCCCACGGTGGCGGAGCGCTCCCGCTACATCTCGGCCGCGAAGCAGTTCGGCTTCCGCGTGGTGGGGCTCTACTTCCAGTCGAAGGTCGCGGACGCGCTCCTGCGGAATGATCAGCGCCCGGTGGAGCAGCGCGTGCCGCTGGTGGGCGTGCTCGGGACGTACAAGCGATTGCAGGTCCCCAATCCCGAAGAGGGCTTCGACGCGCTTTTCTTCGTCCGGCTGGGGCCGGACGGTTTCACCGTGGAGGAGTGGCAACGTGAAGTTCGATGAGCTGGACGAGAAGATGCGCGTGTTCGAGACCGCGCACGACCTGTGCGTGCTGCCCGGCGTGTTCATGGTGGCGCGCATCGATGGGCGCGGCTTCACGCGGCTCACGAAGGAGGTGCACGCCTTCGAGAGCCCCTTCGACGTGCGCGTGCGCGACCTGATGGTCGCGACGACCGGGCACCTGATGGACTGCGGCTTCCGGGTCGTCTACGGCTACACGCAGAGCGACGAAATCTCGCTGCTCTTCCACCCGGACGAGGACACCTTCGGGCGCAAGACGCGCAAGCTCAACTCCATCCTCGCGGGGGAGGCGAGCGCGAAGTTCTCGCTGCTCCTGGGGGACCTGGCCGTGTTCGACTGCCGCATCTGCGAGCTGCCGAACGCGGGGCTCGTGCGTGACTACTTCCGCTGGCGCAATGAGGACGCGGTGAGGAACGCGCTGAACGCGCACTGCTACTGGAGCCTGCGCCGCGAAGGAAAGAACGTGGCGGAGGCCACGAACATGCTCACGCGCCTGTCGGTGTCGGAGAAGAACGAGCTGCTCTTCCAGCGGGGCGTGAACTTCAACGACGTGCCGAACTGGCAGAAGCGCGGGACGGGGCTCTACCGGGAGACGTACGCGAAGGAGGCCCGCGACCCGAGGACGGGGGAGACGGTCCTCGCGGAGCGCCGCCGCCTCAAGGTGGACTACGAGCTGCCGATGAAGGATGCGTACGGCGCCTTCATCCTGTCGTTGCTGGAGGGCGTGGAGCGATGAGCGCGGACCTGGACCGCCTGATGCGTCAGTACCGGGAATGCGCCCGGCACGTGTGGAACACGTACTTCCAGCCATTGGAGGACGGGTGGCACGAGTTCATCAACGTGGAGCAGTCGCTCTTCCACGGGCTTGTCCTGGTCCAGGCGGGGATGGAGAACAGCCGGCCGGATGGCTCGGGCCTCGTGGAGGCCATCCGGGTTCGTCCCTGCTTTCCGCCCGTCGGACACCTGGAGGTCTTCCACGCGAAGACACCCTCGCCGGAGGTCCGGGAGGTGCCATGGCATCAGGGGCGCCTGAAGCCCGGGGAGATGGACCTCCGGTTCCAGGGCTTCTTTGACTGGGCGAACCTGGATGATCCCCAGGACTACCGCTTCGTCCGGGCGCGGGTCTTCGCCACGGAGCAGCCTGAGCTGGAAGGGTGTGACGTCCTGTTGGAGTACTCGGCCGTGACGTTCGAAGATGCCCGCCGATGACTTCGACTTCCTGCCGGGTTCGTTCGGGCGTCGCCCTCGTCGTGTTCGTGGCGGGCTGTGGAACCGCGAGAGAGGGGACGGCTTCACTCGGCGTCCGCGTGGAGCCCTCGGCTCCGCCTGAGTCGGTGTGGCTGCCGGCCGGGCGCTTCGAGATGGGCTCACCGGCGGGAGAGCCGGAGCGGGATGTGGACGAAGGGCCCCGGACGGAGGTCGCGTTCGAGCGCTTCCAGATGGACGTGACGCCCGTGACGGTGCGGGCCTTCGCGGCGCGACGTGAGCAGGTGCGCGCGAAGGATCCGCAGGCGCGCTGGTGGAGCGACGCGGAGACCCCGGGTGAGTGGCTCGGCCGCTGCAACCTGGACTCCGAGCGCACGGATCATCCCGTGAACTGCGTGGACTGGCGCGCCGCGCGGGCCTACTGCGAACTCGTCGGAGGCGCACTGCCCACGGAGGCGGAGTGGGAATACGCCGTGCGTGCCTCGACGACCTCCGCCTTCTGGTGGGGCGAGTCGTTCGACGCGGAGCACGGGGTCGGCTCGGTGTCGTGCGGGTCGCGAGGCTGCCGTGGCGGTACGGCTCCGGTGGTTCACGCCGGGCCTCGATGCAACGGCTGGGGGCTTTGCGACATGGCCGGGAACGTGTGGCAGTGGACCGCCACCGGCTATCAGGAGCGGCTGGGCGAGGACGCGCCTCCCGAAGTCTCCGGCGTGCCGGAGAAGCCCATCCACCGTGGAGGCTCCTGGCTCAATCACATCCCTTCCCTGTTCCGGTCCGCGCACCGGGGCCTCGCCTATCCGAAGAACGGCCTGACCGGAGTGGGGTTCCGCTGCGTGCACCGGCCTTGAGCGACGCGGCGTCGGAGGGAAGCGGCACTCAGGGTGTCATGGAACCAGTCCTTCCCTCATGGTCCGTATGTTCTGGAGGACGGTGGCCCACGGGGTCGTGAGGCACTGTCCTACCCGGGGCGGGGGATTGCGTGCGTTCGCCTGGGTGCCGCAGGATTCGCGCGCACGCGCCCGGGTGCCTTCGTGGCACGGCGCGACGGTTTCGAGGGGGACGCACATGGTCATTTTCGGTTCGCGGCTCTTTGGCAAGGTCGATGAGATTCCGGGCCTGGGCTACGTGGCGACGAAGTTCGGTCACATCAACTTCGTGCCGCTCATCCCGCTGGAGGGCTGGCTCGTCATGGCCGAGGAGGGCAATGGCTGGCGCGGGCAGGCCATCGCCATGAGCGGCAAGTCCGTGCTCGTGGCGTGGGCGCGCCTGCTGTTCATCATCTTGGGGAGCATCTCGCTGTTCAGCGGTTTCTTCTCTTTCGCCGGGATGCATCCGGTGGACGCCATCTTCAGCGGACTGCTCGCACTGACCTGCATCGGCGGGCTCATCGCTTCGTACAGGTGGAAGTGGGTGACCCAGGCGTCGCCGGAGCGCGCGATGGAGATCGCCCGTGAGGCGGGAATCAGCGAGGAGGGGCTGAGGCAGCTGCACCGCCTGTACTCGGCCCCGGAGGCCGCCACCGCCGCCGCGCCCGCTCAGCCGTGGACGCCGCCGGAGTCCTAGTCCGCCGCTCGCGGTCCTTCGCCGAAAGGCCTTGGGTTCACCTCACATGAGTCATGTCGTTGGCATCGATCTGGGCACCACGCACTCCCTGGTGGCCGCGCTCGACAGCGCGGGCCGTCCCAACCTCCTGACCAACCGGTTGGGGCAGCGCCTCACGCCGTCGGTGGTGGGGCTGGACGCGGAGGGGCGGCTCCACGTGGGCGAGTCCGCGCGAGCGCAGTTGCTCGTGCATCCGGAGCGCACCATCGCGGAGGTGAAGCGGCGCATGGGCCGCGACCTGCCGGTGACGCTGGGTGACCGGCGCTACAGCCCCACGGAGATCTCCGCGCTCATCCTGCGTGCGCTGCGCGAGGACGCCGAGCGGGCGCTGGGCGGCGCGGTGACGGAAGCCGTGGTCACGGTGCCCGCCTACTTCAGCGATGCGCAGCGACAGGCGACCAAGGATGCGGGGGAGCTGGCGGGGCTCAAGGTGGAGCGGCTGCTCAACGAGCCCACCGCCGCGGCGCTCGCGTACGGCGTGAACCACCTGGACGCCGAGCAGTACGTGCTGGTGTACGACCTGGGCGGCGGCACGTTCGACGTGTCCGTGCTGGAGATGTTCCAGGGCGTGCTGGACGTGAAGGCCTCCGCGGGCAACAACCAGCTGGGAGGCACTGACTTCGACCAGGTGCTGGCCGCGTGGCTGGGCGCGGAGTTCGAGCGCGCCCACGGCGTGTCGCTGGCCGGGAACCTGGCGGCGCGGGTGCGGCTCAAGGCCGCGGCGGAGGCCGCGAAGATCGCGCTCACGTCCGTGGAGTCAACGCCGGTCATCGTGCCGTTCCTCGCGCCGGGCCGGGGTGGAACGCCCGCGTCGCTGGAGGTGGAGGTGACGCGCGCGAGGTTCGAGGCGCTGATCACCGGCCTGGTGCGCTCCACGCTCGAGCCGATGGAGAGCGCGCTGAAGGACGCGAAGCTGTCGAAGAAGTCCATCGCGGAGGTGGTGCTGGTGGGCGGCAGTTCGCGCGTGCCGCTGGTGCGCCGGCTGGTCGCCGAGTACTTCGGGCGCGAGCCCCGCGACGGCGTGCACCCTGATGAAGCGGTGGCTCTGGGTGCAGCGCTGCAGGCGGGGCTGAAGACGGGCGCGGTGAGCGCCGCGCACGGCATCATGATCACCGACGTGTGTCCCTTCACGCTGGGCGTGGAGGTGCAGGCGTCGGTGGGGCGCGAACGTGTGAGTGGGGTCTTCTCGCCGCTCATCCCGCGCAACACGACGGTGCCGGCGTCGCGCACGGAGACCTTCGCCACCACGGCGGACGGGCAGAAAGCGGTGGAGATCCGCGTGTTCCAGGGCGAGGCGCGGCTGGTGAAGGACAACCTGCTGCTGGACGCGTACATGGTGGAGGGCGTGCCACCCGGACGCGCGGGTTCTGAGAAGGTCGCGGTCACGTTCACGTATGACATCAATGGCATCCTCGACGTGACGACGCGGGTGGTCTCCACGGGCAAGGAGGCCACGCTGGTGGTGGACAAGCGCTCGCAGCGCCTGGGGCCGGAGCAGCGGCTGGAGGCGAAGGAGCGGCTGGCGCGTGAGTGGGGCGCGGCTCCCGTGGCGGCGACGCCGTTGTCCGCGCCCGTGGCTGCTGCCGCGTCTCCAGAGGCCGACGCGGATGCCTTGTTGAACGCGGCGACCGAACGGATCGCGACCGCGCCGGCGCATGTGCGGCCCCGGCTGGAATCCCTGTGCAATGCCTTGCGCGAGGCCCGCGCGAAGGGCGACCGGGGCGCCGCGGCCCGGCTGGACGCCGAACTCACGGACCTGCTGTTCGACCTGGGTTGAGAGCGCGCGTGCTGCTGACCGAACTCAAGCGCGCGGTGGTGCTGCGTCCGTCGGAGCCGTCTGCGCGGTTCGCATTGGCCGAAGCGCTCTTCCAGGAGGGTGACTTCCGCGGTGCCGCGGAGCATGCGCGACTGGCCCTGGACCTGGGCGGAGGCAGTCCCGCGCGCCGCCTCTGGTGCGCCGCCTTGTCACGCGATGGCAGGCCGGCGGAAGCGCTGAAGCTGTTGGAGACGTCCGTTCGCCTCGCTCCTCGCGACGCGTCCCTGAGGGCCGAGCTGATCACCTTCCTGTCGGAGGCGGACCGGCTGGACGACGCGCTTGTGCATGCGTTCGAGGCCACCGAAGCGGCCCCTGGTGAACTGGAGGCCTGGCGCGCGGTCATCCATCTGTGCGAGCGCACGAACCGTCCATCCGAAGCCATGCCCGCGCTCCGGCGTGCCCGGCTGCTCGCGCCCGAGGACCCTCGCCTCGCGGAGTCGGTGCTGGGGGCTCGCGCGGCGCTCGGGCTCCCGGCCACCACCGCCATGCTGGACGCGCCTCCCCGGGAGCAAGCGGTACAGGCGCTCGCGCTGCCCACGGCGCGCTCCGCGCTCCGCGAGGCGAAGCTCGATGGCGCCGTCGAAGCGCTCTCCCGGGGGGCGCTCGCGGAGGTGAAGCGGCTGCTTGTCGTCGCGCCCGCGGCGACCCGGGCCAGCGCCGCCGCGGCCCTGCTTCGCGCGGAGCTGATGTGGCTGGAGGGACGTCCCGCCGCTCAGGTGGAGGCCGCCCGTCGCGCCGTGCTTGAGCTCGCGGGGGCACCGGGGGCCGCGGCGCTGCGCCTGGGAGACCTTCGGCTCGAAGCCGGAGCACTGGACGAGGCGGCGGAGCTCTATGCCCGCGCGGCCGTGAACGGAGAGTCCCTGACGGCGGTGGGCCGCGAGGCCGAGGTCGCCGAACGCCGCCGTCTGCTGGCGCGCGACCGGCCCGCGGTCGGACGCGTGGGCGTGCTCGGGTGGCATCCGGGAGGAGGGAGTGTCTCCCCGCTGGAGGCGATCGCGGTGCCCGGTCGCGGCGTCCTACGGTGCAGTGGTCACGTGGGGCCCAGGGCGCAGGAGGCGGCGGACGTGGCCTTCAGCGTGGTGCGTGCCCGCGCGCCCGCGCTGAGCCTGGGGCCGCTCATGACCCGTCAGGACCTGCACCTTCACTTCACCAATACGGAGATCGGCAAGGACGGACTGTCATGTGGTCTCGCCCTCTCCCTGGCGGGACTCTCCGCGTACACGCAGCGCCCGTTGCCCGCGCGGCTGGCCGTGACGGGTGAGCTGACGTTGAACGGTGACGTGCGGCCGGTGGGCGGCGTGCACGAGAAGTTGGTGGCCGCGTATCTCAACGGCATGCGCGTGGTGCTGCACCCGCGCCGCAACCTGGACGACGCGGCGGCGCTGCCACCCGAGGTGTCCAGGCGCCTGCGGCTCATCGCGGTGGACAGCTTGGATGAGGCGTGGCGGCTCGTGAACGCGGCCGCGAACACGCCAGGACTGGAGCGACGGTGAACAGCGAAGCTCGCCAGAACCCCTATGAGGTGCTGGGCGTCGACAAGGACGCGGACGCCCGCGCCATCAAGAAGGCGTACTTCGAGCGCGTCCGGCAGAACCCGCCGGAGACGCATCCGGAGGAGTTCCGGCGCCTGCGCGAAGCGTACGAACTGCTCTCCGACCCCGAAGCGCGCCAGGCCTTTGACGCCAGCGCCGCGCAACAGGCGGACGGCCCGGAGGCAGCGAAGAACGCCGCCCTCCAGGAGGCCATCAACCTGTTCGAGGCAGGTGACAAGGTTGGTGGCCGGAGGCTCCTCACCGAGCTGCTCAATGAGCAGCCGGACTTCCACGACGCGCGCATCCTGCTGGGCCGTCACTTCCTCTACGAGGGTGACGCCAAGGAGGCGTTGGCGGAGTTCGACGCCCTGCTCGCGAGGGCACCGGACCACTGGCAGGGGCACCTGCAACGGGGCTGGGCATTGCTCCGCCTGCAGCAGATGAAGGAGGCGGCGGATGCCTTCTGGCGCGCGGGCAAGCATGGCCCCTCGGAGGTGAGCCCGCGCGTGGCGCTGGCGGACTGCCTGGAGGCGATGGGGCAGGTGGCGGACGCACTCAAGGTGCTTGAGCAGGCGCAGTCGCTGCCCGGCATCTCACGGATGGACGTGCTCGCCCTCAAGGTGCGGCGCATCGCGACGATGCTGGAGTTCGGCCAGGACGCGGACGCGGCGAAGGCGCTGGAGCAGCTCGACGCCGAGCTGCCAGAGAGCACCGACCCCGAACTGCGCCGCTGGACGGGAGGCCAGCTCTCGTCGTCCGCCGCGCACCTCTTCGCTCAGCAGAACTCCAAGGGCGCGAACCAGTTGCTCGCGTTCGGCCGGCGCTTCAACCCGGAGAGTGTCACCGACGTCGCGTATCCGACGCGCGCCATCCTGGACGTGGACGCCCTGCCGGCCGCCACCCGCGAATGGTTGCACGAGGAGGCCGAGCGGCTCCACGGCTGGCGCACCGTGAGGCACTGGATGATGCCCGCCCTCTATACGCTGGGGCTCGCCGCCGCCACCGCCCTCCTGTTGTCCTTCATCTGCTTCGGTGGCAACGCGCGCGAGGTCGCAGTCTGGATCGTCTGCGCGGTCTTCGCGGCCGTCTTCTGTGGCGTCACGTGGGCCCAGGCCCGCCGGCTCCTCCGGGTGATGGCGAGCCCCTTTGGACGCTTCGACACCATCCATCCCCTGCACTTCATCCAGGTGGCCACCGACCGCGTCACGGTGTGGCCGTTCGTGCACCTGCAGAACCTGCACCTGGTGGACCACCAGGACAACGGCAACTACCAGGACACGACCCTCGAGCTGCGCTTCAACGACCAGCGCGTGGCGCTGAGGGTGCGCGGCAAGGAGCAGGCGGAAGCGCTGGCCCAGGAGTTGATGGGTCGGCGCCGCCGCGTGCTGGAGTTGCTGGGCCAGGGCATGCTGGACGCGGAGAGCGGGGTGGAGCACCTGCCCGCGGCGCTGCTCGCGCGCGCGGACAAGAAGGGCCGCGTGCGAGCGGAGAACGCACGCTCGCCCTGGCCCGGCGTGTTCGCCGCCGCGGGGGTGGGCGTGTTGCTGGTGGGCGGGGCCGTGTGGCCGCAGCAGCAGTCCGCGGCAGTACGCGCCTGGACTCGCGCCGCGTCCCAGGGGGACCTGGGCTCCATGCTCGAGTCCCTGCGCGAGCAGCCCGACCCCCGCTTCGCCCCACAGCTCCAGGCCCGGGTGGACGCGGAGCTGGGCAAGGCGCGTGCCCGGATGGAAGCGCGGTTGGATCCGGGCAGCGCCGCCGCGCCGTCCCGCGAATTCTTCACGAGTCTGCTGGCCGGTGTCTCGAGGGCGCACACTCGCCGCATCGCCGTGATCTGGGAGGCGCGGGAGGGCACGGGGATGCCGCCTCGGGAGGACTTCTCGGAATTGCTCATGAATGCCTGGCAGCGGACGGTGGATGAGGCGCTGGGGCAGAACGTCCTCAGCGTGAACGTAGGCCGAGGCTCACCGCGTGAGGCTCGGCCCCTGCTCATCCTCCGCGTGCGGGACGGCTTCCGAGGAGGCCAGCGGGTCTGGTCGGTCAGCCATGAAGGGCTGGACGTGCCGGTTCCTCCGCTGGAGCTCGTGGCCGACGCAGCGGATCCGCGGGCCCCTGAAGTCCTCTTTCACGCGTGGATGGACCGTTGGCATCTGCCCGGAGCGGGGAGCCGCCGTCCTCTGTTGTTCACCGCTTCGACGCTCGTCCAGGGGACCCGGCCGTGAGCGCACCTTCGACGTCTCCCCGCCAGGGCTGGATGCTGTTGGGCGGCATCGGTGTCTGCGCGCTCACCATCGTGGCGGGGGCGCGGTCTCTCACCTCCAACGCGGAGGTGGTCTTCGTCAATGCGTTGGACCTGCCAGTCACGGTCTCCGCGGGCGGCGAGCACTTCACGCTCGCGGCGAATGAGCACGCGTCGCACTCGATGCCGATGGGCCCGCTGGACGTGGACATCCAGGGCGAGAAGGGCACGCTGACGCACGAGACGGTGTTCGTGACCGACGAGAGCGGTCTCTTCGTCTACAACGTGCTGGGCGCCGCGCCGCTCTACCAGACGACGGTCACCTACTCCGACCGGTCCATCAACCCTCCAGAGCACGCGCCCCTGGTCCTGGCGGGCACGTCCTTCAAGCACGTGGGGCACATCGACTACGTGCTCACCAACCCTCCCGAGTCGTTCCCGGTGCGCAAGCGCGACAGCGGCACCTTCTCGCGCACCCACCTGGGGCAGGCGCTGGGAGGCTGGAAGACGAGCTACGGCTGGCTGGTGTCCACCCACCGCGTGGCCGAGGCGGCCCGCCTGGCGGAAGGGCTCCGGGAGGCCCTGCCGGAGACTCCGGAAATAGAGCTCGCGGCCGTTGCCGCCAGGAACCTGGTCGCGAGCGAGGAAGGGCTCCACGCGTCGCTCGCCGTCTCGCGGGCGCAGCGCGACGCGCATCCGGACGACATCGAAGCGCATCGGATGTGGATGCACGACATGCGCCGCGCCGGACGCGGTGACGAGCTCCATGCCTATTACCAGGCCGCGCTGGAACGCGAGCCCGGCTCGGTGCTCCTGGCGGTATTGCTCGCGCGCCTGGAGCCGGAGCCCGCGGGGACGGAGCGGTTGGAGGCACTGGTCCGCGACCATCCCGGGGAGCCGCTCCCCCGCCGGGCACTGGTGGGGCGTTACATGCGTCAGCAGCGCTGGGCGGAGGCGCTCCTGCTGCTGGACGCGATGGAGCAGGGCGATCCCGACTATCCGCGCTACCAGGACATGCACGCCGAAGCGCTGGTAGCCCTGGGGCGCCGACAGGAGGCGGCCCGCAGGCTGTCGGAGCGCCTGCTGCCGGTCGCGGACTCAAAGGACGCGGTGGACCTGGAGGGCGTGCTGCTCTACGCGAAGCTGGTGGGGCACGCATCGCAGAAGGGTTCGGCGAACGAGGTGATGCGGCAGCTCATCGAGAGCGCCCAGAAGAAGCGGCCGGACGGAATCGTCGCGGAGTGGCTCGCGGCTTCGCTCGGGCATTTCGTGGACGCCGCGAAGCTGCGCGCGGTGCCGGAAGACCATGCGCTCTCGGTCTCGACACGGGTGTTGATGGCGCTCGCCGAGGAGCCCGAGTTCGCCGCGCGGGCCTTCGTCAACGCGGACTTCGTTGGCTTCCACCGGATCGGCAGGGAGGCAGGCACGTTGCTGGCGGCGGAGTTCGAAAGGCTCGGGGACGCCGCGCTCTCGGCAAGGGTGCTGGACGCCTCCAGCGCGGAGCTGGGCTACGGCGAACTGCAGGACGTGCTGAGTGGCAAGCTGCCGGTGGAGTCCCTCACGATGCTGGACTGGGGCGAACGGGCCGCGCTGCACCTGGTGCTCGCGCGCCAGCTGGACGCCCGAGGCCAGGACTCGAAGGCGGCCTATGCGGTCGTGAAGAAGGAAGTGCTGCTGCCCGGCGCGGTCAGCATCGCGCTCCAGAACTGGGACCGCCCCAAGCCGTCCAACGCCGTGGCGGGGGACACGGCGCCCTGACGCGGGCTTCACACCGTGGCGACGGTGAACCCGATGCCCGGCAGTGCCTCGACCCACGACACGGAGGAGAAGCCCGCCTCCGTGAAGAGCTGGAGGAACTCTTCCCCCGTGCGGTGCCGCACGAACCCGGGATCCGCCAGCTCCGAGATGGGGCGGGCCAGCTTGACGAACCACTCAGGCCCCCCGTCCGCCACGAAGACCTTCCCGTGAGGCGCCAGCACCTGGCGGAAGGCGCGTGCCGCAGCCAGGCCATCCGGGTAGTGGTGGAATGACAGACAACAAAAGACGGCATCGAAGGCGCCCGTGAACTCCTCGGGTGGCTGCGCGACGTCTGCCTGGAAGAAGGCCATGTTTCGACAACCGGCAGCGCTCGCGGCGCGGTGCGCAGCCTCCACCATGCCCCGTGACAGGTCCGCGGCCACCACCTCTCCATCCGGTACCAGTTTGGACAGACGCAGGGCCGAACCCCCAGGCCCGGCTGAGGGATCCAGGATTCGGGCGTTTGGCGGCAGTGGCTGCATCAACTCCAATACCTCGTCGACGATGGGATCCGAGAAGGGTCGGACCACGGCGTCATAGACAGACGCGACGCGGTCGAACTCACGGACGTCCTCGTAGCCCGCGGGCTCGTTCGCCAATAGCACTGGCTGCGCATGCCTCAGGCTGAGATGCGGGCCGCCGCCTCGGAGTACACCGCGCTGCAGGGGCGGCCCCAGCGTGGAGGCCCGATAGAGGCCCAATCGTCGCAGCGCACGGGCCGGCTCAAAGACATACATTCGCCAGGACAGCAGCGTGAGGGCCAGCGCTTGATCCAATACGTGACGATTGACGGTGTGTTCCTGCATGGCGGATGCGATGGCCGGGTGGGTTCTGACCCAAGCATGAGCAGCGAGAGATGAAGCTGTAGCATACCCGCGACAGAGGGTGCTGCCCTTCCTGCGCCAAACATGATGAGCCATTCGAGCTTCGCTGGGACAAGCCGTTTCGAGGTGTGTGGACCGCTGGGGCAGGGCGCCACGGGCATGGTGTATCGGGTCCGGGACCGGGAGGTGGGCCGCGAGGTGGCGCTCAAGACGCTGCGGCTGCCTGGAGCGGAGGCGCTCTACCGGCTGAAGCGCGAGTTCCGCACCCGCGCGGGGATCGTCCATCCCAATCTGCTCCAGCTCCATGAGCTGTTCGTGGACGACGGGTTCCCCTTCTTCACCATGGAGCTGGTGGAGGGCGTGGACTTCCTGAGCTGGGCGCGGAGGGATCTGGTGCTCGGCGGAGGGATTCCCCGGACATGGGAGTCCTCCCTGGCCAGCGGGACGTCGACGTTGCAGGCCTCCGAAGGTGGGGAAGAGCGCGTCCCGGTCGTGGAGCTTGCCTCCGCCGTGCATGCACGGAGCAGCGGCGGGCCGGAGGTGGCTTCCCGGGAAGAGGCCTGGCCGCGGCTGCGAGAGGGATTGACGCAGCTGCTGCGAGGGCTGGGAGCGCTCCACGAGGCGGGGCTCGTGCACCGGGACGTGAAGCCCTCGAACGTGCTCGTCACCCGGGAGGAGCGCGTGCTGCTCCTCGATTTCGGCCTCATGACGGAGCGGCAGCAGCCCTCGCAGGGAGGCGCTCCGGCCCAGCGGCGCGCCGGGACTCCGGCCTATATGGCGCCAGAGCAGGTGACGGGCGAGTCCGTCACCCCGGCCTCGGACCTCTACGCGGTGGGGGCCATGCTGTATCAGGTGCTCACCGGTGCGTTCCCATTCGCGGCGGAGCCCGAGCGCTTGCTGGAGTTGAAGGTGAGCCAGGAGCCGCCTCCGGTCCACGCGCAAGCTCCGGACGCTCCCGAGGACCTGGCCGCGCTGGCTCTTGAACTGCTGGCGCTGGATCCGAAGCGACGCCCGTCGGCGGAGGAGTGCATCGCGCGGCTGTCCCCGGTGCCCGCCGGTGCGGCGCCACACCCATCCGCCACGGTGTCCGTGGGCCACGCCCCGTTCGTGGGTCGGGCTCGGGAGCTTCAGGTGCTTGAGGAGGCGCTGGCGGAGGTCTCCCAGCAGCAGCGGCTGATCACGGTGCATGTCCACGGGCCCTCGGGGATGGGCAAGTCCACGCTGGTGCGCGAGTTCCTCGCCCAGCGCGCTCCTGCCTCCATGCCCATGGTGCTCTCGGGACGGTGCCACCCACAGGAGAGCGTGCCCTACAAGGCCATGGACGCGGCGATCGACTCGCTGGCCCGCCAGCTTGGCGCGCTCGCCGTGGACGAGGCCGCGGCGCTCGTTCCTTCCCAGGCCTACGCGCTGACGCGCCTCTTCCCCGTCCTGGGGAGGCTGGCGGCGTTTCAGCAAGCGGCGACCCCCGCGGTGCTCCCGGAGCCCGCCGAGCTGCGGCACCAGGGCTTCCAGGCCCTGCGCGAGCTGCTGGAGCGGCTCGGCCGCGCGCGCCCGCTGGTGCTCTGGATCGATGACGTGCAGTGGGGAGACGCCGACTCGGCGCCGCTCTTCCAGGAGCTGCTGCGGTCACCCGCGCCGCGCATGTTGCTGGTGCTCTCGTGGCGGAGCGAGGACCGGAGCCGCAGCCCGCTGCTGCGCCGGCTGTTGGAGCTGGCCCCTCCCGGAGCGCTCTCTGCCTCCGCGCGCGAGCTGCCACTGGGAGCGCTGGGCGAGCAGGAGGTGGCGGCGCTGGTCTCGACCCTGCTCGGCGCGCGGACCTCCGGAAGTGATTCTCAAGTGGAGGCCGTCATCACCCATGCCGAAGGCAACCCCTTCATCGCCTGCGAGCTGGCCCGCCACGTGGGTGCGCACGTGGGTCAGGGACTGCCGCTGCCGGCCCAGGTGGATGTGGCCCAGCTGCTGATGGAGCGGATCCGCTCGCTCTCTCCGGAGCAGCGCGCGCTGCTGGAAGTGGCCGCCGTCGCGGGCCGGCCGCTGGGGCGGAGCGTGGCGCTGCGGGCCGCCGGGCTGGACGAAGGAGGTCGGGCCGTATCGGCCTGGCTGCGAGACTCCAGCCTGCTGCGTGAGGTTCCGGCGGAGGGCGAGGTGGACATCGCGGCCTACCACGACCGCATCCGCGAGGCGCTGCTCGAAGCGCTCCCGGCCAACGTGCGCGTGGGGCGGCACCGCGGCATCGCCGAGGCCCTCTCGGCGCGCGGCTCCGAGGACTTCGAGGCGCTGCTCGTGCACTGGGAGGGCGCGGGCGAGCCGATGCGCGCAGGCGGATACGCGGTGCGCTCCGCCGAGCGTGCCTCCCAGACGCTCGCCTTCGGCCGCTCCGCCGAGCTCTATCAGCGCGGGCTGGAGCTGCTGGGCGAGTCCGCGGATCGCCCCTCGCTGCTGGAGAAGCTGGCCCAGGCGCTGGCCAATCAGGGCCGCGCGCCCGAGGCGGCCCAGCGCTACCTGGAGTCCGCGGAGGCGCTGGGCACGGGGCTTCAGGGCACGCGCGTGAGCGGGCTGAAGCAGCGCGCCGCGGAGCAGTACCTGAAGAGCGGGCGCTTCAACCAGGGCTGGCGGGAGATGCGTTCGGTGCTGGAGGCGCTCGGCATCCCCGTGCCGGGCTCCTTCCTGGGGGCGATGGGCTCGGCCACGTGGCGCCGGGTCGTCTTCCTGGCGCGGCGGGTGGACGTGGACGCCGCCCGGCCCGCCCTCTCGCCCGAGGAGCGGCACCGGATGGAGGTGCTATGGGCCACATCCACCAGCTGGTCCATGGTGAACCCCACACTGGCGGATGCCTTCCGCATGATGCACCTGCTGCGCACGCTGAAGGCCGGAGACGCCTCCACGCTCTGCCGGGCCCTGGGCTTCGAGGCCGCCATGGAGTCCCACGTGGGCGGCCGCTTCCTGGAGAACAACGCCCGCAAGTTGCTGGAGAAGGTGCGGGTCCTCATGGAGCGCACGGGCAACCCCTATGATCAGGCCTGGTACTTCATGTCCGTGGCGAACCAGGCGTACACCCTGGGCCGGTGGCGCGAGGCGGCCGAGGCCTGCGACCGCGCCGACGTGCTCTTCCGCGAGCAGTGCCCGGGCACGGCCTGGGAGCGGGTGAGTGTAGCCATCTTCCACCACCACGCCCTGGCGATGCTGGGGGAGCTGCCCGCGCTGGCGGCGCGGCTGGAGGCGCTCGACCGGGACGCGACGCTGCGAGGCGACGTGCACGCGCGCTGCGAGGCCTGGATTGGCGAGCCCGTGTTGGCGTGGCTGGCGAAGGATCGCGCCGAGGAGGCCCAGGCCCGCGCCGCCGATGCGCTGGCCGCGCAGTCCCCGGTGGCGTCCACCTGGCCGGAGAACGCGTACCGCCGCCAGCAGTACGCGGAGCTGATCGCCTGCGTCTACACCTCCCACTATCGGGGCGATCCCTGGCCCGCGTGGAAGGCCGTCCTGGAGCACTGGGCGCCGCTGAAGTCCTCCTTCATGCTCTCACTGAGGGCCACCGGTCTGGGGCTGCGGCACATGCGGGCGCGGGCGGCACTGGCCGCGGCGGAGTCCCTCCCGGACGAGCGGACGTCTCCCCCTGACCGCGTGGAGCCGCGCTGGAATCGGCGGGCGCTGCTGGCCGATGTCCGTGCGCAGCTCCGGGTGATGGAGGGCGACCCCATTGGCAGTGCGCGCCCCCTGGGCAACCTGCTGCGGGCAGGGCTGGCCCGGCTGAGCGGGGACAGCGCCACGGCGGTCCGCGAGCTGGAGCAGGCGGTGGCGGGCCTCGAGCGCGAAGGCGTGGCGCTGTACCGGGAGGCGGCGCGGTACGCGCTGGGGACCCTCCAGGGAGGCGGCGAGGGCGAGGCGCTGCGGCGTCAGGCCTCGGAGTGGATGGCGGCGCGTCAGGTGGTGCGGCCCGGCGCGCTGGCAGCGGCGATGGTGCCCGGGCTGGGACTGCCGCCCGGGCCCCGGACCGCTCAAGACGTGGGAGGCCGGTAGCCGGCGGCGCCGCGCCGCAGGCTCTCCTCCAGTTGGGTGCGGATGCGTCGCAGCAGCCCGACGAGCCCCTCACCGCCTCCGTGGCCCGAATGCATCCCCAGCCCACGCAGCAGGGACTCCACCTGGGCAAAGGCATCCGTGGACGTAGCGGAGGCCGGTGATGCCGCCGAGAGATGAGAGAGCATGGAGGGGAGCACCTCGATGCCCAGGAGGTCCCAGGGATGGGGCAGTCCCATCTTGAAGTTCACCGCGTCCTGCTGCCGCAAGAGCATCACATCCGGCAGCTCGTTCGCCTCGGGGTCCCAGATGCGGCAGTAGTCGCCCATCGGCGTGGTGGCGAAGAGCTCCTCGTAGACATGGGAATCAGGCCGTGGCGTCGGGCGCTTGCTGTGCCTCCCCCCGCAGTGATCGAGGATGGCGTTGACGGCGTGCCGGGCCGACTCGTTGGCGGACTCCATGGTGGTGAGCCGGGTGAAGGTCTTGTTGTAGGTGCCCGCGAAGACGATCTGATCCCAATGCACGTAATAGCCACCGTGCGCGGCCTGCCAGAGTCCAGGCGGTAGGTCCCCATCGGGGGAGGACCCGTGAGCGCCTGACGTGGGGTCCCAGGGGTCGGGCCCCGGCCGGTGCTTCCAGTCTCCGGCGGTGGGCAACAGGAAGGGCGTGTTGTTCTTGATGATGTGAGCCTGGTCCGGATCGCTCCCGTCGTAGACGAGCCCCTCGTCGATATGGGTGAAGGCGGGCTCGGGAGGATTGAACTCCAGGAAGGGGCGCCCCTTCTCCTTTCGTTGGAGGGCCTTGCCGAGCTGACCCAGGACCTCGTTTTTCAATTGCGTCGGCGTGGACTTCCAGGCGCTCCTTCCCCCGGACCCTGGGGATTTCTTCTGCCATTCACCAATGTCGACGCTGAGCAGTGATTGGTACTGGCTCAGCCCCTGGATGGGCCGGTGCTGCCATGCGACGGGACTGCAGATGGTGGAGAGCCCCCACGGCGCATCGAGCAGGTAGAGGTAGCCGTCGATGACGTTGAGCTCCGTGGTGAAGAAGTACTGGATGCCGGAGAGCGTCTGGAGCCGATCCCATTCATACAGGCCGATTTCTGTTCGCGGGTCGCGCTGACGTGTCCCCGCTTCTCCCCGCTTGACGGGGACCTGGGTGGTGTAGCCCTGGAGCCCGCCTGGCACGCTCAGGTCCTTCTGGCGATACGTGAGCGGCATGTGCTGGGTGATTTCCTCCGCTGCGAGGACGTCCACGGCCACGACGTAATAGTCATCCGTGGTCGGGAACGTCTCCTTTCCATGCGGATACTGAACGATGGGATTGAAGCGAGCGCCTTCCGTGAGAGGGTTCACCGCCTCGAAACCCTTGAGCGTTGCCTGGATGAATTGGACGCCCAGGCGGCACAGGTGCGTGTGCCAGTGGCTGAACCAGGCCGCGCTGGTGGGCCCGTTCAGGGAGGCGTGGGTCTCCTCGGTGGGGACGATGACGTCGGTCAGGAGCTGGAGGTAGGTGTTGCCCGTGGTCCGTGCATCCGCTGCGCTGCCGTCCAGCGCCACCAGCACCCGCCCGGAGGACCGGACCAGATGGGTGAAGGCCTCGCTGTAGCGGTACCGCTTCCCGGAGCCGCTGTTTCCGGAGGCGCCTTCGATGAAGTCCCACCAGGAGATGTCCTCCAGTTCATGGGCCCTGCGCTCGGGGCTGGTGAGCATGTAGCGCAGGATCCGGAGCGAGAACTGGAAGAGATCCCTCGGTTGGATTCCCAGGTCCTCCAGGTTGCTCAGCCCGCCCGCCCCGCTCGCGAGGGCATTCGGGAAGCTGGCGGTCGCCCACTTCGTGACAAAGGGCGGGTGCTTCTCGCTGGCGATGCCGATGGTCGGTAGCGGGGCGAGGTTGTCGTAGGTGGTACGGGAGGTCGGCAGGGAGTTGTTGTCGTAGAGGGGGATGCGCCGCATCGTGTCGAAGACATGGCGGTAGTACGACGGGAAGTACCGGTATCCATGCTCGCCGGGGAGGATGGCGCGCCCAAGGGTGACCCGCACCCAGTTCCTGGCCGAGGGGGGCTGACCGAGTTCCGTGTTCGCAGGCCGGGGGGCTTCGTTCTTGAGATTTATCTCCGAAAAATGGCTCAGTGTACGGAGGCCCTCGGTCAGCTTGAGTTCGATGGACCTGGCCAGCCCCTTGCTCCGCTCAATCTCCACGGGGAGGTTCATCACCTGCTGAATTTCTTCCCGGCTCTGGTCGAAGAACGGCTGGATGTGGACGACGAAGTCAGCGCCGAGCGAACCGTCATGGACCTTGCCGGTCAGCTGCGCGATCGCATTATTCAGGTCCGCTTGCGAGCGTGGGGTGAGGAGGTCGGAGGGCTCGTTCTGGAACTCAAGCCAGAGGGAGGGAAAGGGCCTGGCCTGGTCGAGCCCAAGGTCCACCGAACTCGTGGTGAGCGGGTTGATGGGCGCGGCGGTGACGGGTGGGGAACCCGAGGGCGCCGGCTCCTCCGTCTGGAAGAAGATCGGCTGCTGACTGGAGGCCTGGAAGTACTGGGTGCGGGCCAGTCCCCCGACGGCCATGGACTTCTTGCCCCGTGAGTTGAGCGCGTTGGCGGCTTCGTAGACTCGGACTTCGAAGCCACGCAGGGCCAGCTCGTGGGCCGCGGTCATCCCCGCGATGCCGGCTCCAAAGACGTGGACCCGACGCTTCTTGGGCTTCGGGCCAGGGTTACAGGGGGGAACGGTGTCAGCCATGGGCCTCTGCCTTTCTTTCAGGGGAGTGCCGGGTGCGCGGCGTCCGCGCACGTCAGGCGAAGTTGGTGGAGCAGGGACGCAAAGCCCGCGCAGCGGACCGCCCCGTGCACGTAGCGGATCAGCCCCTCATGCGCGCGCAGGAGGACTTCCAGGGAGCCGACCACCTCGACGGCGTTGGAGAGCACCGCCTCCGTGAGCGTGCGCCGGTCATCGAGCACCTCGAGGATGGTCCGCCGCGAGGTGCCCACGGTGATGGACTCCTGGCCATCCACGGCGCGCAGGTGGGCCTGCGTGGAGGTGAAGGCAGCGGTGAAGTGCTCGGCGTCGATCTTCAGCGCGACGGCGAGGCCGGCCAAAGGCATCAGGAAGCGCCCGTGGGCCTGGGGCTGCTCGCGGGCCAGCAGCGCGAAGGAGCGGGCCAGCAGCGCCTGCACGCTGAGCTCAGTCACGGATGAACTCGAAGACACCGGTCCCCTCCATGGCCACGGAATGCCCACGCACGCGCCCCTGCGCCGTCACCCGGCCCAGCACCTCGTGGATGATGGTCACCTGCTCGGGGTGCTCCTCGGAGGGGGTGACGATGCGGGCGGAGTCCTGCGGGTAGAAGGACAGCTCGAGCGTGTCCGCCCCTCCGTGAGCGGCAATCTCCAGGGTCTCGGGCAGGTCCGCCGCGGCGCCCGGGGCCAGCAGCGCCATGACGCGAGGCACGGAGAAGGGGCGCGCCTTCCGGAAGCTGCCCCGGGTGATGACGCGGAGCTCCTCGTCCCGGAACACGCGCAATGGCTCGCCGCCGTGCCAGAGGAAGAGCCCCTGGTAGCGGGCCACCGAGCGGCCGCGGTCCGCCATGCGCACGTGCACCAGGCTCCAGGGGTTGGCCATGTCCCAGGGCAGCACCGAGCCCCACTCCCATGAGAAGTCATTGCCCCAGAGGAAGTGGCCCCAGTTGTGGTCATGGTAGGCGGGAGCGTCGTTCACCTGCACGGTGCGGCCCGCGAGCCGGAGCGTGCCGCGCGCCAGCAGCCGGGGAACGAAGAGCCAGGACAGGCGCCGGTCCAGGGTGAGCGGCTGGTTGACGGAGAGGGCCGGCAGCGTCACGGGGACAAGCTCCAGCTCGGCGGCCAGAGGTTGGTCGCGCAGCGCGATGGACAGGCGGTAGGTGCCGTCGATGAAGCGCAGGGTGTTGTGGCCGAAGCGCGCGTCGATGCGGCCGGCGGTCACCTCCACCTCGGCCTCCTCGAAGTGCTCCACATCTCCTTCCCAGCCCTCGCCGCGAGCCAGGACGATGAGGCGCGCCACCTCGGGCTGCCGGCCCTGCGTGGCCCGCACATCGTCAATCAGGCTGAAGTTGATCAGCAGGTGCGCCGCCTCGGTGTGCACGAGGAAGTGCTGCCATTCCTTGTGCGCGCCCCGCCCGCCCATTCGTGAGGGCGAGCGCCGGAAGTAGTCGTTGCCAGTCAGCAGCCGCGCGAGGCGCTCTGGCGGAGGAGAGGAAGGGGACATGGCCGACGCTGCTGCTACCGCAGCAGCTCCCTGAGAGAGGGCGCCGCGGACGCGTCAGGCTCCGGTGTCGCGACCGTTTCGGAGGATCGGCTCGCCTCCATCGCGCCCAGGAACGTCCGGCGCGCGGAGACGAGGCCGAGGACCATCAGCAGGAGCCGGTCCTCCTCTGGCTCGGGAAGGGGGGACGCCAGCGCGGCGGGCTCGGGCAGCAGGTGATTGAAGCGCTGGGACAGCGACAGCATGCCGAGCAGCAGGGGCAGGACCGGGTTGCGGTCAGCGAAGTCGCTCCAGGGCTCATCGAGCAGCGGCATGGGCCTCTCCCTGGTGCGGCAGGTCCTGAAGCTGGCGCAGCAGCTCCTCCAACCGGGCGGAGTCCGTGGCCTGGAAGAGCGCCTCGATGTACGCCGAGGGCAGCACGGTGGCCGGATCCTCCTCGGGGATGTTGAGGGAGAGGGCATCCCAGAGGCGGCGGCCCTGCTGGAGCAAAGGAGAGGAGGCAAGAGCGGACTTCCAGGCGGCACCCTCGGGAGTCACGGCGAAGCGCCGCCCCTCCGCGACGAGCGCGCAGAAGGCCGCCTGCACGACGATGGGGTGCTTGAGCATCAGCACCTGGAGCCGTCGCAGCAGCCCCAGGAGCACCTCCTCCTGCGAGCCCGCCGGGAACGATTCGCTGGCCCCAGGCGCCGCGGACGGAAGCAGTTGCTCGAACAGCAGATCCCGGATGCGATGCGCCTCTTCATGGAGAATCGCCTGGGTGCGGATGAAGTCGAAGAGGGAGGACTGGGGGGAGGGGGGAGGCACCATGGAGGGCGTCACTTCGCTCGCAGGAGGACGTAGGAGGTCAGGCCCTCCAGCAGGTCCCGATGGATGGAGGGGGGGAGCCAGCCGCGGCACACGTCGAAGCGCCGCTGGGCATCTTGCAGCCAATCCCGAGCCACCCGCTGAGCATGGCCAATGCTGTCGTGGCGCTCCATGAGCGAGAGGAGAAAGCGCACCTGCTCGGGAGTCTTCTCCGCACGGCGAGGTGCCGCGTTCCGTGCCTCGCGCAGCCGCTGCCGCCCCACGACCGTCAGCTCGCCTTCCTCGACGAGCCGGTCCAGCTGCGCATCGAATGTCGTGGGCTCCGGAGCCGCCTCCGGGGAGGGGCGGGGCAGGGAGAGGATGCGCTCGGCTTCCGCCCGGTCCCCGGCGGACACGTGACGCATCATGTGCAGCAGCATCAGGGTGCGCTTGCCCTCCCAGAGATCGCCGCCGATCTCCTTGCCATACGCGCCCACCTCGCCGCGCAGGTTGAGCACGTCGTCCTGGATCTGAAAGGCGATGCCGAGGCTGCGGGCGAAGGCAGCCAACTGCTCGATGCGCTCCCCGTCCTGACGGGCCGCGATGGCGCCCACCACCATGGGGGTGATGAAGCTGTACCAGCACGTCTTCTGCTCCACCATCCGCACGTAGTCCTCGTCGCTGAGAGTCCACGCGCCCCGGCGGATCCAATCGAGCTCGAGGGCCTGGCCCTCCACCGACTCCTGCGTCATGCGCGCCACTGCCTGGAGGATGCGCAGCGCGGGGCCCAGGCCCACGGCGCCGATGTTGTCCAGCAGCGGCCGCAGCGACAGGGCGAACATGGCGTCCCCTACGTTGATGGCAACGGGGATGCCGTGCGCCCGGTGCAGCGTGGGGCTGCCTCGACGCAGCAGTGACTCGTCCTCGATGTCGTCGTGGATGAGGAAGGCATTGTGATACAGCTCGAGCACGGTCGCCGGGCGCAGCGCCGCCTCCAGCGTGCCTCCCAGCGCACGGCACGTGGCGATGCAGAGTGCCGGCCGCAGCCCCTTGGCCTCTCGCAGCGGGTAGTCCAGCATGAGCTGGTAGAGGAACGGCGCGTGGTGGCGCTCTGCGGGGATGATCCGGCGGAGCTCCTCGAGCACGAGCGAGCGGCACTCCTCAAGATAGCCCGCGAGCAGCTCCCTGGTCCCGGATGGATCCTGCACCGCGCGCGAAGCTAGCATGCGACGGTGAGTGTTTCGCGAGGTCAGAGAAGCAGATGGGGCTCTTGCTGCAGTTGGAAGATGGACGCCGGTTCACCTTGGGAACGCGCTGTCTGCTGGGACGTCACCCCGCGTGTGATGTTCACATACCGGACGGCCGGGTCTCCGGCGAACACGCGAGCCTGCACTGGGCGGGCGCTCACTGGGAGCTGAGGGACCTGGGCAGCCGCAACGGCACGTTCGTCGAGGGGCGGCGGCTGGCCTCGGGCGAGCGGGTAGAGCTGGGGCAGGGGCAGGACTTCCTGCTGGGAAAGAGTGGCATCGGCTTCCGGCTGCTGGACGCGTCCCCTCCTGCGGCGCGGGCCCGGCACCTGGCCACGGGGCTGGTGCGGGTGGCGACCGGCGCGTTGCTGGTGCTGCCGGATGACGACGAGCCACAGGCCAGCCTCTTCCCACTGGATGGCGGGCAGTGGGTGTTGGAGTTGGGAGAAGAGCGGCGCCGGCTGAAGGACCAGGAGCGGGTGTGGCTGAGCGGCTCGGAGTGGGTGGTGGAGCTGCCCCTCGCGGCCACGGAGACACTCGAGGAAGCGGATGCGCCCACGTTGGCGGAGGTCCGGCTGCGCATCGGCGTCAGCCGCGACGAGGAGCACGTGGAGGTGGCGGTGCACCTGCGGGAGGGGGTGCGGATGTTGCCTCCCCGCTCCTCGCAGTACCTGTTGGCGACGCTCGCACGGCTGAGGCTCGCCGAGCACGCCCTGGCGCCGTCCGAGCAAGGCTGGGTGGACCGCGAGCGGCTCTGCCGGATGCTGGCCACGGACACCAACAAGCTGAACGTGGACATCCACCGGGTGCGCAAGCAATTCGGCGCGCTGGGCATCCAGGATGCGGCGGGCGTCGTGGAACGGCGCCCGGGCACGGGGCAGGTGCGGCTGGGGATGAACAGCGTGGAAGTCTTTACGCTGTAGCGGGGTCGCTTGAAATCACTTGCAGCGACTACATGTCGCAAGAGGACGCCGTGACGACATTCAACGTGACGGGACCCACCGCGAAGAACTCGGAGCTCGTGTTCGAGCCGAACGCAAGGTTCCTCGGGACCCAGCGCAGGCGGTACGTTCCGGCGGGGAGGCGCATGTCATTGAGCGCCACGGTGGCCGTCGTTGATTGCGTCGCCTGGCTCGCCGTGATGGGGTTGCCGATGTCGACGAAGCCGCAGCCACGGTCGAGCTGGAGCTGAACCAGATACGAGGGCGCGGTGGGGTAGCCAGGGTTGTGATTGTGGTAGTGAAGGAAGGTCAGGCTCTCCAGCTTGACGGGCTCCGTCGTCGTGAAGTCAATGAAGGGGTACTCGGTACCGAAGGCTCGCGTCAGCAGGACGGTGCCCCACGGGCTGCCCCAGTTTTCGGCCGGTCCCCCGCCCGTTTGCGTGGCCGCACCGGTGAGCCACCCTGCGGACGACTCGCCGACGGAGTTCGAGACGGCACCCACGCTGGTCGTGTTCTCGAAGTTCCACGTCATCGCCGCGGATTGCCCCGGCTGGGGTGAAACGAGCGTGGCGACAGCGCGGGTCACGTCCGCGGGCGGGGACCCTGCAGCCTTCTCCCCGGTGTCAGTCCCTTCGCAGCCAGCCAGCAATGAGGTGATGACGAGCGCCTGGGCGCAGCGCTTGAAATGGGAGTGAGTCATTGTGGTTCTTTCGTGTATTGGATTGTTGAATTCACTTGTGGCGCCTTGGCCACAGGCAGAAGCCAAACTAGAGAGTTGTCCCTGCCGGGGCGATTACACGGCGTTACAGACAGGGGGGGGCGCGCATGGACTGCTGTCAGGACTCCAAGGCCACCTACGCGCTACGCAGCAGAGCTGGGAACACGGCGCCCTGACGCGGGCTACATCCGCTCGTCGATGGCGCGGTTGCTCATTTCGTCCGCCTCCGCGTTCTGCGCGCGGGGGACGGCGAGCTGATGCCGCACGAATGGAATCGGCTTCGCGCCGCCGACTCCTCCTGACGCTCTCTCACTTCGCCCCCTCAAACTCCCAGCAACGATTCGCGGCGTCCTGCACGTGGAGAATCCGCGTTTACATTTGCCGGGTGCAGCGCCTTGTCCTCGCAGTCATTCACCTGGGACGAGGCGCATTCGGTGACCGGCGGGGGGATGGGTCACTGCGTCCAGAAGATGGACGAGGTTTGATTGTCCATCACACCCATGCCGGTGCAGCCCCCGCCGCAATCAATTGAGGGGTTTGGCCCCGTAGCCGGGCCGTTGTCGTTCTGGTAGTGGTACGAGTGATTGCATCCAGCGAAGCTCCTCGACGAGGAGATGATGTCGTTCCACCCCGCTGGCATGCTCGGGACGAACAGGCTGCCGCACCCGCCATAGGTAGAGACGAAGACAATCGAGTTTCCCGAATAGGCGGACGCCGTCCATCTGTCCTCGTACTCGATACCAATCACGATCTCATTGGGTGCGGCCTGGTGGACTGACTTCAGGTCGGACTCCTTGAGATCCTTCGGGTTCGCCGTCGCGGGCAGCCGCACGGTGCCCCCGGTGGCGAATGAGATGGCTTCGGGGAACGAGGTAAAGCACTTCGGCGCGGGGACGGTGTCGGACGCCGGCAGCGGCTCACCGGGCGTGAAGGGCATGACGTTCATGACGCAATGCTGTGCGGCCTGGGTGACGGGCTCGTGCGCGGCCGGCTCCCCGGTGTCGGTCCCTCCGCAGCCAGCCAGCAGCGAGGTGATGACGAGTGCCTGGGCGCAGCGCTTGAGATTGAGCTGAGACATGGTGTTTCTCTCGTATGTGGATGGGTTTGAATCCGCTTGCAGCGCCTTGGCCACAAGCAGGAGCCAAACTAGAGAGTTGTCCCCGCGTAAGCGTTCACGGGTGGTGCTCGCCTGGGGGGGCAGTGAGGCAGCGAACGGTGGGCCTCACCACACTCGACGTGGGCTGGGGGTGATTAGAAATACTGGGACGTGGCCACGCCCGACCCGAGAGATGCGCGTATCGCG
>NZ_RAVX01000016.1:0-209693 GCF_003611605.1 Corallococcus sp. AB011P
CGCGATACGCGCATCTCTCGGGTCGGGCGTGGCCACGTCCCAGTATTTCTAATCACCCCCAGCCCACGTCGAGTGTGGTGAGGCCCACCGTTCGCTGCCTCACTGCCCCCCCAGGCGAGCACCACCCGTGAACGCTTACCATGCGGGAACTCAAGAACGGCACGCTCTATTTCCATTGCGAAGAGTGTGAGTGGGGCTGGAGGGAACCGGCGACCGTGGGGGACGTGACCGCCGGCTTCCTGACCTTGGAGGATGAGGCCGACGCGAAGCTGGCGAGCCGTGAAGAGATTGAAGCAGCGGGCTGGACACGGTTCGCCGCGCACGGTGTCGAGGCGTGAGGCGGAGCAATCCGGAAATGAGGAAGTGATGACGTGCTCGGAGTGCACTGGTGAGCTTGCCTTGGTCGGCGTGACGAGAGGCACGGACCACTTCCGGTGCTTGGGGTGTGGACATGACGTCCATGCGCTATCAACGCCGCGCCTCGGGCCGGAACGGCGGTTCCGAGCGGTCATACGGTGGAAAGACGAGATCTTGAGTTTCGCTGAGCTGGAAAGCCTGAGGAAGATTGCCCCTGAGGCGAGGGCCATCCCTGCTGGTGAGATCTGGGAGCGGTCAAAGCGGGAGGGGTGGGTGCTGGGCGAGTACATGGAAAGCCAGATTGACGCCCTCTGGAATCAGGCTCACGAACTTCAGCTTGGGTTGGACTTTGTTCTGGTGTCAGAGCCTGAGCCCGAGGTGCGGCCGGTTTGCATGTTTGTGGTCTGGAAAAAAGCGAGCCCTTCCCCCGAAGAAATCGTTGCATTGCGCAAGCTGTCGGAAGAGGCCGCGAACATGCCTGTTTCAGCCGTCCTGAAGAAGGCCAGGGAAGGCGAATGGCTGCTGGGGCGCTTCTGGCCAAACAGGCTACCTGAAATCGAACGGCGGGCGATGGAGTTGGGGCTTCAGCTTCGGCGCGAGTCTTGAAGCCTGCATGTCTCCAGCGTGAATGGAAAACTGTTGCGGCTTGTGCGTAGGGCGAATGTGCGAGCCTCACCCTTGGAAAACGAGTGGGACAGGAGGTGGTGGAGATGGCGCCCATTGATGATGTGAAGGCCTTTCTCCTGCTGCATGGGCTGGACACAGAGCGGACCGCTTATGGCTTGCGCGGGGAGCTGGAGTGTGGGGGGCGGAGGTATCTCTATAAAATCGGGAGAGCGAACGACGGTGGGGACGACGTGAGCGTCCGGCCCCTTCCTGAGGGGCTCACCTGGTGGTTCTGGCGCGAGAACCTCGAGGGGATTGCCAGGCTGCTGCTGGATGCACGTGCGCGGGTTGAAGAGGGACAGGCGAAGTCCTGGCTGGAGGCCCTGCGCCATCTCGATTCGACGATGAGTGCTCTCTGGCCGGACGACCCTGATGCAACGTGAGCGCTGGGCGAACCATGAGAAAAGTGATTTCGAGAGGTGAAGCATTTGGGCTGATCTCGCGGGCCCGAGAGGCTCTGTGTGACAGGGTTGCTCTGCAGGAGGTGATGGACGACTCCCAGGCCAGCTCAGTGGAGGAGGCGATCCAGGTCCTTTACCGTGGCGTCACCAACGGTTTCCTGTTGCCCTGTCCGTGCTGCGGTCGCCGGACGCTGACGGAGCGGTACGATGCGGTGGTGGGAACGGGGTACGACATCTGTGACCACTGCCGCTGGGAAGATGATGGAACCGTGAGTGATACCGCCCACAGCAGCGTCAATAGGGGGGCCATGTCTCAATATCGGGAGCAGATTCGAGAGGAGTCGAACTACTTCTACCGTGAGAAGTGGAGCCAATAGATGTCGAGTTCGGACGGGTCGCGGTGGTCTTGCGAGGTGTCCCCATGAACCTGGCGCGCATTGATAAGTATGTCGGGGACTCCGAGTTCGACCGCGCCTTCCTGACGGAAGTGGCGAACGCATGGACGCGATCTGGGGGCACGTGTGCGACGAAGCCGCGGCCAGAGTCGCCGTAGGTATCTTGTATCTGGAAGTTGTTGCAGATACGCCCTTCACTTCTTCGTGCGTTCGCGCTGCCTTCCGGGTTCCTTGTTGTTTTTGACGGGAATGAAGTCGTGTCGGTCCTCTACCCAGAATGCAAAGCGCTACTGGGGTGATGCTATGCTGCATGGGCGCTCTGAAGGCGTTAGAGCGTCCTCGACACGAAATGTTGCCAATCGCCGTGTTCGGAAAGGGCGTGTCGACTTGCTGAGAATATGTGCGAGTTATTTCGCTGTCGGTCGATAACTGGTCCGGAAACCGAAATCGTGAGGAAGAGACGAACGAGCCGACCTGGGAACAGGTCGAACGCGCGTTTCGGTCATTGGATGCCAGGCGGCACACCATGCTGACGCTAGAGGCCGATGAGGAGGATAACGACCTGATTGTCGGAGGCGGTGGCGGATTGTACGTGGTGACAGTGCACCGTTACCCTGAGATTTTCACGCTGATGTTAGCCGAGACGGATGACGGCGAGACGGTCCGTTTGACCACTGGAGGGCAGGAAGGCATCTTCCCCAAGAACCTGTGCGTAGGAACTGCGCAGGCTCTCCTGGCGATGCGTCGTTACTTCGAAACCTGCGAGCTGGAACCGTCCATGCGATGGATTGCGGAGCAGGCGGCGCAGTTGACGTAAGGCGCGGACCCTCCGCTGCTTGACGTATTGCTTGATGCGCAGGTAGTACCCGGATGGGGTGGCTGGGATACTTTCGTGCGGGCTGTTCCCCTCGAGCCACAGAATCTTACTGGGAGACCGCGTCATCAAGATCAAGACCGAAGTACTCAGGCAGGTCTGCTGGGATGAGTGGACGCTGGCATATTGCATTGACGTTGAAGATCGGCCGAGAGCCTATAGCGAGCCGCAACGGGTGTTTGCTGAATACTTCAAGCTGTCGGATCCGGATGTTTTCCTGTTCAAGACAGCGCGTGAATTGTCGCTGTTTTGCGGAGAAAAGGGGATCGACCTCCGTCGAGCATTCAGTTCGGATGTCGTGGCGGCTGTCAGGGTCTTTCAGTGTTACTTTCGCCGCGGTGTCATGATGGAACGGGGCGGCCTCTCTGAGCAGGTCGCAAGCGAGCGGGGAGCGCGTATCGACGAAGGGTACTACCCAGTGATGGAGGAGGAGTGCGTCCGTTGGACCGTGTTGAAAGGGCGAGGACGTCGCTTCATTATCGAGAGGGTCATTCTCCGCCTTCCCGCACTGGAGTTGGATGTCGTCGAGACGCAAATCTTGAAGGCAAAGGCCGGCATTGACTTTTGAGGCGAATGTACCGGTCGAGGTGAGAGAAGTCGGGCCAGAGGCGCAAGGTCCGGCAAAATACCGCCGGTAAGGGACGAATGCGTGCGAATCCCCGGTGTGGAATTCCCGTGTGGAGTGTGTGGCGCCTGGTCCGACGATAATGAGTCGTGCTCCGCCTGTGGTGCCAAGATGCCTCCGGATGACTCTCTGGATGGGGTCTTTGTTCCCGGGTTCGATCACATCCCCGCGGAAGAGCAGGATGCGGCCATGGAGAAGGCGGCGGAGGCCCAGGTGCGTTGGATCGAGCGGCTCCGCCATGAGCAGGAACTTCGTCAAACCGAACCGGGCTATCCCGCTGACGATCGGACACGTTCATGGACGCCTACGCATCGGGTTCGGGGCGACGATGTCTCGGAGGGATGCCTCTTGATGGTTCTGCCCAATGGCCAGTCGTTCACCCGAGAGAGCTGGGAGGTCTATCGCGCTTGCCCGGTTCAGTGGTCAATGTACTTCAACTCGCCCTGGGTGTTCTGGCGTGGCGTTTGGTATCTGCATGGAAGCGCAGTGCCAGCAGGGACTGTCGTCGAGGTGGGCGTCACGGATGACACCGTCACATGATTATCCAGCGCCTTCTTGGCATAGACCGGAGCCTTTTCAGTGATGGGCAAGCGCACTGAAGACCGGGACTACATTCGGCTCGTAGTCTCTGAGTGGGTTGAGGGTCCACACCGCTCCGACGTGTTAGCGGCGGCTGCTCAGATTGTTGACGAAGGGGACGGAGCGTCCCTGTTCGATGCGCTGAGGAAGCAGGTCGGGCTTCACGCAGAAGACTACGAACTCGTGCGACGCCTCATGTTGCTTCTCGAGGCTGCCATGGATGTGGAGCCGCGTGTCGCGGGATATTTGATGGCGAGGCTTTATCCTTTGGCGGGCCGGAAGTATGCGCATGATGTCTACAATGCTGTTGAGTTGTGGATGGATGCGAGTGACTCGATGGCCTTGGCGGATGCCTTGATGGCACTGAGCGAGGAGCCGGTGCGGCCCTTGCTCCGGAAGTGCTACCGGGAATGGGCTGAAGGGATAAAGAAGAGAGCGTCGGGAAAGCGTACTGAGTAGGGCGCTGGGTCGATTGAATGGAGAATTGGGACATGCAGGTCGCGGATGTTTGGTCGTCGCGTGAGGTGTGCCTCCTCGCACTGTCCGACTTCCTGGGCGCAACGCTTCAGCTTGTCCAGGGCAGTGAGCGCGTCGGAAACGACGCGGCCAGCGCTACGGTCCGGGACTCCATGTCACCGTCGCGCCCTGGAGGCGTGATTGAACATGTGGTGCATTTGCAAGTGGCTCAGGTGGAGGGTGGCGAAGTTGAGGTCTGGGCCCTTGTTTTCTTTTTCGTGGAGAAGCGGCGTGTGGCCCCCGCGGGCCAGTGCTTCTTGACGCTTCAATGGGAAAAAGGACGCTGGAACTCCCGGCGGTGGGAGGCGGATGTCTATGGAGAGTGGACTGGCCTTGAGACCCTCGACTGAGGGGTTTGCTTCGAACGCGCCCAGCCACGGGAGGCTCAATGCAAGTTGCCGGTAGGTGTCGGGTTCGGTCACCCGAAGTAGATGTGGAACGGGGCTACTACGAGGTAGTGCTTGGCGACATGTGGCAGTAGCCCTTGACGAAGGCATTTCGTCGACAGGGAACTCGACCAGAGCCTGAGCCGGATTACTCCATGAGTGGAAGTTGTCTTGAGTGTGTGCGTGATTGGTACAGGGATACGGGCTTGGGTGACCTCAGTACGGCAGTGCAAAAAGCACGCGAAGAGCGCCGGAAGATCGAGCAAGGACTCGCGGATTGATACTCGTGCCTATCGAAAGCCATGCGATATGGCCGCGGAATGGAAGAGCCCGGGCCCCAACCCTACCCAGGTGAGCGCGCGGCCGCTGGCTTCTTCACGTCAGCGGAGGTTGGAAATGGTTGAGCATGATCGCCCCAGGATTGCGGACTTCAACGACATCGTCGCGGGAGGGACGGTGTCCGCTGACAGGGAGCTGCGATGGTGAGTGATGAGTCACTTCGAAAGAAACTTCGGTCAGACGATGAGTTCGTGGTTCTCAAGGGACTCGCGGAGTTGGGGGGGATTGTGGATTTTACTCCTGCCGACGATGTCTTGGACCTGGCGATGGGGTATTTTCGGTACTTCGACTCTGAGTGGAGGCGTCAGTCGGTGTTCAGTGTTTCCCTTCACTGGTCGTATGCTCCCTCGCTCCCCTTGTTGATTGAATTGATAGGGAAGGAAGACGATGAAGACGTTCTTGATCTTTCGATCATGGCGATCGCGCACATGGGTCGAAATCATGAGGGACTTCGATGTGATGTGCTTCGTGTGCTGAAGGGACTCGTTGATGATCGCACCCGGCCGAGTCGGGTGTGGGGATTGGCGTATACTTGCGCCAGGCGAATGTGTGGTGAGTTGAAGCCTGTTGAGCATGCTCGGGGGATTGGAGATCCGGAGAGCGTGAGGGTCGAGGCGAGCTGGTTTGATTCGGCTCTTCTTCAATATGGATGTGGCGGGAAGCCGTGATGGTGAATCCCAGGCGAGCAGTGATTGAGAGTCTGGCCGAGGGCATTGGCAAGACCCGATGGGGCGACGACGAGGCGACTCTCAAGGACCTGTTTCCAGAGGCCAGAATCCAGCGCCGACCAGGAGTCGGCGCACCTCTCGTCATTCCGAACATCCTGGAGGGGGCCGGCGGCGTGGGGGTGAACGGATACTTCTTCTTCGGTTCTCGGGGGGTTGATTTTGCTGTTCTTACAGAAGTCTATGATGATGGAGATGGGGTGGATGTTCGCCCCTGCGTTCACTCGCTCGCACACCGCTTCGGTTTTGGGCCCATCAGCGACTCGACCAGTCAGGTATGGGTGGTGCACGGCGTGCAGGTCTTGCTCCTATTCCTATCCCCGAGCGAGGAGGGAGACGTTCCTCTCGAGTTTTACCTGAGAGTGAACCGCCCAGGGGTCATCCAGTCCGACTTTCGAATCTTTGAAGTGGCCCCCTCGCCCCCAAGGCGGGATCCAAGGGAGTCGCGTCCACCGCCGCCCGCATGGGACCACCCTGCGTTGACTGCCCCCGTCCGGCCAGATCGCTACGTTGTCTGCCCGTTCTGTGGAAAGGCCTTCAGTCTCGCCGACAAAGACCGCTGGAATGGCTCGCGCCACCTCTCCTGTGGACAGCGCCTCCAATTGGAGCAGGGCCAGGGCTCCTGACGGGACGTGTGTCTACCGGAGTCCGCGGGGCTGGTTCCGCATGTGCTGCATCCCGGCTAAAAGGGAGGCATGGAAAATTGGGGAGGTCGACGATGAGTGGTGCGCAGTTTGAGTCGTTGGGGCGAGTGTTGCTTGCGGTGGATGAGGATAGGATCTGGGGGTATGCGTTGTATATGCATGGCGGTCCGCCTTGGTCGGAAGATGCTGAGTGTATGTTCTTGGAGCGGGATGTCTATTCGGGAGATCTCCCTGAAGCGGCGGCCAGTAATGGGTTGAGGTATATTCTGTCGGCGTCTCACGTTTTTCAGGTTGTGAATAATGCTCGCCTTCAGCGGCCGGATGTCGATGCTGCTGGGCTTGTTGAGGCGTTGAGTTTCTACTTCAGGAATGATGCCTTCGTTGTGTTTTGAGCTGGTTTCGTCTCTCGGGGACGAGCTGTTGGGCTGGTGATAATGAAACGCCCGGGCCAGCGCATCCATTCGCGCCAACCCGGGCTCCAATCCCATCCAGATGAACCGGCCTACGGCTTCTTCACGTCGTAGGACACCAGTTCCTCCAGGCGTTCTCCCTCCTCGCGGACCTTGCCAACGCCGGGGACCAGCCAGTACAGACGCTGCTTCTCCTCCTTCACCTCGCCGTTCTTGTTCAGCTTGTCGCGCTGGACCTTGATGGCATTCGTGAACGTGCCCGCGGGCGTCGTCACCGTGACGTCCTTCTCCAGCACCTTCCAGACGTACGTCGGATCCTTCCCCTCCGTTCCGCCCGCCGCGTAGGTGATCAGCTCGCGCACCTTGTCCTGGTGCTCCCAGGGCACGGAGGCCGGCGTCGCCGCCAGGGACTTCATCATCGCCGGGGACCAGGTCGTCGCCTTGGAAGCCAGACCGTCCGTGACGTCCTCCTCGCGCAGGCGAACCACCAGGCCGTTGGTCAGCTCCAGCTGCCAGGAGTTCTCTTCGTAGACCGTGCCCGACTTCGTGCGGTCCTGCCGGCTGTGCACCTTCACGGCCGTCATCGTCGTGCCGGGCACCGTCTCCGGACCCTGCACCGTCACGACCTTGTCGAAGACGCCTTCCACGTCATCCGTGATGCGGTAGGTCCACGTGGTGCCCGTGGTCAGCGGCCAGAGCGTCGTCAGCTCCGCCTGCTGATCCGGCTTCGTGCCGCCGCCCGTGCCCGGGTCCACCGCGTTGCCCGGCAGGTCCACCGTGCCGTCAGGGTTCGTCGTGGGCGCGCCCGGATCATTCCCCGTCGGCAGGCTGCCCCCGCCACCACAGGCGGCGAACGCTCCGCACGCCGCGAACAGCACCGCCAGCTTCCTGAACTTCATACCGTCTCCTCCCGCGCGCCCTTCGCGCTCACCGCCGTCCACCGCAGGCCCCGCAAGGGCGCCCCTTCCGTCCGTCCCAACGCCGCCGCCAGGCTTCCAGGCTCCGGCTCCTCCACTTCCAGCTCCACGCGCCGCGCGGAGAAATCCATCGCGCAGCTCTTCACCAGCACGTTGCGCTCCCCCAGCGCCGTCCTCAGCGTGGCCTCCGCTCGCACCAGGTCATCCGCCTGCGCGGACACCAGCAGCCGCTGCTTCGCCTCCTTCGTCGCCACGGCCTTCTTCTCGAACAGGTCCAGCACGAAGAGCAGCACCGCCACGAACCCCGTGCCCACGAACGCCAGCACCAGGTTTCCGTGGCCGCAGGCCATGCCCAGGCCAATCACCAGGAACAGGATGGCCGCGTCGCGCGGGTCCTTCAGCCCCGAGCGGAACCGCACGAACCCGCCCAGGCCCACCAGACCGAAGGCCTTCGCCACGCTGTTGCCAATCACCGCGGTAATCACCGCCGCCGCCGCGCAGAGGAGGATCTGCGCCTGCACCATCTCCACCTTCGGCAGCGGCTTGCCCAGCACCACCCGCCAGGGCCGCGACGACAACACCGCGCCAATCAGCGCCGACGCCACCAGCCGGGGGAGGATGGCCCCCATCGACAGCGCCTGCAGCTCCTGCTCCACGTCCTGGAACAGGGCACCGAACGGACCCTCCATGGGCGTCATGCCTCCTGCCGCCCGGCGTCCACTCCCAGCGTCTCCGCCAGCGCCCGCGCCGGCCGCTGCGCCTGCTCCAGCGCGCGGGCGTGCGCCACCACCGCGTACGCGTTGCGCAGCACCGGCAGCTTCCCGGCCTGCTCCTCCAGGATGCGCTCCAACAGCGCCCGCGTCTCCGCCACCAGCGGCAGCCCGCGCATCGACGACACCACCGTCGCCGGCCACCGGCGCGCCGCGGAGGCCCGCAGCTTCCATGCGGCCGACGAGTCCATCCCGTCCACGGAGTCCAGCGCCTCCTTGGTGGACTGCGCGCCCCGCTCACGCATCGCCCAGGCCCGCGGCGTGTCCACGCCGGTCAGCGAACGCAGCACCAGCTTCAGCGCGCCCTTCTCCAACTGCTCGCGCAGGCCCACCGCCACCGGCGTCTCCAGCCCCGTGGTGCTCTTCAGCACCGCCAGCCGGTCGTGCGGAATCAGCGCGTCGCGCAGCGCCTCCGCGCGCTCCGTACTCAGGCCGCCCAGGCTGCGTGCCACCTCCGAGTACAGCTTGCGCTGCATGCCCGCCTCGCGGACCACCCAGGACTCCTCGCCGTCCACGCCCACCAGGCCCAGCAGCACCGCCGCCAGGTGGCCGTCCTTCAGGCCCCGCTCGCGCAGCGCCCACGCCTCCGGCGAGTCCTGGCGCTTGAGCCCCTCCAACACCGCCGCCGGCGCCTGCGCGTACAGCCGCTGCCGCAGCGCGTGCGAGCGCGGGGACGTCACGAACCCCAGGCCCTCCGCCACGTCCGCCGGCACGCTCGCCGACAGCACGTCGCGCAGCGTCCACGCCGTGTCGTCATCCAGCCCGTTCAGGCTGCGCGCCACCAGCCCCGGCAGCCGCTCCGCGTATGCCAACCGGCGCTGGTGCGCGGGCAGGCCCGGGATGCCGTTGAGCAGCCACGCCGCCAGCTGCGGCTCGCGCGCCTCCAGGCCGTCCACCGCCTGGAAGAAGCGCTCCTCCACGTCGTCCACGCACACCGCGCCCGGCGTCGGCGGGGGAGGGGCGGGGACCAGCCGCTGCACCGGCTGCTCACGGCCCTCCAGCCGCGCGACCACCGCGTCCACCAGGCGCTGCTCCAGCACGCGCAGCGGCTGATCATTGTTCTCCAGGATGATCCACCGCGCCGGGTCCTTCCGGGCCTGCGCCAGGAACGCCTCGCGCACGCGCACCGCCAGCCCCGCGCCGACGAGGCCCTTGCGGCTGTCCGCGTCGTTCACCTTGCCGCTCTGCACCTTGCCCAGCCGCTTTCGCAGCCGCGCCAGGTCGGGGTCCACGTCCACCAGGATGACCAGGTCCGGCCACAGCCCCTGCGACGCCAGCTCGCAGGAAGGCAGCAGCTGCTCCTCCTTCAGGCCCCGCCCACCGCCCGTCAGCGCCAGCTGCGAGTAGAGGTAGCGGTCGGTGATGCACACCTCGCCCCGCTTCAGCGCGGGCGCGATGACCTCTTCCAACTGCTGCGCGTCGCGGGCCAGGTTCAGGAAGAACTCGGCGCGGGGGCCCATCTCCAGCAGCCGCGCGTCGCGCGTCAGGTCGCGGATGCGCCGCGCGGTGGGCGACTGCAATTCGCCGCCCTCGCGCGCGTGCGCGACCTTGTAGCCCAGCCGCTTCAGCCGGGACGCGAGCAGGTTGGACAGCGTCGTCTTGCCGCTGCCGTCAATGCCTTCGAAATCGATGAACACGGTGCCCTAACCCCCTACGACCCCAACGCCACCTGATGTGAAGGCATGCACCCGCGCCATGCCCTCCGCGAACTTGCTGTACGCCGACGCGCCCCCTGGATTGAGGGCCGACAGCCACTCGGGCAGCGCCGCCCCGAGGTGCTTCACCTCCACCACCACCCGCGAGTCCTCCCACACGGGCAGCCCCAGCCGCTCCACCGTCAGCGACACGGGCGACAGGGCCAGCTCCGGCGATACGGCGTGGAAGCCGATGTCCCGGTCCACCGTCACGCGCCACTCCTGCGACACCTGGTACACGTGCCGCCGGTACGTCACCGCCAGCACCGGCGACAGGCTGCCCCCCGCGATGAGCGGCAACAGGCTCACGCCGCCCTTGATGGCCCGGCCCAGCTCCGCGCGAGGCACCCACACGCGCCGCTTCCGCGTGAGTCCGCCGCGCTCGAGCTTCACCTCCAGCACCACGCGCTCGCGCCCCGCCGCGCCCACGTCCGGCGAGTACTCCTTCGTCCTCACCTTGAGGCAGTCGTCCGGCGTGAGCAGCGCGCGCTGGGCCAACGGATGGCCCGGCTTGTCGAAGTACACCGACACGATGCGCGTGGGCGGCGGCAGGTACCCGCCCAGCTCCTGCGACAGCCGTGCGCAGACCGCCTTGGCGTCCGGGGCCTCCAGCACGCGCTTGAACTCACGCCGCAGCTTCGTCACTTCCCCTTCAGCGAATGAGATCATCTCCAGGTGTCTCCTCAACGGAAGCGGGTGGCGAGCTGCACCGACAGCTCGAGCGCGGGCGCCACGTCCCCCGGCCGGAGCGCTCGCTCCGCCTGGACCTGCGCCTTGAACGAATCCGCCAACAACACGTTGAAGCCCCCCGTCACCGAATGCCCTTCCGCCTGGATGCCACCCTGCAATTGCAGCGCCTCCGCCCCCACCACCGGTTGCACCGCCCACCCCTCGTGGCCCACCGGCACCGTCCAGTAGGCCAGCACCGACTGCGATTGGAACGGCCCCAACGCCAGCCGTCCCACCGCCGCCTCACCCGTCACGGACAGCCCCCAGAGGTTCAGCTCCGCGTCCGCCGCCGTCGCGTACTGCTTCGTCCCGTCAATCACCTGCGTCAGGTACGTGCTCGTGCCCAGCGTGAGGAACTTGAACGGGCGGATGCTCAGCCGCGCGGAGCCGTCCTCGCTCAGCCGCTTCCCGGTCGCGTCCTCGCCGCCCTCGAAGAGGCCCGCGGAGAACTTCAGGCCCCACGCCTCCTTGAGGCGCATCTCGCCCATCACGCCCAGGCGCCGCCCACCCAGCGCGTTTGTCTCCGTGAGGTAGTCCTCCACCAGCCCGCGCTCCTGGATGGGCAGGCGCCACGCCGACTCCTGCGAGCGCTGCAGGAAGGGCGACTTGAAGCGGCCCGCGTACAGCCGCAGGCGCTTGCCGTCGTCCGCCAGCCGCACGAACGCGTCCTTCAGAATCGTCTTGGAGGCGAGATCCGCGCTCACCTCCGCTTCCAGGTTGGACAGCGACGCGGCCACGCCCACGCGCGCCGACTCGATGCCCAGGTCGCGCTCGTACTTCTGGCGCTCGTCCGCGGCGCCGCGCGCGAACACGCGGCCGAACACGCGGATCCGCTGCTGGGGCCCGCCCTTGTCGTCCACCTTGTCCGCTTCGTCCGGCGCCTCGCCCAGCGTGTCCGCCTTGGGGCCCGTGTCCTTTTTCTTCTTCTTGCCCGGCACCGCCGCGTCCGGCACCGGCGCGCCCGGCTCCGTCACCTGCTCCGGCGCGCCCATGACGGGCCCCTGGGAGCCGGTGGGCATCGCCTGCGCTACCGCGCCTTCCAGCGCGTCACCTGTTCCGTCCCGCGGCTTCGCCGCGTCGTCGTCCCCGGACACCTCGAGCGGCCGGTCCACTCCCTCCGCCGCCGAGTCCTCGTCCGGTTCCGGCGCCGCGCCCGCGACCGCCGGCAGGCCCAGGAGGACCGCGACGAGCAGTCCCCGTCGCCACCCCTTCTCCTCCAGCCCCGTCCCGCCCATGCCCGATGTCTCCCCGCCCCGGTAATGCCCGACGCCTTCCGACCCGCTGCCTGCTCCCCTGTGCAACCCCGGTGCCCAGGGCAGGGACGTGCACTGCCGGACATCCGGAAGCGGCGCGCGGGGCGGATGCCTCGTGACGTGGCCGTGACGAGACCCAACCTGGGAAGACTTTTTCCCTCCCGGGGCCCCGCATGGCTGTAACGCCGGACTGTAAGAAGGGCGGTGTTACCGATCAGCGGGCGGATCCGCCGGAGGGGCGGTGGGCTCCACCGGCGCGGCGGCGCCAGGGGCTTCCGACGTCGCGGCGGCGCCAGGGGCTTCCGACGTCGCGGCACCGGGCTCCACGGGCGTGGCTTCCACAGGCGCGGCCTGGGGCAGGGGAGGGATGGGGTGCTCCGGCGTCACCCCTCGCCGCGTGACGGCGTACAGCACCCGCACCAGCAGGAGCCCTCCGGCGAGGAGCAGCAGGACGCGCCAGACCATGGGTGGAACCGGAGGCTCGCTCACGGTGAAGCGCGCGTGGGCCGCCTTGGGGCGGGTGGTGAGGAAGCGCACGTCCACGTCCCACGTGCCGGCCTCGTCGGGGACGAACTCGGTGCTCCAGCCCACGGCGTCGCGCGTCAGCGTTCGCGTCACCTGGCCCGGCACGCCCTCGCGGGAGAACGCGACCGTGACGGCGCCCTGGAAGGGAGGGCCCTGGAGGTTTCCCACCGACAGCGTCAGCCGCAGGGGCTCACCGGGGCGGGGGACGGCGGGGGTGAGGACGCCGTTCAGCTGGTCCTCCGCGTCCCGCCAGGACAGGGAGAGCAGCTCGCCGCGCCGCTCCACCTGGATCTGATCCGACGCGGGGGCCGCGGCGGCATGCAGGGCCAGCAGGCAGGTCATGACGACCCACCCCAGCAAGGTGGTCGTGCGGCTTTGCCTCATGGGCGGCTGTCCCCTAAGATGCGCTCCCCTGTCACCTTCCACCAAGCTTGCTCCCCCCGGGGAGTCCCCGGGATGAACCCTCAAGCATTCGGGAAATACCAGCTCCTCAAGAAGCTCGCCACGGGCGGCATGGCCGAAGTCTGGCTTGCGCGTCAGACCGGAATCGAGGGCTTCCAGAAGGAGCTTGTCGTCAAGCGCATCCTTCCGCACCTCGCGGAGGACCGCGAGTTCGTGGAGATGTTCAAGAACGAGGCGCTGATCGCCGCGCGCTTCAACCATCCGAACATCGCGCAGGTCTACGAATTCGGCGAGGCCAACGGCACCTATTACATCGCCATGGAGTTCATCCACGGCGAGGACCTGGGCCGGGTCATGCGCAAGGCCAGCGGGATGAACCAGTGGATCGCCCGTCCGCTGGCCATCCGCATCGTCGCGTCCGCGTGTGAAGGCCTCTACTACGCGCACAGCCGCAACGATGACCGCGGCCAGCCGCTCAACGTGGTGCACCGCGACATCAGCCCGCAGAACATCCTGATCAGCTTCGATGGTTCGGTGAAGCTGGTGGACTTCGGCATCGCGAAGGCCGCGGACCAGGCTTCGATGACGAAGTCCGGCGCCATCAAGGGCAAGTTCGCGTACATGGCGCCCGAGCAGGCCGCGGGCAAGCACCTGGACCGGCGCGCGGACATCTTCGCCATTGGCCTGGTGCTGTACGAGATGCTCACCGGGCACCGGCCGCTCAAGAAGGACTCGGAGCTGGCCACGCTGCAGGCGGCCATGGAGTGCTCCATCCCGTCCCCGTCCGAGGTGGCCGACGTGCCCCGGGACATGGACCACGTGGTGATGCGCGCCCTGGCCAAGAGCGCGGATGACCGCTACGACAACGCGCGCGAGTTCCAGACGGCGTTGGAGGAGCTGCTCGTCAACGAGCGCTGGCTCGTCACCTCCGGACAGATTTCGGAGCTGATGAAGACGCTCTTCGCGGATCGTCTGAACGAGGAGCTCCAGCAGGGCCAGTTCGTGCCCGTGGGAGAGGACTCCAACACCGCGCCGCCCCGGCCGCCCCCGGACATGAACTGGGAAGCCCCGCCGGGTGAGTCGCCTTCGCAGTCGCGCGAGCGCTCGCGAGGCAACGCCACCCGCACGGGCGCCGCGCCCCGCCGCGCCACGGGCATGTCGCCCGCGCTGGCGGATGATCCAAACGAATACGACGCGCCGTCGCTCACCGGCGTGGAGCCGCAGCCCCGGCGCCGCTCCAGCGTGTCGGAGCCGGCGGTCCGGCGCGGCACGTCCGCCAGCAACCCGAACGCGACGCAGATCGCCCGCACCAACTCGCGCTCGGACCTGCGCAGCCAGTCCGTGGACGACGTCCCTCCGCCCCGGCGCACGGCGTCGCGCGCGGTGCCGGTGTCGGAGCAGCCCATGCGTTCGCGCTCGGGCGTGCACCGCATGGACCTGGAGGACGACGAGCGCACGCGCCTGCCGCCGCCGGACGATGATCCGGAGACGGAGCCCGCGCCCGCGCCGCCGCCCCCGCGCCGCCGCACCAGCACCAGCCAGTCGGCGGTGGAGCCGCCGCGCCGCCGCACCTCCAGCCGCGTGGACGCTCCGCGCGCGCGCCCGGTGGCCCCGCCGGTGGACGACGAGGACTCCGGCGAGCGCCGTCCGTCGCGCTCCAGCGGCCCCGCGCTGCCGGAGCCGGTGAAGCCCAGGGGCGGCAGCGTGCGCTCACTGGTGACGGTGGGGCTCGTCGTAGGCCTGCTCGCGATGGGCGTGCTCTTCCGCGAGCCCATCATGCTGGCGCTCACGTCCAAGGCCGCGGACGCGCAGGGCGTGTGGCTCACGGTGAACACCAACCAGCCGGTGAAGGTGTCCGTGCGGCACACGGAGCGCTGCAACAGCCCGGAGCCGGTGACGATGCTTGGCACCGCGCCGCTCACGCGCGTGCAGGGCGCCCACCTGCAGGACACGCTCATCCTGGAGAACGACGCCCAGGGCATCTACCTGGAGGACTCGGAGGAGCTCGCGTTCGGCCAGCCCGGTGAGCTGAAGACCTTCGAGCGCAGCTTCAAGGAAGGCACCCTCAAGCTGAAGATCACCCCCAAGGGGATGACCCCGGGCCTGACGGTGTACCGGAACAACCAGATGATGGGCAGCGCCAGCACCACGCTCAAGCTGATGGAGGGCAAGCAGCGCCTGGAGCTGCGAGGCAAGCAGCTCAAGGAGCCCGTCGCCTTCGAGGCCACCATCAAGGCCGACGAGACGACGGACCTGCCGCTGGACCTGGCCTCCGCGCTCTAGTAGCGCGGCAGGGCAGGGTCCACGGTGCGCGAGTACAGGTCGATGCCGCCCTGGAGCGACACGGCCTCCAGGCCCCGGTCGATGAGGTACGCGGCGCCGTCCAGGCTGCGCACCCCGTGGTGGCAGTAGACGACCACGGGGCGGCCCCGGAAGGACTCCAGCTGTTCGTGGAAGTCCTCCAGCTCCGGCAGGGGCATCAGCACCGAGCCGGGCAGGGCCACCCACTCGTGCTCGTGCGGGAAGCGCACGTCCACCAGCACGGGGCGTGACTCGGGAGGGCCGGCCAGGCGCCGGGCCAGCTCGGCGGGGGTGATTTCAGGGATGGGCATGAGGGTTATCTTCTGTTGAGCCGGGAAGGGGCCCGTCAGGTCCCTTGGCTTTTCAGGCGCCAGGGCGTTATGAGGCGCCGTCTACGAGGAGATTGAAGCACATGGATACTTCTACCGCCGTCACCGGCTCCACGCCGGCCTCCCAGCCCGCCGCCTCCGCGTCCGTCGTCCTGACGGCCGCCGCCATCGCCCAGGTGAAGACGGTCATCCAGGCCCAGGGCTTCCAGGGCTACTTCTTCTCCATCCGCGTGGTGCCCTCCGGCTGCAGCGGCCTGGGCTACGACCTGAACCTCGTCAAGGAGACGAAGGCCGGCGACCAGACCTGGGAGCAGGATGGCGTGACCATCGCCACCGACGCGCTGAGCGCCCAGTACCTCGCGGGCACGCACATCGACTACGTCACCAGCATCACCGGCGCGGGCTTCAAGTTCGAGAACCCCAACGCCAAGTCGTCCTGCGGCTGCGGGACGTCGTTCACCACCTGAGCCGCTGTCGCTGATTCAGGATGGATGAAGGGCCGGGATGGGACGCCAGGCAGGCGTGCCCCCGGCCCTTCGTGCGTTCAGCCCTCAGGCGCCGGCCACGGGCTTCATCACCTTCATCCAGTTCTGCTCCCCCTGGCCGCGGTTGCGGCGCTGGGCGCGGCGGGCCTCGGCCTCCTGGAAGGCCTGGCGCTCCGCCTCCGACTCCAGGAGCAGCGGCGGCACGGGCACGCCCTTGCCGTCCTGGCCCTGCGCCACGAAGGTGAGCAGCGCGCTGGTGGTGAGGTGCCGCTCACCGGTGAGCGGGTTCTCCGCGTGCACGGTGACACCCACCTCCAGCGAGGTGCGGAACGCCGCGAGCACGCGCGAGTGGAGGAGGGCAATCCAGCCCACGCGGATGGGGGCGTGGAAGCGCAGGTCGTCCATGGACGCCGTCACCACGACCTGACGGCAGTGGCGTTGGGCGGCCACGGCGCCGCAGATGTCGATCCACTGCATCACCTTCCCGCCGAACGCGGCGTTCAGGTTGTTGGCGTCCGGGGGGAGGATGAGCTGCGTCATCACCACTTCGGAGTCGCGCGGGCTCTTGGGGCTGAGGTCGTGCATGGCGCCGCCGAGCGTCGCACGAGAGTTGGCGCCGCGTCAGGCCAGGAATGCGGAGACGCGGTCCATGAACTCCTCGCGGCCCGCGCCCTTGCGGATGTCCGACTTGGAGACGTCCACCACCAGGCACTCCACGCCGTACTTCTCCTGGAGCACCTGGGGGAAGCCCGCGTAGTAGCCGTTGAGGCCCTTGAGGAAGGGCCGCCCGATGCCCTTCTCCTCCGCGCGGCCGCGCGTGCGGATGCGCTGGAGCAGCACCTCCTCCGACGGCACGTCGAAGCAGATGACCTTGTCCGGCCGCACGATGTGGCGCGACAGCCGCTGGAAGTACTCGTAGTACAGGTCCAGCTCCGCGTTCGTCATGTGCCCCAGGCCGTGCAGGTACTTGGCGAAGATTTCCGGGTCCTCGTAGAGCGTGCGGTCCTGCACGCAGCTCTTCCGGACGGAGTGGATGAGCTCGTGGTGCTCCACGCGCCGGATGAGGAACTCCAGCTGCAGCGTGAACGACCACCGCGACATGTCGCCGTAGTAGTCACGCAGGAAGCGGTTGTCGATGACGGGCTCGTCGAAGAGCTCGAAGCCGAAGCCCTGGCTGATGAGCTTCGCGGCCGTCGTCTTGCCCGCGCCGATGTTGCCCGCGAGCGCCACGAAGCGCTTGGCGCGCGGCACCTTCACCTTGAGCGTGTTGCGGGCGGCGGGCTTCGTTGCGGCGTCGGCCGGGGGCGGCGCCTTGGTCGAGGGCTCGGTGCGGGACGTCGCCGGACGCGCGCGGGCGGTGGAGCGGGGCATGGAGCCCGAAGGCTTAACCCGGCTTTCCAGAGGCGTCCATTCGCTGGCGGAGCAGGTCCGGCCGGTCGGTCATGATGCCGCCAATGCCTTCCTGAATCAGCCGGTCCATCTCCGCCGGATCATCCACCGTCCACACGTTGATCCACTTGCCGCGCTCGGCCGCGGCCTTCAGCAGCACGTCGTCCACCAGCCGCACCTCGCCAAAGTACAGCGGCATGTCGAGCACGCTGTAGCGCGCGTCCTCCGGCGGCGCCTCGCCCGCCTTGAGCGCCAGGACAAACGCGGCCAGCGCGTCGCGCGGGTAGAAGTGGCACGCGTCGGGCAGCTGTTCGTGCAGCCGCTCCGCGATGACGTCCTGCTCGCTGCCCAGGCAGACACGGCCCAGGGCTGCCTCCTCGGTGAGCAGGCGGGCGAGCACGGCTTCCGCGCCCGGCACGTCCGGCTTGAGCTCCACGTTGAGGCGCAGGGCCGGGAAGGCGCGCAGCACCTCGCGCAGCGTGGGCAGGCGCACGCCCTGGCCGCGAAAGGGGAAGGTGCGGCCTTCGTCCGGCGTGAAGCGGTGGCCCGCGTCCAGCTTGCGCAGCTGTGCCAGCGTCAGCGCCGCGAGCGGACCTTCCCCGTCGGTGCAGCGCTCCAGCGTGTCGTCGTGCGCGACGATGACCTCGCCATCGCGCGACAGGTGCACGTCCAGTTCCAGCATGTCCGTGCGGTGCGTGTGGACGGCGCGCTGGAAGGCCTCCAGCGTGTTCTCCGGCGCGAGCAGCGCTCCGCCGCGGTGCGCGATGTGGAGCGTGGGCTTCAGCCCATTAAGAAATGTGTCGCGCGGCAGCATGATCCACCTATTCCTGAATTGACGACGATGTCACGGACAGGGCCTCGGTCCGTTCCTTGCCGGCCCTACTGACCCACCGGTATAAAGGCCTGAATCCTCAGCCCGACCGGCGTCGGAACTCAACCACCTCGGCGCCCTTCACCCCCCGGAGAATTTCATATGGAACTGCGCACGAAGCTGGGCGCTGCGGCCCTCCTGGCTGCCGCGGCGATGGCCACCGCGGCCGGCTGTGGCGGTCGTGACGACGACAACCCCACTCCCACCCCCGACGCCGGCTGTACGGGCGTCTGCAGCACCGACGCGGGCTCTGACGCGGGCACTGACGCGGGCACCGGCGACGCGGGCACCGCCAACCAGATCGCCGCGGCGCGCAAGCTGTCGTTCGGAAACAAGGCGACGCTGCGAGACGTGGTCATTTCGGGCGTTCACTACGAGAAGCTGGGCACCGGTGCGGAGTGGCGCTCGTACTTCTGGGTGACGGATCCGGCCGCCCCGAAGGAGGGCCTCTTCATCCACAAGTTCTACACGGACACGCCGAACACGTACCACCCGCAGGTCGGCGACACCGTGGACATCGTGGGCTACTTCGGCACGGAGGCGAACTACGAGCCGTTCACCGGCCGCCGTCACCGCCTGGCCAACCAGCGTGACCCTGCGGTGCCGCTCGCCATCACGCCCAAGACCGTTGACGCGGGCGTCGACGCCCGGCCGCCGGCCAACGAGGTGACGGCGGAGGATCTGCAGGCGTCGCTCGCGGCGGCCCAGAACAGCGCGGCCTACCTGGGCACGCGCGTGCACCTGGCGGGTCCGCTCACGCTGACCAACCCGCAGCCCACCCAGTTCCAGCGCCTGGACAACGAGGACGCAGGCACCCTCTACTACGGCTTCGAGGTCACCGGCGGCATCCTCGTCTACCACGACAAGACCCGCTCCCGGACCTTCAGCGACGGCGGCACGTTCGAAGGCTGCGACTTCCAGAAGGCGGCCCTGGATGGCGGCGCGGTGACGTTCCCCAACGGCATCTCCGGTGTCTGGGATACCTACACGTTCGCGGGTTGCACGAACGGCAGCTCCGATATCACCGGCTGCGGCGACAACGACCGGGACAGCGGCGTGCCGGGCACCAACCAGCGCTACACCTACACCATCATCCCGCAGGGCTGCGAAGACCTGCCGGGCGAAGTGGCGGCCCCCGAGTAATCCGCCTTCCGCCTGACGCTTTCACCCTCCGCCTCCCAGGGCCCTCATGCCCTGGGGGGCGGTCGTGTTTCAGGGGCCTGAAAGTTCGCGTGCCCCGCAGGGCCTGCCTAGAGTCCGACGCCGGGCGGGTCGGACGGCTCCCCCCGGGGCGGGAATGCAGGTAGGCTCCGGACACGCTTCAAAGTTCCACCCGCGGCCCACACCTTCCACGTCCTTGAGCTCGCCCCAGACGGCCACCCCGTTCGGCAAATACCTGCTCATCAAGCGCCTCGCGCTGGGCGGGATGGCGGAGCTGTTCCTGGCGCACAAGCCGCCGGACCCCACGCTGGTGGTCATCAAGCGGATCCTCCCGTACCTCTCCGAGGAGCCGGAGTTCGTCCAGATGTTCCTGGACGAGGCGCGCATCGCCGCCCAGCTCCACCACCCCAACATCGTGCAGGTGCACGAGCTGGGGAAGGAGGGGGACAACATCTTCATCTGCATGGAGTACGTGGAGGGCGTGGACCTGCGCCGCGTGCTCGCGGAGGAGTTCAAGTTCGGCGCGTCCATGCCGTACGGCGTCGCGGCGAAGATCTGCGCGGCCATCGCCGCGGGCCTGGACCACGCGCACTTCAGCCGCGGCGTGGATGGGCGCCCGCTGGAGCTGATCCACCGGGACGTCTCTCCGCAGAACGTGATGATCTCCTACGACGGGCGCGTGAAGCTCGTCGACTTCGGCATCGCCAAGGCCGGCGCGTTCATGGAGCGCAGCAAGCCGGGCGTCATCAAGGGGAAGTTCCTCTACCTCTCCCCCGAGCAGATTTCTCAGGAGCGGCTGGACCACCGGGCGGACATCTACGCCCTGGGGGTGATGCTCTACGAAATCACCACCGGCAAGCAGCCCTTCCACCGCCCCACCACGGAAGGCATCCTCTACGCCATCCGCTACGAGGAGGCGACGCCGCCGCACCTGGTGCGCCCGGACTATCCGGAGGCGCTGTCGCGCATCGTGATGCGGTGCTTGGTGAAGGACCGCACCCTTCGCTACCAGCGCGCCTCCGACGTGCGCGACGACCTGGCGGCGTTCCTCGCGTCCGGCGTGCTCAAGCAGAGCCTGGACGTGGCGCAGTACATCGCGCGGCTGTTGGGGGAGAAGGAGGAGCGCACCGTGCTCCACATCCCCCCGGCGAAGCGCGCGGGCCGGCACGAAGCCACCCTGCCGCTGCCGTCCCTGCGCACGCCGTTGCCGCCTCCGGTGCCGGATTTGCCGGAGGACACCGCCGCGCGCACGCTGCCCCTGGCCGACGCGGAGGACACCGCCGCGCGCACGCTGCCCTTGTCCGACGTGGAGGACACGTCGTCGCGCACGTCGCCGCTCGACGAGGACACGGGCGCGCGCACCCTGCCGCTGGGCGGGACTGCGTCGCAGCCCCGGGGGCCCTCGGCGCTGACGCCCGTGGGGCTGGTGGCCCGGCCTCCCGCGCGCAGGCCCACGGCGGAGGCCGCGGCGCTGCGCGCCTGGGACGCGGAAGAAGGGGAGCCGGAGACGCAGATGGCGCGGCCGCGCGACCTGCCCTCGGGCCACGACGACGACGACGATGACGGCGAGTCCACCGCGGTCGGGACGATGCCCGGCGCTCCCTCGCCGCGCCGCCACCTGGAGCCCGTGTTCGAGGCGGAAGCCTGGGACGAGGAGGAGGCGCAGGAGGAGGATGACGAGGGTGACTCCACCGTGCCGCTGCGCGCGCGCCGTCCCCGGCCCGTCGCGCCCACGCCCGCACCGGCGCGGCGCGGCCCTCCGGAGGTCACCGCGCGCTCCGGGTCGGGAGAGCGGGGCGGGGGAGACCGTTCGCGGCGTCCATCGTCCGGCGTGGCCATGCCTCGTGGCGCGGGTGCTGGGGATGATCCGTTCGCGCCCACCGCGCGTCGCACGCCGGAGGGACGCGCCACGACGCCGCCCCCTGGCCCGCGCCGGCCGGGCATGGCGTCCGCCAATGACAGCCGCTCCGAACCGCTGTCCTCCGGTCCCCGCCGCATGGGAGACGACGGCCGCTCCGAACCGTTGTCCTCCGGTCCCCGCCGCATGGGAGACGACGGCCGGTCCGAACCGCTGTCCTCCGGTCCCCGTCGCATGGGCGACGACGGACGCTCCGAGCCGTTGTCCTCCGTCCCCCGCCGCATGGGCGACGACGGACGCGTGTCCCAGCCTCCGGGCCCGCGCCGGGGCGGCTCCGCGTCCAGCGACGCGAACCGCTCCGCCCCGTCCGGAAACTCCGGGGCTCGCAACGTCCGCCCGCCGCCGCGGCCGTCACCCGAAGATGACGAGCGCTTCAACACCGACCCGGGACCCTCCGGGGTGAGCCTCACGGACCCGACGCCCGTCACGACCGGAGACCCGGACGACGACGAGTCCACCATCGGGTTCCAGGCGCCGCGAAGGCCGCCGCCCCGGCGGGCCGTGCGCGCGCCCGTCGACGAGGACGAGGACTACGACGACGCGGGGCCCGACACGCTCGACGCCTCCCGGTCGCCCCGGCGCTCGCGCGCCATCGTGGTGGTGGCGGGCGTGGTGCTCGTGGCCGTGCTGGGCCTGGGGCTCGCGTGGATGATGGGCCTCTTCAGTCCGGAAGCGCAGGCACCCCCCGCGCCCATGAGGGGGCCTCCAGCGGGAGGCCCGGCGCGGCCCGGTCCCCAGGGAACGGCCCCCGTGAAGGCGCCCACGCCACCCGCTCCTGTTCCGGCCGAAGCCGCGCCGCCGAAGCCCGTTGAACCCGCCCTCGCGGACACCGCCGCGCGGCAGCCCGTTGAACCCGCCCTCGCGGACACCGCCGCGAGCCCGCCAGACTCAGGACTCGCGGTGGCCGCGGCGGGCACCGAAACCGCGGCCCCGCCGGCCGTGGAGATGGCGGCCCCGGCCAAACCGGCCGAGCCCCCACCCCCCGCCACCGTGGAGGTCCGCTTCGAGGCCCCGGTGCGCACCGTGCTCGGCCGGCCGGGGGGCGGAAAGCTGCCCATCAACCAGGTGGTCGCCCTGGCTCCCGGCCCGCTTCGCGTCCAGTACACCTGCCCGGGAAGACGTGCACCTCGGGGTATTGAGACCTACAATGTCCGACCTGTAACCGGGGAACTCCAGACGCTCCGGGTCCCATGCCGCAGGCGACGCTAATTGGCACGGCGACTTACGCGTATGCGGCATCCGCACCCCCCGGAGGACACGTAGGACCGGGTACGCTTGAGTGCCCTTAAGTCGTTGGAATTCCTTGGTTTTCCACCAAGCGGGCGCGTTTACACATGTCAGAGGGGTCCGTAGACTCCGGCCCCTCTATGGCTCGCGCGAAGAAGCAGAAGAACATCATCCGACAGAGGACCTACCCCGCGGGGAGGGTGGCCCGGCAGCTCCCGGTCGCCCCAGAGCCCAACCGACTGGTGAAGGTGTGGCGGCGCGTATTGGAGCGCCGGCTGCGCACGAGGCTGCGGGGGAAGGTGGCGGTGGAGATCCACGACAACACCCACACGATGCTGACGTTCCAACGCCAGCGGGCGCTGTGGCGGCTGAGGCTGCACCACATGTTCCTGGCGGCGCCGGACGACGTGCTCCAGGCGCTCGCGAGCTTCGTGCGCAAGGGGGACCCGGACGCCAGCGCGCTCCTGGACCGCTACATCGAGCGCAACCGCATCTTCATCCGCCGGCTGTCCCCGGCGCAGATGCGCAAGCGGCTGCGGCTGTCCCCGGTGGGGCGCTACCACGACCTGGCCCGCATCTATGAGCGGCTCAACGAGCGCTACTTCCAGAGCCGCATCGACGCGGCCATCACCTACGGGCCGGCGCCCCGGGTGAAGGGGCCTCGCAAGAGCATCAAGATGGGCTCGTACTCGGCGGACTCGAAGGTCATCCGCATCCACCCGGCGTTGGATCAGCCGCTGGTGCCCCGGTACTTCGTGGAGTGGATCGTCTTCCACGAGATGCTGCACCACGTCTACCGCGCCCGCCGGGGCGAGGACGGCCGGCGCTGCATCCACCCGCCGGAGTTGATGGAGCACGAGAAGCGCTTCCACGACTACCAGCGGGCGCTCGCCTGGGAGCGGGAGAACCTGGACCTGCTCCTGTGCGCCCGCACGGAGCAGCTCTGAAGCACGCGGGCCCGCTCCCGGGGCGCCTTCGAGGCGTCCGGGGCGCGGGCCCTCTCCTGACGGCTCAGGGGCACCGTCAGGGCAGGATGAGGCCGCCAGGGCTGCGCCGCTCGCCCGTGGGGGCGGCAGGAGGCGCGTCGGGTGCCGGGGCGCCCTGCGCCGCCTGGGCCTGGGCACCCGCCGCGGCCAGGACCAGGACCTTGGCGAAGAGTGTCTCCGCGAAGAGTGAGAAGGGCTCGTCGAGCCCTTGGAAGAGGCGCCGCGCCTCGCCCCTGGCGATGTCCGCCTGGAGAGCCCGCCCGGTCGTGTCGAAGAAGGCCGCCATGCGCCACAGGCGGCGTGCGTAGCGCTGGCGTACCTCCGGCGTGAAGAAGGCCCTCGCCGCGTCCAGCACGCGCTGCCGCATCTGTTCCTGGCGCTGGGGCCCGCTCAACGCCAGCGGGCTTCCGGCCAGCGCCTGCACCTGCTCCATCAGGCCCCGCACCTCCGCGTCGGGTGGCACCCACTCGGCGATCTCCGGCGTCGCGTGGAGCTGATCGCCCTCCAGGGCGCGGCGCACGTCGTCGGGCTCGGGGGCGGGGAGGGGCTCGGGCTCCTGGGGCTGGACACCGTGGTGGCGCAGCGCGGCCTCCAGGTCCGGCGGGAAGGGCGTGCGGGTGCGCAGGTTGAGGGCCGCGGCCTCGGCGAGCAGCCGGGCTCCCTCCTCGCGGGAGACCTCCATGCCGAAGCCGTTCTTCAGCGCGTGCTTGAGGATGCGGCGGATGTCCCCCCGGCTCTGCTCCGTGCGGGTGAGCTCCAGCACGCCCTGCTCATCCGACGCGATGACCTGGAGCAGCTCCACGCCGCCGCGCACCACGCGCGTGAGCAGCAGGCCGTACTGCCCCGCCGACGACACCACCGTCACCAGCGTGGGCAGCGTCTCCGGGGCCGGAGCCGGGGGCGCTTCTTTGGGCGCTTCCTGCGGGGTCACGCCGCGCGAGCGCAGCCGGTAGAGCGCCTTCTTCGCGGCCTTGGCCAGCGGCTTCACCGACGAAGCGGACAGGGCCTCCGGCAGCGCCGCCTGTCCCGCAAGCACGGCGGCCTCCAGCACCGCGCCCGCCAGGGCCTCGGGCAGGGCCTCCACGGCCGAGGCGGTGGCGCCACCCACGTCGTCCACGAGCTTCCGGGCCTGTGCGACGTCCGCCTCCGGGAAGGCGGGCAGGGGCGTGCCGGCTCGCAACGCATCCAGCAGGGGACGGGGCTCGGTGGAGGCAGGGCTCATGCGCCGGTTTCTACTTCACGCCCTACCGCCGCCGCACCAGCCAGCTCCCTCCGCTCTGTCCCACGATGACCAGTTCCGACTGGAGCCGGGCGCCGAAGACGCGCGACGGATGCGCCCCGCGCACCAGGAAGTGGTCGTACCAGCTGCCCTGTGTCGAGTAGTTCATCTCCTGCGGCCGCCACTCGGAAGGGAAGGTGGGCGGCACCTCCCCCCGGTAGCGCAGCGGCGAGTGGGGCGTCGTGGCGAAGGTGAAGTTGGGCACCCCGCCGCGCTCGCGCGCCACCACCGCCGCGGCGTGGATGAAGACGGGGAAGCGCACCACGCTGGAGCGCGGGTCGAACACCAGCCCCATCACCTTCGGCCGGTTCGCCGCCAGTTGGGACAGCGCCTCCAACTCGCGGGCCTCCTGGGAGAAGCGCTGGAAGCCGCGCCCCATCACGAAGGCCAGCAGCAACGCGCTCGCCGCCGCCGCGAGCCCCAACGGACGCCGCCAGTCCGCGCGCGCGGCCGGCATGCTCGCCACCAGCAGCGCCGCGGCCAGGTGCGCGTAGCGAGTGTTGAGGTAGTAGACGTACCCCCGGATGTCGAAGGGCAAGAGGAAGTACAGCGCCAGCGCCAGCACCCCCAGACCCAACAGCCGCCAGCGCGCCAGCGGGCCCTCGCGGCGCGTCCCCGGCCCCACGAGCCCCAGCACCCAGCCCGCCACCGCCACCGCGCCCACCGCGTAGAGCGGCCAGCGGTCCGAGCCGTCGTGGAACGTGTTGGCGAGCACCTGGAAGAACTCCGCGCGGTTCTGCTCGAAGCCCTTCCACGCCAGGTTCTGCGGCGAGAACGTGGGCCCCCACGCCTTCCACGGCGCGCCCGGCTGGATGTCCGGTGGGTTGCCGAACCTCAGCACCACCCACGACAGGAACAGCGCCACGCCGGGCACCACGCCCAGCAGCGCCGGCACGCGCGGCCGCAGCCGGGCCACGATGCCTTTCGCCGCCGCGTCCTCCGGCACCGGCGTGGTGAGCAGCAGCCACGGCAGCCCGAACGCCAGGAACCCGAAGGCCTGCACGTGGAAGAGCAGCACCGCCACCAGACACACCGCCAGCCCCACGCCCCAGCGCGGCCGGCGCGGCGCGTCCGTCAGCGTCCGCACGAAGAGGCCGCAGCACACGAGCGTCAGCGGCAGGGCCGCCAGGTAGTTGATGAAGCCCCAGCCGAAGCTGTCTCCGTACGCGAGCGGCAGCGTGAGCAGCGCGGGCCACGACGGCCGGCCCAGGCTGCGCAACAGGAAGGCCATGCCCAGCGGCATCCCCACCACGTACGCGGTGAGGAAGACGCGGTTGGCCAGCTCCAGCGGCAAGAGCCAGTTGAGCGCGCTGACGAGGTAGTAGTAGCCCAGGTACGGCGTCAGCTCGTGCCGCGCCGCGAACAGCGTGGGGTAGAGCGTCGTCGGGTCGTCCAGCCGGTGCAGCACCGAGATGAGGTACAGGTGCTGCGGCAGGTCCACCATGGGCAGCAGGCGCGACACCCAGAGCGGGAGCGCCCCCAGGACGAGCGCGGCGACAAAGGCGATGCGAGCAGTTCGGTTCGTCACGGGCAGGAGGGCGCGGACTGTACGCGCGCGCCCCCGCGCCGGGCGAGCGCACCGTGGGCTCCGTTGAAGGGTAGGCAAAGGTGCGTGCGAATGCCTTGGCAGGGGGGATGCCCTGCGCTATAGGCCGGAGCGGCGAGCGCCTTCCCCAAGCCTTCCCCGGGCCTTCGCCAAGGAGAGCGGACATGGCACGCAGCGCGACGTTGATGACCGCGGGTTTGCTGCTGGGAGGCCTCTGGCTTCTGCCCGCCAGCGCCCATGCCTGCGAGGCCCACGCGAAGGCGGCCGCTGCCTCCAAGGGCACCGCGCCCCAGACGCCCGCGCCGGCCCCGGAGGCCAGGCAGGACGACGCGCCGCGCCCCCTGGAGGAGCTGGATCAGCTGCTGACGGCGAAGTGCTCCTGCGGCAGCAAGGCGGACTGCACCTGCAAGCGCGGCAAGTGCGAGTGCTCCAAGTGCTCGGGCCGTCATGCGCCGCGCCAGGTGACGGATGCGCTGCGCGGCCGCCCCGCCACGCAGGAGCTCCAGGAGGCGCGCAACGACGCCTCCGCCGGCATCTTCATCTGAAACGAAAAAGGGGCCCGTGGAGGGCCCCCTTGGGAACGCCAGCGAGGTGGCTCAGGCCGCCGGGCTGGAAGGCCGCCCGCGCGGGGCAGGGGTTCCGCCCTCGGCCACGAGCACCGGCCAGCCTCGCGCCATGGCCTCGCGGAAGAAGGCCGCCAGCTGGTGCCGGCTGCTGTTCACCGCGCCCTGGAACGGGTCGATGAGGGCCTCCTCGCCCAGGCTCTCCTGCGAGGACAGCTGCACCGGGTTGCCGCAGCGCTCGCAGCGGATGGACACCTGGCGCACCAGGGCCACCGGCACCGCGTAGCGGGCACTGCATTGGCCGCACTTCCACACCAGCGCGCGCTCGCCGGCCTCCAGGCGGGCCAGGTGCTCCAGCTCATCCGCCAGACGCAGCAGCGCCGGCAGGTCCTGGGGCGGCTGGGCGAAGATGGCGCTGGCGCCAAAGCCCTTGCCCGGCGAGCCCAGGGCCGGGGGACGGTCCCCCTGGAGCAGGGCACGCAGGCGGTCGCGGGCTTTCAGGTCGCGGAACTCGGCGCCGGCGAGGGCACGCTCCACGGCCTCGTGCACCGGAGGCAGGTCCGGCTCGAGGCGCTCTTCGTCCGGCAGGGTCTTGGGGAAGTCCACCAGCCGGTGGGCGGGAAGTGCGAGAAATCGGAAGGCCACGTCCCTTCCATGGCACTTGGGACCGCCATCCGCAAGGCGCGAGTTGCCAAACGTGGGACGCGGGCGACAGTCCCGCGTCCCGCATCTCTCAGGCGGACCACTCAAGCATCCGCTGCAGGGGAGCGAGCGCCGCGTGCTGCAGGTCCGCCGGCAGCACCAGCTCCGGCGTCCGGTCCTTCATGCAGCGGTAGAGCTTCTCCAGCGTGTTGAGGCGCATGTACGGGCACTCGTTGCACGCGCACCCGTTGTCCGGCGGCGCCGGGATGTACGTCTTGTCCGGCGCGGCCTTCTTCATCTGGTGGAGGATGCCGGCCTCCGTCACCACGATGAACTTCTTCTTCGGGCTCTTCACCACGTAATCCAGGATGGCCTTGGTGGAGCCGATGAAGTCCGCGTGCCGGAGCACTTGCTGCTCGCACTCCGGGTGGGCCACCACCTCCGCGTCCGGATGCTCCACCTTCAGCCCCACGAGCTTCTTCTCGCTGAAGATTTCATGGACGATGCAGCTGCCCGGCCACAGCACCATGTCGCGGCCCGTCTGCTTCATCACGTGCCGGCCCAGGTGTTGATCCGGCGCGAAGAGGATGGGGCGGTCCTTCGGAATCTGGTTCACGATGCGCACGGCGTTGGACGACGTGCAGATGACGTCGCTCATCGCCTTCACCGCGGCGGAGCTGTTCACGTACGACACCACGAAGGCGTCCGGGTGTTTGTCCTTGAACGCCTTGAAGGCCGCGGGCGGGCACCGGTCCGACAGCGAGCAGCCGGCCTTGAGGTCCGGAAGCAGCACCTGTCGACTGGGATTCAGAATCTTGGCGGTCTCCGCCATGAAGTGCACACCACAGAAAACGATGACGTCCGCCTCCGTCCGCGCCGCGGCCTGCGCGAGCGCCAAGCTGTCACCGACGAAGTCGGCCACGTCCTGCACTTCGCTCTCCTGGTAGTAGTGCGCCAGGATGACCGCGTTCATGGAGCGCTTCAGCTCCCGGATGCCGCCCTCGTAATCCACCGTCTCGCCCATGGGGGGCCTCCTCGTCGCCCGCGCATTCTGTAACGGCGTTCGCGGCCCGGGGCCAGCGCGCTCCACCGGCCCTCGTGCGTGCGTCCCTACCCACCAAGGGGTCCCAGGCGACTGCGTGTCTTTAACCTATTCCGAAAAGTCCTCTCACCCCCGCGTACATCACCTAATCCATAGGAGCAGGTAAAGTACGCGGTGGTTGTTCGCCGGCGGCTCACCGGGAAGGCGTCTCAGCGCGGGCCCGCTGGCAACAAGAGAGAGCACCTGGCTCGGGCACTCAAGACATGCGGATGGCGGGAACGGGGCGCGTGCGAGCCCCGCGTCGACGGGAATGGCGCCTTGCACGGGCGCTGGTGTGGCTCTTGCGCGTCGGGGGAAATCCATGAGCGTGCCGACTCACGAAGTCCTCATCGTCCACCCTAACGAGATGCGTCGCAACGCGCTGAAGTCCGCGTTGAACACGCACCGGGTTTCAGTGGTGGGCTCACAGCTGGAAGCCACGCGGCGCATGGAGGCGACCGCACCCACATTGATCATCGCGCCCGCGGACAACGCGCGCCGCTTCCTTCGCCACGTGGACCGCGCGGCGCCGGAGGCGGTCTGCGTGTTCGTCTGCGCCCGGTCGGATCAGCACGGGCTGGAGGAGCTGGTGGAGACGGCCGCGGAGGGGCACGTCTTCAGCACGGTGGACGACGCGCTGACCGAGGGCGAATTGAAGACGCGCCTGCGCGACATCCTCCAGCTGCGCGCGTCCACACGCGTGTCGCTGGATGCCGGAATGCGCGTGGACTTCCTCCTGCGCGGCCAGGCCTTCAGCGCCGAGTGCCAGGACCTGGGCCACTTCGGCGCCGCGCTCCAGGTCCCCATGGACGCGTCGCTGGCGGCCTTCCTGCCGGGCACGCCCCTGGACTCGCTGACCATGCTGCGCGACGGCCGGCCCGTGCTGCACGTGGCCCGCGCCTACGTGCGCCACGCCACCCCCGTCCAGCAGGGGACGCACGCGTTCCTGCGCGTGGGCATCTCCTGGCGGCTCGCGCACGACGAGTCCACCGCCGCGCCGCCGCGCACGCTGCGGGACGCGGTGGCGGTGCAGGCCGCGCTGCGCAAGGCGCTCCGGCGCGAACTGCCCGTGTGGCTGCATCCGGCGGACAGCCAGACGGCGCACTTCCTCCTGGAGTCCGCCACGGTGGAGCCTTCCGACGAACGGGGCTTCCTGCGTGGGAAGGTGTCCCCGGCGCTGCCCGTGAGCGTGGGGGAGGTGGTCCACCTCTCCTTCGAGATGGGCGGCCAGCGCTACCGCGGCGTCACCAGCATGCTCCACGTGGGGCATGACGGCGTGGTGCTGGGGATGCCCCGCACGCTCGCGGTGGAGAACCGGCGTGGACAGCAGCGCTTCCGCCCCAGCGCGCAGCACCGCTTCCTCGTGCGCTTCACCTCGCCGTTCAGCGGCCAGCGCATCACCCGCGCGGTGCTGGACCTGGGCGCGGGCGGGTTCGCCTTCCCCATCGACGCGTCGTGCGAGGTGCTGCCGGTGGGCTCGCGGCTGGACACCATGCTGCTGTTGCCGGACGGCTCGGAGGTGGCGTGCCGCGTGGAGGTGCGCTCGGTGGACGTCGTCCCCTTCGAGTCCCGGCATGATCAGCGCCTGCGGCCCTACCGCTGCGGCGTGCGCATCCTGGACATGCCGCGCGCGGTGCGCGACGCCATCGTGGACGCGTTCGTGTCCGCGCGCGCGCCCCAGGTCCGCGACAGCGCGGTGTTCCGCTTCCCGGACGTCTGGCGGATGATGGAGGACGCCCGCTACACCTTCCACCCGGACCACCCCTTCGGCGAGGAGTCCCGCGTCCTGCCCGTGCTGGAGGCGACGTACGAGCGGCTGGGCCGCTCGCGTGAGCTGGGGCGCTCGCTCGTCTTCACGGACGCGCACCGGCTGTTGGGGCACGTCAACGGCCTGCGCATGTACTCCGCCACGTGGCTGGTGCAGCACCTGGCCGTGATGCCGGGCTTCCGGCGCAGCGAGCAGATCTCCAGCGAGCTCACGTCGCTCGCGGTGGAGGTGGGCGAGGCGATGGAGGACGTGGAGTTCATCCGCTACATGTGGCGCACCGACAACCGGTGGCCGCACCGGCTGGGCACGTGGCTGGCGCGCGTGCTGGAAGGGCAGGGGCTGTGCCACCTGCGCCAGTTCCACTACCTGCGCGCGGACCTGTCCCAGATGCCCACCGTGGACGCGGGCACGCTGCCGGCCGTCCGCGAGGCGGGCCCGGAGGACCGCCAGTGGCTGGAGTCATACCTGCGCCGCCGGGGGGAGATGGTGCGCCTGCTCAGCGAGGACCTGGGCGCGGACCCGGGCCCCGAGTCCGCCCTGGGCGCGCGCTTCCGCGCGGCGGGCCTGCACCGCGAGCGGCGCATGTTCGTGGTGGATGGGAACGAGGGCCCGCTCGCGCTGGCGCTCCAGGACGAGGCCACGCCGGGCCTGAGCCTCATTGAAGTCACCAACGGCTTCAACCTGGTGGTGGCGGACCGGGAGCACCCTCGCGCGAAGGACGCGGTGGTGGCGCTGGCGCTGCGGTGCATGGCGCACGCGCGCGAGCGGGGCCGCGGTTCGGCGCTGGGCATGGTGGACGCGCTGGACGTGCCGATGCTGGGCGCCTGGGGCTTCATGGACCAGGGCCTCTTCTCCGAGTGGACCTTCCACCGCTCCATGGTGCGCCGCTGGTGCGAGGCCTGGCGCTCGCTCTTCGAACGGCAGATGCCCATGCGGCGCATGAAGCACCGGGCCTCCGCCCAGGCTCCAGAGGCTCCGGCGTCCGTCCAGAAGCAGGAGGTGCGCTGATGTACCTCATGGAATCCACGGACGAGTCCCGCCGCCTGCTGGAGCAGGAGCAGTCCCAGGACACGCGCGACGTCCTCCTCCGCACGGGCCTCAAGCCGGGGGACCGCGCGCTGGACGCCGGCTGCGGCCCCGGCGGCATCGCGGAGTTGATGGCGGAGCGGGTGGGGGAGGGCGGCCACGTCACCGGCGTGGAGCTGCACGAGGGCCGCATCACGGAGGCGCGGGCGCGCAACGCCCACCGCCCGAACCTGACGTTCGTCCAGGCGGATGTGCGCACCACGGGCCTGCCCCCGGACGCGTTCGATTATGCTTGGAGCCAGTACGTCTTCGAGTACCTGCCGGACCGGGACGTGGCGCTCGCGGAGCTCATCCGCGTGACGCGGCCCGGGGGGCGGGTGGTGGTGTCCGACATCGACGGGCTGGGCCTCCAGAACTGGCCCTTCCCGGAGCACCTGCGCGTGGGCACCCAGCGCATCGTGGAGGCCCTGGCGACGCAGGGGTTCGACCTGTACGTGGGCCGCAAGCTGTATTCTGAGTTCCGCCGCGCGGGGCTCACGGACGTGCGGGTGCACCTGATGCCCTTCTATCTCTCCCCGGGCGCCGCCGAGGCGCGGCTCGTGCGCGACTGGAAGACGCGCTTCGAAGCGTTGGCGCCGGTGGGCGCGGCGGTCCTGGGCGGGCTCGAGGCCTACCAGTCGCACTGCGCCGACTTCCTGGCCATGCTCGAGGACCCGGAGGGACTGAAGTACGCGGTGACGCTGGTCACCGAAGGAACGAAGCCGTGACCCAACGCCTGCCGGCGGTGAAGGTGCTGGATGTGTCCGCGGACAACGCCCCCGAGGTGAGCGTCCGCGCCACGTCCACGCTGCTGCTCTACTTCGAGCACCGCTTTGGCGCGGAGCGGTTGGCCCGGGTGTGGCGCGAGTACGGGTTCAGCCTGGGGCTGGACTACATGCGCCAGCCCACCAACTACGTCTCGCTGCGCTTCCTGGAGCGCGTGGCGGCGGCGCTGCGCGAGGACTCCGGCGACTCGCGTTTCATGCGGGAGGCGGGCCTCTTCACCGCGTCGCCGCAGGCGCTGGGCTTCGTCTTCTACATGCTGCGAGCCTTCGGCTCGCCCAAGGCCTGCTACAAGCAGACCATCGACTTCTCCCCCAGCTACAACCGGGTGGGGGCGTTCGCGGTGGACCTGCTGGAGCACAAGCGGCTCAAGCTGTCCTACCGCAGCAGCATCCCGGAGCAGAACCGCAACATCTGCGAGCTGCGCATGGGCCAGTTCGCGTCCTTCCCCACCATCTGGGGCCTGGCGCCCGCGGAGGTGCGGGAGACGGAGTGCCAGGTGCTGGGCGGCCATGCGTGCCGCTACCACCTCACCTGGACGGATCCGCCCACGCTCTGGGGCCACTACCTGGGCCTGCTGCTGGGCATGGTGTGCGGGCTGCTGGCCACGCACCTGGGCTGGGGGGACGCGCTCTTCTCCGTGGCGTCGCTGGGCATGGGCGGCTTCGCGCTGGGCGGCTGGTTGGACCGGTGGCGCGAGCTCAAGCGCAAGGACGAGCTGCTCGCGGCGCAGGCCCAGGCGAACATGGGCTCGCTGCGCGAGCTGCAGCAGCGCTACGACGAGGTGTTTGGCAGCAACGTGGCGCTGGAGGACCGCGTCGTCGCGCGCACGCGCGAGCTGTCCGAAGCCAACGAGAAGCTGGAGGCGGCGCTCGTCAAGCAGCGGGAGCAGGACCGGTTGAAGACGGAGTTCTTCGACAACGTGAGCCATGAGCTGCGCACGCCGCTCACGCTCATCCTGCTGTCGCTGGACGCGCTCCAGAAGGAACCGGAGTCGTTGCCCACGGTGGTGCGGCAGCACCTGGTGACGCTGGACCGGAGCACGCAGCGGCTCTTGAGGCTCATCGACAACCTGCTCAACCTGGCGCAGCTGGAGGCGGGCAAGGTGCGGCTGCGCTACCAGCCGGTGGAGCTGCACGCGTTCCTGTCCTCGCAGCTGCTGCCCTTCCGCACCGTGGCGGAGAAGCAGGGGCTCACCCTCACGCTGGAGGGCGGGCCGGTGTCGCCGGTGCACGCGGACGCGGAGCGCATTGAAGGCGTGTTCCACAACCTGGTCTCCAACGCGCTCAAGTTCACGCCGGCCGGCGGCAGCATCGCGGTGCGGCTGCGCGAGGACGAGACGGACGTGCACGTGGAGGTGGTGGATACGGGGCAGGGCATGGCGCCCGCGGACCTGGCCGTCATCTTCGACCGCTTCGCCCAGGCGGACACGACCGGCACGCGGCGCTTCGGGGGCAGCGGCATCGGCCTGGCGCTGGTGAAGGAGACGCTGGCGCTGCACGCGGGCGGCATCGAGGTGTCGAGCACGCCGGGGCAGGGCTCCAGCTTCCGCGTGCGGCTGCCCAAGGGCACCTGGCATCTGCGCGAGGACTTGCGCGAGCGCCGCGCCACGGACCTGCCCACGCGCCGCGAGCGCCGCAGCTCCGGCCGCTTCGCCACCGTGCTGGCCGCCACCGTCGCCGGGGCGCAGCGCCCCACGGAGCCGCAGGACCACACGCGCGCGGACTCGAAGGCCCCCCGCATCCTGGTGGTGGAGGACGACGCGGAGATCCGCGCCTTCATCGCGGACATCCTCGCGCCCAGCTACCGGGTGCTGGAGGCCACCAACGGGGAAGAGGGCGCGCGCCGCGCGATGGAGGAGCGGCCGGACCTGGTGGTGTCCGACGTGATGATGCCGGTGCAGTCCGGCCTGAATCTCCTGGTGCAGCTGCGCGCCAATGCGCAGACGGTGGACATGCCCGTCATCCTGCTCACCGCGCGCCAGGAGGTGTCCGCCAAGGTGGAGGCCCTGGGCGCGGGCGCCAATGACTACCTGGGCAAGCCCTTCAGCCCGCGCGAGCTGCTGGCGCGTGTGGAGACACAGCTGCGCCTGCGCGAGGCGGCCGTGCGCGCGGCGGAGAACGAGCGGCTGGCGGCCATCGGCCTGCTCACTTCCGGGTTCGCGCACGAGGTGCGAAACCCCCTCAACGGGCTGATGAACGCGCTCATCCCGCTCAAGGAGGTCATGCAGGGGAAGCAGACGGGCGGCGACCCCAACCTGGGCACCGCGATGCTGGAGGTGATGGAGGAGTGCGGCCAGCGCATCCGCCACCTGGCGGAGTCGCTGCTGTCCTTCGTGCGCACGGCGGAGAAGCCGGTGGCGGTGCGGCTGGACACGGCGCTCGACTCCACGCTCAACGTGCTGGGCTGGCGCATCCCGCCGGGCGTCGTGGTGGAGCGCGCCTACCAGTGCGCGGAGCCCATCTGGGGTGACCCGGGCACCCTCAACCAGGTGTGGCTCAACCTGCTGGACAACGCCGTGCGCGCGGTGGGCGACGCCGGCCGCGTGCTGGTGGAGACGGCCCAGCAGGGCGACGAGGCGCTCGTCACCATCGTGGACACCGGCGTGGGCATCCGCCCGGAGGACCTGGAGCGGCTCTTCCAGCCCTTCTTCTCCACCCGCGCCGCGGGTGAAGGCACGGGCCTGGGCCTGGCGCTCAGCCGGCGCATCGTCCTGCAGCACGGCGGCCGCATCCACATCACCAGCCAGATGGGGAAGGGCACGCGCGTGGAGGTCCGGCTGCCCATGCGCCCCGCGCAGGCGGAGCCCCTGGCCTCCACCCCCACCACGGGTGCGAGTCGCGGCCGCTGGCCGAGACGCATCGGCTGACGCGCCCGGCCACGAACGGACGGGGCGCGGGGGGCTGAAGGGCTGCTCGCGCAGGGGGCGGGAATTCCCAAGGACGCGGGGTGTCCTCTGGCCTCGCCGAGGGCGGGACTCCTGTTACAGTCGCGCGACTTTTCGTTCCCCCTCCCAAGAATCCGTTCGAGGAATTCACGGCATGCAAAGCACCGTCGCCGCGGGCGAGGCCCGCAAGGGGCATCCCCCGGGCCTGTATTTGTTGTTCGCCACCGAGATGTGGGAGCGCATGTCCTATTACGGCATGCGCGGCCTGCTGGTGCTCTTCCTCACCGACAAGGTGCGGGGTGGCTTTGGCTGGTCCACGGCGGATGCCCTGAGCCTCTACGGCACGTACACGGGCCTCGTGTACCTGACGCCGATTTTGGGCGGCTACATCGCGGACCGCTTCATCGGCCAGCGCAAGGCGGTGATGCTGGGCGGCGCGCTGATGGTGATTGGCCACCTGCTGTTGGCGCTCCCAGGCATCTCCATCTTCTACGCGGGCCTGGGCTTCCTCATCATCGGCAACGGCTTCTTCAAGCCGAACATCTCCACCATGGTGGGCGGGCTGTACCCCGCGGGTGACGGCCGGCGCGACGGTGCCTTCACCATCTTCTACATGGGCATCAACCTGGGCGCGGTGCTGGGCAACTTCATCTGCGGCACGCTGGGTGAGCGCGTGGGCTGGCACTGGGGCTTCGGCTCCGCCGGCGTGGGCATGACGCTGGGCCTGATCATCTTCATGACGCTGGCGCACAAGTTCCTGGGCAACGTGGGCCTCGCGCCCGCGCCGCGCCCCACCGAGGCGCAGAAGACGACGCCGGACGGCAAGCACCACGCCTTCAGCCGCCAGGAGTGGGACCGCATCATCGTCATCTTCATCATCGCGCTGTTCGTGGTGGCGTTCTGGACGGGCTTCGAGCAGGCGGGCGGCCTGATGAACCTCTACACGGACCAGAAGGTGGACCGCTCCATGTTCGGCTGGGAGGTGCCCACCACCTGGTTCCAGAACTTCAACTCCGTCTTCATCGTGACGCTGGCGCCCATCTTCGCGGCGGTGTGGAGCTCGCTGGCGGCGAAGGGCAAGGACCTGAGCATCCCGGTGAAGATGTCCCTGGGGCTCATCTTCCTGTCGGTGGGCTTCGCCTTCATGCTGGGCGCCTCCAAGGAGAGCGCGGCGGACGGCAAGGCGGCGGCGTGGTGGGTCATCATGGCGTACCTCTTCCACACCATGGGCGAGCTGTGCCTGTCGCCGGTGGGCCTGTCCATGGTGAGCAAGGTGGCGCCCCAGCGCGTCGTCTCCGCGATGATGGGCGTGTGGTTCCTGGCGAACGCGGTGGCCAACAAGCTGTCCGGCGTGCTGGGTGGCTACTCGGAGAAGATGGGTGAGTTCAGCGTGTTCCTCACCATCGTCATCGGCGCGGGCCTGGCGGGCGTCATCCTGCTGTTCCTCGCCCCCATGCTGAAGCGGATGATGCACGGCACGGACGAAGTGACGCCGGCTCCGGCGCCCACGGCCCAGCAGGGCAGCGTCCACCCGGCCACCTGAGCCAGGGGTGGTTTGCTGAAGCACGAACGCCGGAGCGCCCCCAGGGTGCTCCGGCGTTTTTCGTCCGTCAGTTCAGCCAGCCCACGAAGCCCTGGAGTTCCGAACCGATGCTTCTTGTAGGCGTGTCGCTCCGAACACGGATTACCGTGACGTCATGAGCACGCCATCCACGAGCTTCCGATTCGTTGACCCGGGGCGGTTCCAACTGGAGAACAGCCACCTGGGAAGGGTGCCTGCGGGCGTCGTCGGCAAGGCGCAGTTGATGCAGAGCCTTTCCGAGGCGCTCCGGTTCCCGGACTACTTCGGCCGGAACTGGGATGCGCTCTCCGAATGCCTTCGGGACCTGTCGTGGCTCCCTCCGGGTCGGGTCGTCCTGGTGCATGACGCCCTGCCTGAGCTGCCATCGAAGGACCTCCACACCTATGTGGAGGTCCTCGATGCGGCCGTGAAGGACTGGAAGCCCGGGGAGAGCTACGAGTTGGTGGTCGTGTTCGCTGAATCGGACCGTGGCTCCGTGCTCGAACACCTGCGGGCCTGACCCCGGGTGCCGGAGCGCCCCCTGGGTGCTCCGGTGTTTTTCTTTCGCGTCGGGCTGGAGGACGGGAAGGGCGCCACCGCGGGGTTGCGGCCGTCCATGGGGGCCTGCGCGTCCGTCTGGTAGAGGCCGCGCATCAAGATGCTCAACGCGCTGCGCTCCATCAAGGGTGAACGCCATGCAGATCGGGAACATTGGGTGGGACCAGCTCCACGATGCAACGCTGGTTGCCGTGACCACGGAGTGGGCGTCGGGCGAGACCCACGTTCGGGTGCGGCTGAGTGAGGCGGCTGCGCGCGGTGCCGGAATTCATGTCACGGGCTCGAAGCTGCTTCGCTGTCCCCGAGAACAACCTTGGGGCCCGAGCGTGTCGATCAACGAGGTCCGCCTCCTCTCCCTTCGGGATGGGCGGAAGCGACTTGAGATCGAGGTTCAGAGCGGAGACGTGATCGAGATCGAGGGTGACGCTGTTGAACTCAACGTCGATGCCTGACCCCAGTCGGCCGGGGGCACACCTGCCGCGCCACGGCCCAGCAGGGCCTGGTCCACCCGGCCACCTGAGCCGGACAGGGCAGCCTTGCTGAAACACGAACGCCGGAGTGCCCCCTGGGTGCTCCGGCGTTTTTCATGGGCCCTGCCGTCCCTGCACGCCCGCTCCCGCGTGGGTATCGATTCATAAAGCCCATGCGGATCCAGATTGGAAAGAGCCGCTCGGCGGATTGCACCACCGCCGCGCGGGAGGCGAGCCAGGAGGCGCTGCGAGGCGCGGACGCCCCCACGTTCGCGCTCGTGCTGTGCACGGACCAGTACGACGCGGCGGCGTTGGCGTCCGCGGTCGGCGCGGAGCTCGGGGACATCCCCTGGGCCGGGTGCTGCGCGGCGGGCGTCTTCGCGGGAACGGAGCTCTTGCTCCAGGGCCTGGTCATCGCGCTCTTCCGTGGCGACGACTTCCGCGTCGGCGTGGGCATGGGCGGTCCAGTCAGTGTGAGCCCGCGAGCGGCCGGGCGCGCGGCGGTGGCCGAGGCCGTCGGCAAGCTGCCTCCCAAGCCGCCCGGATACCGGCGCACGCTGTTCGTCCTGCCGGACGCGCTGAGCGGCAACTCGACGGAGGTCGTGCGCGGGGCTCAACAGGAGGCGGGCGCGGGCATCCGTTGGGCGGGGGGCGGAGCGGGCAACAACGTCCGGTTCGTGAAGACGGCCCAGTTCACCAAAGGGCATGCCTACCAGGACCAGGTGGTCGTGATTGCCTTCGATGCCCTGGAGCCGTTTGGCGTGGGCATCCAGCACGGCTGGTCTCCGTATGGTCCGCCCTCGCAGGTCACGAAGGCCCGGGGCTCGACCGCCGTGGAGCTCGACTACGAGCGCGCCTTCGAGGTCTACCGGTACACGGCCGAGAGCCGGGGGGACGCGCTGGACGCGCGGAGCTTCCCCCGCTTCGCGATGACCCACCCGCTGGGGATTCCCCAGGCCAATGGCGAGTTCGTGATCCGCGACCCCCTGTCCGTCGAACCCGACGGCTCGGTGCGCTTCATCGCCGAGGTCCCGGACGGCTCCCTGGTCCGCGTGATGGAGGGCAAACGCACGGACCTGCTCGACGCCGCGGCCAGCGCCGCCACCCTGGCCCGGGAGGCAACCCCTGGCACTCTGGGCGGCGCGGTGGTGTTCGATTGTGTCTCCCGGTACCTCGTCCTGGGGGAGGGCGTCCGGGACGAGCTCGCGAGGTTCCAGGACGCGCTTGGAGCGGGCGTCCCGGTCGTGGGCTGTCTGACCTTGGGCGAGGTGGGGGCCATGGGAGGTGGGGTCCCCCAGTTCCACAACAAGACAGCGGTGGTGGTCGCCCTGCCTGGATGAGGGAGTGAGGTGGCGCATGGCGGACCACGGCGCGGACGGGGACCACAAGCTCACCGAGGAGCGGCTCGCGCTGTTGAGCGTGCTCCAGGAGCTCACCGTCGCGGCGCTTGATCTGCTCGATCCATGCAAGCCCGCCGACGACTTCCTGGACCGCGTCGCGGAGCGGCTGGGGTGCGCGGTCGCCCTCTGGCTCCATCCGGATGCGCGGGGGCACGTGGGGCTGCTGGGCGCGAGCGGCTTGTCCTCGGCTTCCCGCCAGCTGCCGATTCCGGGGCCGCTGTTGATAGACCTGCCCTATCCGGAGCTGGCCTCGCCGGAGCTCGTGCGGTGGACCGTGCCCATCGACGACGCCGGGGCCCCTTCCAGCTTGATGCTGCTGTACTTCGACCGCGAGCCGCGGCTGCCGCGGCAATACCGGGGCATGATGGAGCGGCTCGGCGGCGTGCTCCAAACCGCGCTCGTCCACCGGCAGCTGTTCGCGAGGACCCTGGACAGCGAGCGCGCGCTCCAACATGAGCGGGACTTCAGCTCGGCGGTCCTGGATACGGCCCGCGCGCTGGTCATCGTCCTGGATCCCCAAGGGAGGATTGTCCGCTTCAACCGGGCGTGCCAGGCGGTGACGGGCTACTCCTTCGAGGAGCTGCGCGGCGCGTATTTCTGGACGCGGCTCCTGCCACCGGACGAAGCGGCGCGGGTCGAGACGAACTTCGCCGTGCTCGCGGCCGGGCTGGGGTTCGAGCAGTCCGAGCATCACTGGCTGACCCGCAGGGGCGAGCGCCGCCTCATCTCCTGGTCCAGCAACGTCCTGCGAGGCGAGTCCGGAGCAATCGAGTACGTCATCGGCACCGGCATCGACATCACCGAGCACCGCCGGACCGAGCAGGAGCGCGATCAGACCTTCCAGCGGGAGCAACAGGCGCGCTCCCGCGCGGAGGAGCAGGAGGGCAGGTCCGCGCTCCTGGCGGAAGCGTCCGGGCTGCTCACCGGCTCGCTCGCCCCCGAGGACGCACTGCGCAGCGTGGCCACGCTGACCGTCCAGCAGTTCGCCGACTGGTGCGCGGTGGACCTGCTGGACGGGGGGCATTCCTTCCAGCGCATCACCGAGGCCCGCTCCAAGGCGCTGCGCGCCACCGCGCCCGCGCGGATGCACTGCGCGCTGCCCGACCTGGAGGCCGAGCATGGTCCGGGGAGGGTGCTCCGCGTGGGCGAACCGGAGTTCTGCCCGGAGGGGTGCGCCTCCATGTCGCTGGGCTGCGTGCGGGACGGGCAGGGCCTGTCCGAGGTCGTCGATTTCCAGTCCTGGATCTCGGTGCCGCTGCTCGCGCGGGACCATACGCTCGGCGCGCTCACGCTCGCCCGCATGGAGGGCGGTGGCCGCTATGGCCCGGCGGATTTCGCGCTCGCCCAGGAGCTGGCCCGCCGCGCGGCGATGGCGCTGGACAACGCCCGCCTCTATCAGCAGGCCCAGCTGGCGATCGGCCTTCGGGATGAGTTCCTCTCCATTGCCTCCCATGAGCTGAAGACCCCGGTCACGTCGCTCCAGTTGTCGGTGCAGGGCTTGACGCGCCTTGCCCGGACAGGAGCGCTCGGGACCGCGCGGGTGGACGCGGTGACCCACTCGCTGGAGGTCATCGAGCGTCAGGCGAAGCGGATGGCGAAGCTCGTCAACACCCTGCTGGACGTCTCACGCATCCAGGCCGGAAAGCTCGATCTGGAGTTCGAGGAGGTGGACCTGGCCGCGCTGGTCCGGGACGTCGCGGCGCGCTTCGCCCCGGAGCTGGCCACGTCGGGAACCCGGCTCCAGGTCCACGCCGGCACGGCGATGCCGGGTGTGTGGGACCGGTCGCGGTTGGATCAGATCGTCACCAACCTGCTCTCGAACGCCATCAAGTACGGCGAAGGTAGGCCCATTGAAGTGCGGGTGGAGGGGGACGCCATGATGGCCCGCCTGGAGGTCCGGGATCAGGGCATTGGCATCCCGGCGGAGCGGCACGCGCGCATCTTCCGCGCCTTCGAGCGCGCGGTGTCGTCGCGCCACTACGGTGGGCTGGGATTGGGCCTCCACATCGTGAACCAGCTGGTGGAGAGGCTGGGCGGCTCGGTCCGGGTCGAAAGCGAGGCGGGGCAGGGGGCCACCTTCACGGTGGAGCTGCCCCGCCGGGGGCCGCATGCGTCTGCCTCGGCGGACCCGACCGTGCAGCTGGGGCCTTAAGCCGGCTTCGGCTCGACGCCCGGGTTGCGGCCGTCCATGGGGGCCTGCGCGTCCGTCTGGTAGTAGTCGCGCACCACGTAGCGGCGGGCCACCAGCGCCATGCCCACGCCGGCCACGGCCGCCAGCGCCGCGTAGAAGAAGAACTGCGCGGAGCCCGTGAAGACGTTGAGCGCCGCGGCGATGGCCACCGCCACGTTCGCCAGCGTGTTCGTCACCAGCCACACGCTCTGGATGGTGCCCTTCATCTCCCGGGGCGCCTGCGTGTACGCGAACTCCAGGCCCGTGGTGGACACCAGGATCTCCGCCACCGTCAGCACGATGTACGGCAAGAGCTGCCACGCGATGTTCAGCGTCGTCCCGCCCTCCATGGCCACCTGGAAGAAGCCCGCGATGACGAACGACGCGGCGCCAATCACCAGGCCCAGAGGCATGCGGCGCAGCGGCGTCAGCTCCCAGCCCATCCGCTGGAAGGCCGGATAGACGATGGCCGTCAGGAAGGGGATGAGCATCATCACCAGCATGGGGTTGATGAACTGCATCTGGCTGGGCTGGAACACGATGCCGCCCACGTTGGGGTCCATGGACCGCGCCTGCACCACCCAGGTGGACGCCTTCTGATCAAACAGCATCCAGAAGAAGGGCACGAACGGCAGCATCAGCGCGGACACGCGGAACACCGCCTTCACGCCCTCCACCGCCTCCGCCGGGTGCTCCGCCTTCGCCTTGTCCAGCCACGTGCCGCCCGCCGCGTCCTTGCCCCGGAACGCGCTGCCCAGCACCTTGAAGAACGAGTGCGGATTGGGGCCCGTGGGCGGCACCAGCACGTAGTGCTTGCGGCCCGCCCAGAAGATGACCGTCGCCAGGAACATCAGGATGCCCGGCACGCCGAAGGCCACCGCCGGCCCGTAGTTCTTCATCAGCAGGGGGACGAACAGCGACGCGAAGAACGAACCGAAGTTGATGGTCCAGTAGAAGATGGCGAAGACCTTCTTCACCAGGTGCTTGTTCGTCTCCGTGAACTGGTCGCCCACCATCGCGGACACGCACGGCTTGATGCCGCCGGAGCCAATCGCGATGAGCGTCAGGCCCGTGTAGAAGCCCGTGGCGTTGTCCTCGAAGAGCGCCAGACACGCGTGCCCCGCGCAGTACACGAGGCTCAGCACGAAGATGGTGTGGAACTTCCCGAAGAAGCGGTCCGCCAGGTAGCCGCCGAGGAGCGGGAAGAAGTACACCCCCGCCATGAACAGGTGCATCAGGTACTTCGCCTGGGCCTCCCGCGCACCCGACTCCGGCACGTGGTTGCGCAGCAGGTAGTCGATGAAGAACACCACGAGGATGTTCCGCATCCCGTAGAAGCTGAAGCGCTCACAGGCCTCGTTCCCGATGATGTAGGGAATCTGGGGCGGGAAGCGCTGGGAGGTGGGGGCGGTCGAGGTCTCGGCCATGCCCCCACCCTACCGGGCCCCCTCAGGCCGCGTCCACGCGCTTGCCAATGCGGGCCCGGCGCGCCTTGCCCAGCACGTGCTTGAGGTAACGCCCGGTGTGGCTGGCCTCCACCTTCGCCACGTCCTCCGGCGTCCCGATGGCCAGGATGTTGCCGCCGCCCGAGCCGCCCTCCGGCCCCAGGTCGATGAGCCAGTCCGCGCTCTTGATGACGTCCAGGTTGTGCTCGATGACGAGCACGCTGTTGCCCGCCTCCACCAGCCGGTTGAGCACGGACAAGAGCTTGCGGATGTCCTCGAAGTGCAGGCCCGTGGTGGGCTCGTCCAGGATGTAGAGCGTGCGCCCGGTGGCCACCCGGGCCAGCTCGCGGGCGAGCTTGATGCGCTGCGCCTCGCCGCCGGACAGGGTGGGGGAGGGCTGGCCCAGCCGCAGGTAGCCCAGGCCCACGTCGGTGAGCGTCGTGAGCACGCGCATGATGTCCTTGTGCGCGCCGAAGTGGTCCACCGCTTCGCGCACGCTCAAGTCCAGCGTCTCCGCGATGTTCTTGCCCTTGTAGCGCACGCGCAGCGTGGCTTCGTTGAAGCGCTTGCCGTTGCAGACCTCGCAGGGGACGTAGACGTCCGCCAGGAAGTGCATCTCCACCAGCTTCACGCCGTCGCCCTCGCACGCCTCGCAGCGGCCGCCCTTGATGTTGAAGCTGAAGCGGCCCGGGCCGTAGCCGAAGGTGCGGGCCTCCGGCGTCATCGCGAACACTTCACGGATGGCGTCGAAGACCTTGGTGTACGTGGCCGGGTTGCTGCGCGGCGTGCGGCCAATGGGCCGCTGGTCGATGTCGATGACCTTGTCCAGGTGCTCCAGGCCCTTGATGGACTTGTGCTTGCCCATGGGCTCGCGGCTCTCGTAGAGCGCGCGCGCCAGGGCCGGGTACAGGATCTCGTTGATCAGCGTGGACTTGCCCGCGCCGGACACGCCCGTCACCGCCGTGAAGATGCCCAGCGGGATGTCCGCGTCCACGTTCTTCAGGTTGTTCTCCGTCGCGCCCACGATGGAGATTTGATGCTTGGAGTTCACCGGGCGGCGGGACTCGGGGATTTCAATCTCCTGGCGGCCGGACAGGTACGCGCCGGTGAGGCTCTTCTCGTCCGCCATCACCTGCTTGGGCGTGCCCTGGGACACCACCTGCCCGCCCAGCTCGCCCGCGCCGGGGCCGAAGTCCACCAGGTAGTCCGCCTCCTCCATCGTCTCCTCGTCGTGCTCCACGACGATGACGGAGTTGCCCAGGTCCCGCAGGCGCTTGAGCGTGGTGAGCAGCTTGCCGTTGTCGCGTTGGTGCAGCCCGATGGAGGGCTCATCCAGGATGTAGATGACGCCCGTCAGCTCGCTGCCCATCTGCGACGCCAGCCGGATGCGCTGGCTCTCACCGCCGGACAGCGTGGACGCGGTGCGGTCCAACGTGAGGTAGCCCAGGCCCACGTCCACCAGGAAGGACAGGCGGCTGCGGATCTCCTTGAGCAGCTCCTGGGCGATCTTCTCCTCCTGCGCGCTCAGGCCCATCTGCGTGAGGAAGGTGCGCGCCTCCGTGATGGTCATCCGGCTCAGGTCCACCAGCGTGCGCTGATGCACCTTCACCGCGCGGCTCTCCGGACGCAGGCGCTCGCCCTTGCAGGACGGGCAGGGCTTGTCGCTGAAGTACTTCTGCAGCTCCGCCTTGCGCGCCTCCGACGTGGTCGTCTTGAAGTTGCGCATGGTGCGGGCGAGCAGGCCCTCCCACTCCATGTCGTACTGGCCGTTGTCGCCCCACTGCACGGTGAAGGACTTGCCCTTCGCGCCGTTCATCAGGACGTCCTTCTCCCGCTTGGTCAGCTTCGCGTACGGGACGTCCAGATCAATCTTGAACGCGGACGCCAGGCTCTCCACGAAGTCCGCCGTCCAGCCCTCGCCGCGGTTCATGCCGCTGGCCCACGGCTCAATCGCGCCGTCGCGGATGCTGCGTGTCTGGTCCGGCACCAGCAGGTCCGCGTCCATCTCCGGCCGCGTGCCCAGGCCGTTGCAGTCCGTGCACATGCCCAGCGGGTTGTTGAAGGAGAACGACGCCGGCGTCAGGTCCCCGAAGGACAGGCCACACGCGGGGCACGCGTTCAACTCGCTCATCACGCGGTCGGATGCGAGTGTGCCCTTCTCGTCCGTGATGATGAGCGTGCCCTTGCCCTCGCGCAGCGCGGTCTCCACGGAGTCCGTCAGGCGCGTGCGCAGGTCCGGCTTCAACACCAGCCGGTCGATGATGAGCGCGATGTCGTGCTTGGACTTCTTGTCCAGCTCGATGCGCTCCTCCAGCTCACGCACCTTGCCGTCCACGCGCGCGCGGGAGAAGCCGCGCTTCTGCGCCTCCGCCAGCAAATCCTTGTGCTCGCCCTTTCGGTTCGTGACGATGGGCGCCAGCACCTGGAGCTTGGTGCCCGCGGGCAGCTTCATGATCTCATCGACGATCTGCTGCGCGCTCTGCTTGCCCACCTTGCGGCCGCACTGGGGGCAGTGCTGCACACCGATGGAGGCGTAGAGCACGCGCAGGTAGTCGTGCACCTCCGTGACGGTGCCCACCGTGGAGCGCGGGTTGTTGCTGGCCGCCTTCTGCTCGATGGAGATGGTGGGCGACAGGCCTCGCAGCGTGTCGTAGCGGGGCTTCTCCATCTGCCCCAGGAACTGGCGCGCGTAGGAGGACAGGCTCTCCACGTAGCGGCGCTGCCCTTCGGCGTAGAGCGTGTCGAACGCGAGCGAGCTCTTGCCGGAGCCCGACACGCCGGTGAACACCACGAGCTTCTTCTTCGGGATGTCCAGGGAGACGGTCTTGAGGTTGTGCTCCCTGGCACCACGGATGGAAATGACGTCGGGCTCGGACATGGAGGCGCGCTTTATCACTGAAAGGGTGTTCCGGTGCACGCAAAGGCGCACGCCCGGAGAAGTTCAGCAGAAACACCCCAGACCTCCGCCCGCATCCCCACAGCCAGACGGGCACCCCGGCCGTCCTGCGCGCTCCACTCGTCCCCTCTGAAAGTCGCACGGCCCCCGAGGGTAAGGGGTCGGTGTGGCATCGACCGTTTGTGAAGCTTTTGCAGTCGCTTCCACGAAACGTGGAATCTCCTGCTTTACCCGTTAAATGCCGTTCCCCTGCGTGGGCGCCCGTTTGCCGTGTTGGCGGTGTGACGGCGCCTCGTTGGGACGTCCAGGCACCAGGGTTGCACCTTTCCAAGCCGACCGGAGCCACGTGCAGCGCTGTGTGGGGGGACTCCGGTGCCGCGTGTAGGAAGGATGGGACTCTGTATGCGTGGACTCCGATGGCTGGTGTTGGCGTTGGTGGTGGCGGCGGCGGCGGCGTGTGAGCGACCCACTTCACAGCAGGCACGCACTGGCTTCGCGGCGAGGCCGGAGCTCCTGGAGTTCGGCCCCGCCGCGGTGGGGCGCACCAAGACGATGACGTTGCGGCTGGCGAACCAGGGGCGCGCGTCGTACCGCGTGGAGGGGGCGCGCTCGTCGCTGCCCAACGTCAGCGTCCCCGTGTTCGAACCCTTCACGCTGACGGCTGGCGCGGAGCACGAGATTGAAGTGCGCTTCACGCCCGACGTGGAGGGCGCGGTGCAGGGGCAACTGGAGCTGTTCACGGACGCGTCCGGCGGCGCGGCGACGCAGGTGCCCGTCAGCGGGCGCGGTGTGCAGGCGCTGGTGGAGGTGCCGGAGACGGCGCTCGACTTCGGCAACGTGAACCTGGGGCTGGTGGAGATGCGCGAGGTGACGGTGCGCAACCCCTCCGACGTGGAGAGCCCGCTGGTGGTGTCGGTGGAGGGCGCGGACAAGGATCAGTTCTCCGCGGGCGCGGGGATTCCGTCCACGCTGGCGCCGCATGAGACGCGCAAGGTGCCGGTGGCCTTCAGCCCCGTGCGGCTGGGCAACGCGGAGGCGGCGCTGCACGTGGCCGTGTGCGACGGCTGCGAGCCCGCGGTGGTGAAGCTGACGGGGATGGGCGTGGCCGGCGCGCTGGAGGTGACGCCGCTGCGCGTGGACTTCGGCCGGGTGGCGGTGGGCGCCACCGCCGAGGAGCGCATCACCGTGCGCAACCTGGGCTCCGAGCCGCTCAGCTACAAGGGCGCGTCGCTCCTGGAGGACCCGTCCGGTGTGTTCAAGGTGGTGAGCGCGCCCGCGCTCCCCAACGACGTGCTGACTCCGGGCGCGGTGGTGGAGCTGCGCGTGACCTTCACGCCCGCGGCGGCCGGCCGGGTGCGCGACGGCCGCGTGGAGGTGTCCGTGCGCAAGCCGAAGACGACGTCGCCCGGTCCCAAGGTGACGCTGACGGGCGAGGGCGGCGCGTCGTGCGTGGAGGTGACGCCCGCGCACCTGGACTTCGGGCCGGTGGCCTTCGGCATGACGGCCACGCGCGACGCCACCGTGCACAACCGCTGCCGCGAGGAGACCACCGTCACCGGGCTCCACCTCACCACGCAGGCCGGGGGCTACTTCACGCTCGCGCAGCCGCCGTCGAGCCAGCCGGTGGCGCCGGGGGGCACGCTGACGGTGGGCATCACCTTCAGCCCTCGCGCGGGCGTGGGCAGCGCGAGCAGCGGGCAGTTGGCCGTCACGTCCACCCAGCGCACCTCCAGCGCCACGGACGGCGTGACGCTGTCGGGTGAGGGGAAGAACTTCGCGCCGTGCGAGTACGCGCTGCCGTCGGTGCTGGACTTCGGCCAGGTGCCGGTGGGCTCGGAGGTGGCGCTGGGGGTGACGCTGCGCAACACCGGCACGCAGGCGTGCTTCCTGGCGGGGCTCCAGCTCGCGTCCGGGTCGGACCCGGCCTTCCGCGCGACGACGGTAGCCAACAGCGTGCTGGAGCCCGGCAAGAAGGCCACGCTCCTCGTGCGCTTCCACCCGTCCAGCGAAGGGGAGTTCCAGGGGCTCGCGGAGGGCTGGGTGAGCCACCCCACGCGCGGCCACCCGCTGGTGAACCTGGTGGGCAGGGGCGTGCAGGGGTGCTTCTCCGTGCAGCCCACCACGGTGGACTTCGGCATCAGCCGGCTGGCGTGCGGACCGCGCACCCGCGAGTTCATGGCCTACAACGACTGCCCGGGGGACGTGAAGGTGACGGGCATGAAGCTGGAGCAGCCGGGCCAGGAGTTCGCCGTGTCCGGCGCGCTGCCGGCCACGATTCCCGCGGGCGGGCGCGTGAAGCTCACCGCGAAGTACGCGCCCGTGGAGGAGGGCGAGGACGCGGCGACGGTGCGCTTCACGCTGAAGGACGGCGCCGTCTACAACGCGGGGCTCGTGGGGCGGGGCCTGGCGAAGACGGACCAGACGGACCGCTTCGTCCAGCAGTCGGAGGCGCGCGTGGACGTACTCTTCGTCGTGGACAACTCGGGCTCCATGATGGAGGAGCAGCAGAGCCTGGGGGATAACTTCGCGGCCTTCCTGTCCGCGGCCACCGCCGCGCAGGTGGACTACCGCATCGGCGTCACCACCACCGGCCTGGACCCGTCCCCGGGCGGCTGGTCCGAGTGCCCCGGCGGCGCGCTGGGCGGTGAGAACGGGCGCCTGTTCCCCGTGGACGGCTCCAGCCCGCGCATCATCACGCCGGAGACGCCCAACGCGGCCGGCGTCTTCGCCACCAACACGCACGTGGGCGTGTGCCACTGGAACGAGCAGGGCCTGGACGCGACGTACCGCGCGCTGTCGGATCCGCTGCTCTACGGCCTGGACGACCCGCGCACGCCCCAGGCCAACGACGGCAACGGCGGCTTCCTGCGCGAGGAGGCGAAGCTGGCCATCATCGTCCTGTCGGACGAGGAGGACTTCAGCGCCCAGCCGGTGTCCTTCTACGAAACCTACCTCCTGGCCCTGAAGGGGAACGACCCGTCCAAGGTGAGCTTCAACGCCGTGGTGGGCCCGGAGGACCTGACCACCTGCACCACCTCCAGCAGCTCCGGCAGCCGGTACATGGAGCTGGCCCGGAAGCTCAACGGCGTGGTGGACAGCATCTGCACGCCCAACTGGGCCGTGTCGCTGGAGAAGCTGTCGGAGAGCGCCTTCGGGCCCAACCGCGCCTTCCCCCTGTCCGAGCTGCCGGAAGACCCCGGCGCCATCGTCGTCCGGGTGGACGGGCTGCCCGTGACGGATGGCTGGTCCCATGACGCGCGAGCCAACGCCGTTGTCTTCGACCGGCTGCGCGCCCCGGCCCCGGGTGCGGTGGTGGAGGTCACCTATCCGCTGGGTTGCCCGTAGCCGGGGCGGCCATACGTCCGTCACTGGAAAGTGACCGGGGCGGATGACTCGACAGGGCGGGGCGGGAGGCCTTGAGTGAAGGACATGCCGCAGGACTCCCTCCTCGTCGCCGCGCTGGGTGACATCCATGGCCGCTTCCACCGGGTGGAGGCGTGGCTGGATGCGCTGGAGCAGGCGCGCGGCCGGAGGGTGGACCTGGTGCTGGCGGTGGGGGACGTGGAGGCCTTCCGCCACGCGGACGACCACCGGCGCAAGGCCGCCAAGCGCGCCATGCCCGCCGAGTTCGCCGGGTACGCGGACGGCATCCGCCGCGTGAAGCGGCCGCTGTACTTCATTGGCGGCAACAACGAGGACTTCGAGGCGCTGCACGACCTGCCCGACGGAGGGGAGCTGGCCCCGGACGTCCACTACCTGGGCCGCGCGGGCCTGCGCACCCTGGGCCCGTTGCGCGTGGCGTACCTGTCCGGCATCCACGCGCCGCGCTTCATCGACCAGCCGCTGAAGCGGCCCACGTCGCTGGATACGGCGAAGCAGGCGGGCTACTTCCGCACGCCGGAGGTGGAGCAGGTGTCCGCGCTGCGGGACGTGGACCTGCTGCTGGTGCACGAGTGGCCCCGGGGCATCGTGCAGAAGGCCCGCGACGAACGGCTGGCCACCGCGCGCCCGCTGCCCTCGCCGTGGATTGGCAATCCGGTGACGCGCAAGCTGGTGGACACGGTGCACCCGAAGTGGGTGCTCTGTGGCCATTCGCACAAGCCCTTCGCCGTGGCGCTGGACTCGCACGGGCGCACGCTGTCGCGCGTGGCGTGTCTGGATCAGGCGGCGCGGCCGGACACCGCCGTCTTCTGGCTGGAGTTCGAGGGGCGCGAGGCGCAGCGCGCCGGCTGGGGTGTCTCCGGCGTTGTCTCCTGGCAGGTGGGACAGCGCTGGGGGCTGCACACGCTGCCGCCGCTGGAGGAGTCGGACGGGCCGGGCAGCGTGCCCGCGGACAACGGCGCTACAGCTTGACGACGTCCACGCCCTTGCGCGGCAGCTCCACGCGGAACTCCGTGTAGGGCCCGGTGCCGGAGAGCACCTCCACGCCGCCCTGATGCGCGTGGATGATCTGCTGGACGATGTAGAGCCCCAGGCCCAGGCCTTCTCCCCGGCCCCGGCGCTGCTGGCCGCCCCGGAACGGGTCGAAGAGGAAGGGCAGCAGGTGGGCGGGGATGACGCCCACGTTGGTGATGGTGAAGTGCAGCGCGTCGTCGCGAGTGCCGTCCACGAGGATGCGCACCGGCTCCGCGGTGTCGCCGTGCTGGAGCGCGTTGCCGATGAGGTTGGAGGCCACCTGCGCCAGCCGGTCCGCGTCCCAGTCCCCCACGAGGTCGCCGTCCTGCCGCACCTCGATGCGGTGGCGCGGCCACGCCGTCTGGTGCTCCTGCACCATGCGCTGCACCAGCTGTCCGAAGTCCGTCTCCCCCCGGCGCAGCGGAATCCCGCCGGCCAGCCGCGCGCGCGCCAGGTCCAGCACGTCTTCAATCATCCGGCCCATGCGCTTGCCGGCGGCCATCATCCGCGTGGCCGTCTTCTTCACGGCCTCATCGTCCGAGCGGCGCTGGAGCAGGTCCGCCGCGGTGAGGATGGCGGAGAGGGGGTTTCTCAGGTCGTGGCCCAGCACCGCGGTGAACATCTCGTTGAGGCGCAGGGTCTCCGCGAGCGTGTCCAGCTGCTGCGCCAGCTGCTGTTTCTGGCGGTGCATCTGGAAGAAGACCTCCGCCTTGCCGCGCAGCGCGTGGGCCTCCAGCGGCTTGAAGAGGAAGTCCACCGCGCCGGCCTCGAAGCCCTTGAAGGTGCGCCAGGGGTCGCCCCCGCCCGCGGTGACGAAGATGATGGGCACGTCGCGGGTGCGCTCGGAGCCGCGCATCAGCTCCGCCAGCTCGAAGCCGTCCATCTCCGGCATCTGCACGTCCAAGAGCGCGAGCGCGAACTCGTGCCGCAACAGCAGCTCCAGTGCCTCCGCGCCGGAGCGGGCGCAGTACACCTCCACGTCGTCACGCCGCAGCACGGCGGAGAGCGCCAGGAGGTTCTCCTCCAGGTCATCGACGAGCAGGCACTTCACCCGGAACGCCACGGGCAGGGGCTCCTTGCTGAGGACGGACAGGTCAGATAGCACCGCCATCTCCCCATGCCCGGAAGACGGCGGGCATCTGTTCAAGAGGCAGCACGAAGTCCACCGGCCCGGCCGCGAGCGCCGCCTGGGGCATGGTGGGCGAGCGATCCGTATCGGGCGCCTGCACCAGGGTGACGCCGCCCCGGCGTTTCACCGCCTGGAGCCCCAGCGCCCCGTCCGCGTTGGCGCCCGAAAGGATGACGCCGCCCAGGCGCGGGCCATAGACGGCCGCGGCGGACTCGAAGAGCACGTCGATGGCGGGGCGGGAGAAGTGGACGGGGGCGTCCGCGGACAGCGCGAGCGACGGCCTCTTCGCGTCCCGGTCCACGAGCAGGTGGTAGTTCGGGGGCGCGAAATAGAGGGTCCCGGGCTGGATGGGCTGCTTGTCCCTCGCCTCATGCACCGGCAGCGTGCACCGGGAGGTGAAGACCTCTGGCAGCAGGCTGGGGAGGCTCCGAGGCAGGTGCACGACGACGAGGACCGCGGGCCGGAAGTTCGTGGGCAGCGCGGGCAGCAGCTGTGTCAGGGCATCCACCCCTCCCGCGGACGCACCGATGACGATGGCGTCGACGCGGCCAGCGGGCGGAGCAGGGCGCGGAGTGGGCATGGCGGGTGGGTCCTCCCTAGCGCTTCTGGTAGAGCCGGTCCTCGGGGACGACGGGGGTGAACGAGGCCTCGTGCGAGGAGAAGCGCGGCGATTCGCGCGCACCCAGGCCCAGGAACCCCTTGTGACAGAGGGACTCTTCGAACAATCCCAGCGCGCGCTCCCGCAGCCCGCGGTTGAAGTAGATGAGCACATTGCGGCACGACAGGAGCTGCACCTCTGCGAAGAGGCTGTCGGTGGCCAGGCTGTGGTCCGAGAAGACGATGTGCCCCTTGAGCGACCGGTCGAACACCGCGCCGCCGTACGCGGCGGTGTTGGCGGCGATGCCCAGCAGAGCGAACAGCAGCGCGGATCCGCTCAGGGTGACGGCGAGGGACAGGTTGGCGGACGCCTGGAACTCCCCGTAGCGGCTCGTGAGGAGCGAGCGTTCCTCCAGCGCCATCTCCTCCACGGTGGCGCGGATGGTACGCATGGCGGCCATGCCGCGATCCTCCTTCACCACGGCGATGGCCTGCCGGCCCTCACCGCGCAGCTGCAGGTCCACGGTCTCCTGCAGCTCCGCCAGCTTCTCCGTGACCGCACCCTCCAGCCGCTCCAGTCGCTCCAGTCGCTCCAGCCGCTCCAGCCGCTCCAGCCGCTCCAGCCGCTCCAGCCGCTCCAGCCGCTCCAGCCGCTCCAGCCGCTGCTGCTGCACGGCGCTGTCGGCGATGAGCCCGCGAAGCTCCGCGAGCTTCTCCGGCAGCGTCTTCTTCGCGAGGGTATAGGGGCTGAAGTAGCTCTCCGCGCCCGTGAGGAGGAAGCCGCGCTGGCCCGTTTCCGCGTCCTTCACGGTGGACAGCACCTCCGCCAGCTTCGCCGCGATTGTGATCGTATGCGTCACCATCTGGCCCGTGGCCGCGCGCGTCTTGAGGGTGCGGTAGGAGATCAGGGCGATGGCGAGCACGGCCAGCACCGCCACGTCGAAGCCGGTGAACGTGGAAGGGGGCAGCGCCGGCCCGAAGCGCTCGATGCGCGGAGCGTCCTTCACGTGGGCCGGACTCAAGGACACCGCCCCGGGACGCACGGAAGGGAAGCAGTGAGGATGGAGCCCACGGAACGAACCCGTCCGACGAAGGTGAACGGATTGACTACCATGTCAGCAGGGTACGTCCGGGACCCGAGGCGCCGAAGTGTCGCCTTGTGCGCGCCCGGCGAAGGGTCGTGGCCCGCGAGGGTGCCAGCAGTTCGTCAACCCAGGCCGCGACCCGAAGTTCCCCAAGCGGACACGCGCATCGAGGAGTGTCCGTGGCCCGCGACGTCGTTCACGCGCGAAGCCCCAAGGTGGGGCACGGGTAGAGCCGACCGCCCGGGCCCGGTTGCCGCGAAACCTGTCCGACAGTCGGACAGGTTCGCGCCGCACGAAGCCCGAGGACGCGCACCTCGCGGAGCGCAGCGGTGGATGGCAACCAGTGCGCATTCGCGGGTGCCAAGGCCGGTTCATGATCAGATGCGCCCGCCCGGGCCCGGCTGCCGCGAAACCTGTCCGACTGTCGGACAGGTTTCAACCGCATGAAGCCCGAAGCCGCGCGCCCCACTGCGACGGACTGCAACGGAGTGCGTGCACGGGCGCCAGGACAGGACCACGAGCAGATGCGTCCGCCCGGGGCCGGTTGCCGCAGAACCTGTCCGACTGTCGGACAGGTTTCCGCCGCATGAAGCCCGAAGCCGCGCCGGACCGACAGGGGCACAACGTCATGCGTGCGCGGATACCAAGTTGGGGCCACGGACAGGGGTGCCCGCCCGGGACCGATTGCCTCAAAACCTGTCCGACAGTCGGACAGGTTTTCGCCCCATGCGGCCCGGGGGCGCGCTGGCCCGGCAAGCGACGCGGAGGGTGGGCCCGCACATCCATGTCAGACCCCTGTGGTTGGATGGCGATGCTGGGACGAGGAGGGGGAATGGGGATGGGACGGGGAGGACTCGTGGCCTATGTGGAGGCGCAAATCGAGCGCGATATCGCGCTGGGGCGGCTGCACCCGAGCGGGCAATTCGGCTCCGAAGCGAAGCTGGCGCGCCGCTATGACGTGTGCCGGGGAACCCTCCGTGAGGCGCTGCGGCGGCTGGCCGCACGGGGGCTGGTGGTTCAGTGCCCCGGACGAAGGACTCTCGCGGTGGCGCTGGATGAGTCGCTGACGCTGGAGAACCTGGGGCTGGCGCTGCATGACGCGAGCAACCCGGATGCCCGGTGGCTGCTGGAGGGCTACTTCAGCCTCAAGCGGCAGGTGCTGGTGGAGCTGCTGGCCGACTGCTGCGCGAGGGCCTCGGACCTCGACCTGGACCGGCTGGGGAGCACATGCTTCCAGCTCCAGGACGCGGCGCGCTGGGAGTCGGGTGCAACCTGTGCCCAGGCGGAATTCGAGTTGCTGCGGCATGCAGCGCGGGTGGCGGCGCGGCCGGGGCACGTGCTCCTCGTTCAGTCCCTGCAGCGGGCCTTCCTGGGAGGAGCCGCCCAGTTGCTGCCGCTCATAGGCGGAGAGGCGCTGCGCGAGTGGGCCTTCCTCGCGATGGGGGCCCTTTCGGAGCGTAATTTGCGGGCGATTCAGCACGAGCTGCCGGCGCTGCTGAAGGCGTGCGACGAGCGCGTGCTGGACGCGTTTGCCCCCTCCCCCAAAGTACCTGCGTCCCCTGCGTCCCCTGCGTCCCCTGCGTCCCCTGCGTCCCCTGCGTCCCCTGCGTCCCCTGCGTCCCCTGCGTCCCACCTCACTCAAGAAGGGCTCCTCGGTGCGCCTGCATCAGCCACCGGGCTGGAGGACGCGCCGGTGGTACGCCCTTGCGTTGAGGAGCGTGGCGCCAGCGCCTCCGCGTCAGCCACCACGCAAGACGAAGCGCAGGGGGAATGCCCTTGCGATGGGGAGCGTGCCTCCGGCACCACCGCGCAAGCCGAGGCGCTGGAGGCACGCCCTTGCGTCGAGGTGCGCGGCGCCGAAAGCTTCGCGTCAGCCACCGAGCTGGATGATGCGCCGGATGCACACCCCAGCGGGGAGAGTCGTGGCTTCGGCGCTCCCGCGCCAACCAACGAGCCGGACGAGACGCTACAGGTACGCCCAAGCGTTGATGCTCATGGCCTCTGCTGCCTCACGCCCATCGCCGGAGACACCGGGCCACTTGGGATTGCACCATGCCTCGATGCGCAGGCCCTCCGTGTTGAGCTGGAAAGCGGGCAGTTGGCGTCGTCATCCAAGCCGGGGCTTGCTCCCTGTGGGGCCGGTGGGGAGTGCGCAGGGCGGGACGTGGTGGGCGCTGCCTGGGGAAACTTGTCCGACAGTCGGACAGGTTTTGGCGCCTCGTCTCCGGAGGGGGGCTCCCGCAGCGTGAGGCTCCATCCACCGGCTCCCGCAGATACTTCCGCGGGGCATTTCGCATCGTGGGCGAGGCGCTTCATGGACTCCTGGGCTTCCCTGGGGCGCTGCGCAGTGCGCCTCTGGCGCTTCATGGCCCATTCCCCAGGCTCCTCTGCTTCGCGAGCGACGACAGGCCTTCACGCTCACTGTCGTTCATGAAGCGCGCCCCGGCCCCCTGAAGAGGAGCGCGAACTCCGGGGGGCCGCGGCTGCATCCGTCCGTGCCTTTTGCCGCGAAGGATGTGTTCGCGAACTTCTGGCGAGGCGTGACTAGAAGGCGCCGGACAGGCCCACCATCTGGGTCCCGAGCATTGGGTTGATTGACACCGAGGACGCCCGCGCGGTGGCGGGCGCGGTGTCATCCACGCGGCCGTGCAGGAGCAGGGGGACGGCGACGCCGAACGCGGTGCCCAGCACGGCGCCGGTGAGCACGTCGGAGAGGTAGTGCTTGTCCGCGCCCATGCGCAAGAGACCCACGGAGGCGGCGATCGGCAGGCCCACGCCCCAGACGACGGCCTGGTGCTTGTAGCCGCGCATCGCGGCGACGGTGCCGGCGGACACGGCCAGGGAGAAGGCCAGGTTGGTGTGGCCACTGTAGAAGGACAGGTTGTTGTCGCTGGGGTGCGCGGTGAGGCCCTTTTCCTCCTCCGGGAGGACGTGGACGAAGGGACGCTCGCGGCCCACGGCGAACTTCACCGCCTGGTTGGCGACGGAGGCGAGGACGGCGCTCTGCACCATGATGGTGGCGTCCTGGGCGAAGAACTCCGTGGAGGCGCCACTGCTGCGTCCCACGGCGTACTGGGTGCCCAGGAGGCCCAGCGGCACGCCCGCGAACCCGATGATGTTGCTCCAGGTGTCCGCGCGCTTGCGGGACGCCTCCGTGTTGCCCGCGATGCCGCGGCCCCAGCGGTCCAGGCGGTTGAGCCGGTCGGTGCCGTCCGGAGCACGGTCGCACCAGCGGCACTGCGCCGGGGCCAGGTTGTCCTTGAACACCGACTCGCTGGAGATCCACAGCGCGCCCGCGGTGCCGGTGATGATGCCGTCGCGGGTCCAGTTGAAGCGCAGCGCGCGCGGCGCGTCGGAGGTGTCCTGCGCGGCGGCGGGGGACAGCGGCGCCAGCAGGAGCAGGCAGAAGGTGGCGAGGGGCCGGTAGGAAGCAAGCATGGGGCGGAGGAGCATAAGGGCGCTCCGCCCTTTTCCCGCAATCCGGGTAGCGTGGGCTCATCGCGCCCCGGCTTGGTCCTCCGCGTGTCATCGGCCCGTTTTCCCCGGCGCCATGGCGCCAGCCTCGGTGTTCCAGAACCTGTCCGACTGTCCGACAGGTTCAGGGCCCTGGGCGCCTCCAGCCGGAGCGGCGCTGTCGCGGGTCGGGCGGAAAGGCTCGCGTCCTTGGACTTCCCGGGTTCCGAGGGCGGCAGGCGAGCGGACAACGGGCCAGGGTGTGGGAATGCGCAGAAAGGAGCATGAAAACGGCGCCCCTGGCCGTTCTAGAGTCCTCGCCCCGCATGCCCCGCCCTGGCCGCACACTCCACGTCTTCCCTGATGCCGCGCGCCGCCAGGCTGCCCTGCGGACGGAGCGGCGTGCGCGGGGCATCGCCGTGGGGACCCACCTGCTCACGTGGGACGACTTCGTCCACGCGCTGGGTGGGGCGCGCGAGCTCAACCGGCGGCCCTGTCCCGCGATGGCGGCCCGCGCCGTGGTGGCCGGCCTGGGCGCCACGCTGGGCCCCACTCCGTTCGGCGACTACGTGCGCGAGCCCGCCTTCGCCCGCGCCGAGGCGGACGTGCTGCTGGACCTGAAGGCCGGCCGGCTCTCCCCGCGCGAACTCCAGGACGCCGCGGAGGTGCTGCCCCCGGAGCGCCGTACCCGCGCGCGGGTTCTCGCTCGGCTCTATCACCTGTACGAACAGCGCCTGGCGGAGCTGGGGCTCGCGGACCGCGAGGACGTGCTCCGGGGGGCTCGCGAGGCGCTGGACCGGGGCGCGTGGCCCTCGGGCTGGGACGGGGTGACGGGGCTGGTGCTCCACGGCGTCTACGACGTGCGCCCGTCGAAGCTGGAGCTGCTGATGGGGCTCGCCGCGGCGTGCGAGGCCCGGCGCGTGTCGCTGCGCGTGGAGACGCCGGTGGGTGGCTCGCCGGTGGCGGACGCGGCGCTCGCGGCATTGTTCCGCGCCTTCGAGAACCGGGGCGAGACCATGCCCCACGTGGACCTCTTCAAGGCGGACGTCACCTTCGAGGGCCGCCCCTTCACGGACCTGGGCCGGCACCTGTTCTCGCCCCGCGCCGCTCGCAACGTGCTGAAGGGCGCGGTGGATGGGCTGTCCGTGTGGAACGCGACGAACGCGCGCGAGGAGGCCCGCGTGGTGTCCCGCGACGTGCGCCGCCTCATCGACTCGGGCAGCGCGCCGGGCGACATCGCCATCGCGTACCGGGACCTGGGCCCGGAGGCGGGCTGGCTCGCGGAGGCCCTGGGCGACCTGGGAGTGCCGGTGCGCCTGCCGTGGGGTGAGCCGCTCGCGCTCGCGGGGCCGGTGCGGCTGGCGCTGGAGCTGCCGGTGCTGATGGAGGACGGCTTCCCGGCCGAACGCGTGGCGGAGCTCGTCTCCAGCCGCTACGTGCCTTCGCTGTCGCGCGGTGGGCCGGATGCACCCGCGACCCTCTTCGCGCTCGCCGCCGCGCGCGACGACCGCCTGGGCGCCACGCGAGGCAAGGGCGCCTACGACGTGCGCCTGGAAGGGCTCTCGCGCCGGATGGCCGCGCAGGGCGGCAAGCGCAAGGAGGACGCGGTCAAGGTGATGGCCGTGCGCGCGCTGCGCGACCGCGTGATGCGGCTCATCGACGAATGCCGCCACATTCCCCAGGAGGCCCCCGCCGCGGAGTCGATCGCCGCGTGGTGGAAGGTCGTGGAGCGGCTGGGCCTGCTGGACTCCGCGGGGCCCCTGGAGGCTCGCGAGGCCGGGACCCTGGGCGCGCGCATCGAGGACGCAAGGGCCCGGGACGACGCGGCGCTCGCGGCGTTCCGCCAGCGGATGGAAGCGCTGCTGCGCTCGCTGCGCGCCGTGGGCGGAGGTCCCCGCATCACCCGGCGCGTGCTGGGCCGGTGGCTGGCGGACGCGCTGCGCGACGTGCACCTCCCCGCGCGAGGCCCGTCCACGGGCGCGGTGGAGGTGCTGGACCTGGCGGAGGTGCCGGGCCGCACCTTCCGGCACCTCTTCGTCGCCGGGCTCACGGAAGGCCGGCTCCCCGGGAGGGATCCGCCGTCGCCGCTGTTGGGAGACGCGGAGCGCGTGGCGCTCAACCAGCACCTGACCCGCGACGTGTTCCGCCTCACCGGCGGCGAGTTCGACGACCGGGCGCCCTGGCGCCTCACGGAGGACCGGCTGCTCTTCGCCAGCGCGCTCGCGGCGGCGGAGGGCTCGTTGAGCCTGTCGTTCGCGGTGAAGGCCGCGGGGGGACAGGAGCAGGTGCCCTCCGCGTTCCTGGAGGAGGTGCGCCGGCTCACCGGCCACAAGTGGTCCACGCGCACGCTGCCCCCGGTGCTGCCGCTGGACGAAGTGCTCACGCCGCCGGAGCTGCGGCGCACCGTGGCGCTGGAGGCGCTGGCGGGCCTGACCTTCCCCTCCTTGCGTGTCACGGAACCGGACCCCGCGGGACAGGTGCTCAAGGACCGCTTCGGCGCGGACGACTGGTTCCGCAGCGCGCGAGAGCTGGCCCACATGGAGGCCGCGCGCCTGCGCTTCTTCGGCCGCGAGGACGAGCTGCCCGGCGAGTTCACCGGCGGCGTGCAGGGCCCCCAGCTGGAGCAGAAGCTGCGCGACACGTTCCACTTCGGCCTGGAGCGCCCGCTGTCCGCGAGCGCCCTGTCGAAGTTCGGCAACTGTGGCTTCCAGGGCTTCATCGCGTACGGCCTGAAGGTGGCCGAGCCCGTGGTGGCCAACGAGGAGTTCGACGCCCGGGGCCGAGGCACCTTCTGGCACCGCGTGATGGAGGAGGTCTTCCAGGCGCTCAAGGAGAAGAAGCTCCTGGGCCAGGCGCCGGAGGACATCCCCGAAGAGGTGCTGGAGAAGGCGGTCAAGAAGGCCAGCCGGCACTTCGCGGAGCTGTACCACGTGGGCCACCACGAGCTGTGGAAGCTCGCGGGCGAGAAGGCCCAGGCCATGGCCCGGCGCATCCTCGCGGATCCGCGACATGGCCTGCCATTCGACCCGCTGGTGCCCGAAGGCTTCGAGCTGCGCTTCGGCCCGGCGGCCGAGGACAAGCGCTGGAGTGACGTGAAGCTGATGGTGGCGGAGGACGCCATCGTCTTCGAGGGACAGATCGACCGGCTGGACACGGCCGGCGTGGAAGTGGGCGTCATCGACTACAAGACGGGCCGCCTGGACAAGCGCACGCTGAAGGAGAACCTGCTGCGGTCGGACTTCCAGCTCCCGCTGTACCTCTACGCCGCGCGCGAGGCCGGCCACGTGGGCGCGCGCAACGCGGCGTGGTTCTCACTGCGCACGGGCGACGCCATCCACCTGTCCTCGGTGCTGCCGCCCGCGGAGCTGGAGGACCTGCTGTCCACCGACCCGGAGGTGCGCCAGCGCGTGGCGGAGGCCGCCGGCCTCAACCTGCCCAACGCGGTGGAGTCGCTGGTGCGTCAGCTGCGCAAGGGCGACTTCCCGGCGCGGCCCAATGACTGCGGCAAGTGCGGCTACCGCGCGGTGTGCCGCATCACCGAGCGCCGCATCTCGGATGAGGGGAGCGGATGAGCGACACCGCGCCCCACATGCTCGCGCTGGAGAAGAACCTGGCCCTGATGGCGGGTGCCGGCGCGGGCAAGACGTACAGCCTGGTGACGATGACGCTGCACCTGTTCGCGGGAGCGCGGCAGGCGGAGCCGCTGCGCCCGTCCCGGCTGTGCATGCTCACGTTCACGGACAAGGCCGCCGCCGAAATGCGCAAGCGCGTCCGCGAGCGCCTGGACGCGCTGGCCCAGGGTGACGTCCCGCTCGACGCGGAGAAGGACCTGCGCGCGTCGCTCGCGAGGCTGGAGCGCCCGTTCCCCACGCAGGACGCGTGGCGCAAGGTGCGCGAGGAGCTGGGCGCCGCGACGGTGGGCACGTTCCACTCGCTCTGCGGTCAGCTCCTGCGCCGTGCCCCGCCCGCGGTGGGAATCGATCCCGCCTTCGAGGTGCTGGACGAGCTGGAGGCCGCGGGCCTGCTGGAGGACGTCACCGAACGCGTGGTCCTGGACGCGCTGGAGGGCGGCGACGCGCGCGTGCGCGAGCTGTGCGCGGAGCTGGGCTTCTCCGGCTCCGGCTTCTCCGACGGGCTCGTGGCCGCGCTGATGGACGTCTACGGCACGCTGCGCGAAGAGGGCCTCAAGGCCGCCACGGCGCGCGTGGGCGACGGCGTGGCGGACAAGGCGCAGCTCGAGGCCCTCATCGAGGATTGCCGCCGACTCTGCCTGGACGCCCGCGCCCAGGACACCAAGGGCGAATGGAGCAGCCTCCTGTCCGCGTGCGAGCCCGCGTTGAAGGGCATGACGCCGGACACGTTCATGCAGCCGGGCCACTTCCCGCTGCTGCGCTCCGTGCTGCTGTCGGAGCCGCGCAACCTGGTCAACCTGCGCAAGGGCGCGGGCGCGTGCCTGAAGGAGCTGCTCTGGAAGGTGAAGGGCAAGAGCGACGGCTCCGTGCGGAGGCTGGAGGATGCCTACGCCGCGTGGCGCACGGCGCCCTTCGAGGCCACCTTCCGCGACCTCCTGACCCAGGTGGAGGAGCGGCACGACGCGGAGCTGACCCGGCGCAACGTGTTCGACTTCACCTCGTTGCTGGTGAAGGCGCGCGACCTGCTGCGCGACCATCCGGAGTTCCGGCAGCAGGTGCAGGAGCGGCAGGGCGCGTTGCTGGTGGACGAGTTCCAGGACACCAACCGGCTGCAATTGGAGCTGGTGCTGCTCCTGTCGGAGATGCGCGAAGGTGGCCCGCGCGAGCTGACGCCGGACGCGGACCTGGTGGCCTCGCTGCCCCTGGAGCCTGCGTTCCTGTGCGCGGTGGGTGACCGCAAGCAGTCCATCTACGAGTTCCGTGGCGCGGACGTGTCCGTGTTCAAGGTCCTCGCGGACAAGATCGAAGCCGAGGGCGGCATGCGCGGCTTCCTCCAGAACAACTACCGCTCGCTGCCCGGTGTCCTGTCCTTCTTCAACCGCGCGTTCGCCGGGCTGCTCGTGGCGAAGGAGGCGACGCCCCGTCCCTTCGAGGTCGTCTACGAACCCGAGACGGACGACCTGTCGCCCACGCGCCCGAACCTGGCCGACGGGCCCGTGGTGGAGCGGCTCACCCTGCCGGAGGCCGACACCGCCCCGGAGCTGCGCGAGTACGAAGCGGACGCGGTGGCCCGCAGGCTGCGGGTGATGCTCGCGCCCGGTGCTCCGCCGGCGGTGATGGCGGAGGACAAGAAGGGCCTGCGTCCCGCGCGCGGCGGCGACGTGGCCATGCTCTTCCGGACCTTCACGCACCTGGAGGAGTACCGGCAGGCGTTGATCCGCCACGGCGTGCCGCACCGGGTGCTACGAGGCCGCGGTTTCTACGGGGCCCAGGAGGTGCGCGACCTGGCCTCGTTGCTGGCGCTGCTCGCGGACGCGGACGACGCGCTGGCGTTCGCCGCGGTGCTGCGCTCGCCGCTCGTCGGCCTGTCGGACGCGTCGCTGTTCCGGCTCGCGGGGGACCTGCCGCTGTCGCTCGGCTCACCCCGGCTGGTGGATGAAGAGGTCCGCGCCGCCATGTCCGCGCGCGAGCAGTCGCGGCTCGCGCGCTTCCTGGAGCTCATCCCCGTGCTGCGGCGCGAGAGGGATCGGCTGGGCGTGCATGCCCTCTTGCAGGCCGCGCTGGACGCGACCGGCTATCGCGAGGCACTCGCGGGCTCGCCCTACGCGGAGCAGGCGAGCGCGAACGTGGAGAAGCTCCTGTCGCTGGCGTCACGCCGGGACGAGCGTGGCACGGGTGGCTGCGTGGCCTTCGCGCGTGAGCTGCGCCAGCTGGCGGACTCCGACCCCAACGAGGCCCAGGCGGACCTGCTGGACGAAGGCGACCCGCGCGCCGTGCAGCTGCTCACCATCCACCGCGCGAAGGGCCTGGAGTGGCCGGTGGTCATCGTGCCCGGGATGGGAGGCCGCCGCCGCACCACGTCCGCCCGGGCCTACTTCGAGCGCTCCTTCGGCCTGGCCTTGCGGCCGTGGATGCCGGACTCGCTGGACACGTTCACCTCCGAACGCTTCGAGGCCGTGCGCGCCGAGCTGAAGGCCCGCGAAGACGCCGAATACCTGCGCCTGCTCTACGTGGCCCTCACGCGCGCCAAGGACCTGCTCGTGCTGTCCGGCGGCGAGGAGAAGCGCGCGGGCACGGACACGTGGTGGCACCGCGTGGACCGACGGCTGGACGCGGATCCGGATCTGCGTGCGCTCGCCAACGACGTGAACGTGGAGCAGCTGCCGCCGCCCGCGGATCCGGAGCCGCCCACGAAGGAGCAACTCGAACAGGCGCGGATCCGCCTGGAGTCCGCGCTGGAGCGCATGTCCGACGAAGCCTCCGGGGCCGGTGCCGCCGTGTTCACCGACGCCCCGGCGGTCGCCTCCGTGCGCGCGGTCCAGGACTTCCTCACCTGCCCGCGCCGCTACCACCAGCTCCACCGCATGGGGCTCGCCGTCGGATCCGAACCCTGGGAGGCCCCCGTGCGCGCCGCGCCCATCTTCGTGGAGCCCGACGGCTGGCTGCCCGTGGAGCGTCCGGACCAGCTCGTCACGCGGCTGTTGCGCGAGGTGGACCTGTCGCTCGCGGGCCCGGACGCGGAGGCCTCCGAGCGGCGCGCGCACCTGGAGAACCTTCTGCGCGGCGCGGGCCGGGATCCGGACGAGGACGACCTGGGCGACGTGCTCGCCACCGTGGAGCGCTTCCTGGGCACGACGTTCGCCCGCCAGCTCGCGGTGGTGCCCGCGTCCACCATCCACCGGGGCCTGGACTTCGTGCTGGACCTGGATGACTCCGCCAGCGTGGAGGGCGCCGTGGATCTGCTCTGGGAAGCGCCGGACGGCGAGGCCGTGGCGGTGCTCCTGCGCCCGGGCGCCCGCCACCCCCTGGGCCCGGCCGCGTGTGCTCACGAGCTGACAGCCCTGGCCCTGGCGTCCGCGCGGATGGTGCGCGACGGGGTGCCGGTGCGGGTGGGCGTGGCCTTCCTGGGAGACGCCTCCCCGGAGCCGGAATTCCTCCCGGCCGGATCCGCCGACGCCGGGGCGGTGCGCCGGCTGGCAGAGGGCGTCCGAGCGCTCGTCCAGGCCGAAATGTCGCGGGCATGGCCGGGGTGGGACAAGGCGGCCTGCCAGGCCCTTCACTGCGGCTTCGCGGAACACTGTCACCCGGCCCCTCCCGCGTGCTAAGCGGCGGGCACCATGCCGAACGTCGTCGTCATCGGAGCGCAGTGGGGAGATGAGGGGAAGGGCAAGGTCGTCGACCTTCTCACCGAGCACGCCCAGGTGGTCGTCCGTTTCCAGGGCGGCAACAACGCGGGCCACACGCTGGTGGTGGGTGGGCAGAAGACCGTCCTGCACCTGATTCCGTCCGGCATCCTTCACCCGGGCAAGACGTGTGTCATTGGCAACGGGGTGGTGGTGGATCCCGCCGTCCTCGTCGGAGAGATCGACGCGCTCAAGCCGCGCGGCTTCCTCAAGGATGACGCGCAGCTGCTCATCTCCGACAACGCCCACGTCATCTTCCCGTGGCACAAGCTGCTGGACAGCTTCCGCGAGAAGGCGCGCGGTGGCAGCGCCATCGGCACCACGGGGCGGGGCATCGGTCCGGCCTACGAGGACAAGGTGGCCCGCCGGGGCATCCGCGTGCGCGACCTGCTCCACCCGGAGCGCCTGCGCCGCCGCATCGACGAGCGCCTGCCCGCCGCGCTGGAGGAGCTGAAGGACCTCTGCGCCCAGGCGGGCGTGGACGTGCCGCGCCTGGAGACGCCGCAGGTGCTGGCGGAGTTCTCCGCCCTGGGCGAGCGGCTGCGCCCCTACGTGCACGACGTGTCCCTCTTCCTCTCCGAACAGGTCCGCCGCGGCGCCCGCATCCTCTTCGAGGGCGCGCAGGGCACGCTCCTGGACGTGGATCACGGCACCTATCCGTTCGTCACCAGCTCCAACTGCGTGGCGGGCAACGCCGCGGTGGGCTCGGGCCTGGGCCCCACGGCCATCGACAAGGTGATGGGCATCAGCAAGGCGTACACCACGCGCGTCGGCGGAGGCCCGTTCCCCACGGAGCTGAGCGACGAGCTGGGAGACCGGCTGCGCAAGGTGGGCGACGAGTTCGGCGCCACCACGGGCCGCCCGCGCCGCTGCGGCTGGCTGGACGGCGTGGTGCTGCGCTACGCGGTGCGCGTCAACGGCCTGTGGGGCCTGGCGCTCACCAAGCTGGACGTGCTCAGCGGCATCAAGACGCTCAGCATCTGCAACGCGTACGAGCTGGACGGCCAGCGTGTCACCGAGCTGCCCGGTGACTACGAGGACCTGGCGCGCGTGAAGCCCATCTACGAGTCGCTGCCCGGCTGGGACGAGAAGATCGCCGGCGTGCGCACCTTCGACGAGCTGCCGGAAGCCGCCAAGCGCTACGTGCGCCGCGTGGAAGAGGTCAGCGGCGTGCCCGTGGTGTGCGTCTCCGTGGGCGCCGACCGCGGCGAGACGGTGCTCCTGCAGAACCCCTTCCGCAGCTAGGAAGGACGCAGGCCGCAGTGGTCCTGGCCCGCCGGGGGCCAGGACGGGAGAGGGACATGGTTCGCACGCGCAGGTTCCAGCTCGGGGTCTCGGCGGTGGTGTGGCTTGGCACGTTGGCGGTGCCGGCCTGGGCCCAGGGCTCAGGCGCCCAGCCCCCGGCCCCCGAGGCGAAGTCCGCCGCCCCGGCCGCGCGCGCACCGGGCCCGGCCACCGACACGCCTCCCGGCCCGCTGGAGTCCCAGCCCCAGCGCACGTCGCAGGCCGTGCTGGCGGCCACGCGGATCCGTGACGGGGACGCGCTGATGCGCGAGCGCCGCTACCGCGAAGCGGCCTTCGCCTTCCTCGACGCCGAGCACGCGGCGCCGGATCACGTGGAGGCGCGCTTCAAGCTGGGCAACGCGCTGGCGGTGCTCGGCTACTACGCGCGCGCCATCGAGGAGTGGGAGGCCGCGTCGCGCCTCACCCAGGACGCCGCCATCCGTCAGAGCGCGCAGGACAACATCACCCGGGCGCGCGTGAAGCAGGGCGAACTCGGAGCGTCGCCGCAGGCCGTGGGGCAGCCGCCCGGCTCGGGCCCCGTGGCGGACACGACGCGGGCCCAGGCGCGCCGCGCCTATGAGCAGGGCGTCCAGCACATCAGCCAGCGCGCCTACGCGCCCGCGCTCCAGACGCTGACGCAGGCCCTGCAGCAGGAGCCGCTCCTGACCGTGGCGTACATCGCGCGGGGCAGCGCCAACATCGGGCTGCGGCGCTACGCGGAGGCCGCGGCGGACTACCAGTTCGCGCTGAAGCTGGAGCCGGACGCGGCCTCGCCGCTGTACGGACTCGCGGAGGCGTACCGCGCGCTGGGCCGCAACCTGGAGGCCCGCGAGCTCTACGAGCGCTACGCGCGCTCCACCGCCGCCGACGTGCGGCCCGAGCTGAAAGAGGAGTCCCGCCAGAAGGCCGAGCGCCTGCGCTGACCGTCTGCCTGGAGAGCAGACGGGCATGGTCCGAGGGACTGTCCGGCCCACTATTTTATAGGGCATGGACGGACGCGATCGGACGGTGGAGGGGAAGCAGCCGCACCAAATCTTTCGCCCGCGCAGGGTGCTCGCCGCCGTGATGGCTGCGGCAGGCCTGTTATGGCTGGGCATCTTCGCCTGGCTGTTCCACTTCGACGGGGTGCCGCTGCAGACGTTCCTGTCCGCGGCCTTCTTCGTCATCTTCTTCGGGGTGGCCGTCACCTACTACGGCCGCACCCGCATTGAAGTGGACTCGAGGGGCATCACCTGCCGGGGCATGGTGCGCACCCGGCGCTTCTCCTTCGCGGACATCCGCAAGCTGGACGTCCTCCCCGGGCCGGTGACGGTCTACGCCATCCGGGGCAGCCAGGGCTTCGTGCACTTCACCAGCTTCTTCCGTCACCACCGGCACCTGGCCCGGCTCCTGGTGGAGCGCGCGGGCCTCTCGCCCCTGCCGGCGTAGGGTGCGCGCTGCTTCAGCCGGTCGCCGCCACCAGGGAGGTGACGAGCAGCGCACCCAGGGCCAGCGCGACGGCCCCGGCGATGATCCATCCCTCCAGGCGCCGTGGCCCTCGTTCGGGAGGCCGCGGCGTTGCTGCATCCGCGGGCTCCTCCACGGCGGCCACCGGACGGGGCACGGGCCCCGCCTCCCCAGAGGCCTCATCGAACGCCGCCTGGAAGCGGAGCAGCGAGCGCCCCAACTCCACGACGTCCCCGTCCGCCAGGGGCGCTGGGGCCTCCAGCCGCACGCCGTTGAGGAACACGCCGTTGGGCGTCCCCAGGTCCTCCAGCAAGAAGCCCGGGTCCTCGCGGCGGATCCGCGCGTGCATCCGCGACACGGCCCGGTCGCGCAGCCGCAGGGCTGCGCCGTCGCCCCTGCCAATGTCCGTGCGCGCCTCCGCGAGCGCGTGACAGCGGCCCACGTCCAGTCCGGTGAGGCAGGTGAGGGAGGCGGCGCGGGACGGCGGGGCGTCCGCATCCGTGAGCAGGCCCTTGAGCACCGCGACGGTGCCCACGCCGCGCCCGGGGGCGCTCGGCTCGGCGAGCACGCGCAGGCACATGCCGTCCGGAAGGCCCAGCACCTCGCCGGGCACCACCAGGCGCGACACGCCGGGCAGCACGCGCACCGCGTTCACGGTGAAGCTGCGCACCGCCTCCACCATGAGCCGCCCGGAGTCGATGCGCAGGGTCAACAGCCCCGGAGGAAGGCCCTCCAGGTGGACATGGTCGTCGGGGCCACCGCCCAGGAGGTGGTGGCCCTCGGTCAGCTCGAACGGGGTGGGGGTGCCCAGGTGCTCGAATTCGAAGCGCATGCGGACGCCCGGCAGCAAGCCTCACGCCTGCCACCGGACGTCGCGTTTTCGCGAGGTTGCCCCCAGGCCCCATCCAGCCCCGGCCCCCCATGTCCGGAGGCCGGGACGGCGGAGGCCATCGCTTCTGGCTAGAAGGTGGCGCCCAGGTTGATGGTGCCCACGTAGCGGCCGCCGCTGCTGAACGTCTCGTCGCCGCCCAGGTCCACGTCGGACGGCGGCACGGTGAGCGCGAACTCCTGGTCGAACAGGAAGTTGTAGTTCACGCGCGCGTCCGCGGTGAAGCTGCCGATGTGCAGGCGCAGGCCCGCGCCCACCGGCACGTGGCCTACCGTGTCGTCCTGGAAACCCAGGGCCGCTGCGCGCACGTTGTAGCGGCTCAGGCCCAGGCCGCCCATGACGTACGGCTGGATCGGCGTGGCCGTCAGGCCCAGCGTCACCGCCGCCTGCGCGCCGTTGCGCACGATGTCCGGTCCGCTGGTGTCCGTCGCCAGCACGCGGCTGTCGTTGAAGTTGCTGATGGCGCCCGTGTAGGCCAGCTCCAGGCCCAGCACGTTCGTCGGCTTGATGGCCACCGTGACGCCGTAGCCCAGGCCTGGATCAATCTGGTCGCGCAGGCCGCTGGTGTAACCCTCCACACCGCCGCCCACGAGGAACGTCAGGCCGCGCATGTCCGCGGACCTGCGCAGCTCCGTCGAAGCCGCCTGCGCGGAGCCCGCCGCCAACACCGCCACCGCCGCCGCGCCAGCCAACAATCCCTTGCTCATGTGGTCCCCTCCCTGTGTTGGACCGAAAAGTGGGGTGGACTTTCGTCCATGCCAACCGGGCCTCGGGGGCCTGCCGGCTCGGCCGCCCTCCCTTGCGGACGGGTTGCCCAGGCACAGGAAGCGCGCTGCCCCACCCGAGGAAGGACGCTTCCCAGAAGACGGGAAGGGTAGACTCCGCTCCTTCGATGCGCCTCCGCTCCCTTGCCCTCGCCCCGTTGCTGTCCTCCGTCCTGTTCATGGGTGGCGCCTGCCGCGATGAACAGGCGGGCCCCGCTCACCGCACGCCCAAGCTGCCCGCGCCCACGACGCTGCGGACGCTCGACGCGGCCCCGGAGGGGCTCACCTTCCGCAGCGGCGCCACGTTCGCCGGAGGCGCCATCGTCTACCTGGGCGCGCGCGTGACGCCGGAGAAGGCCACGCCGGGGCAGCCGGTGCGCATCGCGCACTACTTCCAGGCCGTGCGCCCGCCACCCCAGGGCTTCCACTTCTTCGCGCACGTGGTGGATCCGGAGAGCGGCCAGATGCTGGCCAACGCGGATCACGAGTTCCAGGACGGCGCCGCGCCGCTGGAGACCTGGCCCGTGGGCCGGGTGCTGGAGGACGTGCACACCGTCGCCATGCCCGCCACGCCCGCACGGCTCGTGTTGGGTTTCTGGAAGGACGACGAGCGGCTCGCGGTGGATGATCCGCGCATGCAACTGGGGGGCAACCGGATGCGTGGCCCGCTCCTGGGCGGTGAGCCTCCCGCGCTGCCGGAGTACACCGTCACGCGCGTGAAGAAGGCGCCGGTGGTCGACGGGGCGCTGGACGACGATGCCTGGAAGGGCGCGAAGCCGGTGACGCTCGCGGGCAGCTTCGACGGCCGGCCCGTGCGGCTGCGCACCCAGGCTCGCCTCGTCTACGACGACGCGAACCTGTACGTGGCCTTCGACGTGGAGGACCCGGACATCTGGGGCACCATGCGCAACCGCGACGACTCCATCTACGAGCAGGAGGTCGTGGAGGTGTTCCTCGACGCCAACGCGGACGGGCGCACGTACAACGAGCTGCAGGTGTCGCCCCACAACGTCATCTTCGACGCGTACTTCCCCGCGCGGCGCCAGGGCATGGACCGCTCTTGGGACTCAGGCATGAAGACGGCGGTGAAGGTGCGCGGCACGCTGGACGACGCGTCCGACCGCGACGAGGGCTGGACGGTGGAGATGGCCATCCCGTTCAACCGGCTCGCGGAGGTGCCGCACATTCCGCCCCAGCCCGGTGAGCGCTGGCGCTTCAACCTCTACCGGTTGGAGCACCACGACCGCCGCCAGGTGGAAGGCCAGGCCTTCTCGCCTCTCTTCATCGGCGACTTCCACGCGCTGCCGCGCTTCGGCTGGCTCGTCTTCCAGTAGGCCGGCAGCTCACGCGTGGGGCGAGATGTCCCACGGTGCGTCCGCCACGGAGCGCTCCGCCGGGTCGCCCAGGAAGCGCACGAAGCCCCGGGACTCCAGCGTGTCGACGAGCTCCTCGGCCTCCAGTTCGGAGAACCGGTTGTCCCTCATGTCGAGCAGCATGTCGCGCATGAGGGACTTGCCGCGCAGGTAGCCCACGGGCTCGCCAGGGCCCAGGCGGGCCTTGAGTTGGGCGGTGAGCTGCCGGAGATCCAGGTCGTCGGAGATCATCACCGTTCAAGCTGGGCCTGCCTCCCACTCCCGGCAACGGGGGGCGGCGCGGAATCCACGCGCGGCAGGAAGGACACCAGCCGGACGTCCTCGCCGTCGCTCTCCAGGGTGATGGCCCCGTCCCGGTCGGTGCGCCAGCACTCGGTGCCCAGGGCCCGGTAGCGCGCCTCCACCTCCGGATGGGGGAACCCATAGCGGTTGCGCCGGCCCACGCAGAACACCGCGTGACGCGGCCGCGTGCGCTCCAGGAACGGCGCGGTGGACGACGTGCGCGAGCCATGGTGCGGCACCTTCAATACCGTCACCGGGCCCAGCGCCTCCTCGAGCGCGGCCTCGCCGTCCGCCTCCACGTCGCCCGCCAGCAGCACGGTGACGTCGCCATGGCGCACGCGCAGCACCACGCTCCGGTCGTTCGCGCCCTCCATCAGCTCCCGGTCCACGGGGGGCCCCAGCACCTCCAACGTCGCCTCACCCAGGACGAACGCGGGATGCCCCACCTCCACCTCCTCCACCGTGGCGCCCTTCGCGGCCGAGATGATCCGCCGGGACAGCGGCCCCTCCGCGCTCCCCGCGGACAGCCACAGGCGTTCGGTGGGCACCTGTGCCAGCGTCGACACGAGCCCGAGCGCATGGTCCGGATGCGGATGGGAGAGCACCGCGAGGTCCAGCCTCGACACGCCCTCGGCCTTGAGGAAGGGCAGGACGAACCGCTCCCCGGTATCCGCGCCCTCCGGAACGCCGCCCGCATCCACCAACGCGTGGTGTCCCCGGGAGCGCAGCACCACCGCGTCCCCCTGGCCCACGGAGAGGAAGGTGATCCGCAGCGCGGGCTCCGGAGCGAGCACGGGCAGCAGCAGTGCACCCATCACGGCCCCCGGAACGAGCAGGCCCAGCCAGCGCCAGCGCCCCGAACCCAGCGCCCAGGCGCCCAGCCCCACCGCGTACACGCCGCCAAGCCACGGCCCCAGGCCCGGCACCTCCACCGCCGCGAAGGGCACGGCCGCGAAGCCCCGCGTCAGCACGAGGAGGAGCTCCGACGCCCAGGCGCCCGCCCACAGCACCGGCGTCGCCACGACCGGCGCCACGACGAAGAGGGCCGCGCCGCCCGCCGCGAGCCCGGTGAGCAGTCCACACAGGGGCAGGGCGACGATGTTGGACACGAGCCCCGCCAGGCTCACCCGGCCGAACGCCGCCGCGACCACGGGCAGCCCCACGAGCGTCGCCGCGCCGCTCGCGCACAACGTCTGCGCCACGGTCTCACGCGCCTGGGCGGCCCACCGCTTCAGCAGCCGGGGCTCGGAAGGGGCCGGCCGATCCAGGGGAAGGGCCTCGCGCAGCGCGGGTGACAGCAGCACCAGCCCCAGCACCGCGAGGAACGACAGCCGGAGGGACAGGTCCACGACACTGGAGGGCGTCCAGGCCACAAGCACCAGCGCCGCCAGCGACAGGCCGTTCAGCCCATCCGCGCGCCGCCACAGCGACAGGCCCAGCAGCACCGCCGTGGCCATCACCGCCGAGCGCACCGCGGGCGCCTGGTTCCCCGTGAAGAGCACATAGGCCCAGACGAAGGGCACCGCCGCCGGAGCCGCCCACCGCCGTGCCTCCAGAGTCCGCCAGCGTCCACCCAGCCGCACGAGCCCTCGCCTGAGCAGCGCGAGCGTCATCAGCGCGAGCGCCGCCACGTGCAGCCCGCTGACGCTGAGCACATGCGCGAGCCCCGCCCGTGAGAACGCATCCTCCCAGGAAGCGTCCAGGTCCGCGCGCTGCCCGGCGGCCAGCGTGAGGAACAGCGCCGCCGCGTCCGCCGAGGGCGCGACCCCATGCACCGCCGTCGTCAGCCGCCCGCGCACGTCCTCCAGCGCGAGCCGCCAGGAGGGGGCAGGGGAGAGCGCCAGCACGCGCCCCGGAACGAAGCCGCCCGTGAAGGCCACGCCCTGCCGCCGCCGCGCCGACGAGAAGTCCCGCTCGCCCGGATTCGAAGGAGGCGCATCCGGCAGGAGCCGCGCTTCCACACGCACGCGCTGCCCGGGGTTCAATTCCAGACCATCCCCCCGCCCCGAAAGGCTGACGCGGAATCGAGCTGCCGCCGGAGGCTCGGGAATCAGCCCTGCACGGGCCACCGCGAGCCGCAGTCTCACGGCGCCATCGAAGCGCTCCACGCGCTCCAACTCGCCTTCAAGGACCGCGCTGCCGCCTTCCTTCAAGGAGGGAGGGACGTCGACCCGCGCCTCCAGGGCGGAAAGCCCCGCGCCCGTCAGGGCCATCGCGCCAAGCACCGCGAGGTGTGCTCCAGGCAACGGGCCGAGCGCCATGCCCAAGCCGCCCAGGCAAAGCGCGCAGAGGAGAAATACCCCGGCGAAGCTCTCTGTTCCGGTTGCCCAGAGGGCGCCGAGCAAGAGGCTCAGCGCTGGAAAGAACAACGGACGCGTACCCAGGTCGCGCCACGAATAACGAACCAACACCCACCCCCACCCACCGCCCCGTCCGTCTCGCGGCGCTCACACACCGAGCGACACCGCACACAAAACCGGACACCGTAGTGCGGCTGTCATCGGGTGGTCAAGGCGATTTCGTTGCCCGTGGATGTGGTTTGTGGTAGTAGTGGCGGGCGTGAAGGCCGGGGTCGAAGCTTTCTCCAAGGAGGCAGTTAGTGCAGACCAGCTTCAAGACTGGTGACAAGGCGGTTTATCCGGGCCAGGGCGTCGGTGAGGTGATGGGCATCGAGCACACCGAGGTCGCCGGGCAGCGCCAGTCGTTCTACGTGCTGCGCATCCTGGAGAACGGGATGCGGATCATGATCCCGATCAACAAGGTCGGTTCGGTCGGCCTCCGGGAGATCATCAGCGAAGAGGACGTCAAGCAGGTCTATTCCATCCTCCGCGAGAAGGACATCTCCGTCGACTCCACCACGTGGAACCGCCGGTACCGCGAGTACATGGAGAAGATCAAGACGGGCTCCGTCTTCGAAATCGCTGAGGTGCTCCGCGACCTGTACCTGCTCAAGGGCGACAAGGACCTGTCGTTCGGAGAGCGCAAGATGCTGGACACGGCGCGCTCCCTGCTGATCAAGGAACTGTCGCTGGCCAAGGACTGCTCCGAGGAAGAGGTCGAGTCCGACCTGAAGAAGATCTTCAACCTCGCCTGAGTCCCCGCGTGACGCGCGGCCCCAGGCCGCCGCGTTCGCACCCCTCGCCCCGGGTTCCCTCGATGGAATCCGGGGCGTCGTGTTTCTGGAGCCCGGGCCCCATGGGCCTCCCCGTCAGCGGAGCACGGCACGAACCTGTCCGACAGTCGGACCGGGTTGGCCAGCCAAGGTCTGGCCCCTCTGCCCCAGCTGAGCCGCGGAAACCTGTCCGACAGTCGGACAGCTCATGGAAAAGAGGCTGAGCGCCTCCGCTCAAGCTGGGACGCGGAAACCTGTCCGACAATCGGGCCGGCTTGGATGGACGTGACCAGGAGCCCCTCCCGTAGCTGAGCCGCGGAAACCTGTCCGACAGTCGGACAGGTTTTGGAAAACCGCGCCGGGAGGGGGGGCGCCTCGGCGGGCCCGAAGCCATGCGGATTCAGGGCGCCCGCGCTTCGAGCGCTGCCAGCTGCGTGCTGGCCTCTGCGTTGTCGGCGTCGTACTGAAGGGCCGTGGTGAAGGCCGCGCGGGCGTCCGAGAAGCGCTGGGCGCGGACGGCATCCTGCCCCGTGCGCACGTAGAGCCCGGCGAGCTGGCGGCGGAGGCTGACGCCCTGTCGGCTCCAGCCCTGGGACAGCTCCTGGTCCGCCCGAACGGCGGCGCTGAGTGCATCGAGCGCCCGGGGACGGTCCTGCTGTGCCAGGGCGGTCCGGGCCGCGGATTCAGCGGTCTGGAACCGGGTGAGCTGCTGCACCAGGGGCGTGAGGCTCGCGCGCTTCGCCTGGGCCAACGCCCCGGCCACGTCACCGGATTCGTAGCGAGCGAGGATGTCCGCGCGCTGGCGCTCGTCCGGAGCCCCTGACGGCTCGGTCGAGGGAAGCGCCTTGCGTCCGGACGCGGCAACGACCTGCACCAGACTCGAAGCGCCTGGATGGGGTTCACCTGCCGCGGCGTCCTTCGCCGTTGCCCCGGTGCTCGGAGGCACCTGGCCCGACTGGCTCCTTCGCGCGATGTCCGAAGCGCTGAGGACCTTCGCCGCTCCCAGACTCCCGTGGTTCGAACCCTTTTCGGGCGCTTCCACCTCGACGACGGTGGCCTCCTTCGCGGGCGCTGCCGCCTCGGTCTCCTGGGCCTCCTTTACGGGCACCACCGGAGGTCCAGGGTCCCTGGCGGGCGCACCTTCGGCTGGAGCCCGCGCGGGAGTCCGGTCCCCCATGCGCATGGCCACCACGCTGATCAACGCCGCGGCCGCGGAGCCCACGACCGCCGCGGCCACCGCCACGGCGACCCCATTCAGCCGACGCTTCGCCGTGCGAGGCCGCAGCGGATCCAGCGCCGTCCGGCTCTCCGTCGGCCCGGCCCCGGAACCGCGCAGCCTCAAGGTCGCGTTGCCCAGGCTCAGCTCGTCCCCGGGCTTGATCTCCACCTCGCCCTTGATGCGCAGGCGGTTGACGAACGTACCGTTCTGGCTGCCCAGGTCGCGCACCGTGAAGACATTGCCCCGCCGGGTCAGCTGCGCATGGCGCCGGCTGATGGACGCATGCTGGAGCCGCAGGTCCGACGTGGAGGACCGTCCCAGCGTGATGGAACCCTGTCGCAGCGGCACGAGCTGCCCGGCGCCCGGCCCCCGCTCCACGTAGACGAACGCGGGCGTCAGGCCCGGATCCGAGTACTCCTTCGCCCAGTCATACCGGGGCGTCAGCTCCCGGTCGGACCGGCTGCGCTCGCCCGGCCCCCGCCGCTTCACCTTCCGGGGGCCCGCCGGATACTGGGGCACGCGCTGCGGGCGCGGATCATCCGCCTGCAGGGGTGCCACCTCGTCGTCGTCGAACGGGAGCTCCTCCGACGGGTCATCCGACGACGCCTGCTGCCCTGGAGGGCGGGGAGGGCGCGGCGGACGCTTCGGATTCGGCGGAGCCATGCGGCGATTCTCCCTATCCGACGCTTCCAACGCCAAGTGCTGGCCTGTGTGGGACCCGGGATCCTAGAGTGTGTATCGCGTTGCGCAAGTGCCGCGCCCACCCTGTTCCCAAAGGAGGACCCTCCACCGTGGCCCCCCCATCCATCCGGCTCTTCAACACGATGTCCATGCAGAAGGAGCCGCTGGAGCCGCTCGTGCCCGGCGAAGTGAAGGTCTACGTCTGTGGGCCCACGGTCTACAGCTACATTCATATCGGGAACGCGCGCACCTTCACGTCGTTCGACGTGGTGGTCCGCTATCTGCGCTACCGGGGCTTCAAGGTGACGTACGTGCGCAACTACACGGACGTCGACGACAAGATCATCAAGGCCGCGCACGAGACGGGCGAGGCGCCCGTGGACCTGGCCTCGCGCTTCGTGGAGGCCTTCCGCGAGGACGCCCGCGCGCTGCACCTGCGCGAACCGGACGTGTCCCCGCGCGTGAGCGAGACCATCCCGGAGATCGTCGCCATCATCCAGACGCTCGTGGACAAGGGCTTCGCCTACGAGGCCAAGGGCGACGTGTACTTCGCCGTCGACAAGGACGACGACTACGCGAAGCTGTCCAAGCGCAACCTGGACGACCTGTGCCAGGGCGAGCGCGTGCATCCCGGCGACCTCAAGCGCCAGCCGCTGGACTTCGCGCTGTGGAAGGCGGCGAAGCCCGGTGAGCCGTCGTGGGACAGCCCCTGGGGCAAGGGCCGTCCGGGCTGGCACATCGAGTGCTCCGCGATGAGCGAGAAGTTCCTGGGCCGCACGTTCGACATCCACGGCGGGGCGTTGGACCTCATCTTCCCCCACCACGAGAACGAGATCGCCCAGAGCGAGTCCGCCACCGGCCAGACGATGGCGAAGTACTGGATGCACTGCGGCTTCCTGGACCTGGAAGGCGCGAAGATGTCCAAGTCGCTGGGCAACGTGGTGCGCCTGCGCGACGCGCTCGCCAAGGTGGACGCGGAGGCCCTGCGCTTCTTCTTCCTCTCCACGCACTACCGCCACCCGCTCAACTTCGGGGAGAAGGCGCTCCAGGACGCGGAAGGGCGCATGGAGTACTTCTACGAAACGCTGCGCAAGGTGGACGAGCGCGTGGTGGGCAAGGACTTCGGCAAGGGCCCGCTGCACGGCGACCCGGCGCGCTTCCTCACGGAGTTCGAGTCCGCCATGGACGACGACTTCAACACCGCGAGCGCGCTGGGCGCGCTGTCCGGGCTCTTCGGCTTCATGAACGAGCTCACCGACAAGCCGCCCGTGAAGGACAAGCCGCTGGTGGGCCGCACGCTCCAGGCGCTGCGCGAGCAGGTGCGTGAGACGTCCCGCGTCCTGGGCCTCTTCGAGGACGACCCGGGCGCGTGGCTGCTGCGCCGCCGTGAGCGCGCGGTCCGTGAGCGCGGCATCGACGTGGCGGAGGTGGAGCGGCTGCTCGCCGAGCGGACCGCCGCGCGCGCCGCGAAGGACTTCGCCAAGGCGGATGAGGTGCGCGGGGCCCTCAAGGTCCTGGGCGTGGACATCATGGACACGCCTGCCGGCACCTCCTGGAAGGTGGCGGCACCGGCCTCCTGAAAACCCGCTGGGGGGCGCCCGTGCGGCCATGCTACGCACTCAGGCCCATGAGGCTCCTCCCAGCGCTGTTCGTCTCGCTGTGCTCGGCGTCCGTTCTCGCGGCGGGCACGCCCACCGTCACGCCGCAGGAGAAGACGGCCGAACAGGCCATCACCGCGGACCTCCTGCGCGCGCACGTGCGCTTTCTCGCGAGCGACCTTTTGGAAGGCCGAGGCCCCGGCACGCGCGGCGACGCGCTGGCGCAGGAGTACATCGCCACGCAATTCGAAGGTCTGGGCCTCAAGCCGGGCGCGGAGGATGGCAGCTACCTCCAGCGCTTCGACCTGATGGGCATCCACAGCCGCCCCGGCACCATGACCTTCCAGGCGAAGGCGGGCCGCGTGGAGCTCCAGCCTCGTGAGGACTTCATCGCCGTGTCCGGCGTGCAGGCGCCGGAGGCGAAGCTGGACGCTTCCGAGCTGGTGTTCGTGGGCTACGGCATCGTCGCGCCGGAGTACCAGTGGGACGACTTCAAGGGCGCGGACCTGAAGGGCAAGACGCTGGTCATCCTCAACAATGATCCGGAGGACGACCCGCGCCTCTTCGGAGGCAAGGCGCGCCTCTGGTACGGCCGCTGGGACTACAAATACGAGCAGGCGGCGAAGACGGGCGCGGCGGGCGCCATCATCATCCACACCACGCCCAGCGCGGGCTACCCGTGGCAGGTGGTGCGCACGTCGTGGACCGGCGAGCAGTTCGAGCTGCCCGCGGGCGACGCGCCCCGCCTCCAGGTGAAGGCGTGGACGACCGAGGACGCCACGAAGCAGGTGATGAAGCTCGCGGGGCAGGACCTGGACGCGCTGCGCGCCGCCGCCCAGAAGCGCGACTTCCACCCGGTGCCGCTGGGCGTGACGCTGTCCCTGCGCCTCTCCAACGAGGTGCGCCGCCGGCCCACCGCGAACGTGCTGGGCCTGCTGCCCGGCAGCGACCCCACGCTGGCGAAGGAAGTGGTGCTCTACAGCGCGCACCATGATCACCTGGGCAAGAAGGACGATGGCAAGCCCGGCGAGGACGTCATCTACAACGGCGCGCTGGACAACGCGGCCGGCGTGGCCTCGATGTTGTCCGTGGCCCGCGCCTTCACCGCGCTGCCCACGCCTCCGCGCCGCTCCATCCTCTTCGCCGCGGTGGCAGCGGAGGAGTACGGCCTCCTGGGCTCCGCGTACCTCGCGGCGCATCCGCCGGTGCCCCCGGGCCGCATCGCCGCGAACATCAACGTGGACGGCGGCAACGTGCTGGGCCGCACGCGCGACATCACCGTCATCGGCCTGGGCAAGTCCTCGCTGGACACCTTCGTCACCGCGATGGCGAAGACGCAGGGCCGCACGGTGAAGGCGGATCAGCTCTCCGACCGCGGGTTCTTCTACCGCTCGGATCAATTCAACTTCGCGCGGCAGGGCATTCCCGCCGCCTACTTCGGCAGCGGCATGGACTTCATCGGCCGGCCGGAGGGCTGGGGCAAGCAGCAGCGCGGCCAGTGGGAGGCGAAGCACTACCACCAGCCCTCCGACGAGGTCCGCCCGGAGTGGGACCTGTCCGGCGCAGTGGAGGACACCCGGCTGTTCTTCCTGGTGGGCGCCCAGGTGGCGAAGGCCCCGGAGATGCCCGTGTGGAACAAGGGGGACGAGTTCGAGGCCGCTCGCCTGAAGTCCCTGGAGGCACTGAAGTCCCCGGCCGCGAGGTAGGCGGGCGCCCCGTCCTTTGTCGGACGGACGTGCACGAAGGTTCAGTACACAGGCAGCGGGGATGTTAGATCTGTCCTCTATGCCGGACTTCGAACTCGTCAGTGAGCACAAGCCGCAGGGCGACCAGCCAAGGGCCATCGGGGAGCTGACCGAGGGCCTGCTTCGCGGCGACCGCTACCAGACCCTCCTGGGCGTCACCGGCTCGGGCAAGACGTTCACGATGGCGAACCTCATCGCCAACGTGAAGCGCCCCGCGCTGGTCATCGCGCACAACAAGACGCTGGCGGCGCAGCTGTACGGCGAGTTCAAGGCGCTCTTCCCGAGCAACGCCGTCGAGTACTTCGTCTCGTACTACGACTACTACCAGCCCGAGGCCTACGTCCCGTCGACGGACACCTTCATCGAGAAGGACTCGTCCATCAACGACAACATCGAACGGATGCGCCACTCGGCGACGCACAGCCTGCGCACCCGCAACGACGTCATCATCGTAGCCAGCGTGTCCTGCATCTACGGCCTGGGCGCCGCGCGCAGCTACGTGGACCTGGCCATCCGCGCCGCCGTGGGCGAGGACATGGGCCGCGACGGCTTCATGCGCAAGCTGGTGGAAGCCCAGTACGAGCGCAACGACCTGGACTTCCACCGAGGCACCTTCCGCGCCCGCGGCGACACCGTGGAGGTGTTCCCCGCCTACGAGGAAGAGCGCGCCGTGCGCGTCAGCTTCTTCGGCGACGAGGTGGAGCGCATCACCGAGTTCGACCCGCTGCGCGGCCAGACGCTGGGCCAGCTGGAGAAGATCGTCATCTTCCCCGCCAGCCACTACGTCGCCGGAGCCGACGCGCGCCAGAACGCCATGCGCACCATCCGCGAGGAGCTGTCCGAACAGCTCCAGAAGTTCAAGGCGGAGGGCAAGCTGCTGGAGGCGCAGCGGCTGGAGCAGCGCACCATGTTCGACCTGGAGATGATCGAACAGGTCGGCTACTGCAACGGCATCGAGAACTACTCGCGCCACTTCACCGGGCGCGCGCCGGGTGAATCGGCCCCGTGCCTCATCGACTACTTCCCGCGCGACCTGCTGGTCCTCATCGACGAGAGCCACCAGACGGTGTCCCAGATTGGCGCCATGTACCGCGGCGACCGCGCCCGCAAGGAGACGCTGGTCAACTTCGGCTTCCGCATGCCCAGCGCCCTGGACAACCGGCCGCTGAAGTTCGTGGAGTTCGAGGAGATGGTCCCCCAGGCCGTCTTTGTCTCCGCGACCCCCGCCGAGTACGAGCTGCAGAAGTCCAAGGGCGTGGTGGTGGAGCAGATCATCCGCCCCACCGGCCTCACCGACCCGGAGGTGGAGACGCGCCCCGCGGGCAACCAGGTGGACGACCTGCTGGAAGAGGTCCGCGTGCGCGTGTCGCGCAACGAGCGCGTGCTGGTGACCACGCTCACCAAGCGCATGGCGGAGGACCTCACCGAGTACTACAGCGACGTGGGCGTGAAGGTCCGTTACCTGCACTCGGACATCGACGCCATTCAGCGCATGGCCATCATCCGCGACCTGCGCCGGGGCGAGTTCGACGTGCTCGTGGGCATCAACCTCCTGCGTGAAGGCCTGGACATCCCGGAGGTGTCGCTCGTGGCCATCCTGGACGCGGACAAGGAAGGCTTCCTGCGCAGCCACGTGTCGCTCATCCAGACCATTGGCCGCGCGGCGCGCAACGTGAACGGGCGCGTCATCATGTATTCGGATCAGATGACCGACTCCATGAAGCGCGCCATCGAGGAAACGACGCGCCGCCGCGACATCCAGCGCGCGTACAACCTGGAGCACGGCATCACTCCGCGGTCGGTGAAGAGCAACATCACCGACTTCACGGAGAACATCCCGGACTACGACGCGGGCGCGGGCGCGCTGCCCATGGCGGCGGAAGGGGAGAACGACCTCCTGGAGCCAAAGGAGATCAAGCGCCTCATCGCGGAGTTCAGCGCCGACATGCTCAAGGCCGCGGACGAGATGCAATTCGAGAAGGCCGCCGAGTTCCGCGACCGCGTCCAACTGCTCAAGGACATGGACCTGGGGCTCAAGCCGGCCTCGCGTTCGCTCTTGCGCGCGCCGCCCAAGGCGGTGGACCAGCCCGGCACCACGCCGAAGAAGGGGCGGGGACGCGGCCGTCCCTCCTCGTCGGGTGGCGGTTCTTCTGGCGCGTCTGGGGCGTCCAAGCCCGCGGCCCGTTCGCGGTCACGCAAGAACTAGCGAGGCCCCCATGGACATCCGGCTGCAGGAGAAGCTGGACGCGCTGCCCACCGAGCCCGGCGTGTACCTGATGAAGGACAAGCGCGGGACCATCATCTACGTGGGCAAGGCCATCAACCTGCGCAGCCGCGTGCGCAGCTACTTCAACCGCTCCGGAGACACCCGCGTCTTCGTGTCCCTGCTGGACACGATGCTGGGCGACCTGGAGACGGTGCTCGTCCACAACGAGAAGGAGGCGCTCCTTCTTGAAAACGAGCTGATCAAGAAGCACAAGCCGCGCTTCAACGTCCTGCTCAAGGACGACAAGCAGTTCATCTCCCTGCGTCTGGACCGCACCCAGTCGTTCCCCCGGCTGGAGGTGGTGCGCAAGTACGAGAAGGACGGCGCGCGCTACTTCGGCCCGTACTCCAGCGCGGGCGCCATCCGCGAAACGCTGCGGCTCATCAACCGCTTCTTCCGCCTGCGCACCTGCACGGACCACGTGCTCGCCAACCGCAAGCGGCCGTGCCTGCTGTACCAAATCGGACGGTGCCCGGCCCCCTGCGTCCATCCGGTTCCCCCGGAGGAGTACCGCAAGAGCGTGGACGAGGTGGCCATGTTCCTGGAGGGCAAGGCGGGGCAGCTCATCGAAGGACTGCGCGCGCGGATGAAGCGCGCGTCCATGGAGCTGAAGTTCGAGGAGGCCGCGCGGGTGCGCGACCAGTTGCTCGCCATCGAGCGCAGCCTGGAGCGCCAGAAGGTGGCCACCACGGACTTCAAGGACCAGGACGTGTTCGCCCTGTTCCGCGAGGGCGACCGCATCCTGTTCTACGTGCTGCACGTGCGGCAGGGCCGGCTCAACGGCGGCCAGGCCTTCCCCTTCGGCAGCCAGGAGTTCCCGGACGACGAGCTGCTCGCCTCGTTCGTGAACCTCTACTACGACCAGGGTGGCTTCGTGCCCGAGGAGGTCCTGCTGCCCCTGGAGCCCGGCGACGGCACTGACGGCCTGGAGGCCCTGCTCACGGAGCGCAAGGGCGAGCGCGTGCGTGTCTTCGTCCCCAAGCGCGGGGAGAAGCATGAGCTGGTGAACATGGCGGTGAAGAACGCGGAGCAGGCGTTCGTGGAGAGAAAGCGCACCAAGGACGAAACCGACACGGTCCTGTCACGGCTCCAGTCCAAGCTGGGCCTGCGCAACTTCCCGCGCCGCATGGAGTGCTTCGACATCTCCCACTTCCAGAGCTCCTCCATCGTGGCGTCACAGGTGGCCGTGACGGATGGGGAGACGGACAAGTCGCGCTACCGCAAATACAAGATCAAATCGGTGGAGAAGCAGGACGACTTCGCCAGCATGTACGAGGTCATCACCCGCCGGCTCAAGCGCGGCCTGGAGGATGGGGACCTGCCGGATCTGCTCGTCATCGACGGTGGCAAGGGTCAGCTCGCCAGCGCGCACGCGGCCATGAAGGACCTGGGCGTGGAGGGCGTGGACGTGGTGGGCCTGGCCAAGAGCCGCGATCAGGAGGTCTTCGACCGCGATGCGGAGAGCGCGAAGAGCCCCGAGCGCGTCTTCGTCCTGGGTCGCAAGGATCCCATCGTCCTGCCGCAGAATTCAGCGGAAATGTTCATGCTCACGCGCATGCGGGACGAAGCGCACCGCTTCGCCATCACCTTCCAGGGCAAATCCATGCGCAAGAGTTCCTTGCGTTCCGCGCTGGAGGACATTCCCGGCGTGGGAGAGGGCCGGCGGAAGATGTTGCTGCGCCACTTCGGTTCTCTCAAGCGGGTGGGCGAGGCCAGCATCGAGGAGCTGACCGAGGTCGTAGGCCCGGCGATGGCCGAGCGCGTCCACGCGGGTCTGCATGGCGACCCCGAGGACGACACCGAGGACCCCGTGCGCGAGGCGTCCCTGGATGACGCCTCCGAACCCGTGCACGAAAAAGCGGATGGAGGGTCGCCACCCGGTGCGGCATGATTAAGTTCCGCTTCGGACGCCGGGGGGACTGGCCGCTGGAACCCGCGACGTTCCTAGGGTTTTTCATTGCGACCATGCTCGGCGCTGATTTATAGCGGTTGAAGATCCGAGCACGTTTGAAGAGGACGAGGGACCGACATGAGGCTGTATCCGAAGGTGATCCCGATCATCTCGCGCGAGGCCATTCAGCAGCTCATGCAGGACGGGGACATCGAGGTGGAGCCGATGCGCGTGGCCGACGCCGAGATGGATCTCTCCGCCATCATGCGCGAGTACCTCGCCAACGAAGAGCGTGTGAACCAGGCGACGCGCGAGGCCCTGGAGCGTCGGGGATATGACTACTCCAAGTTCAACCAGGTGAAGCGCGAGATGGCGGACGTGCGCGGCTTCAAGATGGGGGACGAGGGCATCGAGTACGTCATCAACCAGATGATTGAGTTCCTCCTCATCAGCCGGAACGTCGAGGAGGTCTACTCCCCCGACAACGTGCTGCGTCAGAAGATGTTCCAGGGCATGAAGAAGCACCTGGACGTCGACGACGAGATCGACCGGGAGGCCCGCTCGCGGCTGAAGCACCTGCAGGAAGGCACGAGCGCCTTCGACATCGAGTACAACAAGACCGTCGAGCAGATCCGCCGCGCCCGCGGTCTGATTTAGTCCCGGGGCGTGCCACGGCCCGCTCCGCTGCCTACCTTCAAGTTCAAGGGAGGCAGCGTCGATGGCGGGTCCAATCACGAGCATCTTGCTGTCCGGTGTCCTGGCGGCGGCGCCAGGGGGCGATGGGGTCACGTTCGAGGGCCGGGAGGCCAGCGCGAGGACCGAGCAGCCGGACGGTTACTTCTTCCAGGGTACGCTTCCATTCGGTGACCTGACCGAGCGCGGCACGGGGCGGGCGTCGCTCTCCGTGCAGGACCGGGTTGGGGTGGCGAACGCGACCTTCGGCGACAAGGCACAGCTCTCCACGAGCCTGCGCGTGGGTGGCACCGAGTACCGCGTGGAGCTGACGCAAGCGGGCTTCCCGCCCGTTCAGGCGATGTCGCGGGCGCCCGCCGGGCCGCTCCCTCCACCGCCGCCGCATCTCATCGAGGGTGGGGTGCTGATGGGCACGCCCATCTACGGTGAGACAGGCATTGGCTGGCGCGCCACGACGCGTGCGCACGCGGCGGTGGCCGTCTGGGGCATTGGCAGCGTGTGGCGCAACGGGATGCTGCTGACGGACTCCGCGCTGGTGCACGCGGCGGCGTTGGACGCGGGCACGTACTCGGATGACGACACGAAGCGGCTGTTGCGCGAAGCGCGGCCGGGGGACACGGAGCTGGTGGTGGTGGTGTGGAACCTGCCGCCGCAGGCGGAGCCGCGCGGGTTCATCCAGTTCCTCTTCGACAACGTGTCCATCGACGTGGAGGGGACGCGGGTGCCGTCGCTGGCGGTGGTGCCTACGACGGGTGAGTTGCCCTCGGCGCTGGGGACGCTGACGCCGGTGTTGCCCACGGCGTTCCCGGCGGCGGTGGCACCCATGCCCGCGCCGCACTTCGCGCAGGGCACGGGAGGCAGCGGCACGGCGGGGACGCCGAGCGTCGCGACCACGACGGGCCCGACTCCCACCGTGGTGACCCCGGGGAGTGGCACGGTGGGGACGACGGTCAACCCGCCTTCGGCGCCCGGCCTGCCTTCGGCGGCGCCTTCGACGTTCAGCGGTTCGTTCGTGCCCTCGGCGCCGACCAATCCGCCCCCGGTGGTGTCGGGCGTGTCGCCGGGCTCCTCGGCCACGGTGGGGCAGGGGACGTTCGCCACGCCGCCGACGGTGGCGGGCGTGTCCGTGGGGGGCTTCACCGCGCCGCAGGTGTCCGCCCCGGACTTCAACAACTTCGTGGGCACCACCCAGGTGAGCCCGGGCATTCTCGCCACGGTGCCGCCGCTGTCGCAGTCCGCCGGCACACCGGCGCCGCCACTCGTGGGCACGCCCGCGCCGCTCAACACCGGCACGCCCGCGCCGCTCGTGGGGACGCCAGCGCCACTCAATGCCTCGCCGAGCATTCCGTTGCCGGCCACCCCGGCCCCGGCCAACGCCGCGCCCGCCGCGGCTCCGGCCCCGGCCCCGGCCCCGGCTGGCGGTGCCGCGGGGCCCGCGCGCTGAGGGAGCTCCGCGACGCCGCCGCTACCCTGACTGCGATGGGGGGCGGCGCCAGGACCTCCGAAGCGGTCCAAACCTGTCCGACAGTCGGACAGGTTCGCGAGGCGCGCCGCTGACGGGGCGGCCCTTCGCACCGGCGGGCAGGGGGTGGGAAAATTGACCGGCCGCTACGGACCTGTAGCGTCCTGAGCATGCCCCCTCTCGTCGCAGCCCTCGCCACCCCCGCGATGTTGCGCCGTACCGACCCCGTCCGCGGGGCCGTGGAGCGTCTGGCCCGGACGCTGCCTGCTCGCGAGGACTCCACCGTCCTCCTGGACTTCGTGGAGGACGACCTCCGTGAAGGCCTGGATGCCCTGGGCGACGTGCAGGCGCACTTCCACGATCTGCTCCTGGCCCTCCACCGCGAGACGCTCACGCCGGTCGCACTGATGAACGCGGGTGAGAACCTGCACGTGCTCCAGCGCCTGGAGGACCTGCACGAAGTGGTGACGCAGCTGCGCCGCCGCCTGTCGCAGGCCGCCGGGATGATCCGCAACGGCTGAAAGCCGGGCGCTACAGCGACCGGAGGAAGCGCACCAGCGCGTCCCGGTCGCTCGCGGACAGGTCGCGGAACCCCTCCCGCGCCCGCTCCGCCTCACCGCCGTGCCACAGCACGGCCTCTTCCAGCGTCCGGGCCCGCCCGTCGGTTGGGGGACGGCTGCGCGAACGCCCGCGACGTGCGGTCGTCGAGGGTCGTGTCGCCCCCCGCACAGGCGAAGCGGCCCACGGACAGCTCCACGTTCCGGCCCAGCTTCTTCGTCAGGTACAGCGCTTCGACCAGCCCCGCCTCCAGCACCAGGCGCGTCGTGTCGAACACGAGCCGCGAGTCCTTCTGCGAGCCATTGGACCGGTTCTGGTTCAGGTCAGTCTCAATTCGTGGTCAATGAAAAGCCCGCGCTCCCAGTGGGAGGCGGGCCCGGGGCGGGGGCTCAACCCCGTGTCACCACTTGAGATCTTCCTTGCCCTGCGCCTCCATGGGCTTTTCGCCGGGCCGCTTCACGCCGGACAGCGTCAGACGCACCGCGCCCAGGTCGATGGCGCCCACGGCGGCCAGCGGGAGGCGGCGGTCGTCGTCGGTAATCCAGACGTGCACGTCGCGCGTCTGCGACGGCCGGTCCAGGCGCACGGCGGTGCCGGCCAGGTGCCAGGCGTCGAACTCGCCCAGGGGCAGCGACACGTGCTCGCGCTCCACCACGGTGGCCGTCATGCGCCACATGCGGCGGATGCCGTACACGTCGAAGCACACCGGCAGGTCCTTCTTCAGGGGCAGCTGGCGGATGAGGTAGATGGCGCCCGCGACGTCCAGGCCGTCCTTGTCGAAGGCGTAGTCGTAGTGGCCCTTGGGTCGGTCACCAATCTGGTAGTCCACCTTGACGCTCTTGTCCTGCGCGCCGAAGTCCACGTTCACCTTGCGGCGCTGCTCGTTTTCCACGGCCTCCTCGGTGTAGCGCGAGGGGCGCAGCGTCTTGGGGTGCAGGTAGCTGGTCGCGCTGCCTCGCACCCGGCGCACCTTGGAGAACAGCGTGTTCGTCTGCGCCTCCACCAGCACCGGCAGCGAGCCGTTGGCGGGGCGCTGCACGCGCATGGTGAGCTTGCCCGCCTTCGCGCCCATGGCGTCCATGTCGAACTCGAGCAGCTCCCCCGGCTTGAAGGCCAGCGGCGAGCGCAACACGGGCAGGCCCTGCTCGCACGGCTTCACCGAGACGACGGGCTCGTTGGGGGCCGGGGTGGCGGACGCGTCGCCGGTGTTCTCCGCGGTCGCCGCGGGCTTCTCCGGGTCGGCGGAGTCCGCCGGCGCCGGGAGCGTGGGCGGACGCAGGATGTTCAACGGACGGGGCAGGGCCTCCTGGGCCTGACCCGGGATGGCGCCAAGGGCGCTGAAGGCGAGGCAGGCCGCGACGAGGGTGCGCATGGGTTTCATTCTGCTTCCTCCCAGGGGGGAGTGACTACGGGGTTCCCCCGGAAGTCCGACGTCCGGAGCGCTTCGCTTGTTCAGCCGATTGACGCTTCACGATGCGCTCGGTCACTTCCTTGCGCACCGCTTCCCACTCCGCCGGGTCCCGCGAGATTTCGTACCCGGACTTCGCCAGCCGCTTCGCCGCCGCCTTCGCGAAGGCGCCGTCGCCCAGCGACGTGAGCAGGCGCAGGTATTCGTAGTCCTCCAGGCCGTCACGGATGTGTTTCAGCCGCAGGGACACCACGGGTTGGTGCTGCGTGCCTCCCAGCTTCGCGGGCGTGCCCGGGTAGAAGAGGGTGCCGTCGCCGTTGCCTCCGAACTCGAAGAGGTCCGCCCAGACATCCTTCTTCGTGTTGTAGGCGAAGACGGTGTCGAAATAGAGCTCGCCGTCCACGCCGCTTTCGAAGGCCAGCGGGCCCATGGCGCGGTTGAGCGGGGCGGGGTGGTCCACCATGTACGAGGCCCAGTCGCTGTACGCCTGGTCCAGCGCCTTGTCCGGCGGCGGGCCGCCCGTGCAGCCGTGGGACATACAGCTCTGGTACCACCACACCTTCGCGCGCGACGGCAGCCGCGTGCGCGCGGTCGCGGCGTTGGCCACGTGGTGGCACGTCTGTGGGCCCTCGCGCGGGTAGAAGCAGTTGATGATGGGCGTGAGGATGTCCACGGAGCCCAGGAGCGCCGGGTTCAACGCAGTGGTGACCAGCACCGGGATGTCCGCCCCCGCGTCGCGCACGCGCTTGGACTGCGCCTTCACCAGCGGGAAGTCCGCGGGCTTGGGTTCGTCCTTGGCGTAGAAGAAGAGCTGCGCCTTCCAGCCCTTGTCCTGGAAGTGCTTCTGGAACGCGCGGTAGTACGCGGACTTCTCCGCGTCCGTGGAGGCCTTGCGGTTGTCACGCACGTCCACCGTGGTGAAGCGCGCGCCGGAGGGCAGCACGCTGCCGTCCAGGAAGGGCGCCATCTCCGCGTCGTACGCGGTCCAGTCCAGCACCGCGCGGCCGTCCTGGAACTTCGCGGGCGGCGGGTCCATGCCCATTCCGTGCGCGCTCACGCGGTGCTCCAGCAGCGTCTTGCCGTACTCGCGCAGGAGCGCCTTCGCGTCTGGCGACTCCGCCGGGATGCCGTGCCCCTTCGCGATGCTGTACAGCGAGATGCCGAAGCTGTTGGGCAGCGACGACGTCGCGGGGAGCGCGAAGGGCTGCACCTCCACGCGGAAGGGAACGGCCGGCAGCTCCTTCCCATCCACCGCCGCGCTCAGGCTCCCCGTATAGGTGCCCGGGGCCTGCTTCGCCGGAACGCAGACCTCCACGTAGACGACCGTGGGATGTCTGGGATTGGCGGGCGCGGACAGGGGCACCAGCGCGTCGGGCCACGGGCCCATCTTGCCCTCGCCGTTGGAGGGCGTCTTCACGTCCAGGTAGGCCTCGCGCCACGCGTCCACGGTGAGCGGCGCGCCCGGCCCCTTGAGGGCCAGCGGCTTCATCGTCACGCGCGTCACGCCCTGGGGGAGCACCAGCTGCGTGCCCTCGCATTCACCCCGGGCCGCGCTGAGGCGGGCCTCCTTCGCGCCCTTCGGCGTCGCGTCCGGCCGCACCTTCACCAGCGGCGACACCACCTGCACACCGCCCGGCGCGGCGGAAAGCGCCGCCGCCACTGCCCATGCCCAACCCACGCCCATGCCCCCTGCCTTCCCCTGGTTGGCGGACGACGCTTTTCAGTCGCCCGAGTTGTCCGCCCGGGCCACCGCCGCCACCACGCGGCCCGGTTTGTAGTCCGTGAGCTCCGCCACGACGGTGCCCAGCGCGAAGTCCGCTTCGATGCGCACCGGCACGTGATGCGCATCCGCGCTGAGGTACGCCACCATGTCGCGCTTGGATTCCAGCTTGCCGCCGAAGTCGGTGTGCACGCGCACGCGGAAGGTGTCCCGAGCACCCGCGGGCGTCGTCACCGTCTCGCGGCCCTCCACCGTGGCGCTCATGGTGAACTGCTTGCTGCCGGTGAACACCGGATATGAATAGGAGCGGCCCACCACCAGCTCCTGGCCGCGCAGCGCGAACGTCGCGCCCGCCACGTCCATGGTGCCCTCGGGCAGCGTGTGCTCGGACTCGCGCGGCGCGTCGCTCTCCTTCTGCTTGATGACCTTCGCGCCCGCTCCGTCCGCCGACATCTGGATGCGCTGGCGGCGGCGCTTGCGGTTCTCCTCCGAGTGCAGATCGCTTCCCGTCACCCGCTGGGCACCCGCATCCCAGTACGACACGAAGCGGCTCTTGATGGGGTAGACGCCCACCAGGTCGTCGGACTTCGCCATGGACACGATGGGCCACACGCTCTGGCCCCACTGCGTCATGGGCGCGCCCACCGTCACCGTCGCCGTGCCGGCCGTCAGCCCCAGGTAACGCACCCGGTACTGGGCCTGCTCACCCGGGCCGAACGCCGCGCCGGTGGGCTGCTGGGCATGCGCCAGCGTGGACCCCATGAGTCCCACCACCGCCGCCGTGAACCCCCACCTGGACAGACTGCGCATCGGGTGTGCTCCCTTGCTTGCAAGTTAGGTGGCCGGCCCGCCCAAGCCAACCGTGCCCCTCAACCGCCCCAGCCACCGGACATTTCCAGGACGGACGGCCGTGGGACAGCATTCAAAGCCGTCCGGCCGCCCTCCGGACGCGCCTGTGAAAGACTGACAGGGGACGGAAATGGCGGCCCGCAGGGGTACACGCCCGCAAGGGGCGCTGACAAATGGCGGACAGTCCGGCGCGCCCGCCTGGATGCCCAGCAGGCCACCCCCGGACGCCGCGCCCGGTGCTAGCGTCCGGGCCCATGGCCAACGACTTCCAGTTCGACGACGACGACTTCGCCAAGGAGTCGGGCGCCGGCGGCAGCCGCGTGTTGAAGGAGTTCGACTGTCCCGGCTGCAACGCCAACAACCCCGTGGACGAGACGTTCACCGACGGGGACGAGGTGCGCTGCAACTACTGCGGTTGTGAGTACAAGGCGCTCGTCAACCAGGAGGGGCGGGTGCGGTTCCGGGAGCTGTGAGCGGACCTCAGGCGCGCTCGCCGAAGATGGCGGTGCCCACGCGCACGGCGGTGGCGCCCTCCAGGATGGCCTGCTCGAAGTCGTGCGTGGTGCCCATGGACAGGGCCGTCAGCGCATGCGCCCGCGCCAGCTCGCGCAGCCGGGCGAAGCCCTCGCGCATCCGCGCCACGTCATCCGTGGGCGGCGGCAGCGCCATCAGCCCCACCACCTGGAGGTTCGGCAGCTCGCGCACCTGCGACAGGAAGCCGCCCAGCGCGTCCGGGGTGAGGCCGTGCTTGGTGTCCTCGCCGCCCAGGTTGAGCTCCACATAGCAGGGGAGGGGAGGGCTGCCCGCTCGCCGCTTGGACAGCTCCGTGGCGACGTCCAGCCGCTCCAGCGCATGGAAGGCGTGCGCGACGCGGGCCACGTACTTCACCTTGTTCGTCTGCAGTGAGCCGATGGCGTGCCAGCGCAGGCCGTCCAGGTCCTTGAGCTCCTCGGCCTTGTCCCGCAGCTCCTGGGCGTAGTTCTCCCCGAAGTCGCGCTGCCCCGCGGCATACGCTTCGCGGATGAGCGCCGCGGGCTTGAGCTTGGACACGGCCACCAGCGTCACCGACGACTCCGGCCGTCCCGCGCTCGCGCAGGCCTTCGCCACGCGCTCGCGCACCCGCGCCAGGTTGTCCGCCACGCTCATCGCTGACCTTCCGTCCAGGGCAGCGGCATGCCCACGCGCTTCAGCAACGCCAGCGTCTCTCCCAGGGGCAGGCCCACGACGTTGGAGTGACTGCCCTCGATGCCATGCACCAGGAAGCCGCCCTTGCCCTGGATGGCGTAGGCGCCCGCCTTGTCCAGGGGCTCGCCGGTGTCCGCGTACCAGGCAATCTCATCCGTCGAGAGCGTGCGAAAGGTCACCTGCGTGCGCACCACCTGGGCGTCCCGGGCGCGGCCCGCCACCGCGATGCCGGTGAAGACCTCATGGATCCGGCCGGACAGCCGGGCGATCATCTGCCGCGCCTCCGCCGCGTCCCGGGGCTTGCCGAGCAGCTCCGACCCCAGGGCCACGGTGGTGTCCGCGGCCAGCACCCATGCGTCCGGGTGTCGGGTGGCGACCGTGCGGGCCTTCTCCACGGCCAGCCGGAGCACGTAGTCCGACGCAATTTCTCCGGCCATCGGCGTTTCATCGATATCCGCCGCCGCCACGGTGAAGCGAAGGCCCAACTGGGCCAATAAATCCTTGCGCCGGGGCGATGCGGAGGCGAGAACGAAGCGTTCGGTTGGATCCATGGGCGGGTGCGGGATGTTTCGCGCTCGCGGGCCTTAGCAGACTTGCGCTCCAGAGGGCACCTCGATGAACCCCGCGGACCTCCTGTCGGCCATGAAGCGGACAGTGGAGCAACTGGCCGCCTACAACGAGATGGCCAAGGCGCTGACCTCCACGCTGGAGCTGCGCGAAGTGCTCGCGCTGGTGATGCAGAAGGTCAGTGCGCTGCTCAAGCCGCGCAACTGGTCGCTCATCCTCCAGGACGAGCGCAGCGGAAAGCTCTACTTCGAAATCGCCGTGGGGGAGGGCGCGGAAGCGCTCAAGGGCCTCCAGCTCAACCCGGGGGAAGGCATCGCCGGGGCGGTGTTCTCCTCCGGCGTCGCGCGGCTCGTCCACGACGTGGCCGGCGACTCCAGCTTCGCGCCCCGCTTCGATGAGGCCTCCGCCTTCCACACCCGCTCGCTGCTCGCCGTGCCCCTGGTGGCGCGTGAGCGCGTGCTGGGTGTGATTGAGCTGGTCAACGGGCCCACCGAGCCCGGCTTCACGCATGACGACCTCACCGCCCTGTCCGCCATCGCGGACTACGCGGCCATCGCCATCGAGAACGCTCGCAACTTCCGCCGCGTCCAGGAGCTCACCATCACGGACGAGCACACCGGCTGCTTCAACGCGCGGCACCTGCGCGCGCAGCTGGAGCAGGAGGTGAAGCGCTCGGCGCGCTTCCGCCACCCGCTGTCGCTCGTGTTCCTGGACCTGGACCACTTCAAGTCCATCAACGACCGGCACGGGCACCTGGTGGGCAGCGCCACGCTCAAGGAGGTGGGGGACCTGCTCATCAGCCTGGGCCGCCACAACCTGGACGCCGTCTTCCGCTACGGCGGCGACGAGTTCGCGGTGATGTTGATTGAGACGGACACGGAAGGGGCGAAGGTCATCGCCCAGCGCATCTGCGAGGCGTTCCGCGCCCAGCGCTTCCTGCGCGAGCAGGGGCTGGACGTGGCGCTCACCGCGAGCGTCGGGGTGGCTTCCTTCCCGGGGCACGCCACCACTGCCACGGACCTCATCCGCGCGGCGGACTTCGCCATGTACGCGGCCAAGGGCCGGGGCCGGGACCGCATCGCGGTCGCCGAGGCCCCTTCGGCGGAGGGGACCCCGCTGGAGGTCCCCTACGCCCGCTCCGGCGGGTGACTACCCCGCGGCGCCCAACACCGAGTCGATGGCCTCGTTGTTGGTGACGACATTGCCGCTCTTCTTCAGCGACTTGAGGAAGGACTCCGTCAGCTCAATCTGCTTGGCCTGACGGGCCTGGGTGCGCAGCTCCTCCTTGCGCTTGTCGAAGCCCGCGGTGTCCGGCTTCTCGCGCTCCACCACCTGCGCGACGATGTTCGCCTCGCCCACGGTGAAGACCTCGCCCAGCACCACCGGGCCGTTGGCCTCGAAGGTGGCCTTCACCAGGCCCGGCGCCGGACCCAGGTGCGGCACGGAGTCACCCTGCGCGGTGAAGCTGTCCGTCTCCACGGCCTCCGGCCTGGTCTCCGCCTCGAAGCGCAGCAGCGCGGGCTGCTGGCCGGCGGGGACCGGGAACTGCTCCTTCAGGGACTTGCCGGCCTTCGCCGCGGCCAGCGCCTTCTCGGCCTCCGCCTTCGCCAGCCCCTTTGCCTGCTCCTGCTTGTAGAGGCTGGTGGCGATCTCGCCCTTCACGTCGTCCAGCTTCTTGGCCTGGGCTTCCTTCTTCTCCTCCACCTTCACCAGGTGCACGCCCAGCGCGGACTCCACCGGCTGCGTCACTTCCCCGGCCTTCAGCGCGAACGCCGCGTCGGCCAGCGCCGGGTCCCACGTGGTGCGCTCCACCCAGCCCAGCTCGCCGCCCTTCATCTTGGTGGCGGTGTCGTCGCTGTTCTCCTTGGCCAGCGTGGCGAAGTCCTTGCCGCCGTCCAGCTCCTTGCGCAGGCCTTCCGCCTTCGCCTTCGCCTGGGCCTTCTGCTCGGGCGTCGCGTCCGGGGCCACCTTCACCAGGATCTGACGGGCGCGGATCCGCTCCGGCACGTTGTAGACGAAGCTGTTCGCCGCGTAATAGTCGGCGATCTCCTTCTCGTGCGTCTTCTGGAACTCCGCGAGCTTCGCGGGCGTGGGCGCGGGGACCTTGTCCGCGTACATCGTGGGCAGGAAGCGGGCGAACACCAGCTTCGCCTGGTTGCCTTCCTTCTCGTAGCGGGCGCGCACCTCGTCGTCCGACACCACGGCACCCGTACGCACCACGTCCAGCATCTTCTGGGCGGCCATCTGGCGGCGCAGCTCCTGCTCGTACTCCTGCGGCGTGCGGCGGTAGAAGTCGCGCAGCACCTGCTGGTAGCGGGCGAAGTCGAACGCGCCTTCCTTGGTGTGGAAGTCGGTGTTCTCGTGGATGAGCTTGCGCAGCTCCTCATCCGACGGGGTGATGCCGTGGCGCTCCGCGGACTGGGCGAGCAGCTCCGCGTTCACCAGCCGGTCGAGCACCTGCTTGTCCAGGCCGAACTGGCGGGCCATCGACTCCGGGATGGGGTTGCCCTGCGAGCGCAGGAAGTTCATCTGCCGCGACCAGGCCATGCTGAAGTCGCGTACAGGAATCTCCTTGCCGTTCACCGTGGCCACCGCGCTGGCGGTGGGCGCCTGGCTGCCCGTGTCAGCGAACCCGTTGCTGCCAGGGCCGAACTGGAGCGTGAACACCACGGCGATGCCGATGATGAACAGGAGGGAGAAGACCTTCCGGGGATTCAAACCGTCCATTGTGGTCACTTCACGGTCGGAAGCGCCCGCGATTCACCTTGCGGAAGGTCTCGCGGCGCCGTGTTGTTGGTAGCCCGGCCGGTGGGGATGCATGAGTGTCAACACCCCCTCATCCGGGCCTTGACTGCCTAGGACAACAGACCGGAAAATGCAAGCGATTCAGCCAGCTTAGCCCGACCCTCTCCCCTTCCACCCGCGTCCTTCGCCCACCCCGGGAAAGCCCCCGTCCGTGCTGTCTCTTCTCAAGCGGTACCGCCGCTTCCTCCTCGTGGCCGCCCTCCTCCTGTACCCGCTCGGCGCCTTCCTTCTGGGCGGGCGGCGGGGCCGCGACCCGAACTTCGTCGACCGGGGCGTCATCGCGCTCACGGCCCCCGTGCAGCAGGGACTCACCGCCGGCATCGACGGCGTCGTGGCTGCGGTGCGCAACTACCTGGACCTGCGCGGTGTCCGTCAGGACAATGACGCGCTGCGGCTGGAGAACCTGCAGCTGCGGGCGACGGTGCAGGCGCTGGGCGAGGCGCGCTCGGAGAACGGGCGGCTGCGCAAGCTCCTGGCGTACGCGGAGGCCGTGCCCGGGCCGGAGATTCCGGCGCGGGTGGTGGGCGTCAATCCGGTGGCGAAGCTCCTGTCGGTGCGGATCAGCAGCGGGGAGAAGGACGGGGTGTTCCGGGGTATGTCTGTGGTGACGCCGGACGGCATCGTCGGGCAGGTCATCCGGTCCACGGGCGGCTATGCGGACGTGGCGCTGGTGACGGATCCGCAGAGCCGGGTGGCGGTGCGGGTGCAGCGCTCGCGGGCGCGCGGCACGGCGGCGGGCGCGGGCAACGGCCCCCTGACGCTGGAGAACATGCTGCGCACGGAGGACGTGGAGGACGGCGACCTCATCATCACCTCCGGCACGGATGGCATCTATCCTCCGGGGTTGGTGGTGGGGCGGGTGACGCAGCTGGAGAAGAAGGAGCACGGCATGTTCCAGGGCGCGGACATCACGCCCGCGGTGGACACCAGCCGGCTGGAGGAGGTCCTGGTGGTGGGCAGTCCGTACAGTGCGATGAACGCCACCGGCGGGGCGGCTACGGAGGGCATGCAGAAATGAAGTTCCTGGTGACCGTCATCCTGGCGCTGGTGCTGCTCACGCTGGAGTCCGTGTTCGTCCAGCAGGCGGGGCTGGTGCTGGGCCGCGTGGACGTCACGGTGGTGCTGGTGGCCTTCCTCGCGCTCCGGGCGAGCCTCACCGAAGGGGCGTGCTCCGCCTTCGCGGTGGGCTACCTGCTGGACCTGATGAGCGGCCAGCCCACGGGCCTGTTCACGTTCCTCGCGGTGTTCACCTTCCTGGTGGGCCGGCTGGTGGCGTCGTTCGTGGACGTGCGAGGGCCCGTGGCCTTCGCGCTGTTCGCCATGGGCGCGGACCTGGGGCACGGCCTGTTGTCCACGTTCTTCACCTGGCTCACGGTGAAGGACGGCTCCACGGCGCCGCTGCTCTCCGGCATGCCGGTGCAGCTGGCGCTCACGGGCGTGGCGGCCCTGTTGCTCTTCCCGGTGTTCAAGCGGTTCGAAGTGGCGCAGGAGCGCCCGGTGGGGTTGCTCCGTTGACGCCTCCGACCATTGGCAACAACACCCCGGGCCGGGACCTGAAGCGCCGCTTCCTGTGGCTGGGCCTGGCCATGTCGCTGGGTATGGTGGCGCTGGCCATCCAGTTGTACCGGCTCCAGCTCATCCGCCATGACGAGTACGCCGCCAAGAGCGTGGCGAACTTCGTGAAGGAGGTGCGCCTGCGCGCCGACCGGGGCGTCATCAAGGACGCGCGCGGCACCATCCTGGTGGACAGCCGTCCGTCGTTCGACGCCTTCGTCACGCCGGCCTTCTGCACGGACTGCTTCGAGCAGGTGATTCCGCGCCTGGGCGAGCTGCTCCAGTGGGACCCCGAGCAGCGCAAGAAGATTGAGGACCTGGTCCGCGCGAGCCGCCGCAACGCGCCCTTCCAGCCGGTGCCGGTGCGCGTGGACCTGACGCGCGACGAGTACGACCGGCTCAACGCCCGGCGCGACATCCTGGATGGCGTGGAGGTGGTGCCCGTGCCGCACCGCAACTACCGCGCGGACATGGTGCTGTCGCACGTGCTGGGCTACATGAACGAAATCACCCAGGAGGAGCTGGAGCGCCTCAACGGGGACGGCGCGAAGTACGCGCTGGGCGACTACATCGGCCGGCGCGGCCTGGAGCGCTACTTCGAGTCCAAGCTGCGCGGGCAGGACGGCGTGCGCAAGGAAGTGGTGAACGCGCGCGGCCAGACGATTGAAGAGCTCAACGAAAAGCTGGGGGAGAACGCCGTCATTCCGCCCACGGCCGGCAGCAACGTGGTGCTCTCCATCGACATGCGCCTGCAGGAAGAGGCGGAGCGTTCGTTCCCGGGTGTGACGGGCGCGGTGGTGGCCATCGACGTGAACACCGGCTTCATCAAGGCGCTGGTGTCCCGCCCCGGCTTCGACCCGAATCTCCTGACCGGCCGCGTGACGCCGTCGCAGATGGCCACGCTGGCGAGAGATCCGCTCCACCCGATGATCAACCGCGTGGCCGCGGAGCACTACAGCCCGGGCTCCACCTTCAAGGTGATTTCGCAGCTGGCCGCCTTCAAGTCCGGCCTGTTCCGCCCGGAGACGGTGGTGAACTGCTCCGGCGGCTACCGGCTGGGCGCGCGCGTGTGGCGCTGCCACAAGGAGAGCGGCCACGGGCCCCTGGACGCCCGGGGCGCGATGAAGGCGTCCTGCGACTCGTGGTTCTACAAGGTGGCGGACACCATCGGCCTGGACCCCATCGCGGAGATGGGCAAGTTGCTGGGCCTGGGGCGTCCCACGGGCATCGCGGTGGTGGCGGAGGTGCCCGGCATCATGCCGTCCAGCGCGTACCACGACAAAGCCTCACCGGGCGGCTACACCAAGGGCATGGCGCTCAACAGCGCGATGGGGCAGGGCGACGTCAACGTGACGCCGCTGCAACTGGCGCTGGTGTACGCGGCCGTGGCCAACGGCGGGAAGCTCTACAAGCCGCAGATGGTGCAGCGGCTGGAGAACCTGGACGGGCAGGTGATGGAGGAGTTCAAGCCGGAGGTGGTGTCGAAGGTGGACATCAACCCCGCGCACCTGCGGGCCATTGTCGAAGGCCTGGAGGCGGTGGCGCAGGAGCCCGGCGGCACCTCGTACCGCGCGAAGCTCAAGTCGGGCCTGCCCGCGGACTTCCTGGTGGCGGCCAAGACGGGCACCGCGCAGGTAACGCGCATTGGCACCGTGCGTCTGAAGACGCACCAGATGAGCTACTTCGAGCGCGACCACGCGTGGTTCGCCGGCTTCGCGCCCGCGAACAAGCCGGAGCTGGCCGTGGTGGTGCTCAACGAGCACGGCGGCCACGGCGGCGTGGACGCGGCGCCCACGGCGCTGGCCGTGATGAAGAAGTACTTCGACTTGAAGGCGCAGGACGCGACGTCACCGCCGCCCCGCGCCAACCAGCCCTACACGCCGTCGTTGCCGCCGGCGCCCAGCCTGGATGAAGCGGCGCTCACCCGCGCCGTGGTGCCCCCGCCGCGGGTGAACCTGCCGGGAGAGCCCATCCAGCCGCCCTCGGAAACCGGAGACGACAGTGCAACTGCGGATTGAGCGCCGGATGATGCCCCACGTGCCGTGGGGGCTCGTCGTGTGCGTGCTGGGCGTGTGCGCGCTGGGCATCTGGAACCTGGCGTCCGCGTCCCGGCCCCCCATGGCGCCGGTGTGGACCAGCCAGGCGCTCTACCTGGGCGTGGGCCTGGGCGCGGTGCTGATGGTGTGCCTGGTGGACTACCGCTGGATTCAGCGGATGGCCCTCCCCATCTACGTGCTCAACATCCTGGCGCTGCTGGCGTTGCGGCTGGTGGGGCATACGGCGAAGGGCGCGGAGAGCTGGTTCGTCATTGGCCCGTTCCGCCTGCAGCCCGCGGAGTTCATGAAGATTGGCGTCGTGCTGATGCTGGCCAAGGTCTACCACGACGACTTCCAGCCCAATCAGCCGTCCTACGGGCTCGTACGGCTGTGGAAGCCGGTGCTGGTGGTGATGGTGCCCTTCACGCTGGTGCTGGTGCAGCCGGACCTGGGCACCGCGCTGATGATCTTCCTGTCCTCCGGCACCGTCATCCTCTTCGGCAAGGTGCGCTGGTACCTGGCCGCCACCATCGTGGCGGGTGTGCTGGTGGGCGGCCTCATCATCTGGAACGACTACGTCCGGGAGATGCCCGAGCCGCGCACCACCGTCGTGCGCCACCACCTGAAGAAACATCAGAGCCAGCGCATCTCCGGGTGGTTGGACCCGGAAGCGGACCTGCGTGGCAGCGGCTATCACGCCGCGCAATCCAAGATCGCCGTGGGCTCCGGTGGCCTCACCGGCAAGGGCTGGCGTGAGGGAACCCAGACAGGTCTGCGTTTCCTGCCGGAACAGCACACGGATTTCATCTTCTCCGTGTGGGCCGAGGAGCACGGCTTCTTCTCCTGTCTCCTGTTGCTCGTGCTCTACGGCGGCATCTTCATTCTCGGGTTGGGCGTGGGATTCAACGCACGAGACCGTTTTGGAGCGTTCGTTGCGGTGGGGGTGGTGGCCACACTTTTCTGGCAGGTGTTCGAAAACATCGGCATGGTCATTGGCCTGTTGCCGGTGACGGGCATCACGCTGCCCCTCATGAGCTACGGCGGCTCCTCGATGCTGTCGGTGATGTTGTGCATCGGGCTGCTGGTGAACATCAGCATGCGCCGTCACATGTTCTGACGGCCGCGGAGGCTTCCGATGGTGGTGCAGAGGAAGGGTGTGACGACGGCGAAGGCCGGCACGGCGGTCCGCGGGCCGGAGGACACGCAGGCACCCCGGCCGCTCGTTGCGCCGGTGGGGACCACTCGCAGCGTGCCCACTGCCGGCGCGGTGCCCCGCATCGAGATGAACCAGGGGGAGCCGGAGCACCGGCACTTCCCGCGCGCGCAGCTGGCCACGCACTTCGACCTCTGGGTGGAGGACGACGCGGGCGGCCGGCGCTTCTCCGCCGGGCTCACGTCCGTGAACGTGAGCGTCAGCGGCGCCTTCCTCGCGAGCACCTTCTTCCTGCCCATGGGCACGGTGGTGCGCGCGCGCTTCGCGCTGGAGGAGGGGGCCGCCCCCGTGGAGGCTCGCGCGGAGATCGTGCGGGAGGAGCGTGGCCCGGAGGACCAGGGCCGCAGCGGGTTCGCCCTGCGCTTCCTGGACTTCTCAGGTCAGACGGAGGTGGCGCTCGCCCGGCTCTTCCTGGGCATGCGCCTGAGAGCCTTCACCGAGGACTACCTCAAGTCCCAGCGCGCCCGCTCCCTGCCCAATGAGCTGGAGCGGGTCATCGACGTGATGGCGGCCTGGGAGCTGCTCAAGGCCACCACGCCCGGAGACCCCTGGCGCGGCGAGTAGGGCCCCGGTACGCCGCCTTCAGGCCGGCTTGCCGGTGGCGATCTGCCTGCGGCGCTCGGCCTGGTAGTGCGCGGAACACAGACCCTTGGAGCGCTGCTCGCGGGTGCAACCACTCACCGTGCAGCGGCGGTCCATGGGCACCGGCCCACCCGCCACCGTCTTGGGGGGACGGCCGCGGCGGCGACCCGCCATCACCGCGCCATTGCCCGGCGACGCCGCGACGGCGCCCATGCCCGGCATCCCCGTGTTCAGCGCGCGCAGCATGCCGCGGCCGATGGCATCACCCAGGGCCTCCGCCCACGACGTCAGGGCAGGGGTCAGCGGTGCTTGCGAGGTCAATTCTTTACGAAGGCGTGCCATGAAAACTCCTGTAGAAACTCGCCAATCAAGACAGGCGTGTACTCGCGACTTGTGTCTGTTGTGGCGAACTCTGTCAACAAGACATGTTGGGGTCGTGTTTGACTCGTAATGCAATTTCAATGTCTGTTGAACAAAACATGACGGGAGGATCGTCCATCCGTCCCTGTCGGGCGTTTGTCTCAAGAGCAGAGAAACGTCTGCGTCAGGGGGCGCGCTGCACCCGGTACGTGAAAGCCCTTACCGTCGCGGTGAGTTGTCTTTCTACAGACATATCGAACCGCCAGCCATGTCACGCCCGGGTGTCTGGTTGGGAGCCCATAAGCAACGTCCCCTCTCACCGGGCGCGAACCCTGGCGATGAGGGCCAGGGGCACCATGGGTGGGAGGGGACGAGGGAGACGGCCGTGGAGCGGGCCCGTCACCGGGAACACATGGGCTCAGAGATTCTTCCGGACCACGTCCTCGATGCGCGACTTCGGCACCGCGCCGACAATCTGGTCCACCACCTTGCCGCCCTTGAAGAGCAACAGGGTGGGGATGGAGCGGATGCCATACTTCTGGGGCGTGTCCTGGTTCGCGTCGATGTCCATCTTCGCGAACGTCACCTGGCCCTTGTACTGGGCGGACAGCGCCTCGACGGAGGGCGCGATGGCGCGGCAGGGCGCGCACCAGGTGGCCCAGAAGTCCACGAGCACGGGTTGTTGCGAATCCAGGACCTGCTTCTGGAAGTCCGAATCACCGATGTTGATCACGTCGCCAGCCATGTCGTCACCTCGTGTCTACTGCTTGAGTAGGATACGTCCTTTAGCTTCGCGTCCGGCGGATGCCTCGGGGGACGGGAAGGCCGGGCCGCTTCCGGTGGAACGGATGCCGCATCTGGCCGGAGGTTGCACCCCATTTCCGGGCCCGCCGGACATGAGGGTGGTGTAGTCTGCGCGGCGTGACGAAGCTCTTCCTGTCCCAGGCCCAGCTCGAGGAGTGGGCGCTGGAGGACAAAGCAGACCTGCGCGAGGGCCGCCTGGTGGTCGCCGCCGAGGGTGGGAGCGCCTGGCCGCTCACGCCCGCCGTCCATGTGGTGCAGCTGGTGTCCGGGGAGGACACGCACCAACTGGTCTCCCGGGTGAAGACCGAGGAGCAGCTCGGCCGGCTGGGGGCTGAGCAGATGGCCGACTCCATCCTGGTCGGGGACTCCGCATACGAAGTGGTTCCGGGTTATGTGGCGGAAGTGGGGGCGCCCGCTCCCGAGCGCAAGCCCAATTCGGAGACCGACCTGCTGGCGGCCTTCATTCTCAATAAAATGTAAAATGGGCTGAGGCAGGACTGAATGCCTCCTCGGCCGGGGTTATGAGCCTGCCGCCATGAGCCATACGCTCGTCTCGCTCGCCTGCCACGCCTACGGCCTGGCCGCGCTCGTCTACCTCGCCTTCCTGGTCCGCCAGTCCCAGGTGCTCGCCGTCACCGGCCGGGTGCTGGTGGGGACCGGGCTGCTGATGCATTGCGTTGCGCTCATCGAACTGCTGAGCGCGCAGGGGGGCCGGTTGGTGGGCCCCGCGCAGGGCATGTCCACCTTCGCCTTCCTGCTGCTGGCGCTGTTCCTGGCGCTGGACGTGCGCTACCGCAAGCCCGTCATTGGCGCGTTCCTCACGCCGCTGGCGGTGGCGGTGCTGCTCATCGGCATGTTGCTGCATGGCGGGTCCACGCCGCTGCCGGACGCGGTGCGCCAGCCGCTGTTGCCGGTGCATGTCACCATCGCGCTGCTGGGCATGACGGCCTTTGGCGTGGCGGCGGGGGTAGGCGTCATGTACCTGCTGATGGAGCGGGAGGTGAAGGCCAAGCACTTCGGGCTGCTCTTCTCGCGGCTGCCGTCCCTGGAGTTCCTGGACACGCTCAACCGGCGGCTTGTCGTGTGGGGTTTCATCGCGCTGTCGCTCACGCTGGCGACCGGCGCCCTGTTCACCACCACGCTGCGGGGGCTCGCCTGGGCGCTCGAAGCCAAGCACGTGGCGACGTTCGTCGCCTGGGGCATGTTCGCCGCGCTCGTCAACGCGCGCATCTTCGCCGGCTGGCGCGGCCGGCGGGTGGCGCTGCTCACCATGGCCGGTTTCTGCCTGGTGCTGGTCTCCTTCCTGTCGTCCTACGATCTGTCCGCCGCTGGCCCGGGGATGCCGTAGCCATGGAATTCATCTGCATTGGCGTGTCACACCGCACCGCGCCCCTGGGCGTTCGCGAGCGGCTGGCATTGCCCGAAGCCCGGCAGACGGAAGTGTTGCAGCGGTTGGCGCAGGCGCCCGTGGAGGCGCTCTGGGTGTCCACGTGCAACCGCGTGGAGGTGTACCTGGCGGCCCCCAGCGCGGACCTGGCGCGGGAGCGCGCGCGGGAGACGCTGCACTCGCTGGGCGGCGCTGAGGCGCTGGAGCACCTGTACGAGCACCAGGGCGAGGCGGCGCTCGTGCACCTGTTCCGAGTGGCGGCCAGCCTGGACTCCATGGTGCTGGGCGAGGCCCAGATCCTGGGGCAGGTGAAGGACGCCTTCGAGCGAGGCCAGGGCGCGGGCGCGGTGCGCGGGGAACTGACGCGCGCGTGCGCGGCGGCGTTCGGCTGCGCCAAGCGCGTGCGCACGGAGACGGCGGTGGGCCGCGCGGCGACGTCCATGGCGTCCGCGGCGGTGCAGCTGGCGAGCAAGGTGTTCGACGGGCTCAAGGACAAGACCGTCCTGGTGGTGGGCGCGGGAGAGATGGGGGAGCTGGCGGCGCGGCACCTGAAGAACGCGGGCGCCGGGAAGCTCATCGTGACCAACCGCACGCTCGCCCGCGCGGAGGCGTTGGTGGCGGAGGTGGGCGGCGTGGCGAAGCCCTTCGAGGAGCTCTTCACGCTGCTGGGCGCCGCGGACGTGGTGGTGACGAGCACCGCGTCGCCGGTGCCCATCTTCACGCGCGAAAATGTCGGCGCGCTGAGTAGGGCGCGCAAGGGACGGCCGCTGTTCATGGTGGACCTGGCGGTGCCGCGCGACATCGACCCGGCGGTGGGCACGCTGGACTGGGTGCACGCGTACGACGTGGACGACATCCAGAAGTTCGTCGCGGACAACACCGCCGCGCGCGCGGAAGAGGCGCACAAGGCGGGCGGGCTGGTGGCGCAGGAGGTGGCGCGCTTCGCCCGGGAGCGCGCGCTGCGCGACGGCATGCCCGTGCTGGCGCGCCTGCGTCAGCGCGCGGAGGCCATTGCCCGCGCGGAGGTGGAGCGCACGCTGCTGGGCATGGGCGACGGGCTCACCGACAAGCAGAAGAAGAGCATCGAAGCCATGGGGCGAGCCATCGTGAACAAGCTGTTGCATGAGCCCACCGCGCGCCTGCGCGCCGTGGGCCCACAGGGTGAGGGCAACCGGCTGGCGGGAGCCGCCGCGGAGCTGTTCGGCCTCACGGAGGCGGAGGCCGCCGCCATCGCTCCGGAAGAGCCCACCGCGCCCCCTCAGGAGGCGCGCAACACCGTGGTGGCCACCGGGAGCCGGCGATGAAGACGGTGCGCATCGCGACGCGGGAGAGCCCGCTGGCGCTGTGGCAGGCGAATCACGTGGCCTCGCTCCTCACCGAGCGCAACCCCGGCCTGGAGGTCACCCTGGTGAAGATGTCCACCGAGGGCGACCGCTTCCTGTCCGCGCCGCTGTCCGCGGTGGGCGGCAAGGGCCTGTTCGTGAAGGAGATTGAGCAGGCCCTGCTGGATGGCCGCGCGGACGTGGCGGTGCACAGCCTCAAGGACATGACGTCGGTGTTCCCGGAGGGGCTCATCCTGGCGGCGGTGCCGGCGCGCGAGGACCCGCGCGACGCGTTCTGCAGCCCGGACGGGCACACGCTGGCGATGCTGCCCGCGGGCGCGAAGGTGGGCACGTCTTCGCTGCGGCGCAGCTGCATCCTGCGCGCGCGCCGGCCGGACCTGGAGATCGTCTCCCTGCGTGGCAACGTGCAGACGCGCCTTCAGAAGACGCGCGACCTGCGGCTCGCGGGCGCCATGCTCGCGGCGGCGGGGCTCAAGCGCCTGGGCTTGGACCACCACATCACCCAGGTGGTGCCGGTGGCGGAGAGCCTGCCGGCGGTGGGGCAGGGCGTGCTGGCCATCCAGTGCCGCGAGGCGGACGCGGACGTGCGAGCGCTGCTTCAGCCCCTGGAGGACATCGCCACGCGCAACGCCGTGCGGGCCGAGCGCGCCTTCCTGGCGAAGCTGGAGGGCGGCTGCACCGTGCCCCTGGCCGGCCACGCCACGGTGGAGGACGGCCAGGTGTACCTGCGCGGCCTGGTGGGCCGGCCGGACGGTTCGCTGGTGGTGCGGGCCGAGGTGAAGGGGCCCGTACCGGAAGCGGAGCGGCTGGGCGAGGCGCTCGCGGACGAACTCCTGTCGCGCGGGGCGGGAGACATCTTGCGCGATTTCGGCCGCCGCGAAGGCGCGCCCCGCGCCTAGAGTGCCGGCCCGTGGACCGGCGACTGGATGGCATCCGAATCTTGGTGACGCGCCCCCGTGAGCGGGCCGAAGAGCTGTGCTTCCTCCTGGAGGACGAGGGCGCGGACGTCCTCAGCCTGCCGCTGTTGGAGCTGCATCCGCCGGAGGACCCGCGCCCGCTCGCGTCCGCCGCCGAGCACGTGCAGCGCTACCACTGGGTGGTGTTCGCCAGCCCCTCCGCCGTGGAGGCCTTCCTGGAGGCCCTGCGGCTCGCCGGCACGTTGGACCGGCTGTCCCGCGTGAAGCTGGCCGCCGTGGGGCCGCGCACCGCGAGGGCCGTGGAGGGCTACGGCCTGAAGGTGGAAGCCGAACCTCACGAGGGCACCGGCGCGGCGCTCTTCACCGCCCTGCGCGACGTGCTGGGGCCGGAGGACGACGTGCTCCTGCCCGCGGCGGAGGAGGGGCGGCGGGAGCTGGAGGACGGCCTGCGCGACCTGGGCGTGCGTGTCACCCGCGTGACGGCCTATCGCAGCGCGCCGGCCGCCGTCGAACCCGAGGCGCTGGCCCAGCTGGCCGCTGCTCCGCCCCAGGTGGTGCTCTTCGCCTCGCCGCGCACCGCGGAGGCCTTCGTGGAGGGAGTGGGCCGTGAGCCGCTGGCCTCCGCGAAGGTGGTGGCCATTGGCCCCACCACGGCGACGGCGCTGACGCAGTTGGGCATCCCCGTGGCCGCCGTGGCCGAGCGCCCCACGCCCGAAGCGCTGGTGGATGCCACCGTTCGCGCCGTTCACGGGTAGACTGTCCGCCCGGTGACGTCCGGGCGCCCAGGCGGAGCGCCCCGTGCGGACGTGACGTGAAGAGGTGCGGGTGATGAAGCGTGGGACGCAGCGGAGTGTCTTCCTCCTTGGACTGCTGGCGCTGGCCGCGACAGCGCACGCCCAGGATCAGTTGGGCTACCAGTACCTGGACCACTGGGTGCTCAACAACAGCCAGGATCCGTTCCCGTACTACGTGGACGCGCGCAACACCCAGCCCGGGGGCAATGACCTGTCCCTGGTGGAAGACGCGGTGAAGAAGGCCTTCCAGGCCTGGCAGGACGTGGACTGCGCGTGGCCCGCCTTCACCTACAAGGGCCGCTCCACCATCGTCCCCATCCCGAACGTGAATGACCGGCTGGACGGCTTCAGCGTCGCCGCCGTCTGGGTCACGGACCCGAACAGCGCCGAGTTCTCGGACGTGCTCAACGCCAGCAATAGCGTGGTGGCCGCGGTGCCGCTGACCCACGGTGGCCTCGTCTACCAGTGCGACATCTTCCTCAACGCCGTGAGCTACAAGTTCACCACGCTCTCCCCCACGCCGGCGGGCTTCATCGACATCCAGTCGGCGGTGATGCGCGGGGTGGGCCAGTGCCTGGGCCTGGGCAGCACGTACTTCTACTCGGACGCGGTGATGTACATCACGCTGGACACCGGCACCCAGCGCCGCGCCCTGTCGTCGTATGACCGGGGGGCGTTCTGCCAGCGCTATCCCCAGACGGGTGCGGTGGGCTCGCCCTGTGACACCACCGCGTGCGGCGCGGGGCTCACCTGCGTCACCGCCCAGTCCACCACCAGCGGCGCCTCGCAGAAGATCTGCTCCAAGCCGTGCCCGGTCGGTACGCCCGGTGCCTGCCCGGACCCCTACCAGTGCCGCGCGTCGACCCTCATCCCCGGCTCGCAGTTCGCCTGTCTGCCGGAGGCCTTCGGGTCGACCACGAAGGTGGGCAACCCCTGCGCGAACGCCAGCACCTGCGGCGCGCCGGAATCGCGCTGCCTCACGGATGCGGACAAGACCACCGCCTTCCCGGCGTGGACGGACGGCTACTGCACGGAGTCCTGCATCGCGAACGCGGACTGCCCCATCGGCTCCACGTGCACCAGCGTGGGCGCCGTGGGCAAGCGCTGTCTGAAGAACTGCCGCCCGGGCAAGGGGGACTGTCGCGAGGGCTATACCTGCAACACGCTGCCCGACAACGGGGGCGACGTGTGTGTCGCCGACTGCGCCACCAACAGCGACTGCGGCAGCAACCACGCCTGCCGCTCGTGCGACCACGCCTGCATCCAGCAGAAGACGGGCACGCGCAGCGTCGGCGACCCGTGCCTCCAGGATTCGGAGTGCGGCACCAACCAGACGTGCCTCAAGCTCAACGGCAACCCGCAGGGCGTGTGCACGGAGCCGTGTTCGGTGTCCACCTGCTCATGCAGCCCCGGCAGCACCTGCCGCCCGGCGGGCACCGGCGAGGATCGCTTCTGCTTCCGCGACTGCGGCGCGAACACCTGCGCCTCGCCGCTCCAGTGCGTGCCGTTCGCGGAAGGGACCGCCTGCATTGCCGCCTGCCGCAGCAACCAGGACTGCCCCAATGGTCTGTACTGCGGCAATGGCGGCCAGTGCTACGACCCGTATGCCCAGACGGACGGCGGCACCTGCACCCTGTGCAGTGACGGTGGCACGCCGCCGCCCCCGCCGGTGGACGGTGGCACGGGTGGCTCGACGAACGACCCCGGCGGTTGCGGCTGCCAGAGCGCCCCCTCCTCCGCGGCATTCCTCGTGGGGCTCGGGGTGTTGCTCCTGGCCACCCGCAGAAGGAGGAACGTGTGACCCAGGCGGCTCCCCCCGGAAGCAGCGGCCCCTCGCGCGGCGCCACGGACTTCACCCTGGGCTTCCTCCTGGAGGCCATGGTCGCCCAGCGCCTGCTGACACCCCAGCAGGCGCAGGAGGTGCTGGCGCGGGAGCCCGCCGCGCGCGCCCGCGTCCTCAAGGCGCAGGGCGGGACGGGAAAGGACGCGGCCCGGTATGACGTGTCGCCCGTGGAGGTGGTCGCGGCCTTCCAGATTCCGGCGCCGGGGGGGCGGGGCGTGCTGGACGAGGACCGCGTCACGGAGGCCGCCGCGCGCGCCGCGGGGCTGGCCTACCGGAAGCTGGATCCGCTGAAGATGGACATGGCGCTGGCCACCCGCACGGTGTCCCGGCCCTACGCGCAGAAGCACGTGCTGCTGCCCCTGGAGCGCACCGAACAGGGGCGGCTGCGCGTGGCGGTGGCCAACCCCTTCGACCGCGAGCTCTTCGAGTCCTTCCACCGGCTCACCGGCGAGCCGGTGGAGCCCGTGCTGTCCGCGAAGACGGACATCCTCCGCTCCATCGCGGACATCTACGGCTTCAAGAAGACGCTGGCCAAGGCCGCGGACGACTTTGGCGGTGCGAACGCGCAGATCGCCAACTTCGAGCAGCTGGTGTCGCTCAGCGGCACGCAGGAGCTGGAGGCGTCAGACAGGCCGGTGGTGCAGGCGGTGGACTACCTGCTGCGCTACGCCTTCGACAACCGCGCGTCGGACATCCACATCGAACCCAAGCGCGCCACCGCCGTGGTGCGCCTGCGCATCGACGGTGTGCTGCACCCCGTCTACACGCTGCCCGCGCAGGTGCACCCGCCCATCGTGTCGCGCGTGAAGATGCTGGCGCGCATCGACATCTCCGAGAAGCGCCGCCCCCAGGACGGCCGCATCAAGACGGAGCGCGACGGCCGCGAGGTGGAGCTGCGCGTCTCCACGCTGCCCACCGCCTTCGGCGAGAAGGTGGTCATCCGTATCTTCGACCCGGAGACGCTGGTGCAGGACATCGCCCAGCTGGGCTTCGATCCGGACGAGAAGGGCCACTTCGAGTCGTGGATTGATCAACCCCACGGCCTCATCCTGGTGACGGGCCCCACGGGCAGCGGCAAGACGACGACGCTCTACTCCGCGCTCAAGGCGGTGGCGGGGCCGGACGTCAACGTCACCACGATTGAAGACCCCATCGAAATGGTGTGGGACACCTTCAACCAGGTGCAGGTGCAGCCCAAGGTGGGCCTGGATTTCGCGGGGGCGCTGCGCCACATCCTGCGCCAGGATCCGGACGTCATCATGGTGGGCGAAATCCGCGACGCGGAGACGGCGGAGAACGCCATCCAGGCCGCGCTCACCGGCCACCTGGTGCTCTCCACGCTGCACACCAACGACGCGCTGGGCGCGGTGGCGCGCATGAAGGACCTGGGCGTGCCGGCGTTCCTCCTGGCGCAGAGCCTGCTGGGGGTCATGGCCCAGCGCCTCCTGCGCCGCGTCTGCGTGCACTGCTCGGAGGAGGCGGTGCTCACGCCGGACGAGCTCCTGGCCCTGGAAGTGCCGCTGCCGCTGTTGCCCGGCGGCGTGAAGCTGTCCAAGGGCGCGGGGTGCGTGCGCTGCCGCGGCACCGGCTTCTCCGGCCGCACCGGCGTCTTCGAAATCGTCTCCACGAACCGCGAGGTGCGGGAGCTCATCGCCCGCGAGGCGCCCTACGAGCACCTGACGCAGGCCGCGCGCCGCGGTGGCATGCGCACGCTGCGCGAGGCCGCCGTGCGCAAGCTGGCGCAGGGCCTCACCGCCTTCGACGAGGTGGTGCGGATGACGTCCGCCTTCTAGAAACACGAAGGGCCCGCCGTGAAGCACGGCGGGCCCCGCGAAGCTGCCCGGAAGCGGGCAGGGCGGCCTAGAAGCGCGCCTGCAGCAGCGTGTTGAAGCCCAGCGCGTGCGGCTTCTCGAAGTTCGGCTGCGCGATGCCCGTCACGTCGTCCTCGAACGTGGTCCGGTTGGTGTCGTACGTGTAGTAGACCTCGCCGACCGCCGCGACCGTCTCCGACAGGTCCCACCGGAAGGTGGCCTTGGCGGACCAGATGAGCTCCGCCTCGCAGGCGTTGGTGCCGCCGCAGGTGCTGGGCAGGATGCTCAGCTGGTTGGCGTCACGCACCACGACCGTGCGCGTACCGGTGAGGCTGGGGGGCGGGTTGCTGCCGCCCACGAGCGGAACCGGGCTGCGGAAGGACGCCGGCTGCTGCGCGCCGATGATGAAGCCCGGCGTCAGGTGCAGGCCCGCGATGTTGTAGTCCACGCCCACCGCGCCGAAGACTTCAGGCTTCAGCACCGTGCCCGTGGGGAAGTCCTGGAACGGGGGGAAGCCCGGCACGTCGAACTGGATGAAGGACAGGCTGCGCACCAGCGCCAGCGCGTTGAAGCGGAAGCGGTTCAGCTTCGCGCGGCCCTGGAAGGCGAGCGCCGTGGCCCCCTGGGGCTTGGTGGCGCCGAACTTGTCCGGGTCCTGCAGGGTCTGCGTGAGGTAGCTGCCCTCCAGCGAGAAGGAGTAGGACAGGCCCCCCGGGTACGTCTCCGGCGCGAAGAAGCGCTGGTAGATTTCCGGGTCGTTCTTGTACAGGCGGAAGTCCACGCTCGTGCCCACCGGCACACCCACGTGGTAGACAATCTGGCCGGACACACCGGCCGCGTTGACGCCCGCCTCGATGGACTGGTTCGCCAGGCCCGGGACGATGCCCTTCTGGAAGTAGCCGCCGCCGGCCTCCACGCGCAGCGTCTCCAGGATGTCCCAGCCCGCGCCGGCCATCACGCCGTAGAGCGTCTCCTGCTCCAGGATGAGGTCGTTGAGCACCAGCGCCGTCTTGCCGCCCACGTACGCGTACCAGCGGTCGCGCGTCAGCTGCAGCTTGGCGCCCGGCACACCCGCCGCGGTGGCGCGGTTGGTGAAGATGGGGCTGCCGCCCCACGAGATGCGGTACGCGTAGCCCAGACGGAAGCGGTCCGCGGACACCGGGAAGCCGGTGAGCGAGATGCCTTCCTTCTCACCCCAGCCCGGCGGCTGGTAGTTCAGGCGCACGTAGCTGGAGTTGTCGAGGATGTCGACACCACCAGACGGGCGCTCCAGCACCAGCAGCGTGAGGGCCGCCTCCGTCGTGAGGCCCTCGAAGAACGCCGGCATGCGCTTGTAGAGCACGACGTTCGACAGCGACTCGAAGCCGGAGAACTTGGTGTTGAAGTTGTCGTAGAACTGCGTGTTCTGGTTGCCCGCGCCAAAGCGCGCGTTGGGGCTGTTGGGAGTGGTCTCTCCCGCGCCCGCAAGCACGTTGTCGTCCGCGAAGACGAACGACAAACGGGTGTCCACGAAGTCCCCGGCCCAAGCGGGCGCGGAAAGGGTTGTCAGGCCCGCCAGGGCCAGCGTCTGCAACGTTTTCAATGTCCCTCCAGGAAGCGGTCCGGGGGAGACCGCTCCTCCCAGCGCCCCGGCATACCGCCGGGGCGCGCAATGCGACTGCTCAAAGGTGAATGGTGGCTACTGGCACGGCTTGATGGGCTTCGGGCACTCCATCCCGGGCCCGGGATAGCAGCACAGGTCGTCCTGATCTCTCGGCAGGACGTTCCAGCGCGGACGCGCCGGACCCACGTGCTTCAGGTGACCCACGACGTCGAAGGTGGCCGCCCGCAGCTGCTTGCACTGGAGCGCCTTCGCCGCGTCGGCGTCGTTCTCGTTGCAGTCCGGGTTCAGGTCCGGCACCGCGTCCTTGATCTGCAGGCTGATGCGCGAGCGCGTGTCCGGCGCGACCTTGCACGCGGCGTTGGCCGTGGCGGCGGCGTCACGCACCAGCGCGACCGTCACCTCGGAGTCCTTCAGGGTGTACTCGTAGCGGGTGTTGGCCGCGATGAGCGTGTCCGTCTGGTCCGCCGTCACGCTCACCTGGCCGAAGCGCGCGCGCACCGGCTGGTTGCAGATGATGTTCATCCGGTAGCCCTGGGGCAGCGCCTTGTCCGGCCGCACGGGCGTGGTGCCCACCGTGACGTTCATGATGCGGTTGGGGACGGACTCGTCCATGCCCATGGACGCCGGACCGGTGGCGTTCATCTCCACCACGAACTGGCCGAAGTTCGTGTACGTCGTCTTCTCCGCGCAGATGGTGCCGGCGTACTCGCCGATGCCCAGCGTGCAGTCGATGACGCACTTGCGCTCCGGCAGGTCCGGATCATCCGGCGGCTCCGCGAAGCAGTTCTGCCAGCTGCGAGACGCGCTGCTGCCCACCGGGCAGAACATGGGCATGTCGTTGTTGCCGTTGGCGTCGCAGTTGCGGAACACCTTGGGGAACTTCACCCGGCGCAGCTTCACCAGCGACGACTCCAGGCTCTCCATCTTGTAGTTCTTGTAGCTATAGCCACACAGGATGTCGTCCAGGTACGGCGAGCCGCTGTAGCCGCACAGCCGGCCGTTCACCTCCACCGGCGGCACCTGGTCCAGGTACTTGTTCCACTGGTCCTGGGGCAGCAGGCGCACGTTCTCCCGCAGCGTCCAGGCGGGGAAGCTCATCTGCGTGGTGTTGGTGAACTCCGCCACCGTGCCGGACAGCGTCCAGAGCAGGTCGCCGGAGTCCAGCCCTTCCGGGAAGGAGTAGTTGTAGATGTAGATGCTGTTGAAGCGGCCCGGGTTGAAGCCGTCCGGCTCCGCGGTCTGGATGTTCGCGCCCGTGACGCTCTTCTCATCCACGCGGCAGGCCGTCATGTCCGTGACGTAGAAGCCGCTGGAGTCCGTGCCCGTCACCAGCAGCATCATCGGCTTGCCGTTGTTGGGGTCGGACGGGTCGCAGTTCTGCGTCAGCGGCTCGCCGGACTCCGGATTGCGGCCCACGCGCATGAACTGCTTGACGAAGACGCTCGTCTCCGAGCCGCCCTCGGGCAGATTGATGGTGGCGAGGGAGGGCTCCTCGAACCGGATGCTCGGGGACAGGCCGGTCGCGAGGGTGCGGATGGCCGGCTCCTGGGGCAACTGGGCCAGGTCACCCACCACGCCGCCGTCCGCGTAGATCAGCTCCAGGTCCTGGTCCTGCACCCAGACGTGCGTCTCACCGTACAGGTGGGCCACGCGCACGGTGCCGGTGCCCTTGCCGTTGGTGAGCTGCGTCCAGCGCTGGCCGTACTCACCGGTGAGGTCGCCCGGGATGACCCGGAAGGACACCGGCCCATTGAAGGACGTCATCTCCCCGCCGGTGCCGTCCATCGCGGTGATGGACAGACCGATGTCCACGTCCGAACGGGGCAGGGTGTAGGGGCAGTCAGTCGTGCCACGCACCTCGAGCGGCACCGCCGCCTGGTTGTTGCCGTACTTCGCGACGCAGGCGTTCACCACCGGCAGCAGCGCCGTGGCGGAACCCGCGGTGGTGATGCTCGTCACCTCCACGCGGAAGGAGGTGAGTCCGGTGGGAGCCTCGGACTCCTTGGTGTAGCAGCCGGCCGCCAGGGCCAGCGTGGACAGCAGGAAGAGTCGCTTCATTACTTCACCCTCCGCCCGATGCGGCCATCCTCGATGGCGCTCGCGATGGGCATGGCTGTGGGCTTCTCACAGAACGACCGCAGCTGGCTCGTCATGGTTCCGCAGGTGGGGTTTCCACCCGTCAGGAGGTCGCGGCAGGTGCAGCGGCCGGTGTACGGGCCCTGCGGCAGCGCGCACTCCGCCAGCGCCGCGTCCCGCGTCATGTCCGGCAGGCCGCACTGGGCCATGGCCTTCGGCTGCTCGGCGGCGTTCGTGGTCACCTTGAGCAGATCCCGGCAGGAGCAGCTGCCCACCGTCTTGTCGAGCCCGTCCTCGAAGGCCTTGGACACCTTGCAGGAGTTCAGCGTCTTCTCATCCACCGTCCACTGGCCGTTGACCAGCGAGCCGCAGCGCGTGCCGTTGCTGGACGTCTCCCGGCCGTTGAGCAGGTCGTCGCAGCTGCAGAAGCCCTGCATGTACCCGATGAGCGAGTCGCGCAGGCTGATGCCCGTCTCGATGCGCGTGGTGTTGCGCTTGAGCACCGTGAAGCCGGAGCCGCCCTTGGCGATGTAGTCGTTCACCGCGACCTTGTACGTGCCGTTGGTGTCCAGCGGCCTGCCGTTGATCTGGATGTCGATGCCCGGGTGCGCCCAGCAGCGCGAACCGGCGGTGTCCTCCAGGCACTGCCACGGCGCGTGGCCCTCGCGGCCCTCCTGGGGGCAGTCCGTGGCCACCGTCGCCGGGGTGCACGCGACGCGCAGGTCGTTGAGCTGCACCTGGGCGCAGTCCATGGTGAAGCGCGCGCCGGAGATCTGCGCCTGGCTCACGCACCCGCGCTCCGCGGAGCGCTCGGTGACGAAGTCGAACATCTCCTGCATCTCCACGCCGGACAGGTACATGATGTTGATGGTGTTCTCGAACGGGAACACGTTGAACATCGCCTCCTGCGTGACGACGCCCGCGTAGAGGTTGTCGCGGATGCCCAGGGAGTTGGTGAGCGCCATCTCCGCCTCCACGCGGTTGCGCTTGCGCATGGAGTCCGCGGCGATGTTGCCCAGCGGCGAGTCACCGCCATTGGAGTTGTTGCGCCGCTGCACGTCGAGGGGGGCGTAGGAGAAGATGGAGGTGAGCTGCAGCTTCACGTCCATGCCCAGCAGGTACGGGATGAGCAGGTCCGTCGTCTGGGCGTCCTCCTGACGGCCGCACTCCGCGATGGCCTCGCGCACGCCCGGGGCTTCAATGAACTTGCCCGGATCCCAGAAGACGCCGTCCTCGAAGCGGAGCCTGCGCATCGCCTCGTTGCACCAGAGGCTGTCCACCGGGAACGCGTGGTAGTCCTGGCTGACGACCTCGGCGCCCTCGGCCTCGCCCCGCTGGTTCGGCATCTTCACGACCAGCTCCAGGCGGCCCACGTACTTGGCGAACGCGCCCGAGTGCGACAGCACGACCTTGCGGCCGGCGGGGTCCGTCACCAGCTGCGGCGGGTTGAGCACCACGTGCAGGTGGCCGCCCAGGATGACGTCCATGCCGCTGACGCCCGCGATGTGCACGCGCACCACCGACTTGTCGTTGCCCTCGGGGCCGAACCACTCCAGCACCTTCCACGCGTCGCGCGAGCGGTTGATGAAGGGCTTCGCGCGGCCGTACTCATAGTAGGCCTCGTAGCCCTGGATGAGATCCTGGTCCTCGGTGAGGCCCAGGTGGCTGACGATGACAATCAGGTCCGTCACCGGGCGCAGCAGCTCCACATAGGAGCGCGCGGCCTCGTTCTGCTCCAGCGGCGTCACCTGCAGGCTGTTGCCGCCCTCCACGATGGAGTTGAGCGAGGAGATGTTCGCCATGCCGATGACGCCCACCCGCAGGCCCTTCACCGTCCGGATGGTGTAGGGGCTGGTCACCATGGAAGCGCCGTTGGTGCCGGTCGTCTTCGGGTCGTCCCAGTAGTAGTTGGCGGCCAGCAGCGGGAAGTTGGCGAAGTTGCGCGCCTTCTGGACGAAGTTGAGGGCGCCCGCGTCGAACTCGTGGTTGCCCACCACGGCGGCGTCCAGGCGGGACTCGGAGAGGAAGCGGAACTCCGCCTCGCCCGTGTTCACGTTGAAGATGGGCGCGCCCTGGAAGCAGTCTCCAGAGTCCAGGTGCAGGACGCGGTCGCCCTTGGCGCGCTCGCGCTTGAGGATGGACGCGATGCGCGTGGCACCGCCAAAGGGACCGGCTTCCGGGATGAGTTCCAGGTCCTGGTCCGTCTTCAGCGGCGTGAAGTCGTACGGGACGAGCCGCGAGTGGATGTCAGAGGTATGGAGGAGGGTAAGCCGCACCTCCTGACCTTCAAGGTGGTAATCCTGGCCTTCCAGCACAGGCATGCACGAGGCGAGGGCCAGGGCGCAGGCGCAGAAGAGGCCGAGCAGTGCGCGACACATTCGTGGCGGATCCGTGATTCGTAGGGAGTGACGACTTGAGGACGGCGCAACCTACGGGATCAAGGGTGCACGGGCAAGCAACGCCACCGTGGCACCTCCACCTACCAGGACACCAGGAGAGCAGGCAGACATGCGTCCCAGCAGTTCCAATGTGACTGACATCGAGATCATCGAGGATTTCTCCGCCACGGCGCGTTGTGACGAAGGTTTCCTCCGAGTGCGTCGGCTGCGCTGCCGCAACCGGCGCGCGGATGGCTCGTCGTCTCCGGTCTACCGGGTGGATGTGGTGGACCGGCCCCGGCTGGACGCGGTGTCGGTGCTCATCTACCGCCGCGCGCCGGATGGAAACGTGGAAGTCCTGACGCGGATGAACCTGCGCCCCGCGGCGTACTTCCGCCGCGAGCAGACCGCGTCCATGACCGTGCCTGACACGGTGAGCCATCTGCGCGTGGAGGAAATCGTCGCGGGCCTGCTGGAGCCCTCCGACAAGGGCGAGGAGGGGCTTCGCCGCCGCGCGGCGGAGGAGGTGAAGGAGGAGGCGGGCTACACGGTGCGGCCGGAGGACATCCAGTTGTTGGGCGGCGCGTTCTTCCTGGCGCCGGGCATCCTGTCGGAGAAGGTCTTCCCGGCCGCGGTGGACGTCACCGGCGTGGCGCAGGGCGAGGTGGAGGGAGACGGCTCTCCATTGGAGGAGGGCATCCACCTGCAATGGCGGCCGGTGGGCGCGGTGCTCGACGCGTGCCGCCGGGGTGACATCGCGGACGCGAAGACGGAGGTCTCCCTCACGCGGCTGCTCGCCCGGCTTTCCTGACGCCGCTTGCTGTTTCCGGGCCGAGGACGGACGGGGTAGGGTGCTGCCCCGTTCCGCTTCCTCCTGCAGGCGAGGTTCGTCGCATGTCGTCGCTGCCCCCGTGGCTGGCCCAGCTGCTCCCCATCGTCATCCTGCTCGGGGCCATTGGCCTGGTGCTCTCGCGGCTGCCGAAGGTGGAGCTGGGGCACACCGATGCGTTCCGCCGCCGCCGCTTCTTCAACTGGTTCCCCCTGGGCCTGACGTACGCGTTCCTCTACATGGGGCGCTACAACGTCAACGTGGCGACCAGCGCCATGGGCGCGCAGACGTCCAACGCGGACTTCGCCACCATCTTCTTCTGGGGGACGCTCACGTACGGCGCGGCCTTCCTCCTCAACGGCCCGCTGACGGACAAGCTGGGCGGCCGCTTCACCATCCTCCTGTCCGCGGGCGGCAGCGCGGTGGCGAACATCGCCATGGGCGGCCTGGTGTACGCGGTGCTGAAGAACGGCTGGGCCCCGCCGGGCGGCGTGGTGGCGTGGCTCGCGTTCCTCTACAGCGTGAACATGTACTTCCAGAGCTTCGGCGCGGTCTCCATCGTCAAGGTGAACGCGTCGTGGTTCCACGTGCGTGAGCGCGGCCAGCTGGGCGGCGTGTTCGGCATCCTCATCTCGCTGGGCCTGTACTTCGCGTTCGACTGGTGCCGCTTCATCGCGGACGCGGCGCCGGTGTGGTGGGTGTTCTTCGTGCCCGCGGCGCTGCTCGTGGCGTTCCTGGTGCTGGACTTCTTCGTCATCCGCGACACGCCGTCCCAGACGGGCCACCCGGACTTCGACACGGCGGACGCGTCCAGCGGGGAGACGGGCCCGGCGCTCAGCGTGCCGCAGATGTTCGGCAAGCTCTTGAGCAACCGCGTCATCCTCATCATCCTGGGCGTGGAGTTCTGCAGCGGCTTCCTGCGCAACGCGGTGATGCAGTGGTTCCCCAAGTACGCCAAGGCCATTGGGGAGTCCGGCGGCTTCGTGGCCTCCAACTGGGGCATGCTGTCGTGCGTCGCTGGCATCCTGGGCGGCATGTTCGCGGGCGTCATCAGCGACCGCATCTTCGATTCGCGCCGCGGCCCCGTGTCCGCGGTGCTCTACGCGGGCCTGCTCCTGGGCGCTATCGGCGCGGTGTTCCTGCTGGGAACGCCGGGCGCCGGCTGGTCCGTGGTGTTCATGTCCCTGTGCGTCATCGGCGTGCACGGCATGCTGTCCGGCACGGCCACCATGGACTTCGGCGGCAAGAAGAACGCGGGCATCGTGGTGGGCATCATCGACGGCGCGGTGTACGCGGGCACGGCCATCCACGCGCTCGTCTACGGCATGATCCTCCCCACCGGCGACGCCATGAAGGACCCCGCCAACTGGAAGCCCTGGCCCCTGGCCATGCTGCCGCTGGCCATCGTGGGCCTGGTGCTGGCGACGCGGGTGTGGAACGCGAAGCCCCAGCCCAAGGCGGCCCCGCTGCCGGTGGGCGACGTCGTCCCGGGCGCCGTGCCGGGCGCGTCCTCTTCTCGTACGGGCACCAACGGTTGAGGCTCCGGCGGAGTGCGTCCGGTGTGCCGCCCCGGACGCTTCTCCATCCTTTGGTGGGGGTGGCTCCCGTGTGACAGGCCTGTGACATAGACTGGAGTTTGTGTCCCAGGCCCCCGAAGCGCTCCACAGCCGGTTCGACGTCCACGACCGCAAGCAGTTTGAAATCAAGCTCGAGTACCAGCCCACGGGCGCGGACGAGACGCGCTACCTGGTGGAGGCCTACCTCTTCCTGCCGTCGAGCCTGAACATCGACGCGGAGACGTACCCGCGCGCGGACTTCTACGCGGACATCCACAACTACGTGCGCTTCAAGACGCCGGTGATGGGGCTGGGGGAGCTCCTGTCGTCGGAGGGCTCGCCGCTGGTGAAGCTGGAGGCGTGGCAGCGCGCGGGCGTGGCGCCGGAGGCGGACGTCGTCTACCAGGCGAAGCTCTTCTCATGCGTGCTGCGCGGCGCGCTGCGCAGGTTCGCCACCACGGTGGAGACGCGCTGTGACGCCAAGACGGGCGAGGCGGGAAGGGTGGACCTGGAGACGGTGGTGCGGCAGGCGGGGGACTCCGTGCCCGTGGTGCTGGAGCGCTTCCGCGCGTGGCTGCGCGCCACCGGTGAGGCGAAGCTCCAGGAGAAGACGCGCGCGTCGCTGCGGCTGGTGGACGAGTACGTGAGCCTGCTGGTGGAGCAGTTCTTCCGCCGCGCGGTGGCGGACATGGACGCGCTGCCGCGCACGGGGCCGTGGCTGCCCTTGCGCAAGGGTTTGATGGAGGCGGTGCTGCGCGAGGAGTCCTATCGCAAGGAGCACCGGCTGCGCTCCGTGTTGAGCCCCACGGGGGACAACGAGGAGTACATGCAGCGGCTGGGCTTCCTGAAGAAGTTCTGCATGAACGTGCTCTTCCTGTCCTCGCGCCGGCGTTCGGGGCGGCAGGGCTGGGAGGAGGTGCTGTTCGCCATCGCGGCGGGCGTGGCCATGGCCTTCGCCACGTCGGTGGCGCTCTGGGCGCAGGTTCGCTTCACGCAGGTGAGCCTCAACTTCTTCCTGATAGCCGTGGTCGGCTACATGATGAAGGACCGCATCAAGGAAGGGCTGCGGCGCATGTTCAGCCGCGTGGCCGCCACGCACCTGTACGACCGCACCACGGACCTGGTGGACCCCGTCACGGCGCGCGCCATTGGCACGTGCGAGGAGCGCGTGGACTACGGCGCGGCGGTGAAGGTACCGCAGGCGGTGTCGTCGCTGCGGCTGCAGGACGACTTCCTCACCGTGTCCCAGGGCGAGCTGTCGGAAGCCGTCATCCGCTACCAGAAGCGCATCGTGCTGGACGCGCGCCTGCTGCCCCGCTCCGAGCGTGGCCTCACGGGTGTCACGGACATCCTCCGGCTGAACGTGGGGCGCTTCCTGCGCGACATGGACGAGCCGGAGTTCGCGCTGGAGTACGTGGACCTGGGGGACTTCTCCGTGGGCCACATCCGGGGCGCGAAGCGCTACCCGGTGGACCTGGTCTTCCGCTTCACGGTGATGGAGGACGGCGTGCGTCATGAATCCGCGCAGCTGGTCCGCCTGGTGTTGGATCGCAACGGCATCCAGCGCATGCAGAACTTCGCCCGGGCCCCAGAGGCTCCGGTGGGGGCCTCGGAGCCCGCGGGGTCGGTGCCCATCCAGCCGGCCGCGTGGCGCCAGGGCGCGTGATTTGATGGCCAGCCTCGCGCCGGGGGCATGTATCTTCCGGCGTCCATGGCTTTTGAAGATCTCAAGCAACGCGTGCGGCAGGACTGGCGCGACACGCTCCTCGGCATCCTGGAGAAGGCCCGCTCGCTCGGTCCCCAGGCCGTCCTGGCGTTCGACCTGGACTCCACCCTCTTTGACAACCGGCCCCGCCAGGCGCGCATCCTGCGCGAGTACGGCGACGCGCGGTCCCTGCACCTGCTCTCCGTGTGCGAGCCGCGCCACTGGGACACCGGCTGGGACATGCGCGCCGCCATGCGCGCGTGCGGCATGGAGGACGCGGAGGTGGAGCAGCGCTACGCGGACGCGCGCGCCTTCTGGCAGGAGCGCTTCTTCACGAGCGCCTACTGCGTCTCCGACGAGGCGATTGAAGGGGCGGCAGCCTTCACCCAGGCGGTGGCCGCCACGGGCGCGCAGGTCGTCTACCTGACGGGCCGCCATGAAGCGATGCGTGAAGGCACCGTGTCATGCCTCGCGCGCTGCGGAATGGTGACGCCCCCCGGCACGGACGGGCGCGTGCACCTGGTCATGAAGCCCACGCTCGCGGAGGACGACGACGCCTTCAAGCGCGAGGCGCACGCGCGCCTGGGCCGCATGGGCATCGTGGTGGCTGCGTTCGACAATGAACCCACGCACGCCAATGACTACCGCCACCGCTTCCCGGAGGCGACGGTCATCCACCTGGCCACGGACCACTCGGGAAGGGCCGTGGAATTGAAGGATGGCATCGTGTCGGTGCCGCATTTCTCCATGGAGGACGTGACGCACCGCGCCTGAAAGAAAGGCACGGTGGACGACGGTTTCTGAAAGGCTTTGGAAGTCCCTTGGCCGCGCGCTAAGAGGCGCACGGCGTTCGCCGCCCTTCCCCCTCGGGTCTTCAAGGGGCGGCCCAGACGGAGGCATGCCGCGGTGGCCAGCGCGTACTCGAAGGACCTGTTGTTGACGATGTACCGGAAGATGTACCTCCTGCGCCGCTTCGAGGAGCGGGCCGGCCAGCAGTACACGCTGGGGAAGATCGCCGGCTTCTGCCACCTCTACATCGGCCAGGAGGCCGTGGCGGTGGGCTGCAACGAGGCCATCCGCCCGGATGACTACATGCTGTCCGCCTACCGCGACCACGGCCAGCCGCTGGCGCGTGGCAGCGACGCCGGGATGATCATGGCGGAGCTGTTCGGCCGGGGCTCCGGCTACAGCAAGGGCAAGGGCGGCTCGATGCACATCTTCGACATCGAGCACCACTTCTACGGCGGCTACGGCATCGTCGGCGGGCAGATTCCGCTCGCGGCGGGCATGGCCTTCGCCAGCCGCTACCGGAACGAAGATCGCGTCACGGTGTGCTTCTTCGGCGACGCGGCCGCCAACCAGGGCGCGTTCCACGAAACCTTCAACATGGCGCAGAAGTGGAAGCTGCCGGTCATCTACATCTGCGAGAACAACCGCTACGGCATGGGCACGGCCATCGCGCGCACGTCCGCGGTGCCGGAGATCCACAAGCGCGCCTCCGCGTACGGCATGCGCGGCGAAGCGGTGGACGGCATGGACGTCCTCAAGATGTACGAGGCGGTGAAGGACGCCGCGGAGTACTGCCGCGCGGGCAAGGGCCCCGTGCTGATGGAGGCGAACACCTATCGCTTCCGCGGCCACTCGATGGCGGACCCGGCGAACTACCGCACCAAGCAGGAGGTGGAGGAAGAGCGCAAGGGCGATCCCATCCCGAAGCTGCGCGAGTTCGCGATGAAGCAGGGCTTCAAGCTCACGGACGCGGACTTCGAGGCCATCGAGGAAGAGGAGAAGCGCGCGGTGGACGCGGCGGTGAAGTTCGCCGACGAGTCGCCCGAGCCCAGCGTGGACGAGCTGTGGCGCGACACCATCGTGGAGCCGGGCGAGGAGGATGTGCGCCCGCGCGAGCGCGTGCTGGGCGTGAAGGTCACCAACTGGCCGAAGTACCCGACGGGCCAGGAGTTGAAGGTGACGTGGGACCTGGAGCCCCGCGCCGAGGCCGAGCAGGCGGACAAGAAGGCAGGCCTGATCCGCTAGCGCTCACGTTCCCTTAAGCCACTACCCTTTCGAGATTCGAGTTCGGAGCCGACGATGCCCGAGTTGATGTATCGCGAAGCGTTGAACCAGGCGCTCGCCGAGGAGATGGAGCGCGACGCCAATGTGTTCCTCATTGGCGAGGAAGTGGGCCGCTACAACGGCGCGTTCAAGGTGTCCCAGGGCCTGCTGGACAAGTTCGGGAGCGCGCGCATCATCGACGCGCCCATCAGCGAGCTGGGCTTCACGGGCCTCTCCGTGGGCGCGGCGGCGGTGGGCCTGCGTCCGGTGGTGGAGATGATGACCTGGAACTTCGCCATCCTGGCGATGGACCAGATCGTCAACAACGCGGCCAAGCTGCGCCACATGAGCGGCGGCCAGCTGCGCTGCCCCATCGTGTTCCGCGGCCCGGGCGGCGCGGGCGGCCGGCTCTCCAGCCAGCACAGCCAGGCGCTGGAGGCCAACTACGCGCACTTCCCCGGCCTGAAGGTGATTGCCCCGGCGACCCCGGCGGACGCCAAGGGCATGCTCAAGAGCGCCATCCGGGACGAGAACCCGGTGGTCATGTTCGAGGGCGAGCGCCTCTACGCCATCAAGGGCGAGGTGCCGGAGGGCGAGCACATCGTCCCGCTGGGCAAGGCGGACGTGAAGCGTGAGGGCACCGACGTCACGCTGATCACCTGGAGCCGGATGTACTACTTCTGCATGGAGGCCGCGGAGGCCCTGGCGAAGGAAGGCATCAGCGTGGAGGTGCTGGATTTGCGCACCCTGCGGCCCCTGGACGAGGAGGCCATCCTCGCGAGCGTGCGCAAGACGAACCGCGTGGTCATCTGCGAGGAGGGCTGGGCGCTGGCCGGTATTGGCGCGTCCGTGGTGGACCTCATCCAGTCCCAGGCGTTCGACGACCTGGACGCGCCGGTCGTGCGCGTCACCGGGTTGGATGTGAACATGTCCTATGCGGCGAACCTGGAGAACGCGACCCAGCCGGACGCGCCCAAGATCATCGCCGCCATCAAGAAGGTCCTGTACCGCGAGGGAGCCTGAACGCGTATGGCGACGCCCATCCAGATGCCCAGCCTTTCCCCTACGATGAAGGAGGGGAAGATCGTCAAATGGCTGAAGAAGGTGGGAGACAAGATCTCCTCCGGAGACGCCATCGCCGAGGTTGAGACGGACAAGTCCAACCTCGAGGTGGAAGCCTTCGACGACGGCTACCTCATCCAAATCGCCGTGCCCGAGGGCGAGGTCGCCACGGTGGGTTCGCCCATCGGCTTCCTCGGCGCGAAGGGTGAGAAGGCCACCGGTGGTGCGCCTTCGGCCCCGGCGCCCCAGAAGGCGGAGGCCCCCAAGGCCGCCGCCCCGAAGCCTGCCGAGCAGGCCCCGGCTCCCGCCGCCAGCGGCGCGGGCGAGGGGATTGCCATCCTGATGCCGTCCCTCTCCCCGACGATGACGGAGGGGAAGATCGTCAAGTGGCTGAAGAAGGAGGGGGACAAGGTCTCCTCCGGGGACGCCATCGCCGAGGTGGAGACGGACAAGTCCAACCTCGAGGTGGAGGCGTACGACGACGGCACGCTCGCGCGCATCACCGTGCAGGCGGGCGACATGGCCAAGGTCGGCGCACCCATCGCGTTCCTCACGCCCAAGGGCGCCAAGGCCGGGGCCTCCGCTCCGGCCGCTCCGAAGGCCCCCGCCGCCGCGGCTCCGTCCGCGCCCGCCGGGGGACAGGTCGTTCCGCTGCGCCGCGAGCCCCAGGCTCCCCAGGGGTCGACGTCCGGCGCTGGCGGCCGGCTGCGCGCCAGCCCGCTGGCGAAGCGCATGGCCCAGGAGCGCGGGCTGGACATCAGCCAGGTGCGCGGCACGGGCCCGCTGGGCCGCGTGGTGAAGCGCGACGTGGAGCAGGCGCTGGGCCAGGGTCTGGCGAAGGCTCCCGCGCAGGCGCCGGCGGCGAAGAAGGCCGGGGCCCAGCCGGAGGTTCGCGCTTTCGGTACGCGTCCGGAGCCGCAGGCGGTGCCCATGTCCTCCATGCGCAAGGTCATTGGCCAGCGCATGTCGGAAGTGAAGCCCGGCGTGCCGCACTTCTACCTCACGGTGGAGGTGGAGATGGACGCCGCGGTGAAGATCCGCGAAGAGGCCAAGGCGCTGGACCTCAAGGTGTCCGTCAACGACATCATCGTGAAGGCGGCGGCCATCGCGCTGCGCCGTTCACCGAAGATGAACGTGTCGCTCCAGGGCGACCAGGTGCTGCACTTCGGCACCGTGGACGTGGGCATCGCCGTCGCCATCGAGGACGGGCTGATCACCCCCATCATCCGCGACGCGGACCTCAAGGGCCTGCAGGCCATCTCCTCCGAGTCCCGCGACATGGCGGAGCGCGCCCGCAAGCGCTCGCTGAAGCCCGCCGAGTACACGGGCGGCTCGCTCACGGTGAGCAACCTGGGCATGTACGGCATCGACCAGTTCATCGCCGTCATCAACCCGCCCCAGTCCGCCATCATCGCGGTGGGCGCAGTGGCGGAGAAGGCCGTGGTGCGTGACGGCCAGCTGGCGGTGCGCAAGATGATGACGGTGACGCTGTCGGGTGACCACCGCGTCATCGACGGGGCCACCGGCGCGGAGTACCTCCGCGAGCTGAAGGGCCTGCTGGAGCACCCCTCGCGGCTGTTGTTCTAGCGGTCGAGCGGTCCGCCGCCTCCGCCCCCGTGTGACACGCACGGGGGCGGGGCATGGCCTGGGCTACTCCCGCGCCGGCTCATCCGGCTCGACGTCCTTCTCCAACTTGCGCTGGGCTTCCGTGACGTCAGCCTGGTCCGCGCGGCGCGTGCCCGTCTCCAGCTCCTCCTCGTGCTCGCGGCTGCGGCCCTGGATGCCGGGCCACGGCTCCGGACGCGTGGCTTCCACGTGCTTCACCGGCTTCACGTCTTCGTTCTTCTTGTTCGCCATGGTGCGTCACTCCTCCCCGGGGTCGGGGGTGTGGGTAGGACTTCCGTGGCGGTACGGTGGGATGCCCACGCTGGCGTGGCCACCCGGTGGGATGGAGGGGCAGAGCGCCTGCCTGCCTGACTCCCTTCGGACGGCGAAAAAAGGTCGGCAGGCGGCGCGGTTCGCTGCTTAACTTCTTACTCAATGAACGACGACATGACTCGCGAGCGCCTGGGACTTGGACTGCGGGAGGTGGAGCCTTCACCGGCGCCCCAGACTCCGGCGGTGTCCCTGGCGCACTCGCTGCAGCAGGCGCTGCGCGGCGCGGTGTACCCGCTCACCGCGGAGCAGTTGGTCTGGGTCGCGCGCGAGAACGACGCGCCCTCCCATGTGGTGTCGCTGTTGGGCTCGCTGCCGCGGGGCCGTTTCCCGTCGGTGGACACGGTGGCCCTCGCGCTCGGGAACGCCTCCGTCTGAGGCGGAGTGCTGTCGCGCGACGTTCGCTTTCGGCCTGGGTACAAGGTACCCCCAGGCGCGCTGACGGACGTGCGCGTTATCTTCGGCGCGACCAGCCTGTCTTCCGGATGAGGAAGCCATGGTCTGGAGGAGCTCCATGAACGCCTCGGACCTGCCCGCCGTGCTGTACGTGGACGACGACGCCCTCAACCTGAGGGTGTTCGACGCCAACTTCGGGCAGCGGTTTCGCATCTTCCGGTGCTCGTCCCCCAACGAGGCCCTGGCGCTCTTGGAGCAGCGGCGCTCGGAGATTGGCGTGGTGCTGTCCGACCAGCGCATGCCGGGGATGACGGGCGTGGAGCTCCTGGAGCGCGCCCGCAGCATCGCGCCGGACGCCAGGCGCATGCTGGTGACGGCGTACGCGGACATGCAGGCCGTCATCGACGCGGTGAACCGCGGCCAGGTGACGCGCTACTTCGTCAAGCCGTGGGACCGCGCGGAGCTGCTGGCGGCGCTGGAGGACGCGCTCAAGATTGCCCGGCTGGAGCTGCGCATCCGCGAAGTGGAAGGCCGGATGATGAAGTCCGAGCGTCTGGCCACGCTGGGGCAGGTGACGGCGGGCATCGCGCACGAGCTGATGGGCCCGGTGGGCTACCTCACGCAGAACGTGTCGTCGCTCCAGCGCGACATGGAGCGGGTGGTGCAGTACGTGTCGCGGCACCTGGCCACGGATCCGGACACGGAGGTGTCCTCCACCATCGAGGACCTGCCGTCGCTCATCAAGGACCTGTCCGAGGGCGCCAGCCACCTGCGCGGGGTGGCGCTGGGCCTGCGCGCGCAGGCGCGCGGCGAGGACATGGAGGCCACCGCGGAGGTGGCGGAAGTCGTCTCCTTCGCGGTGAAGCTGGCGCGAGCGGAGGTGCGCGACCGGGCGCGGCTCACCAGCAACGGCGAGCCCATCCGCATCGTCTTCGGGCCGGTGAAGCTGTGCCAGGTGCTGCTCAACCTCATCGTCAACGCGGCGCAGGCCATGGAGGGCACGGGCCGTCCGGGCCGCATCGACGTGCGGTGGGCGGCGCGCGACGAGGACGTGGTGCTGACCGTGTCGGACAACGGCTGCGGCATCCCCGTGGCGCTTCAGGAGAAGGTGTTCCAGCCGCTGTTCACCACCAAGCCCGTGGGCATCGGCACGGGGCTGGGCCTGTCCATCTGCCGCGAGCTGGTGATGCAGTTCGGCGGTCAGCTGCGCCTGGCGTCCACGCCGGGCGAGGGCACCGAAATCGAGCTCACCTTCAAGCGAGCCCCGCTCCCTTGAGCCCGAAGGCGTTGTGCAGGAGCCGCCACACCCGGTAGAGGGTGTCGCTCTCCTGTGACCGCACGTCCCGCACCAGGAGTGCGCGCCGGGGCGCTGCTTCCGGGCCGTACTCCACCACCAGTGCGTATCCGCCCTTCGGAGGCTGGACGATGTGCACCGCGCGCACGTCGTCGAAGGGAAACACCTCCGTGCGCGCCGCGCCCGGGGCCCACGCGAGTGTCTCCAGCCGCAGCGACTCCGTCTTGAAGTGCAGCACGAAGCGCCTCCGACGCAGCCGTGCCTCCAGCACCAGCGCGCCGCCCACCAGGCCCCCCGCCAGCACGAGCAGCAGGGTCGCGGCGCCCGGCGTCCGGGCCGAGTCCAGGACGAGCAGCAGAAACCCCACCCCCGTGCACACGGCGGCCAGGGCCACGAGGAGCGTGGGCAACAGCCGCAGCATCCAGGCCGGGGGCAGGGATTCCCCCACCAGCCGGCCCCCGTCGTAGAAGAGCCGCACGTCCCCCAGCCGCGGTGGCACCCGGTTCTCCCGCAGCGCGTCTTCGAAGCTCACCGGGAGAGCATAGTGGCCGAGCCTGTTTCCCACCCTCGAAGTTGGACGAGAGCTGTGCGATCCTCCCAATTCATGGATCTCCCGTTTGAGACCGGTGAAGGTGAAGGGGAAGGGCGGGGGACGCTCGCCTCGAAGGTGCTGCTGGTCGATGACGAGCCGGTGGTGCTGGACATCTGCGTGCGCCTGTTGGGGCGGGAGGCGGACCTCATCGTCTCCCCCGTGGGCAGCGCGGAGGAGGCGCTCGTCCTCTTGAAGGACCAGCGCTTCGACGTGCTGGTGACGGACAAGAACCTGCCCGGCATGGGCGGGGTGGAGCTCATCGCTGAAGCGCGGCGGATGCAGCCCGCGCTGGAGGCGGTGATGATCACCGCCTACGCCAGCTCCGAGTCCGTCATCGCCGCGTTCGCCGCCGGTGCCAGCGACTACATCGTGAAGCCCTTCGATGATTTGCGCGTGCTGCGCGCCAAGGTGCGCGCCGCGCTGGAGCGCCGCTCGGAGCGCGTGCGCACGCGCGACGGCGCCCGGGAGATGGCCCGGCAGGCGGCGGCGCTGCTGGATGCGGGCCGGGACGCTCCCGAGCCCGCGCACGAAGCGCTGGAGACGGAGCTGCGCAACTACGAGCAGGCGGTACGCCTGGGCCACAGCGGCAACGTCGCGGTGGTGGGCAGCGCCGAGGCCGTGAAGGTGCTGCGCGACGCGTCCTTCGAGGTGGTGGAGCTGCCGCCGTACTCGCCCCAACTGGAGAGCGCGGACGTGGTGGTGGTGGAGACCGGAGACCCCCAGTGGCACACGCTGGCGGAGCGCCTCCAGGGCCGCTCCCCGGACGTGGTGCTCCTGGCCGGCGCGGACGCCGACCTGAGCGACCTCTTGGAGGCCATCACCCTGCGCATGGACCTGGTGGGCTACGGCCAGTCCAACGCCGCCCGCGTCCTGCCGGAGAAGGTGCGCATGCTGCTGATGCGCCGGGGCATCCAGCGCGCCCAGCAGCGGCTCACCGCCGCGCTCGACACCTTCCTCCAGAGCATCGCGACCCCGAACTGAAGAGGAGCAGCGCCCAAACCTCGGGGCCACCGGAGCTCCTGGCCGCGTCCAGGCACCTGGACGCGGAACCGCTGGAGCTCTGTCCGCGAGGGCAGGGCGGAATGCCGTAGCCCGCAAAGCGAAACGCCCACCTTCGTTTCTGAAGGTGGGCGTCTCTGAGTGACCCTGCCGGGATTCGAACCCGAGTTTGAGCCGTGAGAGGGCTCCGTCCTAACCACTAGACGACAGGGCCGGCTTGCTTCCCTACAACCGCTTCGTTTCTGCTGCTGCTTCCTACATTCTCCGTTCTGACCAGTCAACCGGAGATTTTCAGCTGGGGAACTAGGATTCGAACCTAGATAAGCAGAGTCAGAGTCTGCTGTCCTGCCGTTAGACGATTCCCCAAAGGCGCTGCGTGCTGCGGCTGCGTTGTTGCGGGCGCTTCTACTACCGACTTCTGCTGCTGACTTCAACTACTTCGTTTTCCTGACCGGCTTGCCATCAGTCTTCTTCGCCGGCTTCGCCGCCCCCTGCAGCGGGACGACATAGATGCGAACCTCTTCGTTCGCTTCGTAAATATTCAGCCCCTCGAAGTTCTTCCCGGAGGGGTTGGAGATGTGCACGGCCTTGACGCCCGGCTGGTTGACGATCGACCGCCTCGGGTAGCTCGAGGTCGGGTAGACGTTCTTGTAGTAGTCGAGCGTCGCTTCGAAGTCTCGCGAAGCCCGGTACCTGTTCTCGCCCACCTTCTGGGCACCATCCGGAATCTGCGCGCCGTTCACCAGCTCGGCGCCGGAAGCCGTTGCCCAGAGGGCCAGCAGCACCGCCCCGAGCGGGCGCGCCTTATAGAAATGCGGTCTCAGGCTGTCAAGCGGTCGCGTCATCGCCGGCCAAGATAGGGCCCGGCGATGCGCGCGTCCACCGCCAATGTCACGTCCCGCGAGCGAGCGCCGCGTCGATGCGCCGCAGGGCCTCATCGCGCCCCACGAGCAGCAGCGTCTCACCGATGCCGGGGCTGGTGGTGTTGCCGGTGATGGCCACGCGCAGGGGTTGGGCCACCTTGCCCATGCCCACCTGGGCCGCCTCGCTCACCGTCTTCACCACGCCGTCCAGCGGCTCCACCGTCCAGGCGGGCAGGGCGGCCAGCTTCTCCCGGGCCTGGCGCAGCAGGTTGAGCGAGTCCCCGCTCAGGTGCTTGGCGGCGGCCTTCTCATCCAGGGTGACGCCGCTCTTGAAGTAGATGGACGCGGTGTTCGCCATCTCGTCCAGGGTGCGCGAGCGCTCGCGCAGCGCGAGCACCAGCGGCTCCAGGCGCGCGTCGCCCTTCGCCTGGAAGCCGCGGGCCTCCAGGAAGGGGACGAGCCGCTCCGCGACCACGGCCGGGGGCAGCAGCTTGAACCACTGCTGGTTGAGCCACTGGAGCTTCTCCGGGTTCCACACGCCGGAGGTGCTGCCCACGCCGTCGAAGTCGAACCACTCCACCATCTGCTCGCGGGTGATGACCTCGTCGTTGCCGTGGCTCCAGCCCAGGCGGATGACGAAGTTGAGCAGGGCCTCCTGCATGATGCCCGTGCGCTTGTGCAGCATCACGTCCGCTTCCGGATGCTTGCGCTTGGAGAGCTTCTCGCGGTCCGGCCCCAGGATGAGCGGCAGGTGCGCGAAGTCCGGCGGCGTCCAGCCCAGCGCCTTGTAGAGCATCAGCTGCGGGAAGGTGGAGTTGACGTGCTCCTGGCCGCGCGACACCAGGGTGATGTCCATCAGGTGGTCGTCGATGACGCAGCCGTAGTTGTAGAGCGGGATGCCGTCCGCGCGCATCATCACCCAGTCATCCAGGTCCGAGTGCGCCTTGGTGATGGTGCCCAGCACCTTGTCGTCGAAGGACACGGTGCCTTCGCCCGCGGGCATGCGGAAGCGGATGACGGCGTCCTCCTGCTTCTTGCCGGGGGGCGGGCCCTTCAGGTCGTGGCAGGTGCCCTCGTAGCGGTAGCTGCCCTGACCCTTCGCCTTCTCCACCGCCTCGCGGCGCTGGGCAATCTCCTCGCGGGTGCAGTAGCACCGGAAGGCCTTTCCTTCCGCGAGGAGCTGGTCCGCGTGCTTGCGGTACGTGTCCAGGCGCTGGGTCTGGAAATAGGGACCGTACTTCGGGTCCTCCTTGCCGGGACCTTCATCCCAGTCCAGGCCCAGCCAGTTGAGTCCGTCCAGGATGGCCTTCACGGACTCCGGGGTGGAGCGCTCCTGGTCCGTATCCTCCATGCGCAGGATGAAGGTGCCGCCGTAGCGCTTCGCGTAGAGGTAGTTGAAGAGCGCGGTACGGGCGCCTCCGATGTGGAGGTATCCAGTAGGTGACGGAGCGAAGCGGACGCGGGGTTTTGACGGAGCCATGGGCAGGCGCGCGATAGCAGGACGGGTGCACGAGGGTCAACGCAAGCCGCCCGCTTGGGGTTAGGCTGCGCGGCCAAGGAGACTATCCATGTCGATTCGACACGCGGTTCGCACGGTGGTGCTGGCCACCCTGCTCGGAGGGCTGCCGGTGGGGGCCACCACGATGCTGCGGGCGGACCTGCCGCAGATGGCGCAGACGTCGGACGCGGTGGTGCAGGGCGTCGTCCGGCGCGTGCAGAGCCGCTGGAGCGGGGACAAGCGCCGCATCGTCACCGACGTGGAGATTCAAGTGACGGAGGCCCTCAAGGGGCAGCCCGGCGGCACGGTGGTCGTCACCCAGCCGGGAGGCCGGGTGGGGGACATTGGCCAGGTGGTGGGTGGCCTGGCGTCCTTCTCCGAGGGCGAGGAGGTCGTCGTCTTCCTGGAGAAGCGCGGCGCGGCAGCGTTCCAGCTGTCGGGCATGGCGCAGGGCAAGTACCAGGTGCAGCGCACCGGCCCGGGCGCGATGGCGGTGCCGGCGTCCACCGGGGACGCGGTGCTGATTGATCCGAAGACGCGCCAGGAGACGGTGTCCGGCGCGAAGCCGGTGACGCTGGAGGAGCTGAAGGCCTCCGTGCGCGCGGCGGTCCAGGCGCAGCAGGCGGCGCCCGCGAAGAAGGGGGCGAAGTGATGGGCGCGCTCGCGTCGTGGGTGGTGCTGGCGGCGGTGATGGGACAGAGCTCCGCGCCGTACGTGCGCAGCCGCGTGTCCCCTGGGGATGAAGCCACGCAGTGCCTGTACTGGACGCAGTCCAAGGTCACCTGGCAGCAGAGCACCGTGGGCAACCCGAAGGCGACGAACCACACGGAGTTCGACGCCATCACCCGCTCGTTCCAGAGCTGGCAGGACATCTTCGCCAGCTGCGGCAACCTGACGCTGGCGGAGGGCTCGCGCGTGAACTCCCGGACGGTGGGCTACAACCGCTCCGGCGACAACATCAACCTCATCCTCTTCCGGGGCCGCGCCTGTCGCGAGGTCGTGGACGCCAACGACGCCTGCTTCACCCAGGACACGTGCGCGAACACGTACGACTGCTGGGATGACAGCGACGGCACCATCGCCATCACGCTCACCACGTACGACGAGCGCACGGGCATCGTCTACGACTCGGACATCTCCTTCAACGCCGCGCGCTTCAACTTCACCACCGGCAACGGCGGACCGTGCGGCATCGTGGCCACGCCGGACTGCGTGGACACGGACGTGCAGAACACGGCCACCCATGAGGTGGGCCACTTCGTGGGCCTGGACCACACGCTGGCGACGGGCTCCACGATGAACCCCAGCGCCCCTCCGGGCGAGACGTCCAAGCGCAACATCGACCCGGGTTCGCGCAGCTTCGTGTGCGCCGCGTACCCCAAGGGCAGCGCGAGCCAGCCCTGCTTCCCGGTGCAGGGCAGCGGGAACGGCGATGGGGACGGCGACGGGGAGGGTGACGACGGCTGCACCGCGGCGACCGGCGGACTGGCGGTGCTGCCGCTGCTGGCCGCGGCCTCGCTGCTGGCGCGCCGCCGGAGGGGTGGACGGTGAGCTGTCGCCTGCTGCTCCTGGGAGTGCTGCTGTGCGCGGGAGCGGCGGGCGCGCAGCAGGACTTCAAGCGCACGCTCGTGCCGGGCCGGCCGTTGTGCCTGGTGTGGCCGGGGCGTGACTACGTCTACCACCTGGACGCGGCCGGCAGCACGCGCACGCCCGGGGACTCGGAGGTCGTCGCCATCGAGGCGGCCTTCGACGCGTGGCGGGCGCTGTCCGCGACGTGCAGCGACTTCCGCTTCATCCGGGGCGAGGACTGGTTGCGCTCCGTCGACATTGGCTACGACGAGGAACACCCCTTCGACAACTACAACGTCGTCACCTTCCGAGAGCGCAACTGCCAGGACGTCGCCCCGCCGGACGACGCGTGCTGGGAGGAGGAGACGTGCGGCAACGTCTACCAGTGCTGGGCGCACGGGGGCGCCACCATCGGGCTCACCACGTCGTCGTTCAGCTTCAAGGACGGGCGCGTGGTGGACTCGGACATCGAGCTCAACGCGGCGGAGACGGACTATGGTCCCAGCTTCCTCTTCACCACCGTGAATGGCCCTCCGTGTTCGGGCACTCCGTCCACCGGCTGCGTCGCCACGGACGTGCAGAACACGATGACGCATGAGATTGGCCACGTCGTCGGGCTGGACCACGTCTTCTCCGCGGGCTCGACCATGGAGGCCACCGCCTCCCAGGGCGAGACTTCCAAGCGCGTCATCGACGCGGGCTCCGCGGCCGGCTTCTGCTCGGCCTATCCGCGCGGCCTGCCGCCCACGCAGTGCCGCATCCCAGAGGACCCGGGCCTGAAGCTCGTGGCGGACGGGAAGGGCACCGGCTGCGGCGCTTCCGCGGGAGGACCGGGCATGGCCGCCGTGCTGCTCTGGGGCGTGGCGCTGATGCGCAGGGGCAGGCGGTCAACGGCCCCTCGGGCCGGTCTCCCTGGTGCTGCCCCGGGCGGACCGCGCGGTTAGACTCTGACCGTGGCCGTCGCCTTCTTCGATCTGGATAGGACGCTGCTCGCCGCCAACTCCGCGTCGCTCTGGGTGCGCCGCGAGCTGGCGCTGGGCCACATCTCCCGCTGGGAGGCCCTGCGCGCCAGCATGCTGCTCGCCCGTTATCACCTGGGCTTCGTGGCCATGCAGGACGTGCTCCTGCGCGCCACGGCGCTGCTCTCGGGCTCCGACGCGAAGGCCCTGGAGGCGCGCTCCGCGGACTTCTACGCGGAGGCCGTGCGCGGGCAGTACCGGCCCGGGGCCCTGGTCGCGCTGGAGGCCCACCGCGAGGCCGGAGACCGGCTGGTACTGCTGACGTCCTCCTCGGGCTACCTCTCCGACCTGGTGGCGCGCGAGCTGCGCCTGGACGGCGTGCTGTGCAACCGCTTCGAGGTGGACGCGGCGGGGCTGCACACCGGACGCCCGCTGGGGGCCGTGTGTTTCGGCGAGGGCAAGCGCTTCTACGCGGAGGCCACCGCGAAGGAGGCGGGGGTGCCGCTGTCCACGTGCGCCTTCTACACGGACTCGTACTCGGACCTGCCGGTGCTGGAGGTGGTGGGGCGCCCGGTGGTGGTGAACCCGGACCACCGGCTGCGCCGCGAGGCCCGGCGGCGGGGCTGGCCGGTGGTGGACTGGGGCGTGCCTCCTGGAGGCGCCACCCCGTCCGTCCCTCCGTCGCCGCCGCTCGTGCCCTCCACCGGCCCTTGATGAGATGGAGGACGCGGTGGAGGCGCGTCGCTTTTTTCAGCGGCGCGGGGACACGAGCCGCATGGTGAACGTGTAGTCCACGTTCGCCGGGCGGCCCTGGTACTGGATGGGCTTGTAGACGCGCGACTGGAGCGCGTCGAGCACCGCCTTGTCCATGTGCTGCACCATCTTCAGGATGCGGCAGTTCTCCACGCGCCCCTTGTTGGTGATGGTGCAGCGCACCGCCACGAGCCCCTCCGCCTTGATGGCGAGCGCCTCTCGCGTGTAGGCGATGTCCCGGCCCTCCTCCACCAGCATCGGCCGCTCCATGGCGTCGTTGAAGGGGATGACGGCGTTCGGGTTGACGGGCGCGAGCGCGCCGGTCGTCAGCGACGGCACCGCGAGGCTGCCTGCCGCGCTGACCGGCGCCGCGGCGGACGCGCCCAACGCGCCCATCGCCTTGTCCGTCGTCGTGGCGGGGACCGCCGCGGGGGTGGACGGGTTCGCGGCCTGCATCATCACCGGCGCCGCGAGTCCACCCGGCGTCGCCGGGGCCACGTTCTCGAAGTCCTCGGGGGTGGAGGCGGTGGCCAGGTCCACGCGGCTCGGGCGCTCACCGCCGCCCCGGCGCCTGGTCAGCTTCTGGGACAGCACCACCTCACCGGAGCCGCCGGTGATGATGGTCTCCGTCTGGTAGCCCTCCAGCGCGAAGGTCAGCTCCGCGGTGATGCTGCCCTCGCTGCCCAGGGGCAGCTCCATCACGAAGGGCGTCACGCCCTTCTCCTTGCCCTTGTAATAGACGCGCGCGCCGGACGGCTGGCTCATCAGCCGGAAGCGCACCTTGCCCGGCGCGGGCGCCGCCGTGGGGGCTTCCGCCACCGGGGCCTGCGCGGTGGGGGCCGTGGCCTGGGCCACCGGCTGCGCGGGCTTCTCCTCGGGGCTTCCGCCGCGCAGGAAGAACAGCGTGATGCCCACCAGGCCCGCGACCATCACGCCACCCAGCGCGCCCATCATGAGCGTGCGCTGGCGGGCGCGCTGCACGTCCGCCGGCACCTCCACGCTGATGTCCACCGCGAGCCCACCGTCCGCGGGCTCCGCGTTGCCCACGTTGGCGAACAGCGGGGACGCGTAGGGGCCCGTCGTCGGCGGAGAGGGGTAGGGGCCCGTCGTCGAGGCGCCGCCCAGCCGGCGGAACACGCCGCTGTTGCCGCCCGCGGCCATGTGCGCCTCGCGCAGGCCCTCCAGCAGCTCGTCCATCGTCTGGAAGCGCCGCACCGGGTCCTTCTCCAGACAGCGGCGCACCACCATCTCAATCTCCGGCGGCACCGCGAGATCCGGGCGCACGGACTGGAAGGTGGGGGGCGGCTCCTTGTAGTGGGCGAAGATGAGCTCGATGTGGTCGCGCGCGATGAAGGGCGGCCGACCCATCAGCATCTGGAACAGCATGATGCCCAGCGAGTATACGTCGCTGCGCGCGTCCGCCACGTTGCGCGCCTGCTCCGGCGCCATGTACTGCGGCGAGCCGAGGAAGGTGCCGTTCTGGGTGATTTCAGGGCTGACCGGCCCCTCCTGCGGCGCCACGGACTTCACGAGGCCGAAGTCCAGGACCTTCACCAGGTCCTGATCCGCCTCGTTGAGGATCATGATGTTCGCGGGCTTCAGGTCGCGGTGGATGATGCCCAGCGCGTGCGCCTCGCGCAGGGAGCGGCACACCTGCTGCGCCACCGACACCGCGCGCGCCCAGGGCAGCGGGCCCGCCTGACCCAGCACCTGCTGGAGCGTGCGACCCTCCAGGTACTCCATCGCGATGTAATAGATGCCGTCGTCCGTCTGCCCGTAGTCGATGACGGTGACGGTGTTCGGATGCCGCAGCTTCGACGTCAGCGACGCCTCGCGCAGGAAGCGCTTCTGGAAGCCGGGGTCGCGGCTGGTCGGGAAGTTGGGGTTGAGCACCTTGAGCGCGACCACGCGCTCCAAGGGGGCCTGCAGGGCGCGGTACACCTTGCCCATTCCACCCACGCCCAGGGGCTCCAGAATGCTGAAGCGGCCGTTCAACGTCCGGCCGATGAGCGGATCCGTTCCCGGCGCCTCAGGGCTCGGGGAATCGCTCTTGATCATTCGTATCCCCTAGAAGCTGCGTGCAAAATGGTTTCTCCGGCAAAAGCAGCGCCTCTATATCCAAGCACAACTCGCCGGTGCGGCGCACGCCAAGGGGGTCCGGAATCCACCACGTCGGGGCAAGCGCGACCCCGGTCGCAGGGGGGGATGTGAGTCGCGACCTTCGGGTAAGCCCGCATTGCTTTGGACAGGGCTCCCGGATTACGGTTTTTCTTCCTGCCTGCCATCCGGCGGGCCGAGTTCTTCGATGGCCGAAACCCCCAGAGTCCCCGTTCCTCCGCAGGTACGTCGGGTCTCCGTGCAACAGCGCCTGAGCGCGCTGGAGGCGGAGCAGAACCAGTTGCGCCAGGAGCTCGTCTCCCTGCAGGGAGAGGTTCGCCTGCCAGGCCTCTACCTGACCGTGGAGGCAGGCGACACGACCGCGCTCGTGCCCGCGAAGCAGGTGCAGGAGGTGGTGCGGCTGGTGGCGTTGGATCCGCTGCCCGGCGCGCCGGTGCACGTGTCCGGTTCGTTTGTCTACCGCGGCAGCCCGGCGGTGGTGGTGGACGTGGCGCGCCTGCTGGGCGTCAAGCGCACGCCGGATCTGGACTCGCTCCTGGTGGTGGTGGACGCGGGCCGCATGGTGGCGCTGCTGGTGGACCGGGTGAAGGACCTGGTGGAGACGCCGGTGCTGGTGGACGGCTCGCAGAGCGGCGAGGAGAAGCTGCCCTGGGACGGCACCGGGCTGATGGCCGGGCTGTGCCGCACGCCGGAAGGCCTGCGCCCGCTCCTGCGCACGAGCGCGCTGCTGAACGGCACGGAGGGCCTGTGAGCGAAGGGCTTCTCGACGACGCCACGCTCGCGAAGGTCGAGGAGGTGCTCCAGGGCGCCTGCGGCCTGACGCTCGCGAGCAGCCTGCGTCGCTCGTTGGAGCCCGCGCTGGCCCGCGCGGCGTTGACGCGCCAGATGTCCGAGGCGGCCTTCCTTCGCCAGTTGCTCATTCGCGAGCCGACGGCGGTGGAGGCGTTCATCGAGCACGCCGTCATCGGCGAGACCTACTTCTTCCGCCACCCGGAGCACCTGCGCGCGCTGGCCTCGCGGGCCCGGTTGCACCAGGGCGGCCCGTTCCACGTCTGGAGCGCGGGCTGCGCGAGCGGCGAGGAGCCCTACAGCATCGCCATGGCGCTGATGGCCGCGGGGCTGGGCAACGGCGGGCGCTTCCGCGTGCTGGCGACGGACGTGTCCGGCCGGGCCCTGCAGCGCGCGAAGGCCGGTGTGTACAGCCCGTGGTCGCTGCGGCGCATCGAGCCGGACCTGGAGAAGCGCTTCCTGGTGCCGCACCCGGGCGCGACGGGAAATGACACGCAGCACACCGTCTCCGCGGAGGTCGTGCGCACGGTGGACTTCCGCCGCCACAACCTGGCCACGGACGCGGTGCCGTCCCTGGGCTTCCACGCCATCTTCTGCCGCAACGTCCTCATCTACTTCACGCCGGAGCTGGTGCGCGCGGTGCTGAGCCGGCTGCTGAGCGCGCTCGCGCCGGGTGGGCTGCTCTTCGTGTCGCCCGCGGAGGTGCCGCTCACCAACGGGATGGGGCTGGAGACGCTGGACGTGGACGGCACCCCCGTCCTGCGCATGCCCCTGGAGCAGCCGTGGACCGCGGGCGAGTCCGCGACCGTGGCCCCTCCTCGTCGCGACGCGCCAGCGGCCTTCACCGCCGCCGCGCTCGGCCGGCAGACGCCGGTGCCGGGCAGCCTGCGGCTTTCGCTCCGCCGCCCCACGCCCGCGCCCATGCCGGCCTACGTGGCGCGGCCGTCCACCCCGGCTCCGGTGCCGGAAGCCCCGCGCGCTCAGGCCGCCACGCCGGCGGCTCGCGCGGCAAAGGACGCGGGCCTGCTGACGCGGGCGCTGGAGGCGGCGCACGCGGGCCACTTCGAGGAGGCGGAGGCGCTGGCGCGCGAGGCGGCGCGGGCGCTGTCCCCGGAGGCGTACCTGCTCCTGGCGATGGTGGCCGAGTCGCGCAACGACCTGGACGCGGCGGTGGAGGCGGTGCGCAAGGCGCTGTACTTGGAGCCACAGCTGGCGCTGGGACATGCGACGCTGGTGGCGCTTTACAGCCGGCTGGACCGGCGCGAGGACGCGGAGCGCGCGCGGCAGAACGCGTTGCGCGCGCTGGATGGATTGGATGACGAGCACCCGCTGCGAGGCGTGGAGACGACGATGACGGCGGGAGGCTTGCGGCAGGCGCTGGCCCCCCGTCCTTCGCAGATGGGCTGGCAGGGTGCGCGCTGATGTCGTGGGGCGCGCCGGTACACGTGAGGTGGGGACAACGTGGAAGCGAAAGGTTTGAAGATGGCGTCGCCTCAAGGGGCGGATTCGACCAGGCTCAGCCTGCGGACGAAGATCCTCGGGGGTACGGGCATCTTCGGCATCGTGCTGGTCGGCATCCTGACCTTCGCGTTCTGGATGCAGATGAGCGACGGCCTGCTGGATGAGCTCACCAAGCGCTCGCGCGCGGTGAGCATCGGCATGGCGTTCGCAGTGGGTGCGTCCGCGGCGGCGAACGACGCGGTGATGCTCCAGGCGGGCACCGACGCGGCCCTCAAGAGCGTGCCGGACATCGCGTACATCGTCATCCGCGACGCGGGCGGCAAGGTGCTGGCGCGCTCCGCGGGCGAGCACTTCGCGACCGCCGCCGCCGTGGAGCCCGCGGACGGTGACGGGGTGGTGGACCGCCTGCTGACGGCCGGCAAGCTGCCCGTGGTGGAGACGACGGCGCCCATTCTCTTCGGCCCGCCGGGCGGCATGCTCAAGCGCGTGGGCACCGTGCAACTGGCGCTGGACCGCGAGGCGCTGGCGGACTCGCTGTCCTCCAGCACCTGGCGCACCGCGGGCCTGGGCCTGCTGGTGCTGGTGCTGGGCCTCCTGGCGGCGGCCGGCATGGCCAGCCTCTTCATCCAGCCGCTGGAGCGGCTGGCTCGCGCGGCGGTGGGCATCGCCGCGGGGGACCTGCGCCAGCAGATCGACACCACCGGCACGGACGAGATTGGCGAACTGGCGCGCAGCTTCGCCACCATGGCGGACGCGCTGGTGCACCTGCTGCACGACCTGCGCGGCGCGGCCACGGACCTGGAGCACGAGGCCGCGGGTGTGCTGGCCACGTCCACGCAGCAGTCCGCGATGGCGCACCAGCAGGCGTCCGCCATCAACGAGACGAGCACCACGGTGGCGGAGATCGCCCAGACCTCCAAGCAGGCCACGTCCTACGCGGACGCGGTCATCGCCCAGACGCAGAAGTCGGAGTCGCTCAGCGCTCAGGGACAGAAGGTCGTCACGGAGAGCGTGGAGGGCATGGAGAAGCTGGGCGAACAGGTGAAGGCCATTGCCCTGTCCATCACCGACCTGAACGAGCGCACGCTGCAGATCAGCGACATCATCGGACAGGTGAAGGACGTCGCGGAGCAGTCCAACCTGCTGGCCCTCAACGCCTCCATCGAGGCGGCGAAGGCGGGCGAGCACGGGCGCGGCTTCGCGGTGGTCGCCACGGAGATGCGCACGCTGGCGGAGCAGTCCCGCATGGCGGCCGAGCAGGTGCGCGTGCTCCTGGGTGAGGTGCAGAAGGGTACCCGCGTGGCCGTGACGACGACGGACGAGGGCAGCCGGCGCGCCCAGGCGGCGATGGATCTTGCGCGTGGCGCGGGCTCCACCATCCTGGGCCTGTCGGAGGTCATCCGCGAGTCGTCCGGGGCGGCGCGGCAGATCGCGGGCAACACGCGGCAGCAGACCATTGGCGTGGAGCAGATCGCCACGGCGATGGGCGAACTGACGTCCGCCATGAGTGATTCGGTGGAGGGCACCCGGCGCATCGAGCAGGTGGCCGGCAACCTCTCCATCTTGTCGAAGCGCTTCTCTGAACTTGTAGGCAGGTACCAGCTATGAACAGCAACGTGACGGGTGGGGCACGCAAGGCAGCGAAGGTGCTGATCGTGGAGGACACGAAGACCATCACCAACCTCCTGCAGGTCTACCTGATGGGGTGGGGGCTGGACTTCGTGGACGCGCCCAACGGCGCGGTGGGACTGAAGCGGGCGCGCGAGCAGAAGCCGGACCTCATCATCTCCGACGTGCAGATGCCGGAGATGGACGGCTTCGCGCTGTGCGCGGCCATCCGGGGCGACCCGAAGCTGCACGACACGCCCTTCATGCTGCTCACGTCGCTGAAGGACGACGCGAGCCGCCAGAAGGGGAAGCTCGTCGGCGCGAGCGCGTTCCTCAACAAGCCGGTGTCCGTGGACGACCTGCGCTCCAAGGTGCGGGACATCCTCAAGCTGCCGGCCACGAAGTACTGACCGCCCGCCCATGTCCAACGACGACCGCAAGCTCTTACCCATCGACTTCGACGAGCTGAAGGCCTCGCTCGACGCGGCCCAGATGCTGCTGGAAGGCGCCACGGTGGTGAGCGCCCACAGGCGGCGCGAGGTGCTGCATCAGCGCGCGGTGGCGCTGGCCAACTCGCGCCACGAGACGCGCCAGGAGGTCGTCACGGTGCTCGCCTTCCATGTGGGCGGCGAGCGCTATGCGGTGAAGATCGACTACGTGGACCACGTGCTGGAGTCGCGCGGGATGTGCTCGCTTCCCGGGGCGCCGCGCCACGTGCTGGGGGCGCTCTTGTCGCGCTCGCGCATCGTGCCGGTGCTGGACCTGCGGCAGTTGTTGGGGCTGGAGGGCGGGGGCATGTCCGACCTGAGCAAGGTCGTGGTGGTGGAAGTGGAGGACGAGGCGTTCGGGCTGGCGGCGGAGGTCGTGGACGGACGGCTGGAGTTGCCGCGCGCGGAGCTGTCCCAGCCGCCGCCGGGGCCGTTCCTGTTCCTGACGTCGGACCGGCTCACGGTGCTGGACCTCACACAGCTGGGCAACCCGGCGGCCGCACGGCGCGGCTAGAGGGGACTGGGGTTTCATGGATCCGCAGTTGCTGCGCAGCATCTGGCCGGTGTTCGCCGCGGAGACGCGCGAGCAGATTCAGGCCATCGGGTCGAAGGTGCTGGGGCTGGAGCAGCCTGCCAGCGCCCGCGACGCGGACCTGCTGCCGTCGCTCAAGCGCGTGGTGCACAGCCTCAAGGGCTCCGCCGCGAGCCTGGGGCTGGACGACATCGAACGCATCGTCCACGCCATCGAGGACGGGTTGTCCCACGTCGACGTGGATCAGCCCATCTCCCGGGGCGCCGTGGAGGCGATGCTTCGGGGCCTCTCCGCCATCGAGAACGCCCTCAACCGGGGCGACGCGGGTGAACAGCCCGTGGTGGACGGCGTGGGCTCGCTGCTCAAGGCCCTGGGCCACGAGGAGCCGGCCGCCCCCGGGTCCGACGACGCCGCCATCAACGGCCCGTTGGGTGAGGACGGGCTGAAGGCGCTGGTGGCGCTGGAGACGGCGCTGAGCACGCTGGTGTCCCCCAAGGTGGAGGACCGGGCGGGCGCGGTGCGCGCGGCGGTGGAGCAGGCGCACGCCTTGCGCCATAGCGCGGAGTCCGTCCAGGCGGACGCGGTGGCCTCGCTGGCGGAGGCCGCGGCGCTGGGCTTCACGCGCATGGAGGAGGGTGGGGACGCGGCGGGACAGGCGGCGTCGGAGGTGGCGGGCGCGCTGGTGGACCTGCGCATGGCGCTGAGCGTGGCGGAGGACGCGGTCGCGGTCCAGGAGCCCGAGCCCGTGAAGCTGGCTCCGGCCCCCGCCGCGAAGCCCGCGGCGCGCGCGAGCACTCCGGTTCCGGAAGGCCGCGCAGGGACGGTGGACCGCGCGGTGCGCGTGTCGGTGAAGACGCTGGATTCGCTGGCGCTCCAGGTGGAGCACCTGGTGTCCGGGCGGTCGCAGCAGGGCCGGCGCACGGAGGGCTTCCGGTCGCTGACGGATCAGGCGCATGAGGTGCTGCTGCACCTGGAGCGCGCCGCGTCGCAGTTGGCCATGTCCGGCGGCGGGCCCGCGCTGGAGCCGCTGCGCACGGGCGTGGGCCTGATGCGCACGATGCAGAAGCGCCTGCTGGAGCATGCGAAGGAGGCGCACCGCGACGGTGAGCAGCAAGCGCTCATCGGTCAGGTCATCCGCGACGACCTGCGCGACCTGCGCATGGTGCCGGCCTCGCAGGTGCTGGAGCCCCTGCGGCGCACGGTGCGAGAGACGGCTTCGCGGCTGGGCAAGGAGGTGACGCTGGAGTTGGGCGGCACCGACGTGCGGCTCGACCGGCGCATCGTGGACGCGCTGAAGGATCCGCTGGTGCACCTGGTGCGCAACGCCATCGACCACGGGCTGGAGATGCCCGCGGCGCGCAAGGCGGCGGGCAAGCCGGAGACGGGCCGGCTGGTGGTGCGGGTGGAGGCGCGGGGCACGCGCATCGGCGTCATCGTGGAGGATGACGGCGGGGGCCTGGACCCGGTGCGCGTGCGCGCGACGGCGGTGCGCCGGGGCCTGATGAACCAGGAGGCGGCGGACAAGCTGTCGGACGCGCAGGCCGCGCGGCTCGTCTTCCAGCCGGGCTTCTCCACGCGTGACGAGGTGACGTCCACGTCGGGCCGCGGCGTGGGCCTGGACGTGGTGCTGGCCACCGCGCAGCGGCTGCAGGGCAGCGCGGACGTGGAGTTCACGCCCGGCAAGGGCACGCGCTTCATCGTGGACCTGCCGCTGACGCTGGCGGCGGCGCTGGGCCTGCTGGTGCGCACGGGCACCACGGTCACCGCGATTCCTTCCGACACCGTGAAGCGCGTGCTGCGGCTGGACGCGGACGACGTGGGCACGGTGGCGGGGCGCGTGGTGGCGCGGCTGGACGGCGAGCAGCTCACGTTCCTGTCGCTCTCGGAGGCCATTGGCCTGCCGCGCATGCCGCTCGCGCTGGAGTCGGGCCGGCGGCAGACGGCGGTGCTCTTGTCCCTGGGTGAGGAGCGCGTGCTGTACGCCATCGACGAGGTGGTGGGGCAGCAGGAGCTGGTGGTCCGCGCACTGGGCAAGCACCTGCGGGACGTCACGCACCTGGCGGGCGCGGCGGTGCTGGACGACGGCCGCGTGGTGCCGGTGCTCAACGCGCCGGAGCTCCTGCGCGCGGCCAAGCCGGACACGCGCACCTCCAGCGGCGAATCCAAGCTGCCGCGCATCCTGGTGTGCGACGACTCGCTCACCACGCGCTTCGCGATGAAGTCCCTGCTGGAGATCGCCGGCTACCCGGTGGTGACGGCGTCGGACGGCGAGGAGGCGTGGCAGGTGCTGGAGCGCGTGCACTGCCACCTGGTGGTCAGCGACTGGCAGATGCCCCGGCTGGACGGCGTGGGACTGGCGCGGCGGATGAAGGGCCACCCCATGTTCCGGCGCACGCCCATCATCCTGGTGACGTCGCTGGACAGCAACGAGGACCGCGCGGCTGGTCTGGAAGCGGGCGCGGACGGCTACCTCGTCAAGCGCGAGGTGGAGCGCGGCAAGCTCCTGGAGCTCGTGCGCCAGCTGCTGCCTGGCTGAGAGCCGGGCAGGGCGGCCTCTGGAAACGACGACGCCCCGTCCTTCGCCTGGAGCGAGGGACAGGGCGTCTGTTCTTTCAGCTGCGAGCCGCTCTTTCAGCGCGGGCGGACCCACGCCTTGGGCCAGTCGTCGAACTCGGTGACCTCCTGGTCGTCGACGAGCAGCGTGTACATGGACTCCTCGGGGAAGTCGCCGATGCGCAGGCGCAGTTCCTTGCCCTCCGCCTTGGTGCGCAGCGGGTGGAGCGGGTCCGACGTCTTCACCCACTCCAGCTTCTGCTTCATCAGTTGATCAGCCGTCATAGCTTTGCCTGTGGCTTGGCGTAGATGTTGTCCACGGCCTGGTTGGTACGCTGCGAGCTGTTGATGATCTTGTCGTACGCCTGCGCCTCGCTCAAGCCACTCTTCTTGGCCTCACCGACGAGCTGCTCGAACGAGGGGCCGTCCAGCCGGCCGTACTTGAAGAAGTCGCGCGCCTTGAGCATCGCGGATTCGAACGTGCCCATGAACTGGCGCGCGTCCACGCGGGCCTGATGGCGGATGGAGTGCGCGGCCTTCGCGCGGTCCTCCAGCGACGCGCCCTGCGCCGCCAGCTTCGCGTCGTTCGCGGGGATGCCGGCGACCTGCTGCTTGTACCAGGCGCGGATCTCGCTGTTGGTCGTGGGCTTCTTCGCGGCGCCCACGTCCGTGCCGTTCACCTTCGCCGCCCCTTCCGGGTTGCGCGGGCGCGTGCGCGACGGGCTGCCGGTGGACATGTCGGAAGGCGGCCGGTTGGCCGTCGGGGGCGCCGAGTTCGACCGGGTGGGCTTCGTCGGCGTCGAGGACGGCGACGTCGTCGTGTTGGGCTTCGAGTCCACGGAGTTGCCGCGACGCGGCTGCGGCGTCGACTGCGTGGAGCGCACGCTCGAGCTTCGGTTGAGCTTCATGGGGGAGGCTTTCGGGGTCAGGAAGGAAAACCGCTTTCCCTTTTATCGCACTTGCAGGTAGGCGAGTTGCGACCTCTGCCTACCTTTCGTGCGCTGGCCCGATGTCCCCTACCGGTGGGCGGGTACGGGAAAGGCGTCATCCCCTGGCAGCACCAGGGTGATTTCCAGCCGGGGCGCCACGGCCACGGCCAGCGTGCCTCCCAGGCGCTCCGCGAGCTGCTGGAGCATGGCCTGCGTCCGCGCCGTCAGGGCCGCGCCAGGGCAGGCCCGGACGCGCAGCAGCCACTGGGAGGCCTCCTGGGCCGGGCCCAGGTGGACGTCCACGGCGACAGCGCCAGCGGTGCCCCGTGCGAGCGTGCGGGCGAGCAGCTCCCACTCCGCTCGGGCGCCCCTCACCGGCACGGTCCGCTCCGCGGGCAGCGTCAGCATGGCGGCGGCGCGGCCTCGCGTGGGTGCGAAGGCGTGCGTCAGCACGGGGCGCAGGTCATCCAGGCCCGGCACGGGTGGTGACAGGCGCCGGTCGATGAGCTCCTTCTGATCCGCGGCGACCTTGGCGATCCGCTCCAGGTAGCGCTGCGCCTGCGGGCCCAGCGGTCCGCCGGTGCCCTTGAGCATCATGTCCACGTAGCCCTTGATGACCATCAGCGGCGTGCGCAGGTCGTGCGCCGCGCGCGAGCGCCGCTTGTCCTGCACCGCCACGGTCCGCTCCAGGCGCCGCTTTGCTTCCAGCAGCCGGGCATGCCGCGCGCCCTGGGCCACCTCGCGCGCGTGCGCCGCGAGCAGCGCCGGGGCGAACGCGCTGAAGCGCTTCACCACGCTCCGCTGCGACGTCGTCAGGGGGGTGGGCCAGATCTCCAAGACAGAGGACCGCTTCGTGGCATCCGCGCGACGGGCGGGGACATTGCCCACCTTCATCACGCACACGCGTCCTTCATAGAGGGCCGCGCCGGTCGCGCCGGTCAGCCGCAAGGACGCCTTGAGGAGAGCCTCCAGGCCCGCGCGCGTTCCTCCGCGCAGCGCCTGCTCGGCCACCGCCGTCAGCGTCGTTTCCATCCTGGCATCGAGGTCGTCCTCGATGCGCCGCCCCATCCAAGCCCCAGCCCGCACGCGCCAAGGAATGGCCATGCCCGTCAAGAGGCGCAATGGCTCCACCGGGGAGCACTTCCGTTCCGCACCAGGCAGCAATCCTTTACCCACCGTGATCGGCACTGGCGGACATTTTTACCGCCGTATGGGCAGCCCCCTCACGCCAAACCCTTGCTCTTGCTGGGAAAAGGTTTTGGCCAGCCGCTTGCTATCACCTGCCCACGTCAGGCTGGGCGGGAAGGGGCGGATGGGTACTCTCGATTACTACGCGACGATGGCTCGGATGGCGCCTGGGGCGCTCGCGAAGAGCGCGGTCCGCCGGGTCCAGAAGGTCGCACGGCAGGCGCTGTACCGCCGCCGGGAGCAGGTGGACGAAGCGCAGCTGCTGGAGTCGTTCGGCGCCACGCGCGCCGAGGAGCTGGTGACGCTCGCGCTGGATCACCGCACATCGCGGGCCTGGTGCGAACTGTCGCAGCGCGAGTCCGCTCGCGCCGCCATCCAGAAGCTTCCGGGCGCGAAGGCGCGCACGCTGGAGCGCGCCGCGAAGGCGCTCCGTCAGGAGTGGGACGTCTTCGGCACGCAGGTGGCCTTCGGTGAAGGCAAGCCGGTGGACTGGTCCCTGGAGCCGGTGAGCGGCCGGCACTATCCGGTGGATCCGGTGGAGCGCATGCCGCTGCACGTGACGGGCATGGATCCGAAGTACCCGTGGGTGATGGCCCGGCTGGACAGCGTGCTGGCCCTGGCCCAGGGCGCGTGGGTGGCGGACACGGAAGCGGAGCGCTCGCGCTTCGCCACGGCATTCGTCGCGCAGACGCTGGACTTCCTGCAGGCGAACCCCGTGGGCATGGGCGTCCATTGGACGTGCCCCATGGAGATTGCACTGCGCGCGGCGAATATCGCGCAGGCGCTGGCGATGTTCGCGGACGCGCCCCAGGTGCGCCGTCCGGAGTTCCTGGTGCCCGTGCTGGGCGCGCTCGCGGAGCACTGCGCTTGGGTGGAGGCCCACCTGGAGGACACCAGCGCGGTGCCCAACAACCACCTTGTCTCCAACTACGTGGGGCTCGCGGTGGTGGGGCTGCTCTTCCCGGAGCTGCCCGGCGCGCCCCGGCAGGTGGCGCTCGCGGCGAACGGCCTGCGCGCGCAGATGGAGGCGCAGGTCCACCCCGAGGGCACGTCCTTCGAGGGCTCCATTCCCTATCACCGCCTGTCGGTGGAGCTCTTCACCCTGGCCTACCTCATCGCTCGCGGCGCGGGCGTGTCTCTGGGCCCCGCGTATGAAGCGCGGCTGCGACTGATGTTCGTCGCGGCCCGCGCGTGGTCTTCGGAAGCCGGGCTGGCGCCGCAGATTGGCGACAACGACAGCGGCCGCGTGTTCCCGTTCCAGGATCGCGAGGACGGGGATCACAGCTACCTCGCGGGGCTGGGCGCGGCGCTCTTCAACGACGCGGGGCTGGGCGGCGGCGTGTTCCCGGACGAGGCGGCGTGGCTTGTGGGCGACGCGGGCCTGGTGCGTTTCAACGCGCTGCCCGTGGCTCCGGTGCCCGCGTCGGTAAGCTTTTCGGAAGGTGGCTTCCACATCTTGCGCGGCGAAGGGGTCGTGCTCACCGTCTCGGCCGGAAAACAGGGGCAGCGGGGCGTCGGAGGACACAGCCACAACGACAAGCTTTCCTTCGAGCTTCACCTCGCCGGCCGCCCTGTCATCGTCGATTCAGGCACGGGTTCGTACACGCGGGATCCGGCCCTGCGCAACGCGATGCGGAGCACCGCGGCGCACAACACGCTTCAGGTGGATGGGGCGGAGCAGGCCCCGTTGGATCCGGCGCGGCTGTTCGCGCTGCCGGAGGATGCCCGGGCTCGCGTCGTGGCCTTCCAGCCCGGCGCGAAGCATGACCGGTTGGTGGTGCGCCATGACGGCTACCGCCACCTGCCGGCCCCGGTAGGGATCGAGAGGACTTTCTTCCTCGACCGGCACGTGCGCGCGCTGGCCGTGGGGGACCGGCTCGTCGGAACGGGCCGTCATGAGGTGGTCGGACGTTTGCACCTGCCAGATGCGCAGGCGCGGTGGTGCCAGCCCGCGGCGGAAGTGGTGGCGCGGGCGGGGCGCGTGCAGGAGGGCCCGGAGGCCTTCGATGCACGGGCCCTGGAGATTGGACCGGCGGATGCACCCGCGGGTTGGGTGCTCTTCGGGCAGGGGTTGGAGACCCTGCTCGTGCCGTCTCGCTACTCGCCTGCGTATGGGCGCGTGGTGCCGGCGGTGTCGGTGGAGTTCCGGAGGCAGCTGACGCCTCCGGCATGGTTGGGGTGGGTGTTCGTCTTCAGGTGATTGGTGTGGGTCGGGACGTGTGAGCCGGCGAGGCAGCACGTCAACTGCTGGGAGTAACGACAATGCGCGTGATGGTTGGCAACCCGTTGCTGGGTCGGATTCAGAATCGGGAAGCGAAGGTGGGCGTGGTGGGTCTCGGGTACGTCGGTCTTCCGCTGGGCATGGCCTTCGCGGAAGCGGGCTTCCCGGTCACGGGGCTGGACGTCGACCAGCGCAAGATCGACAAGATCGCCAAGGGTGAGAGCTACATCAAGCACATCCCCAGCGCGCCGCTGGCGGAGCTCACCAACGCGGGCAAGCTCAAGGCGACCAACGACTTCGCGAAGTCGCGCGAGCTGGACTGCGTGGTCATCTGCGTGCCCACGCCGCTGACCGCGTCGCGTGAGCCGGACATGACCTTCATCATCCAGACGGGCGAGGCCCTGGCGCCGTACGTGCGCCCCGGCCAGCTCTTCATCCTGGAGTCCACCACCTACCCGGGCACGACCGAGGAAGTCCTCAAGCCGCTGCTGGAGAAGAACGGCCTCAAGGCGGGCGTGGACTTCTTCCTGGCCTTCAGCCCCGAGCGCGAGGACCCGGGCAACAAGGGCTTCAACACCAAGACGATTCCGAAGGTCGTGGGTGGCTACTCGCCCGCGTGCCTGGAGGTGGCGGTCGCCCTCTACGGCAGCGCGCTGAAGGAAGTGGTGCCTGTGTCGTCCACGCGCGTGGCGGAGCTGGCCAAGCTGCTGGAGAACATCTACCGCTGCGTGAACATCGCCATGGTCAACGAGATGAAGATGCTCTGCGACCGCATGAACGTGGACGTGTGGGAGGTCATCCAGGCCGCCAGCACCAAGCCCTTCGGCTTCCAGCCGTTCTACCCGGGCCCCGGTCTGGGCGGGCACTGCATCCCCATCGACCCGTTCTACCTGACGTGGAAGGCGCGCGAGTTCGAGTTCCACACCAAGTTCATCGAGCTGGCCGGTGAGGTGAACTGGCAGATGCCCTACTACGTGGTGCAGCGCACGATGGAGGCGCTCAACCAGAACAAGAAGGTCCTCAACGGCGCGAAGGTCCTCTGCATCGGCGCGGCGTACAAGAAGGACATCGACGACCACCGCGAGTCCCCGTCGCTGCGCGTGATGACGCTCCTCAAGGAGAAGGGCGCGGAGATCGCCTACCACGACCCGTTCGTGAAGGAGCTGCACAAGGGCCACGGCTTCAACATGGAGATGAAGTCCGTCCCGCTCGACCCGGAGACGCTCAGCCAGTACGACGCGGTGATGATCCTCACCGACCACTCGCACATCGACTACAACGAACTGGTCCAGCGCTCGAACATCGTCGTCGACACGCGCAACGCGACCAAGAGCGTCACCCAGGGCCGCGAGAAGATCGTCAAGGCGTAAGCCTGTAGCGAACAGGGCATGCGGGCAGGAGGGTCCTCGCTTCACGCCTGGCGCGTGAGGGGAGGGCCCTCGCCGCGTTTCTGGCTACAGTGCGTGGCCGTGCCTGGCTCCTCCCGCCCCCTGTTCCCGCTGTTCATGGCTGCGTCCCTGCTGATGGGCGCGGCGCCCGCTCCCGACCCTCGCGCGCCGTTGCTGGACGCGATGAGCGCGGAGCTTCAGCGCAACCAGCAGCAGCTCAAGGTGAACGGTCATGAAGCGCCGTACTTCCTGAGCTACGGCGTGAAGGACTACGAGTCGCGGTTGATCATCGCGCGCTACGGAGCGCTGTTCCAGGACGACGACTACCGCGAGCGCAAGCTGGGCGTGGACGTGCGCGTGGGCAGCTACGACTACGACAGCTCCGTGGCGGACTCGCTCGACTTCGGCTTCAGCACCAGCAAGGGCTCCAGCTTCACCGCTCGCAAGGACGGGCCGCAGGACGACTCACCGCTCGCGCTGCGCACGGCGCTGTGGCTCGTCACGGACGAGAAGTACAAGGCCGCCCTCTTCCAGTACCTGAAGAAGAAGGGCGAGGACGTCTACTCGGTGGAGGACCCCAAGCGCCCCGCGTCCTTCTCCAAGGAGACGCCGGCCACCTACGTGCAGCCGCCGGTGGCGTTCCCGTTTGATCGCCAGAAGTGGCGCAAGCTGGCGCGAGACGTGTCCGCGCGCTTCAACGCGCACCCGGAGTTGTTCGACTCGGAGGTGCGCATCACCGCGGACAAGATCACGCGGCTGTTCGTGTCCTCGGAAGGCACGCGCCTCATCACGGAGGAGACGCTCTACGCGTTGCACGTCTCCGCGGTGACGCGCGCGCCGGATGGACAGCTGCTCGACAACTCGCGCAGCTTCTACCTGCCCACGGAGGCGGGGCTGCCCGACGAGGCGCGCGTGCACGCGGCGGCTCGGAAGGTCATCGACGAGCTGCTCGCGCTGAGGCAGGCCCCGGCCATCACCCCGTACGCGGGCCCGGCCATCCTGGCGCCGGAGGCCGCGGGCGTGCTCTTCCACGAGACGCTGGGCCACCGTCTGGAGGCGGACCGGCAGGACGGCGACACCGACGGCAAGACGTTCAAGGGACAGGAGGGCAAGCAGATCCTCCCGGCCTTCCTGTCGCTGCGGGATGATCCGTCCCGGCGCGAGGTGAACGGCGAGCCGCTCAACGGCTACTACCTCTACGACGAAGAGGGCGTGAAGGGGCAGCCGGTGAGCCTGGTGGAGAAGGGCGTGCTCAAGGGCTACCTGATGAGCCGTCACCCGGTGGAGGGCTTCCCCAAGTCCAACGGCCACGGGCGCGGCCAGGGCACGCTCCAGCCGGTGGCGCGCATGGCGAACCTCATCGTGGACAGCACGAAGCAGGTGAGCGACGCGGAGCTGAAGAAGCTGCTCATCGCGGAGGCGAAGCGGCAGGGCAAGCCGTACGGGCTCATCATCCGCGACATCACCGGCGGCAACACCAACACGTCCAGCTACGGCTACCAGGCCTTCAAGGGCGTGCCGCGGATGGTGTACCGCGTGGACGTGAAGACCGGCGAGGAGACACTGGTGCGCGGGGTTGAAATCGTGGGCACGCCGCTGTCGTCCGTGAACCGCATCCTCGCCACGGGCCAGCGGTTGGGCGTGTTCAACGGCTTCTGCGGCGCGGAGAGCGGCAACGTGCCCGTGTCCACCGTGGCGCCCGCGGTGCTGCTCCAGGAGCTGGAGCTGCAGCGCACCATGGAGGGCAAGGACCGGCCGCCGCTGCTGCCCAGCCCGGCCGCCCCTCAGAAGGGGACGGCCGGACCGGAGGCGAAGAAGGACTAGCCGACCTTCTTCATCACCACGTAGCCGGCGGCGGGGATGTTCACCGGGGTGTTCCCGCCGTTCAGCGTGGCGCCGTAGTTGCCGAAGTTGCCGCCGCCGTACGCCGCGGCGTCGCTGTTCAGCACTTCCTTCCACTGGCCCGGGGGCAGCGGCAGCGAGTAGCCCTCCAGGTTCTTCTTGTTGAGGCTGCCCACCACGAGGAACTCCTCGTTGCCCGACTTGCGCGTGAAGGCCATCACGCTGTCGTCGTTGTGGGTATAGACGCGCTTCACCTCGGCCGCGGCGCTGAAGGCGTCGCTGCTGTTCCGCAGGCCGATGGAGTCCTTGTAGAAGTTGAAGGACTGCCGGCGGGTGACGTCCAGCATCGCGTCCCTGCGCTCGGAGGCGGGCAGGGCGGCCACTTCCGCGAACAGCTTCTTGTCGTCCACGGAGAAGGCCTTGTACGCGCTGTCCTTCGCGCGCGCGTCCGGGGACAGCTCGAAGAGGCGCTCGTAGGTGGCCTTGGTGGTGTCGTTGAACGTCACCTTGCCGAAGTCCACGCCCTTGCCCACGTCCTGCCAGCTCCAGTCGCTGTCCCAGGTGGACGGGTTGCCCCACTTGAAGGGGTTCTGGGCGCCGAACTCGTCACCCTGGAAGAACATGGGGATGCCGGGGCCGGCCATGCCGATGCCGGCGGCGAAGCGGGCGGCGCCGCGCGACCAGTTGTCCGGGAAGTCGGTGGGGTTGGCGCCCTCCGCGGTGTCCAGGGTGCGCTCCGCGTTCCCCACCTCGTCGTGGTTGGAGATGATGGACAGCGCGTGCTTCCAGCCGTCCAGGCCGCGCGGGTTCGTCATCAGGTTCACGAACGCGTCCACGTCCGTCTTCATCCCGCGCGAGGCGGCCTGGATCAGACCCGGCTTGCTGTTGTCGCGCACCAGCTTGTGCTGGAACTCCGTGTACCACTGGGCGTCGAAGCCGCCGCCCGTGCCGTCTGGCTTCGCCGGGCGCGAGATGTCCGGCTCGTAGTCGAACTGCTCCGCCACGGTCCACGCGTTGGGGTTGAGGAAGTGCACCTGGCGGTTGATCTCCCGGAGCATCTCCCAGCCGTCCTTGCCGCCCGTGCCCTTGATGGGCTCCGTGAAGTCGAAGCGCAGGCCGTCGAACTTCAGCTCGGCGATCTGCTGCACGGCGTGGTCCACGAAGAGCTGCTTCACCTGCGGCGTGTTGTACGCGGGCACGGCGCCCCACGGCGTGTCGCGCTGCTCGAACTGGCCGGGCTGCTTGGCCCAGTTGAAGTAGGGGTTGCTGGGGCCGCCCACGTTCCACAGGCCGTTGTGGTCGCCGAAGACGTGGTTGTAGACGACGTCCGACACCACGTTCAGGCCCTTGCCGTGGGCCGCGTCGATGAAGCGCTTGAGGGCCTCATCACCCTCCACCCACTGGCCGTTCTCGTCCTCGAAGCCGAAGGAGCTCTCCGTGGCCAGGCTGTTGACGCCCAGGTAGCCCCAGTTGCGCGGGCCCTCCACCTCGTTGGTGGGCAACAGCTCCAGCGTGGTGACGCCCAGCTCCTTGAAGTAATCCAGCTTCTTGATCAGGTCCTCCATGGTGGAGCGGTTGGCGTTGCCCGCCTCGCCCAGGAAGCTGCCCGCGTGGAGCTGGTACACCACCCACTTGGACGGATCCTTCTCACGCGGGACGTCGTCGTTCTTGAACTGGAACGTCGTGGGGTCGGTGAGGATGGAGCCGCGGAAGTCCACGCCGCTGCCCTTGGTGATGAGGTTGCTCCAGGGGTCGTTCTCCGTCGACGCCAGGCGCTCCGTGTCGGAGAGCTTGCCGTCGTTGTTCACGTCGTCGCGCAGGTGCAGCTTGCCCTGCGCGTCCTTGTCGAACACCTGGAACTCGTAGCGCAGGCCGACCAGCTTGTCCGGGTCGTTGACGAGCGCGGTCCAGGCGCCGGCCTGGTTGGTCATCTTGATGCGGCCGTCGTCGGAGACGTTGCGAGACCAGAAGTCGTTGAGCTTCCCGCCGTGCAGCTTGTCGATGAGGGTGTCGTCGAACTTGCCCAGGCGCTCCTGGAGCTGCTGCTTGTTGAGCGGGTTGCCGTCGCCGTCCTTGAGGACGAGGTACGCGCTGTCCGCGCCCTCCGCGCTGTCGATGTCGAAGCGCATCAGGCCGGTGGCGCCGGTGAAGTAGCGGTCCACCTCCTTGCCGCGCGTGGGGTCCAGGTAGAGCCGGTCCAGGCCGCGCTGCTCGCCCATCATCCGGCGCGCGTAGGGGTCCGGCCGGTCGCTGACAGCGCCCGTGGAGTCCACCACTTCGTAGACGTAGGCCTTGCCCTCCATCTGCGACCACGCGCCCTTGGCCTGCGTGGTCCAGTTGCCGCCCTCGTCGCGCGTCATGGGGATGCGCTGCTCGCGGCCCTGCTTGTCCGTCACCTTCACCTGCACGGCCCGCGCGTCCGGCGCCCAGAACTTGAAGTTCACGTCCTGGCCGGACTTCTGCGCGCCCATCGTGTGGTACGTCGTGGGCGAGTAGGACGCGGTGGGCTTGGAGAGGTCCAACTTGAGGTTGCCCTCGCCCATCACCGCCCACTGGTCCTTGCCGGACGGGCCGTCCACGCTGACGCCCCACTCCCAGTTGCGCGCCAGGCCGTCGTCCGCCACCTTCACCGTGGCCTCGTACTTGCCGTTGCCCAGCGACTTCATGGGGATGCCGCCAGAGGACCACTGCGCGTTGTAGCGGCCGTCCGCGTCCCAGCTGCCCTTGAGCTTCGGGTTGGTGAGCGCCGCGTGCGGGCCCGCGTCGTACGTGAAGGTGATGGTGCGGGGGGTGGGGTTCGCCACCGTCGCGCCGTTCTTCACCGCGGACGTGGGCGCGGCGCCCAACAGCGCGCTCGCGTTGGCGGAGCGGGCCAGGTTGCCGGTGCCAGCCACCGGGGCGCGAGCGCCGGACGCGGGCGTGGACTCGAAGCCAGACTGGTTGCGCTTCGCGGCGGCGGCCTTCGCGGCGGCGGCCTTCTGCCGCTCCGCCAGCGTGGCGGCATCCGTGGTGGTTCCCGTGGCGGGGGACGAGGTGCGGGTCGGGCGGTTGATTTTGGAATCAGTCACGGGGCAATCCTCCGGCGGCCCACGCATAGCGGGCTTGCTCAACTTGTCGGACTTGGGGCCTCCGGAGTTGTGTCCGGTGGCGTGGAAGTGGGCGAATGTGGGGTGGATGGCGCTTTGAGCTGCGGATTCCCAGGAATTCCGCGCCCTTCCGGGCGTGGAGGGGCCGGAGGTGGGGTCAGCCGGCCCCCCTTGAAGCCGCGCAGGTACACGTAGCGGCGGAAGTCTCGGAGGAAGGCGTCCACGGGCAGGCCGATGGCCTCCAGGAAGCCTCCGGTGAAGTCCTGGCCCCGGCGCATGGCGGCGAGCACGCCGCGGACGCGCTTTTCGCCGTAGCGCTCCATGAGGAAGGTGAAGGCGTGGTGGGCGGCGCCGTAGACGGTGGCGTTCTCGGTCTCGTAGAGCGACTCGGCGCGGGCGAGCGGATCCGCCTGGGGGTACTGGTGGAGGAAGCGGGCCAGGTCCTCCAGGCTGGGGACGCGGTAGCCCTGGCTGGCGGTGTAGGAGGCCATGCCTTCGCTGAACCACAGCGGGATGCCCTTCTTCGTCCAGTCCGACACGGTGGCGGACGCCTGCCACATGAGGCTGTGGGTGAGCTCATGCAGGAGCAGCTCGTCCACCTGCTTCTGGGTGGCGCCGGCGCGCGTCCAGGTGCGGGGGCTCTGGACCTCCACCTGCTCGTAGCGGGCCCAGGCTCGCAGGAAGTCGTAGCCGGAGCGGCGGGCGGCGCGCTCCAGGGCGGCGTGGTTCGGGTGGATGACCAGGGTGACGGGCTCCTGGAAGATGCCCCAGCGGGCCAGGTGGGGCCCGGCGTTCTCCACGGCGCGGCGGACCATGTCCGCGGACTGGGCGTCCTTCGCGGAGTGCTCGAAGAGGAACTCACCGCCGGGCAGCGCCAGCGTGGCGGCGGGGCTGGGGGCCTTCTGCACGGAGGCGCACGCGGAAAGGAGCAGCGTCACCGCGAGCAGGGCGGGCAGCTGGCTCCATCGTCCGGTACCGCCCACCCGCATCCAGCGTCCCTCTAGTTGGCCCCGAGCCAGCGGATCACCGCGCGGCCCACGTCCGCGACGGTGGAGAACGACGCTACCTCCGGGGCGGAGGGGCCGAAGTAGAGCATGGGCACGGCGTGCACGGTGTGTCCTCGAACCGACAGGTCCTCCACGTTGCCGTGGTCACTGCACACCAACACGCGCGCGTCGTCCGGCCGGGTGGCCGCCACGGCGCGCAGGAAGGCGTCGAAGGTGTCGAGCGCCAGGCGGGCGGCCGTGAAGTCCTGGGCGTGGCCGGCCTCGTCGGCGAGGTAGTGCTCGAAGAAGGTGAAGTCCGCCTGTCCCGCGATGCGCCAGAAGAGGGCCGCGGCCTCGCCGGGCGTGCGGTGGGGCACGTCCAGTCCGTGCGCGCGCGCGGCGGCGCCGGTGATGTCGTGGGTGAGGCCGTCTCCGGCCCGCGCGTCGTCCAGCGTGCGCAGCGCTTCGCCTCCCGCGGCGAAGGCGAGCTTCGCGGCGGAGGGGCGCACCTTGCGCGCGGCGCGCTCCGGCAGGGTGAACTCCGGCGGGGACGTGGACGGACGCCGGGGGACGCCGAGCGCGTCCAGATACGGCGCGGGATACGCGTTGGCGAAGGTGGCGGTGCGGCCCGCGGCCTTGAGGCGCCGCACGATGGAGCGTTCCGCGAGCAAATCCCTCAGGGCGGTGTTGGGGTAGCCCAGCACGTGGCCGCCCACGAGGACGGGGGCGGGGTCCCCGGTGAGGATGGCCGTCTGGTTGGAGGCGGACTGGGGCCGGCCGGGCACGCCGAAGGTGGGGTCCACCGGGAGGCCCATGCCGCCATGGGGCAGGACGGGGACTGGGGCGTCCTGGAACCAGGCCAGGAGGTGGTCGCGGTCCGCGAGCGGGTTCACGGCCGGGTCCTTCCGTCCGATGCCCACCCCGTCGATGAACAGGACCGCGACGCGCACGGCCTGGGACTGTATCCTCGAATCCGACACGCATGGCCATCCACGGCGACCTCTTCAGCTACCCGCTCCCCGAGTTCCTTCAATGGCTGGACAGCTCCCGCAAGACGGGGACGCTCCAGCTGTCGTGGGAGGCAGGCGAGCGCAAGTTGTTCCTCTTGTCCGGCCAGGTGGGCGCCACCGCGAGCGAAGGCCTGCGCGGCCGGGTGGCCCGCCTGCTGTCGCTGCCGAAGCTGGCGGCGGGCACGCGCGTGCTGGCGGCGTTCGACGAACTGGCGCGCACGCCGGACGTGGACGCGGCCTTCGACGCGCACGGTGTCCAGGCAAGGTGGGTGCGCGACCTGGGCCGCGAGGAGCTGTTCGCGGCGATGACGGACCTGACCATCGCGGGGCAGGGCACCTTCCATTGGACGGAGGACGCGGACCGCACCGGTGAGGACTGGGTGCCGTCCGACATGAGCATCCGCGAGCTGCTCTTCGAGTCCCTGCGCTGGGTGGACGAGCAGGGGGACGTGGACAAGGCGCTGCCCATCGACGCGCTGAGCGTGAAGGCGCTGTCGCCGCCCAGCCCCAGCCAGCCGCTGATGCACCGGATCATCCTGGCGCTGACGACGACGCCGCAGAACCTGGGGCGGCTGCGGCTGTCCATGGGCGTGTCGCGCTCGTCGGTGACGCGCCGGGTGCACGAACTCTTGCGCGCGAAGCTGGTGGAGGTGGACGGCGCGCCGCAGGTGGAAGCGGATCCGGTGGCGGAGATGCTGGAGAAGGGCGCGGTGCTGATGCGCGAGGGCCAGTACGACGCGGCCGGCATCGTCTGCGCGTCCCTGCTGGCCAGCGACCCCGCGGACCGGCGCGTGCGCGAGTTCGCGCGCCTGGTGCAGCGCGAGCACGTGGCCGCGCTCTACGCGGACCTGCCGCCGCTGGTGGTGCCGCAGCTCATCCAGGCCCCCCAGGCGATGGTGATGCTCAAGCCGGAGGAGCGGCAGATCGCCGGGCTCGTCAGCGGGACGTGGGACGTGTCCACGCTGGTGCTGGCCAGCCCCGCGCGAGAGCTGGAGACGCTCAAGACGCTGGCGAAGCTGCACCGCATGGGGCTGTTGCAGCTCACGCTCCCGCGCTGAACGGAAGCGCCGTGGGCACCGGGCTCGAGCCGGGCCCACGCGCGCATCACCCGGCGGTCGGAAGCCCCACGGCGTTGAGTCGCACGAAGACCTGCATGAGGACGTAGAGCGCGAACGCCGCGTCGTCCACGCGCAGCTGCGGCAGCGTGGACAGGCCCTGCAGGCGCAGCAGGTCCGAACCGTCCACGTGCAGCAGGAAGGCCTGCTGGGCCAGGGAGCCTTCACCCGCGAACGCCATGGCGCGGCGGACGGCGTCGGTGCAGGCGGTGACGCAGGTGGTGTAGTCCCCGGCGGTGAAGGCGGCCTCCGCGGCCCGGGCGTGGTCGAAGAGGTCCCCCGGCGCCAGCGCGCTGGTGGGCCCCAGGAGCTTGCTGCCCGTGGACGGCGCCACGGCCATGGCGGGCACGGCGGCGGGCTCCACGCGCGGCGGAGCGGGCGTCGTCAGCGTGCGGGGCACGGGCGTGGCGGCGATGGTGGCGGCGGTAGGGCTGGCAGGGGCGGGCGGCGTCCCGGCCGGGGGCTGGCGGTGGTGCAGGTGCTGCGAGAGCTGCGCCTCCAGGCCCGCGGGGGCCGTGCCGGGCGGGGCGGGGCGGGGCGGCGGGACGATGCGCTTGGCGCGCAGGTCCTTGATGACCAGCCGGGTGATGGTCTTGAGCGCGTCCATCACGCCGCGGCCGTTGGCGGCGGCCGTCTCGAAGTCGGGGACGCCGCGCGGGTTGAGCTCCCGGCGCAGATCCTCCACGGAGAGGATGTTGTCCAGGTCCCGCTTGTTCCACTGCATCACCAGTGGGAAGCGGTCCAGGCGGATGCCGTTCTCCAGGAGGTTCTCCTCCAGGTTGGCCAGCGACTCGCGGTTGGCGTCCATGGCCTCCGCCTGCGAGTCCGCCACGAACACGACGCCGTCCGCGCCCTGGAGCACCAGCTTGCGGGTGGCGTTGTAGAAGACCTGCCCGGGCACGGTGTAGAGGGCCAGGCGCACGGAGCAGTCGCCCACGCGCTCCACCTTCACCGGCAGGAAGTCGAAGAACAGCGTCCGGTCGCCTTCGGTGGCGATGGACATCATCTCGCCGCGGTGGGCCGGGCGAACGGTCTCGTAGACCTTTCGCAGGGTCGTCGTCTTCCCAGACAGGCCGGGGCCGTAGAAGACGATCTTCGCGGCCACTTCGCGGGCCATCAGGTTCACGCTGCTCACGGTGTCAGCTTACCTAGAACGACTCGGCGCCCGGCGCCAGTTGCCGGGCGAACATTCGCGGGCGTCCCGGCCCGGTGCTCGGCCGCGAGCAGGGCGAAGAGGGCCGCTTCCTTCGCCTCTTCGGGGAAGCCCAGCACGTCCAGCCGCTCCAGCGGCACCGGGGCCAGACGCGCCCGCAGGTCCGCCATCAGCACCGGATTCCGCGTCCCGCCGCCGGAGGCATACACCGCCTCCAGCCGGGGAAAGCGAGGCCGCACCCAGGTGTCGAAGGCGCGCGCGGTGGCCTCCACGGTGAAGGCCCGCGCGGTGGCCATCAAGTCGTGGGGCTGCTCCGGGGCCGCCGCCCAGAGCCGGTCCACCAGCGGTTCTCCGAAGCCCTCGCGGCCAGCGCTGCGTGGTGGCGGCCGCGCGAGGAACGGATGCGCGAGCAGCTCCTCCATGAGCGCGGGGATCACCTGGCCCTGGGAGGACAGGCTCCCGTCCCGGTCGCACGCGAGCCGGCCCTTCGTCACCCGGCGCGCCAGTCCGTCCAGCACCATGTTCGCGGGCCCGGTGTCGAACGCGAGCGTGTCGTCCACGTGCTCGCCCACGACGCTGATGTTGGCGATGCCGCCCAGGTTGAGGAACGCGCGCGTGACGTCCGGCCGTTCGCGGTTCCGGAAGACGGCCCAGTCCAGGTAGGGCACGAGCGGCGCGCCCTGGCCGCCCACCGCCATGTCGCGGGTGCGGAAGTCGCTGACGACGGGCAGGCCGGTGCGCTCGGCGATGACGGCCGCTTCGCCAATCTGGAGCGTGGAGGCGATGGCGGACAGGTCCGAAGGCAGGTGGGCCATGGTCTGGCCGTGCGAGCCGATGACGTGGATGTCCTCGCGCTTCACGCCCGCGCGCGCGATGACGGCCAGCACGGCTTCGGCGAAGCGCTCCCCCAGCTCGAAGTTGAGGGCGCAGAGGCTCCGGGCGTCCTGCGGACCCAGCACCCGCGCGACCAGGTCCGGCGTGAAGGGATGGGAGACATGCGCGAGCAGCTGGAGCTTCACGTCCGCGCCGGTGCCGTCCACCCGGCACAGCGCCGCGTCCGCCGCGTCCACGCTGGTGCCGGACAGCACGCCCACGCACAGCCGGGGCGGCAGGGAGGGGGAGGGGGGCGTGGCGGGGCGCATGCCCCAAGTCTAAAGGCCAGCTCCCACGGCCGCCGGACCCCGGCCCTGAGGGCACCTCGTGTGTCTGGGAATGACGCCTTCCGTGTCGGATTCCGGAGGAAGTTCGCTCAGCGCGAAGGGCGCCGACGTGGCCGCGGGCCTGGAGCCGCTCGGGCTGCCGCCGGACGTTCGAGCCCTCGCAGGCCCGCGTCCTTCAACTGGCGCCGCGCCTGGGCCGCCGGAAGCCCCGTGAAGTGCATGGCCAGCGCCAGCTTCACGTGGTCCCCCGCGGCCTGGAGCAGCGCCGCCGCCCGCGCGGGGGGCAGGTCCGTCAGCTCCGCGACCATGCGCACCGCGCGGGCTCGCAGCTTCGTGTTCGTGGGGCGCACGTCCACCATGTGCCCCCGGTACACGTGGCCCAGCGACACGAAGGCCGCGGTGGTGATGGCGTTGAGCACGAGCTTCGTCGCCGTGCCCGCCTTCAGCCGCGTGGAGCCCGCCACCACCTCCGGCCCCGTGCGCGCCAGCACCACCGTGTCCGCGCGCATGGCCGGCCCGGGCGGGTTGCAGCACACCAGCACCGTGCTCGCCCCACGCTCGCGGGCCTCGTCCAGCGCGCCCCGGACATAGGGCGTGGAGGCTGACGCGGAGATGCCGCACACCACGTCCCGTGCCCGCGCCCGGAATGCCCGCACCGCCCGGGCCCCCGCGGCGACGTCGTCCTCGGCGCCCTCCACGGCACGCGTCAGGGCCCGCCGGCCGCCAGCCATGGCCGCCTGGACCCGCGTTGCCGGGACACCGAAGGTGGGGGGACATTCGCTCGCGTCGAGCACGCCGAGCCGACCGCTGGTTCCCGCGCCCACGTAGAGCAGCCGGCCGCCAGCGCGAAACGCTTCCGCCACGGCCCGGGCCGCCGCCGCGATGGACGGCAACGCCTCACGGACCGCGCGAAGCGCGATCAGGTCTTCTTGATGCAACCGTCGGACGACCGCCTCGACAGGGAGGAGGTCCAGGTCATCCGCACGGGGATGGAGCCGTTCGGTGGGCGGAAGCGCGGACTTTCGAGCGCGCGTCATGCCCACCGGAAGGCTCCCGGACTTCAGGCGGCCTTGGTCACCTTGCCCGCCTTGATGCAGCGGGTGCAGGCCAGGACGCGCTCGATGCTGCCGCTCACGTTCGCGCGCACCTTCTGCAGGTTCGGCAGGGTCCGCTTCTTGGTCTTGTTGTTCGCGTGGCTGACGTTGTTACCCACCAGCGGACGCTTCCCACAGAGGTCGCACTTCCACGCCATGACTGCTAACTCCTTGAAAACTGGGGCGTTCGACAGCAGCCCATAAAAGAGCGGCGGACCCTACCAGAAACAGGCCGGAAATCCAGCCGGATCCGACCCGGGTCCTATCCCTTGAGCGGATCCTTCTTCTTCAACATGTCCTGCACCAGCTTCGCGGCCCGCATGCCCGCGAGCAGCTCGCCCTCCAGGCCCAGGCCGGGCAGCACCTCGCGGCCCGCCAGGATCACGTTCTTCGCGGGCGTGCGCTGCTTCAACCCCGTGACGCCCAGGAAGGCTTCCGTTTCGAAGCTGTAGAGCGGGTGGGGCATGAGCCGGCTGCCGCGCACTCCCCCGGCGTCCAGGTAGGGAACCGATCGCAGCGCGCGGTGCTGCTTCGTGAAGGGCATCAGCCGCTCCAGGTGCTCGTCGATGCGCTTCGCCAGCGCCTGGAGGTGCTCCTCGCCCTCTTCGCGCGCGGAGGCCGGGACGAAGGCGCCCGCGCACAGCACACGCACGCCCTCCACGTCCTTGTGCCCGGAGGTCGCGGCCGTGCGCGCCGGGTGCTGCTGCACGAGCAGCGGGCCCAGCTCCGCGTCCTGCGTGTCCACGAGCACCAGCTCGCCCATGCCTCGTGGGAGCGCCGCCTCCGGCACCACCCAGTTCACGCTGAAGAGCAGCGACTTGATGTTGGACTGATCCAGGTGCTCCAGCAGGCCGCGGTGGTGCTTCTTGTCCGTCACCAGCCGGCGCAGCGCCCCGGAGTCCGTGGCCGTCACCAGGCACGACGCGCGGTAGAGCGTGTCCGAGCGCACCAGCTTCACGCCGGAGAACTTGCTGCCGTCGAACGCGAGCTCCTCGACGATGAAGCCCGCCGGGTTGTCGCGGCCCAGCACGTCGCCGCCCAGCTCCGTCAGCCGCCGGGTGAGCACGTCGCGCAGTGCGTCCATTCCGCCGGGGTAGGTGGACGGCGCGGTGAGCACCTGGGACAGGGCCCGCGTTTGCGCCAGGGGCGCGCCAGGCTTCTCCAGGTGGACGAGGAAGGGCAGCAGGCCGCGCACCAGCGACAGCGCCGGATCCTCGCCCGCGAGCCGGGGCGTGGCGTCCAGGGCCGGGTGCTCCTTGATCTGCCCCTTGAGCTTCCAGCCCTCGAAGAAGCCGTCGGGCGGCAGCTGGGGCCCGGCCTTGAAGAAGGCGTCGGTGGCCTCGTGCTGCGCGGCGCTGCCCGCGAGCGCGCCCTGGATGCCCTCGCCGGCCTCGCCGAACTCGCGCGTCAGCTCCGCGCGGCGGCGGGCGGCGTCCCCGACCAGGTCCACCCGGTTCCGGGGCAGCACCAGCTGGAGCTCCGGCGCGTGGGGGCGCAGCGCGCGGCCGATGGCGGTGGACAGGCCCAGCTCGTTGAGGGCCTCGTCCACGGCGGGCATCGCCTTGAGGGGCGGCGCGACGAAGGGGGCGTAGGGCAGCACGAAGCCGTCGTGCTCGTAGCCGGGCCCCATGCCGTCGTGCTCCACCAGCAACACGCGGTGGTTGCGCTTCGCCAGGAGCGCGGCGGCGAGCGCGCCTCCGACCTGGCTGCCCAGCACGATGACGTCGTAGACGTGCCGGGACGGGCCCGAGGGGAGCTTGAGTTTGGCGGACGTCGACATGGCCGCCGAACACTACACAACGTCACCGCGTCTGGCGCCCTTTTGGCGCCCGGCTCTCCAGGGAGGCCGCGCCCGGGGTGGGGCGTATGTGCCCCCTCAGGCCCTGGACACGAAGAGGCGCGCGAGCAGCTCCGGGGGCAGCGTGTCGAAGTCCGGGGCGGTGTAGTGGGCCCCCGCGTTCTTCAGCGCCTCCGCGGTCGTGGTGGTGGTGATGCCCACGGTGACCATGCCGGCGGCGCGCGCGGACAGCACGCCGTTGATGGCGTCCTCGAACGCGAGGCACGACTCGGGGGGCACCTGGAGGGCCTTCGCCGCCGCGAGGAAGATGTCTGGCGCGGGCTTGCCGCGCTCCACCTGTTCAGCGCCGACGACACAGGCGAAGAGCGGACGCACGGAGAGCCCGTCCAGCACCAGCTCGCGGTTGCCGTGCGGCGCGGCGGTGGCCACGGCCAGGAGCAACCGCGCGTCACGCAGGCGGTGGAGGAAGCCCTCCGCGCCCCGGTGCAGCGCCAGGTACGGCCGGTAGATGGCGCGGTAGTGGGACTCCTTCTCCTCGGCGAGCGCGTCCAGCTCCGCGACGGAGAGGGTGCGGCCCAGCAGCTGCGGGAGGATCTCCTCGTTCTTCTTTCCCGCGAACTCGTTCTGGAAGCGTTCCGCGGTCAGGCCATCCAGACCGAGTTTCCGGGCGAGCGTCACCCAGGCGCGGTTGTGGAAGTCCATGTTGTCGACGAGCGTGCCATCCATGTCGAAGACGGCGGCGAGCAGGGGGGCGGCTGCGGAAGTCATGTTCTCCCCAATACCGATTTCCGACGCCATGTCACCCCTGAATCTCCCATGCGAGCCCCTTCCGGGCTGATATCCCCCACGCCATGAGCGAGGACGTGCTGCAGGAGACTCGGGGGGCCGTGGGCCTGGTCACCCTCAATCGACCGAAGGCGCTCAACGCGCTCTCCCTGGAGATGTGCCGGGCGCTGCATCCCCAGCTGGATGCCTGGGCGGCGGATCCGTCCGTGAAGGCGGTGGTGATCCGCGGAGCCGGGGGCCGGGCGTTCTGCGCCGGAGGGGACGTGCGCGCGGTGGCCAGTTCGGTCGCACGCTCGGACGCATCGCTGTCGCGCGAGTTCTTCCGTGCGGAGTACGCGCTCAATCACCGGATCCACCATTTCCCCAAGCCGTTCGTCGCGTGGGTGGACGGCATCTGCATGGGTGGTGGGTTGGGGCTGTCCGTGCACGGGGCCTTTCGCGTGGTGACGGAGAAGCTGATGCTCGCGATGCCGGAGACGGCCATCGGCATCTTCCCGGACGTGGGCGGTGGCTGGTTCCTCCCTCGCTTCCCGGGCGAGGCGGGGACATACCTGGGGCTTACCGGCGCGCGGTGTGACGCGGCGGATGCGATGTGGTTGGGGTACGCGACGCATCGGGTGGAGTCCTCGCGGCTGGAGGACGTGGTGGATGCGCTGGCGGCCGCGGACTGGAGCGGGCCGGGGCGCGAGGTGGCGGCGCGCGTGCTCCAGGGCTTCCATCAGGACGCCGGTGCTTCGGGGCTCGCCGCGCGAGCGGAGGTCATCGACCGGTGCTTCCAGGGGGACCGCGTGGAGGACATGCTCGCGGCGCTGGAGCGCGAGGGGACGCCGTGGGCGGAGGAGACTCGCGCGACGCTGCTGCGCATGTCGCCGACGAGCCTGCGGGTGACGCTGCGGCAACTGCGCATCGGGCGCGGCCAGGACTACGACGCGACGGCGCGCATGGAGTACCGGTTGAGTCAGGCGCTGACGCAGCGGCCGGACTTCCAGGAGGGGATCCGCGCGGTGCTGGTGGACAAGGATCAGAAGCCGCGATGGAGCCCGGCCACGCTCGCGGAGGTGAGTGACGCGGAGGTCGAGGCGTGCTTCGCGCCTCGGCCGGGTGACGAGATGGAGTTGCCCACGCTGGGCTGAGCAACGCGCGCGGGGACGGTTACAGGTCCTCGTCGCTCACGACGGTGCGTCCATCCGCTCGAAGCAGCGCGGTGGTGATGCCTTCACCCGGGCGCAGCACGCCCGCCTCATAGACGCGCTGGCTGCCGCACGAGGGGCTCTTCTCCTTCAGGAGCGCCACCGTGACGTCGAACCGCCGAGCGGCCTCCAGGGCCTGCTTGGCGCCATCCTGGAACGCGGCGGTGCGGTCCTCGCGCGTCTCCCGCGTGAGGGCCCGCGCACGGCCGGCCCAGACGTCCACGCCCGTGCCGCCCGCGAGGTCCACGGGAGGCCGCGGAATGCCCAGGCCCGCGGCGGCCTCCGGGCAGATGGGGATGACGGCCTTGCCCTCCAGCGCCGCGAGCACGCGCTCCGAACGCTGCGAGCGTCCGTCGTAGCGGCACGCCTCGCCCAGCAGGCACGCGCTGACCATCACCGTGGGGGCCGCGCGCAGGGCTGCTCGGCGAGCATCGCGGGCTGACGCCCCGCTTTGATCCAAGGGAGCGAGCTCGGTCAGGCTCGGCGCATCGGGCGCGGCATGCGGCGGTGCTACGGCCTTCGGTACTTCGGGCGCGGCATGCGGCGGTGCTACGGCCTTCGTCACTTCGGGCGCGGCATGCGGCGGTACTACGGCCTTCGGCACTTCGGGCGCGGCATGCGGCGGTGCTACGGCCTTCGTCACTTCGGGCGCGGCATGCGGCGGTGCTACGGCCTTCGTCACTTCGGACGCCTCGGAATGCGCTGGCTCCACGGCCTTCGTCACTTCGGGGCACCCGGACTGCGGAGCGCCGTGCCGTCTCCTGTCACTCGCGCGTCCACCTTCGTGCGCGCCCCGTCCAGCGTCACCGCGCCCGTCACCGCCAGCCGCACGGCCAGCGGATACAGCCGGTGCTCCTCCGCGAGGATGCGCGCGCTCAGGCTCGCTTCGTCGTCCTCCGGGAGCACGGGCACCGCCGCCTGCGCGATGATGGGGCCCGTGTCCGTGCCCGCGTCCACGTAGTGCACCGTGCACCCGGCCACCTTCACGCCGCGCTCCAGCGCCTGCCGTTGCGCATGCAGGCCCGTGAACGACGGCAGCAGGGAAGGGTGGATGTTGAGCACCCGTCCCGGGAAGCGCTTCAGGAAGTCCGCGCTCACCAGCCGCATGAAGCCCGCCAGGCACACCCACTCGACGCCCGCGTCCGCCAGCACGCCGAGCACCGCCGCCTCGAAGTCCGCCTTCGACCCGAAGCCCTTGTGGTCCACCACCTCCGCGCGCACGCCCGCCTTCCGGGCGCGCTCCAGCGCGAACGCCGTGGGCACGTTGGACAGCACGCACGCCACCTCTGCCGGGTAGTCCGCCTGCCCGGCCGCGTCGAGCAGCGCCTGCAGGTTGCTCCCGCCGCCGCTGACGAGCACCCCCAGCCGCGCCCGCCGCGCGCTCATGGGTCGATGACCGCCGTGGCCTCGCCCTGGCCCGCTTCCACCCGGCCCACCTCGGACGCTTCCACACCCCGGGCGCGCAGCACCTCCAGCGCCTTCGCCACGTCCTCCTTCGCCACCACGACGATGAGGCCCAGGCCCATGTTGAACGTGCTGAACATCTCGTCGCGCGCCACGCCGCCCGTCTTCGCGATGAGGTCGAAGATGGCCGGCTTCTTCCACGTGGACTCGCTCAGCACCGCGCGCGTGCCGTCCGGCAGGCACCGGGGCAGGTTGCCCGGGATGCCGCTGCCGGTGATGTGCGCCATGCCCTTCACCTTCACGGCCTGGCACAGCGCGAGCGCGTCCTTCACGTAGATGCGCGTGGGCTCCAGCAGCGCGTCACCCAGAGGCCGGTCCAGCCCCTGCGGCGTCATGTCCAGGGGCAGCTTCGCGTCGTCCAGCAGCACCTTGCGCGCCAGCGAGTAGCCGTTGCTGTGCAACCCCGAAGACGTGAGCCCGATGAGCGCGTCCCCCGGCTGCACCGTCTTGCCGTCGATGATGGCCGAGCGCTCCACCACGCCCACGCAGAAGCCCGCGACGTCGTACTCGCCCCGCGCGTAGAAGCCCGGCATCTCCGCCGTCTCCCCGCCCAGCAGCGCGCACCCCGCCTGCTCGCAGCCCAGCGCGATGCCCTTGACCACCTCCGCCGCGGCGTCCACCTCCAGCTTCCCCGTGGCGAAGTAGTCCAGGAAGAAGAGCGGCTCCGCGCCACAGGTGAGGATGTCGTTCACCGACATGGCGACCAGGTCGATGCCCACCGTGTCGTGGCGCCCCGCAAGGAAGGCCACCTTCAGCTTGGTGCCCACCCCGTCGGTGCCCGCCACCAACACCGGCGCCTGGTACTTGCCGGGCGGCAGTGCGAACAGGCCACCGAACCCACCCACCCCGCCCAGGACTTCAGGGCGCGTGGTGCGCGCGGCATGGGGCTTGATCTTCTCGACGAACGCGTCGCCGGCCTCGATGTCTACTCCGGACTGCTTGTAGGTCGTTCCCACGGGCCGGCCTTGTACCCCTCCCGGGGGTCCCTGTCTCGGGCCTCGGATGGGACGTGTCGGGTTTGCGGCGGCGCACTGCCCTCGGGCGCCCGCACGATATCGGTCTGGGATATTTGACCGGTGGGGTGGGGGCTGATTGACTCGCGGGCCAGATGGGCGCCGAGGAAACCCTCTTTCAACGTTTTGGCAAGGAGTTCCCCAAGGGCACCGAGCTCTTCCGCGAGGGAGAGATCGGCAAGGAGATGTTCGTCATCCAGTCCGGGAAGATCGCCATCTCCAAGCGCGTGCGCGACGTGGAGAAGGTGCTCGCGGTCCTGGGGCCGGGCGAATTCTTCGGGGAGATGGCCATCATCTCCAACAAGCCCCGGAACGCCTCCGCCGTGGTGCATGACGACGCGAAGCTGCTCGTCATCGACCCCAAGACCTTCGAGGCGATGATCCGCGGCAACGCGGAGATCGCCGTGCGGATGATCAAGAAGCTGGCCGAGCGCCTCTCCGAGGCGGACGCCCAGATCGAAAACCTGCTCCACGGCGACCCCGCCAGCCGAGTGGTCCATCAAATCCTCCAGGCCTGCCAGACACGCGGCCGGCCGCTGGAGGAGGGCGTGGAGGTGGACTTCGCCATCCGGGAGATGCCCCGGCAGATTGGCGTGGGCGAGCCCGCCGTGCGCAGCATGCTGGAGCGCCTGGAGCGCGCGGGCCTCATCGAGCGCAGCGGTGACCGGGTGACCGTGTACGACACGGCCCGGCTGCATGACTTCCTCAACTACCTCGAGATGAAGTGGAAGTTCGGAGACCTCTAGCGTGAAGCTGCAAGTCCTCGGGTGCCACGGCGGCGAGCTTCCCACGTGCAGGAGCACCTGCTTCCTCGTGGACGACGTGCTCGCGCTCGACGCGGGCGCACTCACCGGCACGCTCTCGTTGGATCAGCTCTGCAAGGTGGACGACGTGCTCGTCGGCCACAGCCACTTCGATCACGTGAAGGACCTGCCGCTGCTCGCCGACCTGGTCATCGGCCGCAGGGACAAGCCCGTCACCATCCATGCCTCCCGCGAGTGCGCGAAAGCGCTGCGCGAGAACATGTTCAACAACTCGCTGTGGCCGGACTTCACGCGCATCCCCACGCGCCACAAGCCCGTCCTGGCCATCAAGACCTTCCGCGCCGGCAGCACCTTCCAGGTGGGCCCCTACACCGTGAAGAGCGTGCCGGTGAGCCACCCCGTGGAGTCGTGCGCCTTCATCATCAGCGACGGCAAGACGTCGCTGGCCATGAGCGGCGACACCGGCCCCACGGACAAGCTGTGGAAGGCGCTCAACGCCACGAAGAACCTGAAGGCGCTGCTGCTGGAAGCCAGCTTCCCCAACAGCCTCCAGGCCCTGGCGGACATCTCCGGCCACCTGACGCCCGCCACCGTGGGCTCGGAGCTGCGCAAGTTCGACCGCAACGGCGCCCAGGTGATGCTCTACCACCTGAAGCCCGCCTTCGTGACCCAGCTCAAGAAGGAGCTGGCCCCGCTGCCCGTGAACGTCCTGGAACTGGGCGAGACGTTCCAGTTCTAGGGACGTGCCGCGGCGCGGCGTACGCGGGTATTGACGGCCCGCGACGGGCGGATTAACCCCCGGGCCTCATGGCCTGGTTCTCCAAGAAGCCCCGCATCGCCGTCGACGCAGAGAAAGCCGCCGAGCCCCAGCCCTCCCGCATGCAGGGGCTCTGGGCCAAGTGCGAGCAGTGCGACGAGATCATCTACCGCCAGGAGCTCGAGAAGAACTGGATGGTGTGCATGCACTGCGAGCACCACCACGCCTGGACGGCTCGCGCGCGGCTGGCGGCCACGCTGGATCCGGACTCCTTCGAGGAGTTCGACAAGGCGCTGGAGCCCCAGGACCCGCTCGGCTTCACCGACTCCAAGAAGTACAAGGACCGGCTCAAGTCCACACGCAAGAACCTGGAGGAGAACGACGCGTTCATCTCCGGCGTGGGCCGCATCGAAGGCCACCCCGTCTCCATCGGCTCCTTCGTCTTCGAGTTCATGGGCGGCTCCATGGGCTCCGTGGTGGGTGAGAAGGTCACGCGCGTGTTCGAGCGCGCCTTCGAGCTCAAGTGCCCCGCGGTGGTGTTCTCCGCCTCCGGCGGCGCGCGCATGCAGGAGGGCATCTTCTCCCTGATGCAGATGGCGAAGACGTCCGCGGCCATTGCCCGCTTCCGCACCAGCGGCAAGCCGTACGTCTCCGTGATGCTCAACCCCACCACGGGCGGCGTGGCCGCGTCCTTCTCCTGGCTGGGCGACATCATCCTCGCGGAGCCCAAGGCCCTCATCGGCTTCGCCGGCCCGCGCGTCATCGAGCAGACCATCCGCCAGAAGCTGCCGGAGGGCTTCCAGCGCTCGGAGTTCCTGCTGGATCACGGGATGATCGACGCCATCGTCCACCGCAAGGACCTGCGCGCGAAGCTGGGCCAGATCCTCGGCATGCTGGGGTAGGGCGGCGGGCCTTCCACCCATGGACGCGCCCCGCACCCCCGAAGAGGCCCTGCGCTTCTTCCAGGCGCTCAACCCCTCCGGCATCAAGCTGGGGCTGGAGCGGGTGAGGGACGCGCTCGCCGCGCTGGATCACCCGGAGCGGGATTACCCGGCGCTGCACGTCGCCGGCACCAACGGCAAGGGCAGCACCTGCGCCTTCGTGGCGCGCGCGCTGGAGGCCGCCGGCCACCGTGTGGGGCTCTACACGTCCCCGCACCTGGTGCGCGTCAACGAGCGGATCCGCGTCTCCGGTGAGGACATCCCGGACGACGTCTTCGGGCAGCGCATCCTGGAGGTCCTGGAGCGCTACCCCTCCGCGCTGTCGGACCCGATGACGTACTTCGAGTTCGGCACCGTGGTCGCGCTCTGGCACTTCTCCCGCGAGCGCGTGGACGTGGCCGTGCTGGAGACGGGCCTGGGCGGCCGGCTGGACGCCACCACCGCCGCGAACCCCGTTGTCACGTGCGTCACCCCCGTGTCCTTCGACCACATGGAGTACCTGGGGCACTCGCTCCGGGAGATCGCCGGGGAGAAGGCCGGCATCTTCAAGTTCGGCGTGCCGGTGGTCCTGTCCCGGCAGGAGCCGGAGGCCCTGGACGCGCTCCTGCGCCGCGCGGAGCAGCTCGCCGTGCCCGTCCAGGTGGAGCGCCGCGACTTCGGCATCGACCTCGGGTCCGATGGGACGCTTTTCTACCGGGGACCCGCCTGGTCGCTCGACGGCCTCACGATTTCGCTGCGCGGTCCGTATCAGCACCAGAACGCGGCGGTGGCCCTGGCCTGTCTGGAGGCCCTCCATGCCCGGGGCGTAGCGGTGACGCCGGAGGACGCGCGCGAGGGGCTGGCCACGGCGCGCTGGCCGGGGCGGCTGGAGGAGGTGTCCCAGGAGCCGACGGTGGTGGTGGACGGCGCCCACAACCCGGCGGGCGTGGCGGTGCTACTGGAGGCCCTGGACTCGCTCTATGCCGGGCGGCCGTTGCACCTCGTCTTCGGGGTGGTGGCGGACAAGGACCGGGGGCCGATGATGCGAGCCCTGTTTCCGCTGGCGGCCTCTGTTCACCTCACTCCGCTGGACACGCCGCGCTCGCTTGCCCCGGAGCGATACATCGCTGAAGCACGGACTTTGTGTTCACGGGTCGTCGCGCACTCCTCCCTGGAGGAGGCCCTTGCCGGAGCGAGAACCGATGCAGTGGGTCGTCCGGACGGCGTGGTACTCGCTACAGGCTCACTGTTCCTGGTAGGCGCCGTGAAGCGATGGGTCGACCGAAGCCTTGGCGCGATGCGGTAGCAGCAGTAACTTTGCGACATGCGCCTGCCGGACTGGAGATCAGCGCTCCCGGGACCTCCGATGCCCACCGTCGACGAGGTCGACTTCCGGGCGCTGTACTCCAAGACCAACTACGTGGTGGAGACGGCGGACGGCTGGTCGCTCGTCATCACGCGCTACCGGCCGGTGAAACAGGCGTTCGCGCAGCCGCTGTTCGGTGAGCCGCTGCTGCTGGTGCACGGCTTCTCCCAGAACCGGCACACGTGGACGAGCGGCCAGTTCGTCAAGAACCTGCTCTTCTTCGGCGTGGACATCCACATCCTGGAGCTGCGCGGGCACGGCAAGAGCTCCATCGCCTTCCAGAAGGAGCGCGCGGAGCGCTTCAAGCGCCCGCTGCCTCAGGACCTGGACTACGGCTGGGACCTGGACAGCTACTTCCTCTACGACCTGCCGGCGGCCGTCTCCGGCGTCAAACGCATCACCCGCCGTGAGCGCGTCTTCTACTGCGGCCACTCCATGGGCGGCATGCTGGGCTACGGCTACGCCGGCATCCACGACGACTTCGAGGGCCTCATCACCATCGGGTCGCCCGCGGACCTGGGGCGCGGCTTCATGCTCCTGCGCGCGCTGGCGCACGGCTCACCGCTCGTCGCGAGCGCCGTGGACCTGACGCTGGGCGGACTGAACCTGAACCGCCGCGCGTCCTCGCTGGGCCGGTCGCTGCTGGCGAAGGGGGCGGGCGCCTTCAGCCCCGCGCTCCAGAAGCGCCTGGAGCCGGACGTGCCCAAGCCGCTCGTGTTCAACGCGGTGCCGGTGGACGTGGTGCTCAAGTGGGTGGAGCGCCAGCTGTCGCAAGCGGACGAGTCCGCGCTGTATCAGCGTTTCACGCGCAAGCTGAACCGGCTCATCAATACCGAACGCGTCAGCCGGGACGACATCCGGTGGCTCCTGCGCGAGGGCGGCGAGCGGGAGCCCCGCAAGGTGATTGAACAGTTCGCCCGGTGGATCCGCCGCGGCGAGATGGTCTGCTACCGCACGGACTACGACTTCAAGCGCGGCTTCGGGAAGATTGAAATCCCCATGGCCATCATTTTCGGGGACCTGGATCCGCTGGCGTCCGTGGAATCCACGCGCAGCGTCTACCGCGCCGCGAAGAGCGAGTACCTGCTGTGGCGGCCGGTGAAGGGCAACAGCCACGTCGAGCTCACCATGGGGCACGACATCCGGCAGATCTGCTACGACATCAAGAACCTCATCGAATACACCCGCACGCACCGCACGCGCTCGCCGGCCCTGCCGCGCTTGCGTTGAAGCGCGGACGTTCCGGCCAGACTGAAAAGTTGGTGCCTCCCGGGTGCGTGATAATTTCGTGCGCGTCTGTCTTCTGACGCATGTCACGGGAGTGGTCGATGAGGGGCTTGGCGGTGTCGCTGCTCGGGTTGTGGCTGGTGCCCCTGGTGGCGCTGGCTCAGCAGCCGGTGGACTACAACACCATCACGTCCGTCACCGTCAGCGGCGGAACGGTGGAGATCTCCGGCAGCAAGAAGGCGGACTTCAACAGCTTCACCATGACGGACCCTCCCCGGCTCGTCATCGACGTGTCCGGCGCCGTCTTCAAGGACGTGCCGGAGGAGCTGCCGGTGGGCAACGGCACCGTGACGGGCATCCGCACGCAGGCCTATGGCACGGAGTCCTCGTCCATCGCGCGCATCCTCATCGGCTATGAGCGCGAGGTGGAGACGGACATCCAGACCTCCGGCAACAAGCTGGTGGTGAAGGTCCTGGGAAGCGGGGGCGGCGCGGTCGTCGCGCAGGTCACGCCCACGGAAGGGCAGGGCACCCCCGCGCAAGGGGCCACCGCGGCCAACACCCAGGCCGGCTCGAACGCGCAGGACGCGGCCCGCGCCGCCGCGTCGGACCGGGAGGCGCAGGAGAAGGCCGTGAAGGCCGCCGCTGACGCCGCCCGGGCGGAGCGCGAGGCCCAGGAGAAGGCCGCCGCCGAGGCCACCGCCCGCGCCAAGGCGGATGCGGACGCGGAGCGCAAGCGACAGGAGGAGGCCCAGGCCTCCGCGAAGCGCCAGGACGAGGAGCGCCGCGCGTCGGAGCAGGCCGCCGCCGCGGAGCGCAAGCGTCAGGAAGAGGAAGCCCAGGCCGCCGCGAAGCGCGCCGAGGATGAGCGCCGCGCCACCGCGCAGGCCTCCGCCGACCAGAAGCGCCAGCGGGAGGAGGACGCGAAGGCCGCCGCCAAGGCCGCCGCGGACGAGAAGCGCGCCGCCGCGCAGGCCGCCGCCGAGGAGCGCCAGGCCGCCGCGAAGACGGCCGTGGAGCAGAAGCGCGCCGCCGCGCAGACGGCCGCCGAGGCGAAGCGCCTGAAGGAAGAGGAGCGCCAGGCCGCCGCGCAGGCCCGCCGCGAGGAGCAGCAGTCGGCCCGCGAGGCCGCCGCCGACCAGAAGCGCCAGCGTGCGGCGGAGGCCCGTGAGCGCCGCGAGCAGGCCCTGGCGGCCCGTGAGTCGCGCGCCCGCCCCAGCCAGGGCAGCGCCGCGGCCGAGTCGCGCGAGAGCGGCGGGGGCGCGGTGTCGTCGCGCCGCAAGACGATGACGCAGATTGGCTTCCAGCAGCAGTCGGACAGCTCGCGCGTCTTCGTGCGCACCAACGAGCCGGTGCGCTACACGGTGAGCACCTCCGGCAAACAGGTGGTGCTGGAGCTGGAGAACACGCGCGTGGTGGAGTCCAACAACACGCTGCCCCTGGACACGCACTTCTTCCCGTCGGCCGTGTCGCGGGTGGAGGCGTTCTCCGGCGCGGGCCAGACGGTGCGCGTCGTCATCCAGCTGAAGCAGGGGGTTCGTTATGAGACACGCCAGGAAGGCGGCCTCATCACCCTCGACTTCCCGCGCCCGGGCCGGTAGGACGGGGCGGGCGCCGTTGCCGGCACGGCGCCCACCGCCCACGCCTCCCGCATGACCTTCCTTGCCCCGGTCGTCCTGACGCTCTGGGTGTCGGCCCAGATTCCGCTGGCCACGCAGGTGGAACTCCCCACCGGCGAGGTCGTGGAGTTGGCGGCCGACTACGTCGTCTTCGAGAACGACATCCTCACCGCCCGAGGCCACTGCGAGCTGCGCAGCGGCCCCAACGTGCTGCGCGCGGATGAAGTGACGTACAGCGAGGCCACGCAGGTGGCCACCGCCACTGGCAATGTGATGTTCGTCAGCGGCCTGATGGCCGCCATCGCGGACGACGTGCGCGTGGACCTGCGCACCAACGAGGCCAACGTGAAGGGCGGCCTCTTCATGCAGAAGAAGGGCGTCACCCCCGAAGCGCTCCAGGCCGCCAAGACGCCAGACGAGCTGCGCAAGATGGGGGAGACGCCCGTCCTCATGAGCGGCACGCGCATCCGCCGCACCGGGGAGACGGCCTTCTCCGTGGATGGTCTGGCCTTCACCCCGTGCCAGTGCGGCCCGGGTGAGCCCAGCTGGCGCGTGGAGGCGAAGGAGGCCAACGTGAAGATGGGCGAGCGCGCCATCCTCACCTGGCCCGTGGTGTACGTGCGCTCGGTGCCGGTGTTCGCGCTGCCGTGGCTGTACCTGCCCCTGGCTGAACGCCGCTCCGGCCTGCTCATCCCCCGTCCGGCCAACTCCGGCCTCAACGGCTTCTCGCTGGAACAGCCCGTCTTCCTCACGCTGGGGGAGAGCTACGACCTGACCTTCACCCCGGGCATCTACACGGGGAGCAGTGACCTCGACACGCTCCGGGTGGACGCGGCGGGCAACCCCATCTTCGAGCCCCGTCTGAACGGCGTGAAGGGACCGCGGCTGCTCACCGAATTCCGCTACGTCCCCAGCGACCGCACCCGGGGCCGCGCCACCCTGGGGTTCCTCTACGACCTGCGGCCCCGGCTCAATCCGACCACCTTCTTGTTCATGCGCGAAGGGGGCACCGATTCCGGCGCCATCCTGGACGACAAGCGGGGCCTGCGCGGCGAGGCGTCCTGGCAGCACACGCAGGACATGGGCGACGGCTGGCACGACCGCGTGGACGCGTACTTCGTGTCGGACGGCTTCTACACGCGCGACCTCACCGCCGACCTGCTGGTGCAGAACACCAACTACCTGCGCAGCACCGCCGTGGTGTACCAGCGCCGCGACGACCGCTACCTGGGGCTGGACGTGTCGCTGCGCCAGGACCTGCGCTACCCGTTCCGCTTCTTCCAGACGAACACCATCCCCGCCGAGGCCACGACGGACAACGTCGCCAGGACCCCCCACGGTCCCACGACGTTCCAGCGCCTGCCGGGCATCACCCTGGCCCTGCCGCAGCGGCCCCTCTTCGGCGGGCGCGTGATGGGCGGGATGCAGGTGGAGTACACCCGGCTGGCGCCCCTGCGCAGCGGCGGCTTCGCGGATGACGGCTCCGACGGGCTCTACTCGCTCAATGGCTTCTGGCGCCCCGAGGGCACGCCTCCCGACGCCGCGGCCGTGGTCGATGAGCTGGAGGGCAACGGCCGCCTGGACCCCACCGAGCGCGAGGGCCGTGACCGCGTGGCGTTGGCCTCGCGTCTGTCCACGTCCTACGGGCTGGGCAACTGGGGCCGGCTGACGCCTTCGGTGGGGCTGAGCCAGGACGTGTCCGTGGGCGAGGTCTCCGGCCGCACCGCCGCGCGAGGCTATGCGCTGGCGGACCTGGCGCTGGACTCGCAGCTGGCGCGCACCTTCGTGGACCGGGACACGCTCTACCGGCACACGCTGTCCCCGTCGGTGAACCTGCGCTACGTGCCCGGCGGCTGGGGCCACGGGCTCACCGCCCTCAACGGCATTGGCACCGGCACCGTGCCGCTCATCTATGACGAGTGGGACTCCGCGGTGCCGCTCCAGTCCGACGGCAGCGTGCGCGGCTTCCTCCACGCCGTGGTCGCCGTGGACCAGACGCTGCGCGTGCGCAAGGGGCCCACGACCCGCGAACCGCTGCGCCTGCGCATCGGCCAGGGCTTCGACCTGTCGCGCATCGCGCCCGTCGCGGGCCGGGACATGGTGCAGGGCAGCGTGCTGCGCGACACCTTCGCGCGCCTGTCCGCCAGCGCCGGCGTCCTCACCGCGGGCGGGCTCGTGCGCATGGATCCAACGACGCTCGACATCACCCAGCTGTCCGCCGACTTCACCATCGACAATGGCAAGGGCAACGCGCTGTACGCGCGCTACGACGACCTGCTGGCCGTGAAACAATTGTCAATTGATCGTGGGTTGGATCCTTTGGCACAAGGACCCGATTTCGCGCGCCGGGGGGTGGACATGCTGGTGGGAGACGCACCTCGTCCCCTCCCGTCCCACAACGACCAACTCGACCCCTCTCCGACCGAACGGGCACAGGCTCTCACTGTCGGTACGCGAATCAAGCTCGGATTTGGGCTCGGGTTGCGATACGAAGCACTGGTGCAGCCGCTTTATAAGGATCTGATTACCCAGGAAAGTCAGCCCCTTGCACAGCAGACCTTTGGCGTGTCGTATGGACCCGCCTGTGACTGCTGGCGTATCGAAGGGGTTGTGATCCTGCGGCGCAATCAGACGCCGGAATTCGCCGGCGTGAATTTGAGTGTGGCCGGATTCGGATCCTTCGGGTCGGGAGGATAGGAATCACCCGCCGTACGCGAGCGTTGCACACACCTCGGAAACATCCCCCCTAGAGGAGAAGTACTTCGTGTCGGATCTCGGAAAAAGAATTGGCCAGCGCATTCGCGAGCTTCGCACGCAGCGCCCGGAGCGATGGACGCAGGAAGAGCTCGCGGAGCGAGCGCAGATCAGCGTGTCCTTCCTGTCGATGATCGAACGCGGCGAGCGCGTGCCCCACGTGGAAACCCTGGCGGCCCTTTCCAACGCCCTCAGTGTCAGCCTCGGTGAGCTCTTCACGGGCACCGAGCAGACGCCCGCCCAGACGGAGGACCTGCTGCGTCCCCTGTCTGACTTCGCCCGCGCTCGTGGCCTCAACGCGCGCGACGTGGACCGCCTGCTCGGCGTGGCCCGCGTGATGTTCAACGGCTCGGCGGCCTGAATCCCCTCCCGGGGAGGGCTCTTCCCCGTGCGTATCCCTTCCGCCCGCCTCCCCCCCGGCGCGGCGGAGGGCCCCACGTAAGGATTGACCCCGGAGCCCCGCGTCCGTAGCGTGGCTGGCTGATTCTTGAATCAACCAGCCGTGGGAGGACGCGTGGGCCAGCAGAAGACGGCGCCGGAGAGCGGGACGCGGGAGAGCGAGCGCCGCCGCACCATCCTGCGGGCCGCCATCGACGTGTTCGCCCGCAAGGGCTACCACGGCTGCCGTATCGCGGACGTCGCCAAGGAGGCGGGCGTCGCGTACGGGCTCGTCTACCACTACTTCAAGAACAAGGATGAGCTGCTGGAGACCGTCTTCGAGACGGGCTGGAGCGGCTTCATCGCGCGTGCGCGCGCCGTCGCGGAGAGCGAGGGGCCGCTGGTGGAGAAGGTCCGCCGCATCGCGGACGTGGCCTTCGAGGCCTACCGCGTGGACCCCCGCGCGGTGAAGGTGCTCATTCTCGAGATTGCCCGTTCACCGGCCGGAGCCCGCATCAACCGGCAGACGGCCTTCGTGGACGTCATCCGCCTGAGCGCGCAGATGTTCACCCGCGCGAAGGAGTCGGGGGAGCTGCGCCCGGACGTGGATCCGCTGCTCGCGTCCGCGCTGCTCTTCGGCTCCATCGAAATGGGGCTCACCGCCTTCGTCGTGGGGCTGGCGGACGCGCGCGACACGGTGATGCTCGAGCGCGCGAAGGCGCAGATCGCCGACTCGTTCCTCCACGGCGTGCTGCTCAGCGGCGCGTCCCCCAAGGCGGACGTCGCGAAGCAGGAGCCCGCGAAGCACGAGCTTCCGAAGGGCGAGGAGCCTCAGGAGGACGCGGCCCCGCTGAAGCGGGAGAAGGCCGCGCCCAGGGCCCGGGCGCCCAAGCGCGGCTGAAGAAGGCCGCGCGGCGCGCTACGGGTTGCCCATGCCGGGCGCGTTGGTGGCCACGCCCGGCGCTTCCGGCGCGCCGGTGAAGTCCAGCTTGAGCAGCGTCTGGCCATCCACCCAGCGGTCATCCGCCTTCACGCCCCAGTGGAGGTGCGGTCCGGTGACGCGGCCGGTGCTGCCCACCAGGCCCAGCGGATCTCCCTGCTTCACCTGCGCGCCGTCCTTCACGTCGATGCGGGACAGGTGGAAGTACGCGGTGTAGAGCCCCGCGCCGTGGTGCACGAGCACGGTGTTGCCGGACGCGTAGTTTTCGCGCGTCATCACCACCGTGCCGTCGTTGGCCGCGACCACCGGCGAGCCCGTGGCGCCGTCCAGGTCCACGCCGAAGTGCTGCGTCTGCAGCTTGCCGTTGAACGAGCGGCGGTCGCCGAAGGGCGCCGTCACCGTGGCCTCGCGCGGCCATGCGAAGTTCTGGCCGAACAGCGGCGTCTGGAAGGACTGCGCGAACGCCGCGGCGAACGCCTTGCGGTCCGCCTCCATGCGCGCCTTCACCGCCTTGGGCGGCTTCACGTACTTGTTGGCCACGCGCAGCTCGCGCTCGCGGAAGCCTGGCGCGCCCACGTTGAGCACGCCGGACAGCAGCACCGGCAGGCCGCGCCCGGGGGCCGTGACGTCCACCGCCACGGTGCCCTCTGGCTGCTCCACCGGCAGGCTGGTGAGGGCCGCGTAGCCGTTGTTCCACGCGAAGAAGCGCAGGGGCCGGCCCGCGATCGTGCCCGTGGGCAGCGAGGACGCGCCGCTCACCGTCACCAGCACCGGGTCGCCCGGCTTGGGGTTGGCGGGCTGGAGCGACAGGTGCGGCCCGCCCACGGGCGCCACCTTCAGCGGCGCCAGCTCTCCCTGGTGCACGGCGCCCTGCGTGGGCGCGCCCGGGGCGCGGAGGCCCGACGTGGAGGGCGTGGCCGTGGAGCCCGGCACGCTGCCCGTCACCACCGCGGAGGAGGCGGTGGGCGTGGCGGCGGCGAGCGCCGGAGACCCGGAGGCGAGCAGGGAGAGGACGAGGAGGCGGACGGCGGGAGGGTTCCGGGCGGGCATGGGCCGTTCTTTACACCACGCGCGCGCGGAACCTTCCCGCGGCGGTGTCGGGCGTGTTGGCTGGCTGCTTCTCTGGCCGAAAGGGCCCGGCTGGATGCCTCCTCTTGGACGTCTGGCCGCCCGTCCCGGAGGCGAGCTCCTGAGGTGTGCCATTGCCGGTACTTGGGTGCCCTCGGAGGCGAAAGGGTGTTCCTGGCCGGACGTGCGGCAGGCAGCCGTGCCAGAACTCCCCATGTCAAGGCGTTACGGACGGCGAGGGGCTCCCTAGCTTTCCCACATCAACGCAGCACATCAATTTCGAAAGGGAGGGCGCGCATGCCTCGCTCCTACAGCTTCGACCACTTCCAGGTACCCAAGACCCTGCCGCCGCAGAAGCGCAGCCTGCGTCAGCGCGACAAGGCGCACCTCGCCCAGTCGTCGCGGGTGCCGGTGGACGAACACGAGGGCATCCACTACGGCAAGAGCCACGCGCAGACGGAGGAGATCCTCACCGCGCGCAAGATGGAGCTTCAGCTGGAGGAGCTGGCCCGTCCGGAGGCGGACGCCAAGTTCTCCCACGGACCGGTGTCGCGTGTGAGCGGGGCCACGAAGAAGCAGCGCAAGGCGGCCGCGTCGCCCGTCATCGGGACGACGGCGCCCATCGGCGCGCTGCCTCCCACCCAGGAGCGGCCGGTGCAGCAGGGCCGTCTGCCGGACCTCATCGACGAGGCGCGCCGGCAGCTCAAGGCCATCCGGACCGGCGTGGGTGACGTGGCTTCGGCGATGCAGCGGCTGGCGTCGCTGCCCCTGGCGGCGGTGCGCCTGGCGGCCCGCCGCATCATTCCGGCCTGAGCAAGAAGGGGAGGGTGAACGACGCGTGGAGCTGACCCTGGTCTCCTACAACATCCACTCCGGCATCGGCGTGGACGGAGCCTTCGACCTGGAGCGCGTGGGCTCGGTGCTCCGCGAGGTGAACGCGGACATCATCGCCCTGCAGGAGGTGGGGGACTTCCGGGGCAAGACGCCCCGGGAGGACCAGCCCGAGCACCTGGCCGAGATGCTCGGGATGCACATGGCCTTCGGACCCAACGTGGTCCGCAACGGCCGCCGGTATGGCAACGCCATCCTCAGCCGGCTGCCGGTGCTCAAGTCGAAGAACTATGACTTGAGCGTGCCGCGCCGGGAGCCCCGGGGCGCGTTGCGGTGCGACCTGGACCTGGGAGGAGGGCAGCAGCTGCACGTCTTCTGCCTCCACCTGGGCCTGTCCGTGAGCGAGCGGCGGCGGCAGGAAGCGCTCCTCCTGTCCGCCGACCTGCTCCGCGACGCGGCCCGCAAGGACCCCATGGTGGTGTGCGGGGACTTCAACTCCTGGGGGAACGGGCCGGTGTCGTCGCTCGTGCGCGAGGCCATCCACGACGCCGCGTTCGAGCTGGGCGCCGCCGCGCGCACGTACCCCACGCGGCTGCCCCTGTTCCGGTTGGACCGCATCTACGTGGACTCGGGGGTGCGGCCCGTGTCGGTGACGCCGCACCGCTCGCCGCTGAGCCGGGTGGCGTCGGACCATCTGCCGCTGGTGATGCGCTTCGAGGCGCCCATCGCCGTGCAGCCGCCTGTCGCACCGCCGGTGCAGCTGATCGGCTAGGGGTGTGGGCTTGCGGTAGGCTCGTTCGTGGGTCCGGTGGTTTCTCGCGTTGAGTGGCCGACGCTTGCGAACGCCGGACAAATTCCTCGCGCCGTGGTTGTCGCGGGGAGGTGGGGTGCCTAGGTTGGCGCCCACGCGCACAGGGACGTGAGCGTCGGCCGGAGAGCGCATGCACGTGGGTAGTGAACAGACGGACCGCGGCGTCGCCGCGCTCGTCGGGCGCATGGCGGACGGCTTCAGTCGGTTGGTGACGCAGCACCTCCAGCTGGCGCGCGTGGAGCTGGCGGAGGACGCGAAGGCCATGGGCCTGGACGTGGCGAGCATCGCCGTGTTCGTGCCCTTCCTGCTCGTGGGGTACGCCTTCATCTGCGGGGCGCTGGCGGCCGTGCTCGCTCCGTGGACGGGGTGGGCGGGGGCGCTGGCCCTGGTGGGCGCGGTGAACCTGGTGGGCGGCGGCCTGGGCATCCTGCGCGCGGTGAAGCGGATGAAGTCACGCCAGATGATGGATGACAGCGTGAGCGAGCTGTCGCGCAGCATGGCGGCGCTCACCTCGGCGCAGCCGCGGGTGGCCGCGGCGCCCGGGGTGAACACGCTGAAGGACACGACGGGAATGGCTTTCAAGGAGCCGCGGGATGGCCGCTAGCAATGGACACCTGCCGCGCACGAGCGCGGCGCTTCGCGAGGAAATCGAGCGCACCCGGGCCGACCTGGCCACGTCGGTGAGCGCGCTCAAGGTGGAGGTGGCGGAAGTCACCGACTGGCGCCAGTGGGTGCGCAAGCATCCCTACGCCTGCGTGGGGACCGCCTTCCTCGTTGGTTACCTGGTGGGCTCGCGGCGCTGAAGCTGCGCCAGCGGGTCCGGATGCAGAAGCTTCAAGACACAATCGGAAAACGAACGCACAGCAGAGGGCTTCCATGGAAATCAATCCGCAGCAGATGGCAGACCGGGCGCGGCAGCTTCAGGACCAGCTGCCGGACATGGACGAGGCGCGGCAGAACCTGGTGGACCTGAACCACCAGGTCGTCGGGTTCATCAAGGCCAACCCGGGCACGTGCCTCCTGGGCGCCATCGCGGTGGGCTTCATCGTGGGCCGCATCGCGTCCCGCTAACCGGTTGCCTGAAAGGGAGCACGGACATGACGAACTACTCGGGCACGACGGGCAACGGCACGGCGGGACACGGCGACGACGCGGGCTTCGGCCAGCGCGTGGATCAGCTGGGCTCTGACGCGCAGCAGTTCATCGACAACGCACGCAGCGCGGTGGCGGACCTGGGCCAGACGCTGGACCTGAAGGGCCGCGTGGAGCGCAACCCCTATGGCACGTTGGCCATCGCCGTGGGCGTGGGCTACGTGCTGGGCGGCGGTCTGTTCACGCCGCTGACCGGCCGCATCCTCAAGCTGGGTGTGCGGCTGGCCGCGCTGCCCTTCGTGAAGGATGAGCTGCTGGGCATGGCGGAGTCCGCCTTCCAGGGCTATCAGACGGGCCGGGGCACGCCGCCCTCGGGCAGCGTCTAGGATTTCCGAAGCAACCCGCGTCTTTCCCCCGAAGTCATTTCCCTGGAGTCGGACATGCTGAGCCTGAAGGACTTGAAGAAGCTGGACCGGGACGACGTGCTGGACCTCATCGGCCTGGAGACGCGCCGCACGACGGCGGAGACGGCGCTGCCGGCGCTGGGCATCTTCGCGGCGGGCGTGCTGGTGGGCGTGGGCGTGGGCCTGCTGCTCGCGGACAAGCCGGGCCAGCAGCTGCGCGGTGACCTGCGCCAGCGCATCCAGGGCGGCCAGGACAAGCTCGCCACGGCCATCAACAACGCGCGCGGCACGGAAGGCCAGCAGGGCGCTGGCTCCACGGTGCCGCCGGGCCAGCGGACGACCTGATTCCAGGGCGCGTCTTTGATTCGCACACGGGCCTCTTCCCGCTCCAGGCGGGGAGGGGCCTTCGTGTTTCCAGCGGAGGGGGAGGGCGGATGGCCTAGGATGCGAGGCGATGAGCAAGAAGCCGCCCGGGACGAGACCGCCACCGAGACATGACACTCCCGTGGATGTGCCCGCCGTGGATGAATCCCCGGCGCTTCCCGCGCGAAACACAGACACGCCGTGGGCCTCCGGACCCGACGGTGCGCTGGGACAGCTGCGCGCGCTGGAGACGCTGGAGTCCGCCTACGACGCCTGGGCGGAGCTGAAGCGCGGGCACGCGGCCTCCGTCATCCAGTTCCGCGAGGAGCAGGCCCGGCTCACGCAACAGGGGTCATTCCTGCTGGGCGCGGTGCGTGCCGCGGGCATGGACTCTGGTTCGGCGACTCCGGGTCTCCAGCCCCAGGGCGCCGCCAGCGACTTCCTGCGCGACGCGGAATCCAAGCTCGCCAGGGCGCGCGACGCTGTCTCCCAGCGCGAGGCGGAGAGCGAAGCCCGCTATCAGGCCGCGTTCACGGAGGTCCGCACCACGCTGCTGGACCGCGTCCAGCGCTACCTCCAGCGCAGCCAACCGCACCTCACGCTGCTCCTGCGCCGCGTGGGCGCGGAGCGCTCCATCCTCCATGTCGCGCGCGTGCAGCCGGATGAGGCCGTCCTGCTCTGCTACCTGCTCACGCAGCGGGTGCCGTCCCGCTACGGCTTCCTCTTCGATGACTCCACCGAGGACCTGTCGCTTCCGCCCGCGCCGCTCTACGCGGAGGAGTCCGTCGCCTCCGACGCCGTGCGCCCGGACGCGCCGGGCCTGCTGCGCGTCATCGACGCGAGCACGGACGTCGTGCCGCTCAAGGGGTTCATCCCCCTGCGCGTGCCCAGGCCCGGGGGAGGGGAGGACTTCTTCCGCCTCCTCCAGCGCGGCGCCGTGATGGAGGTGGAGATCGCGGACGGCCCGGACTTCCGCAGCATCCTCACCCGCGAAGAGTCGGAGCGCTTCGCGGGCCACCTGCTGCGCCTCAAGCTGGAGGAGCGCATCGGCCTGGACATCGAGGCGGGGTAGCCCGCCCCACGCTGCTCAGTTCGTCCGGACGATGCCCACTTCCGCGGTGCCCGCCAGGACGACGCTGCCCAGGAAGAGGTTGTCTGACTCCGGGCCGCCCATGCGCACGGCCTGGAAGATGACCAGGTAGGTCTGCTTGGGGTTCGGGAACGCCGTGGCGGGAATCGTCACGCGCGCCTCCCGGAACGTCGCGGGCGTCGCCGCCAGCTGGAGGAACTCCACCGGCGACGTGGGCACGTTCGAGTAGGTGGCCTGGCCCTTCTCCCCGTTCGCCCCCAGCGGCACCACCGTCACGAAGCCCAGTGTCCGGTCCTGGTTCGCCGGAGGCGCCGGCCGGTCGAATTCGAACGCCGTGTTGGCGTTGATGCGCACGAAGCCCTCCTCCGGGTGGAACTTCGGGATGGCCTCCTTCGTCGGCGCGTCCTCCACCCGCGCCTCGTACTTCGTCCCGCCCTGCTCCGCGAAGAACGAATAGGTGGCGCCGGACGCGTACTTCAGGTCGTCCGTGGAGTCGCTCGTCACGCCGTAGCTGCCGCCGCCCTGTCCGTTGAGCGGCACACCCGCCGCGCTCCCGGCGTTCAGCGTCACGGTGGCGCCGCTCAGGCCCTGCGGCTGCGAGTTCTCCCCCGACTTCGTCCCGAAGAACACGAACGCCGCCGTCTGCCCGGGGAAGCTCACCACGTCCCCGCCGTCCGGCCCGCCGAAGGTCCCCGCGTCGTAGCCCGCCATCGCGGACGCGGACACGTCCACCTGCGGCGTCGCGAGCAGGGTTCCCACGATGACGTGGTCCGCCTTGAGCTGGTTGGTCGTCTTCTCCAGGTCACAGGCGAGCGGCGACAGCAGGGACACGGTGGCCAGGGCGGACAGCAACAGGCGTTTCATGGGCACTCTCTTGAACGGGGCACGGGTGACGGCGGCCAACCATACCGCGCGTGTTGCCCATGGGCGCGAGGCCCCATCGGAGTATCCTGCACGCCGCTCGTGCAACGCCTCCGCATCCACTCCTCTGGCCGCCGCTTCCTTCACCGGCTCGGCTTCTCGCTCGCCATGGCGGCCCTGTTCGGCTGCCTGCTGGGCCTGCTCGTCTCCCAGCGCGTCACTGGCCCCGTACGGCCGGAGGACACGCCCGCGCCCCTGCTGTCGCCCTCCGGCTTCATCGACGGGCTCTCGAGCTGGCTCGACGGCGGCGAGCGCGTCTTCTACGACTGGCGCATCCGCCAGCTGGGAGAGGTGTCCGAGCGCTCCGACCGCGTGGTTCTCGTCTCCATCGACGACGACACGCTCGCCGAAGCCCAGCAGGGCCCTCGCGCGGACATCGCCGCGTACCCGTGGCCGCGCCAGGTCATGGGAGGCATGGTCCACCGCCTGGTGGAGGAGGGCGCCTCCGTGGTGATGCTGGACTTCGCCTACCCGGAACTCAGCCCCCGCGCCTGCGTCACCCCCACGCGCTCGGGCCGGGGCGCCCTGTCCCAGGACGACGACGCGCTCCGCGCCCTCCTGGACCAGGACCCCGGCCACTCCGTGCTCGCCTTCCGCTGGGGCGCCGAGGGCACCCGCACGCTGCCGCCCACCGGCCGCCTGTGGCCCTACCGCGTCCGCCTGGGCAGCTACCCCAGCGTCACCGAGGCCCGCACCCGCGCCCAGTCCGTCCTCGCCCTCCAGCGCCCCGCGTTCCTCATCCCCGCCGGCAAGGCCCTGGAGGTCTGGGCCGGCGTCGCGGACGAGGGCGAGGGCCGCAGCCTGGGTGAGCAGATGGGCACCGCCGCCGCGTCCATCCAGGAGCGCCGCGCCGCGGACGACGCCTTCCGCGTGGCCCCGTCGGACCTGTTCCTCGCCCTGGCCTCCGTGCAGGTTCAGGGGCTGGATCCGGAGAAGCTCCTGGAGGTGCGCCAGCTCCAGCACCCGGTGACACCGCTGCTCGGCCCGGCGAGCGGCTACGGCGCCACCACGCTGCCTGCGGACCCCGACGGCGTGGTGCGCGGAGTGCCCCACCTCGTCGCGTACAGCCCGCGCGGCGGCGAGCGCTACGTCCTGCCCTCGTTGCCCCTGGCCGCCGCCATGAGGCTCGCGGGCACGCAGAAGCTGCGGTACGCGGACGGGCGCCTCTACATCGGGGACAAGTACTCCGTGCCCATGGACGCGGCCGGCTACAGCCTCCTGCGCTGGGAGGCCCCGTCCGCCACCCGCGGCGCGCGCGGCCCGCTCGCCCGCTCCATCCGCGCGTGGAACGTGCTGCTCAACCTCTTCGACTCGCAGGAGGCGCGGCCCGTCCGCTTCGACCATGACCTGGACGGCCGCGCCGTCATCCTCACCAACACCAGCAGCTACGCCCCCGAGCGCCGGGTGACGCCCATCGGGCCGGGCATCGCCAACGGCGCCGTGCTGGGGCAGGCGCTCGCCAACATCCTCGCGTCAAACGGCATCACGCGCGCGCCGCCCCGGGTGGACATGCTCGCCACCATGGGGCTCGCGTTCATTGGCGCGTTCCTGGCGCTGTCGTTCAGCTGGCTCCTACGCTCCGTGGGTGGCGCCTTCCTCTTCGTCTGCGTGGCGGTGGCGGCCGGGGCGGGCTACGTGGGCGCGGCGGGCTACGTCTTCGTCCATGACCAGGTGTGGATCGCCGTCGCGGGACCGCTGTGGTCCGGTGGGCTCGCGTTCCTGGTGACGACCCTCTACGCCTTCCGCACGGAGCAGGACGTGCGCGAGTTCGTGCATAGCGCGCTGGGCCGCTACGTGAGCCCGGACGTGGCGCGGCTGGTGGCGCGCGACGTGAGCCTGATGAAGCCGGAGCGCCGGCAGATGACCGTGTACCTCTGCGACATCGAGGGCTTCACGCGCCTGTCGGAAGCGCTGCCGCCGGAGCAGCTGGTGCCGCTGCTCAACACCTTCCTCACGGAGATGACCGCCGTGGTGCGCGCCACGGCGGGGCAGGTGGACAAGTACATCGGCGACTCGGTGATGGCCTTCTGGGGCGCGCCCGTGCGCACGGACCGCCACGCGCACCTGGCCTGTGAGGCGGCGCTGAAGCTCCAGGCGGCGCTCGCGCAGAAGCAGCCCCTCTGGGAGAAGCAGTTCGGCCACCGGCTGTCGGTGCGCGCCGGCATCGACACGGGCGACCTGCTGGTGGGCGACATGGGCAGCGAGCTCAAGTCCAACTACACCGTCATGGGTGACGCGGTGGGCATGGCCGGACGGCTGGAGGCGGTCAACAAGGAGTACGGCACCCAGATGCTGGTGGGGCAGGCCACCGCGCAGCTCGCCAGCGACGCCTACGTCTTCCGCGAGGTGGACCGCGTGCTCCTGAGAGACCGGCCCCAGCCCGTGCGCGTGCACGAGCTGCTGGGCCGCCGGGGTGAATTCTCCCCGGAGAAGCAGGCGGGCATCGCCCTCTACGAGAAGGCCCTCACGGCCTACTACGGGCGCGACTTCATCGTGGCCCAGGAGCTGTTCCGCCGCTGCGGAGTGGAGCACGGCGACCCGGTGGCCCGCGTCTACGTCCAGCGCTGCCAGCGCCTCATCCAGACGCCGCCGCCCGAGGACTGGGACGGCGTCAGCCGCTGGGGCCGGCGCAGCACGGACGCCCGCTGAGCGGGTCTCCAGGAGTTCGTGAGGCCGTCGGTGCCGTGAAGCGGCCCCCCGGAAGACGGAGCGCCGAAACCTGTCCGACTGTCGGACAGGTTTCCCAAGGCCGTGCCCGGCGCGGCCCCCGGACTCCATGGACGCGAGGCCAACCGTCCGCGTCGCCTGCTGGGACAGCGCGACCTCAGGCTTCATGCGGCCTGAACCTGTCCGACAGTCGGACAGGTTTCCCACGGCCTCGTCCGGCACACCCCCTGCGCACGTCCCCGGGCTTCATGGATGCAAGGCCAACCGTCCGCGTCGCCTGCCGGGACAGCGCGACCTCAGGCTTCATGTGGCGCGAACCTGTCCGACAGTCGGATAGGTTTCCCACGGCCTCGTCCGGCACGCCCCCTTGCGCACTTCCCCGGGCTTCATGGAGGCAAGGCCAACCGCCCGCGTCGTCTGCCAGGACAGCGCGGACCCAGGCCTCATGCGGCCTGAACCTGTCCGACTGTCGGACAGGTTTGGCTCGGGCGCACCCGGCGGGCACCCCTGCTCGTGGGCCTCTCCTGGCGTCCGTCCAAGCACGCCGTCGCGGCCCATCGCTGCGCTCCGCGAGGTGCGTCCTCGCGCAGAGCTTCGGGCCGCGGATGGGTCAACGAACCCCTGGTGGCGTGCGTTGCCTCCGGACAGCCGTCAGGGCTGCGTGTCGACCCTCAGGGGCACACCGAACCTCGAGGTGAAGAACTGGAGGAGGTGGGCGTGCTCGAAGGCGATCTCCTCCGGGCGCTCCGTGAGGTGCGCGTGCTCGGGGATGATCATCAGGGTCGCGTCCTGGCCCCTCGCCCGGAGCTTGCGCACGAAGACGTCCGCGTCCGACAGCGACACCTTGGGGTCCCTCGCGCCCAGCATCAGGGCGATGGGCGCCTCCACCCGGTCCACCCAGGTCGCGGGGGAGATGGCGCGAAGCAGCTCCGCGTCTCGCTCCGGGTCGCCGTACTCCTCGGCTCGGGTGCGGCGCAGCTCCGGCGCCAGCTGCGAGAGGAAGGAGCCCAGGTCCGTCTTGGCCGCGAGGGCAAAGCCCGCGTCGTAGCTGCCCGCGAAGCGCGTCATGCCCACCAGCGTCTGGTTGCCTCCGTAGCTCCACCCGAGGATGCCCAGCCTGGGGGCCACGCCATCACGGGTGAAGCGCTGGCGCAGGCAGCGGCTGGCGGCCTCCAGGTCCGTGGCGGCCGCCACGCGCAGCGGCCCGTTGTCCGCGCGGGCCCAGTCCTCGGAGCATTTGGTGCCACGCACCGCGGGCTCCGCGTAGATGAAGCCCGCACGGAGGAAGAACTCCGGGCGCCAGTGGTAGTCCGGCTGGGGACAGCCCGTTGTGTAGAAGGCGAGCACGGGACACACGCGCTCCCGGCACGCGGGCGGCACCCGCACCTGGATCCGGAAGCGGACGTCACCGTTGTCACACGCCAGGTCCTCCGCTGGGGCCGCGCTCCAGCGCAGGCGCTGCCCGGAGTCCGCGAGGATGGCCGCCAGGGTGGACGTCAGCGCCGCGTCGGGTTCGACGCGGGGATGGCGCCGCAGCAGGTCCTCGCGCGAATCCCCATCCCGGACGAGCGCCGTGCCCACGACGCGGGGGCTGTCCGCGTCCGCGTGCGCGCCGAGCACCTTCGGGGACGCCGGGGCCATGGGCCTCGAACACGCGCCGAGCACCAGCACGCCGACGAGACCCGGCAGGAGGAGGGGAGAAAGGGCTGCGCGAAGCACGGTCCACCTCCTGAATGTCAGTCGTCGTCGCCGGAGTCCGGCTGGCCGAACAGCTCGCGCACCGGCGCGTCGTCCTGGATGTGCTCGGCCACCACACGGCGCATCTTCTCCGCCGTCATCCCGGAGTAGTACACCTCTCCGGGCCACCCCATGAGCTGGTAGTCCTCCGGGGACAGCGGGTCTCGCTTGCGGCCCGTGTCCTCGCGCACCACCACGTTGGGCCCCATGTGGCAGAAGCCGTAGCAGCCGCCCCGGTACAGCTCGCAGCGGGCCTGCAGGCCCTTCTCCACCAGCGCCTCGCGCGCCGCCACGTGCACCGCGTCCGAGCCGCCCGCGCGGCAGCTGGAGCCCTTGCACACCGACATCCGGTAGCGCTTCACGGCGGGGCTCCCCGTGCCAGGCCGGCACCATGCGCATTGAAGAGGTGCAGCATCACCACATGCCCCCAGAAAAGGCTTCGGCCCGCCCTTCCCAATACGGCGGGAAGGAGGCGGGCCGGGATGCGTGTGAAGGGGCGGCGCACGGCCCGCCCCCCGCGGTGCGAAACACGGACTACTTGATGAACTTCGTCACCTGGATGGGACCCTGCTGCGTCACCACCGCGTGCGCGGCGCCCGCCTTGGCGTGGCCGTGGCCCGCGCCCAGCTGCTTGGCGTGGCCGTGGTCCGCGTGTCCCTCGCCGATGCGCGTGTGCGCCTCCTTGTGGACGTGGTGCGGCTCCGTGGAGCTGTCGCGCTTGTTCCACGGGTCGGACGGGTGCGACACCGGCGGGCCCTTGAGCAGCTTCGGGATGTCGTAGACGAAGTTCTGCCGGTTGTACTCGGACGGCGTGTGCATGTACGTGTCCATGCGGATGGCGTCCTTGGGGCACGCCTCCACGCACAGGCCGCACACGATGCAGCGCAGCTCGTCGATGACGAACTGAGTGGGGTACTTCTCGATGACCGCCGACTCGGAGTCGGTGGCCGCGTGCTCGTACTCACCCGCCTCGATGTAGATGCACTGCGCGGGGCAGATGGTCGCGCACATGTAGCAGGCCACGCAGCGCGGCTTGCCGTCGTCGCGCGGGACCAGCCGGTGCAGACCGCGGTAGCCCTCCGGATAGATGGGCTTCTCTTCCGGGTACTCCACCGTGGTCATCAGGTTCATGCCCGTGCGGTCCACCACCTGGGGGTTGGGGTCGCGCGTGCCGAACATGTTGCGGAAGAAGTGCTTGGTCGTGATGGCCAGACCGCGCAGCAGCTCCGGGATGTACATCCGCTCGCGGATGTCCGTGCGCGGATCCTGGGAAGCATTGAACGCCATGGTGTCTTGTCTCGCTTCCGGACCGCGCTAGTGCGCGCCCGCCGGGGAATGGGAGTGGGGGTCCGCGTGCGCCGGCAGGCCGTGCGCATCGCTTCCATGGCCGTGCGCGTCGTGGCCATGTCCGTGCGCCGTGTCATGTGCCCCGGCCGCCTTGGCGCCCGGCGTCAGCGTCAGCGCCAGCACGAAGCCGATCTCCAGCAGGCCCACCACGCCCAGCGCGCGGAGGGACGGATCCCACAGCACCAGCGCGCCGCTGATGAACACGTTGGCCAGGCCCACGGGCAGGAGGATCTTCCATCCCAGGTTCTGGATCTGATCGTACCGGAAGCGCGGGAAGGTCCAGCGGATCACCAGCTGCACCCAGATGAGCAGGATGACCTTGATCCAGAACACCGTGCCCAAGAGCGTGCCGTACACCCAGCCGTGCTCCTGGAAGAAGGGCTGCGCCGCCAGCCACTCGCCGCCGAAGGGCAGGTGGTGCCCGCCGAAGAAGAGCGACGCCGTCACGCCGGCCAGCACCACGACCTCCACGAACTCGGAGATCATGAACATGCCGAACTTCATGCCGGAGTACTCCACGAAGTAGCCGATGATCTCGGACTCGCCTTCCGGAGCGTCGAACGGGGCGCGCTTGGTCTCCGCGAAGGACGCCACGAAGAAGGCGATGAAGCCCAGGGGCTGGATGAAGATGCCCCACGCCGGCAGGCCCAGGTCGAAGCCACCGTCGGTGCGCCACAGGTACTTCGCCTGACCGGTGCCGGACACGAGCGCGTTGCCCACGTCACCCACCAGCGTGGGCAGTTGCACGGAGGAGAAGGCGAGGAACAGGCCCACCAGCGACAGGCCCAGCGCCACTTCGTAGCTGATCATCTGCGCGGAGGCGCGCACGCCACCCAACAGCGCGAACTTGTTGTTGGAGGCCCAGCCGGCCAGCGACGTGCCGTAGACGGCGAGCGACGCGATGGCGAGCAGGTACAGCATGCCGAAGTCCGGCGTGGCGACGACCATGTCCACCGTCTTGCCGAACACGTTCACCGTGGGGCCGGCCGGCACCACCGCGAACAGCGCGAACACCGGCGCGAAGGCGAGGATGGGGCCCAGGTTGAACAGGAAGCGGTTGGCGGTGCCGGGGACGAAGTCCTCCTTGGTCAGCATCTTCAGCACGTCCGTGAGGATGTGCGGGAGACCGCCCAGGGAGCGGTTGGACAGGCCCGGGAGGGCGATGCGCGCGCGGTTGGGACCCACTCGGTCCTGCATGAACGCGGACCACTTGCGCTCCGCGATCGTGAGCAGCGTCGCGGTGATCATCACGAAGACGAGCATCAGGAAGATGATGTTCGTCAGGCGGCTGGCACCCTCGAAGAGGTACTCCTCCGCCAGGTAGCCCACCAGATACGCCGAGGCCACTCCGCCAGCGACGGCGAAGACGATGAAGGCCATGGCGAACAGCATGGTCAGGATACGGCTCATGGTCAGATGCCCCTCACGCGCGGCGCGCCGAACTCACGGTAGCCCGGCGGACGGCCGTCGGCTCCCGACGGCAGCGGATTGATGCCCGGCTTCTCCCGGTCCGGCGGAGAGGCCTTGTCCCAGTTGAACTCGGCGAACTCGGACACCTGCCCCGAGAGTGCCCGCCACACGTCGCGCGCGGAAGCCGCGGCAGCCTCGCCGCCCAGCTCGCGCGTCAGCTCCGTGGCCCACTTCCAGTGCGGCACCGCGTCCCCCTTGGAGGGGTACGCCTTGCGGAAGCGCTGGGTGATGCCGTCCGCTTGCGTGAACGTGCCCTCGTCCTCGATGTGCGCGGAGGCGGGCAGCAGCACCGTGGCCTGCGCCGTCACCGGGGACTCGTTCTGCGCCTGGGCGACGAACACCTCCAGCGACGCGACAACTTCAGCGAACGCGGCCGCGTCCGTGGGGACCTCCGTGCCCACCGCGTAGAGCGCCTTCACCTGGCCGGCCTTGATGGCGGGGGTGAGCTCCTCGAAGCCCTTGAGCGACAGCCCCAGGCCCTTGGCGATGAGCGCCAGGCCCTGGCGGTTGGGGTTCTTGTCCGCCGTCATCAGGTAGTGGTCCGCCTTGCCCTGCGGCCGGCCGCCCACGAACACGCTGGTGACGCCCAGCACCGTCTTGGCGAACGTCAGGCCCGCGAGCAGGTCCTCGTTGGACGCGAGCGGCGAGGCCAGCACCGCGAGCTGCTTGGTGCCCGCGAGCGGCTTGAGCGCCTTGGCCGCGCCGAGGGCGGCGTCCTTGCGCGTGAGCACCGGCTGCACCGTGCCGGGGGCCTGCAGGCCGCGGCCCACGCGGGCGGACAGCACGCGGCCCACGTTCAGGTCCTTGTACGACAGGCGGCCCTGGTCGCACATCCAGCTCTTGTTGATGGCCTCGTTCTCACGCGGGCGGTAGCGGTAGGTGTCCTGGGACATCCAGTCCGCGGAGATGCTGCAGCCGCGCGAGCAGCCCGTGCAGACGGACGGCGTGGCGGACAGGAACCAGGAGCGCGCCTTGAAGCGGAAGTCGCGGGAGAGCAGCGCGCCCACCGGGCACACGTCCACGGTGTTCAGCGAGTAGTTGCTGTTCAGCTCGTTGCCCGGGAAGACGTCGATGCGCTCGTGGCTGCCACGGCCGAAGACGCCCAGCTGGGGCTCCTTCGGGATCTCGTTCATGAAGCGGACGCAGCGCGTGCAGATGATGCAGCGCTCCTGATCCAGCACCACGTGAGGCCCCAGCACCTTGCGCTTGTGCTTGAGGGCCTTGGTGCCCTCCAGGCGCGAGGGCTTGTAGTTGTACTTCATGTAGTAGTCCTGCAGCTTGCACTCACCGGCCTGGTCGCAGATGGAGCAGTCGACCGGGTGGTTCAGCAGCAGGAACTCCATCACCGCGCGCTGCTGCTCCTTGACCTTGGGGGTCGTGGTCTTGATGACCTGACCCTCGGCCATGGGCGTCTGGCAGGCGGGGACGAGCTTGGGCGCGTTGGACGCCTCGATGAGGCAGATGCGGCAGTTGGCCGCGATGGAGAGGCGCGGGTGGTAGCAGTAGTAGGGGATCTCCGAGCCGACCGACTTGGCCGCCTCGATCATGTTGGTCCCCGGCTTCACCACGACTTCGCGCCCGTCGATGACCGCCGTCACGAAGCCCGGGTTCTTGGGCTGCGGCTTGGGCGGGGGGCCGCCGGCCGGAGGCGCCGCCGGCTTGGGCGGAGGCGTGCCGGTGGGGCCGCTGGCGGCCGCGGGCGGATTATCCAGCTTCGCGCCGGCGGGCGGGTTGGACGGCTCCGAGCCAATCTTGGCCGCGGGCGTGTCGGTGGGCGCGCCCTTGGGGGGCGTCTGCGCGTCACCGGTAGGCTTCTTCGTGTCGTTGTCGCTCACTGCTCGACCTCGCCGCCGATCATGTTGATGGTGTCAAAGGTGGGAACGAGGTCCGCGAGCATCTTGCCCTGGATGATGTGCGGCAGCGCCGACAGCACCGGGAAGCCCGGGGCGCGCACGTGGACCTTGTACGGACGGCCGCGGCCGTCGCTCACCAGGTACCAGCCCAGCTCGCCGTTGGACGCTTCCGTCGCGTCGTAGACCTCACCGGGGGGGACCTGGATGCCCTCCATCACCAGCTTGAAGTGCGCCATCACGCCTTCGATGGTGCCGTACACCTCAGGCTTGGGCGGCAGCGCGATGCGCCAGTCGTCCACGATGATGGGACCCGCGGGGATGGTGTCGAGGGCCTGGCGGATGATCTTGATGGACTGCCGCATCTCCTCCAGGCGCACGAGGTAGCGGTCGTAGTTGTCGCCGTGCTCGCCCACCACCACCTCGAAGTCGAAGCGGTCGTAGACCCAGTACGGCTGCACCTTGCGCAGGTCGTGGTCCACGCCGCACGCGCGCAGCGCGGGGCCCGTCCACCCGTAGTCGATGGCGTCCTCGGCGGAGATGACGCCGGTGCCCTTGGTGCGGTCCACGAAGATGCGGTTGCGCGTGAGCAGCCCGTCCATCTCCACGAGCAGCTCTTCGGTGCGGTCCAGCGTCTTCTTGACCTTCTCCGACCAGCCTTCCGGCAGGTCGCGGTTCATGCCGCCCACGCGGCCGAAGCTGGTGGTGAGGCGCGCGCCGGTGAGCTCCGTGACGCGGTCCTGGATGAGCTCGCGGGCCTCCATGCCGTAGAGGAACGGCGCGAAGCCGCCCATCTCCAGGCCGGTGGCGCCCACGCACGTCAGGTGGTCCGTGAGCCGGTGCAGTTCGCTGCCGATGACGCGGATGTACTGGGCGCGCTCCGGGATCTCCAGGCCGATGAGCTTCTCCACGGCGTTGAGGAACCCGAAGTTGTTCATCATCGCGGACAGGTAGTTGAGCCGGTCCGTGTACGGCAGGCACTGCGTCCAGGTGACGTTCTCGCAGCTCTTCTGGAAGCCGCGGTGGAGGAAGCCGATCTCCGGGTCGATCTTGACGATGGTCTCACCCTCGAGCTCCACCTTCAGCCGCACGGTGCCGTGCGTGGCCGGGTGGGAGGGGCCCATGTTGATGACCATGTTCTTCGTCTGGAAATGCGACTCCAGATCCGACTCCTCGTGGGCGAACCCATCGGTGTCGGGGTTGTGCGGCTTCTGCGCGTCGGTGTTGTGGCTGTCGGCCATGGTGAGGTCTCGATCAGGCGATGCCGCTGGTGCCGGGGCCGCGGAAGATGTCCTTGATGGGGCGCTCGGGGATCAGCGGCTGGCGGTCGCGCAGCGCGTAGTCCTTGCGCAGGGGGTGGCCCTGGAACTCGTCGTACAGGAGGATGCGGCGCAGGTCCGGGTGGTCCGTGAAGCGGATGCCGTAGAAGTCGAACACCAGCCGCTCCCACCAGTTGGCGCCGCGGTACAGCGGCGTGAGGGAGGGCAGCTCCGGGCGGGTCTCGGTCACGCGCACCTTCAGGCGCACGTGCTCCTTCCGCTTGAGCGAATAGAGGAAGTAGACGACCTCGAAGCGCGGATCACTCTCCGCCAGGTGCAGGCGATCCACGGCGTCCGCGGAGCCGAACAGCTTGAAGTCCAGCTCGGGGTCCATCTTCAGGAAGGTGGCGACCTTCGGCAGCCACTCGGCATGAATGACGGCCCAGGCTCCGCCGGCGCGGTCGACATAGCGCTCCGCGACCGCTTCGGGGAACTGGGCGGCGACCCGGTCCAACGCGAAAATGCTCAAGGGGGGCCTCGATCTACGACAGAGGAAACCGCGGCTTTATAAGGACCGTTCGCGTGAGGCGTCAACGTAAACCCTCAACCGTGTAGGCCACTTAGGTGGTCCAGCAGCCCGCGTCGCGATCCACCCCCTGCCTGCCTGGGCACGGCGGACGGAAGGGCTCAGGCCGCCACGTCCGGACCCAGCACCGGAGCACCCTCGGCGGGCTCAGGGATGAAGGTCACCACGGGCTGGCTCTTGCCTGGGACGAGCGTGGTGGGGGCGGGGGCCCAGCGGAAGGCGTCACCCGCCTGCTCGCGGGTCGCCTGGGAGACGAGCACCGGCACCCCGAAGCCCTTGGTCAGCCGCTCGATGCGGTTGGCCAGGTTCACCGTGTCGCCAATGGCCGTGTACTCCAGGCGCCGGAACGGCGAGCCGATGTTGCCCAGCACCACCGGCCCGGAGTGCACGCCCACCCCCATGCGCAGGCCGGCCTCTCCCCGGGCGGCGCGCTCGGCGTTGACGGCCTCCAGCTCGCGCACCATGTCCAGCGCGCACCGGGTGGCGCTCCGGGCGTGGTGGGCGTCCGGCAGCGGGGCGCCGAAGTACACCATGAGTGCGTCCCCGATGAACTTGTCGAGCGTCCCGCCGTGGCGGAACACCACCTCCACCATGCGGCCGTAGTACTCGTTGAGGATGGTGACCACCTGCTCGGGTGGCAGCCGTTCGCTCAGGGCGGTGAAGTCGCGCACGTCCGCGAAGAGGACTGACACCTCGCGCAGCTCCGGGGCGGGGGAGTCGCGGTCCTGGAGCCGCTCGGCGACGGCGGGGGAGAAGTAGCGGCCCAGGCGGGCGCGCTGGAGCTCCTCCTGGGTGACCGCGGCGGACAGGAAGCGGATGCGCTGGAGGAGCCGGGAGGCCCCCGCGGCCGTCATGGCCAGCATCACCGTGCCGGCCACCTGCGCGCCTCCGCCGATGGAGGCCTGCCGCTGGAGCTCCACCTCCGCGAGGATGGCGAAGACCGTGACGAGCTGGGTGACGGGTCGCCGGAGGCTCAGCGCGGACAGCAGCACCAGCGCCGCGAAGATGCCCAGCGTGAAGCCCGCCACGCCGCCCGGTGACGGCGACACCGGCAGCGCCAGGTGCTGGAGCCAGTACACGGCGGGTACGTCCACGAACGCGACGGACAGCGACGCCCAGCGGGCGATGCGCGCGGAGGCCGTCACCGCCACGGCCACGATGGTGGTGCACACGAGGTACAGCGCGAAGGGCGCCAGGTAGATGTCCCAGTCGTGCAGGTCGCGCACTCGGCCCAGGTACACGGCCATGGAGAACAGCACGCCCACCGCCCCCAGCCGGACCCACGCCAGGTGCCGTCCATTGGACTGCCGTTCCACGTCGAGCGCGCGCCGGACGGACTCCTGCAGGCTGTCGCTGGGCGTGGCGCTGGATGACATGGGAGTGGCCCCCCCGGGCCGAGGGAAGCGGCGGTCAGGTACAGTGAAGGCGCCATCTTGCACCGGCAGTGCGTCCCATGCACGTCAGGAGCTCCCCGGAAGCCCGGTAGAACACAGAGTTGGCGCAAGCACGCTGGGTCGGAGTAGAGGCTGGAGGCATGTCCGTGCGGTCCGTCGCCTCCTTCCTCCGTGCCGCTTCGGGGCGCCTGGCCCTGGGCGCCCTGCTGGGGCTGCTGCTCTTCGCCGCCGAGACGGTCTGGCTGCTCAAGGCGGGCGTGGTGGGCGTGGACATCCCGTTGGACGGCCCCTACGCGGCGCTGGCGGCGGCGGTCCGGCCCCTCTTGCCCGGCGTCATCCTGCGCGTGGCCTCCGTGTACGCGGTGGCGGGCGGTCTGCTGGGGCTTGGCGCGGCGGTGCTGACCTTCGCCTGGACGCGGCGGGGTGGGTGGGTGTCGCTGGCGTTGATGGTGCCGCACCAGGTGGGGCTGCTGCTGTTCTGGGCCTGGGACCGGGCGCTCGCGCGGCCCGCCCTCTTCGATGATCTGCCGGCGGTGCGGCCGGTGCTGGCGTGGCTGGTGGATCACGGAGAGCCGTGGCAGGCGCGCGCGGCGGCCGGGGCGTGGGTGGCGGTCCATCTGGCCGTGCTGGCGTGGCGCGGCGCACGGGGGCTTCGGCGGTTCGTGGCCTCTGGCGGTCCGGTGGCCCTCCGGGCGGAGCGCGCCGCGTGGGCGGTGGTGGCGGGCGTCGTCGTGGTGCTGGCGGTGGCGCTGACGGTGCGCCGGGTGGAGCCCTCCGTCCGGCAGCCGCTGGTGGTGCTCATCGGCATCGACGCGTTCCGGCCGGACCGGCTGGGCGCGACGGGGCATGGCGTCGCGCCCCAGGTCGAGCGCTTCCTCCAGGACGCCACGCTCTTCACCCGGGCCTACACGCCGGTGGCGCAGACGGAGCCCGCATGGCGCTCGCTGCTCACCGCGCGCTGGCCGTACCGCACGGGCGTGCGCTACCCGCTGACGCCCGACGCGCGGCTCGTGCTGGCGCCCACCTTCGCGCAGCGCTTCGCGGAGGCCGGGTGGCGCACGGTGTTCGCCACGGACTGCTCTCGTTTCCACTTCGAGGGCCCGGCCTCCGGCTTCGCCACGCGCTGGCAGCCTCCGCGCGGCGCGATCAACTTCGCTCTGGAGAAGCTGCGCTACCGGGCGCTGGGCCTGTTCGCGGACAACCCGGCCGGCGCCGCGTGGGTGCCCGAGTTCATCGACAACCGCGCGCTGGCCGGCATCCACGACCCCATGGGCTATGCCCGGCGGCTGTCGGATGGGCTCGTGGCGGAAGCAGGGGAGGGGCCGCTGCTCTTCGCCTTCCATGCCACGGCGGCGCACTTCCCGGGCGACCCGGTGTACCCGTTCTATCGCCGCTACGTGTCCTCCTCCGAGCCGCTGGAGCGCCGGCTGCGCATGCACTTCGCCCCAGTGACGCCGGGGGCGAAGGGGGCGTGGAACCGCGCGGGCGCGGAGGGGCTCTACGACGAGCTGCTCGCGCAGGCGGACGCGCAGGTGGGGACGCTGCTGGACGCGCTGCGGGCCTCCGGACGCTACGACGACGCGCTCATCGTGCTGATGTCCGACCACGGCGAGAGCTTCCACGCGGACCGGCCGGACCTGGCGGGCGCGACGTCCGTGCACGGCGCCCGGCTGGGCGACGAGGAGAACCGCATCCTGCTCGCGGTGAAGCTGCCCGGCGGCCGTGGCGCGGGCCCCGAGCAGGTGGACGCGCTGGCGCGGCTGGTGGACGTGGGCCCCACGCTGCTGGAGCTGTCCGGCCTGTCCTCGCTGCCGGAGTCGGACGGGGCGTCGCTCGGGCCGCTGCTGCGCGGCGAGGGGCGTCCGCTCACGCCGCTGTACGCGGAGACGGGCTACACGCACGTGAGCCCGGAGGTGTTCGACCCCGGCCACTGGCCCGGCGCGCCGCGCACCTTCGACGCGTACCGTCTGCGCCCGGACGGGGTGGTGGAGATGGGTGACGACGCGGGCACGGCGGTGCTGCGCGAGAAGGACACCGGCGCCTTCGACGGCCAGCGCTGGGTGGTGGACCGGCCGCAGGCGGACGGCACCGTGCGCCGCACCTGCACGGGTGACTGTGAAGGGGCGGACGCGCGAGCGCTGGCGGACTGGCTGGACGACGCGACGGAGCGCGCACCGGAGTCCGCCTCACGTAGAGTCGCCGGCCATGTCGACGACCGAAACGACTCGCGGCCTCCAGGAAACGTACGCCCCCCACAACGCCTGCTTCGGGTGTGGCCCGGCCAACCCCAAGGGGCTGCGCATCCGCAGCCGCGTGGAGGGTGACCTCGTCGTCGCGGACTGGACGCCGGAGGAGCACCACCAGGCGTTCCCGGGCGTGCTCAACGGCGGCATCATCGGCGCGCTGCTGGACTGCCACTGCAACTGGACGGCGGCGTACCACCTGATGAAGGCGCAGGGCGCGACCACCCCGCCGTGCACCGTCACCGCCGACTACACCATCGTGCTCAAGCGCCCCACGCCCATGGGCCCCGTGCACCTGTCAGCGAAGCCCGTGGAAATCCAGGGCGACCGCGTCGTCGTGGAGGGCACCCTCACCGGCGAGAACGGCAAGGTGACGGCCACCTGCCGCGGCACCTTCGTCGCCGTGAAGGAAGGCCACCCCGCGTACCACCGCTGGTAGGCCCCTGGAACGACTCGGGCCCCGTCACCCGCCTCTTCTTCAAGAGGCGGCGCGGGGCCCGTGGGGTGAAACAGAAGCTGGGGACTACTTGCCGGCGGCGAGCATGCGGGCGTGGTGCGCCGCGGTCTCGTTGGGCTCGCCGGGGTCGCGCAGCCGGTGCACCTGGTTGCCGATCTTGTCCTGCAGCAGCATCAGGCCGTCCAGCACCTGCTCCGGACGCGGCGGGCAGCCGGGGATGTAGACGTCCACCGGGATGATGCGGTCGATGCCCTGGAGCACCGCGTAGTTGTCGTAGAAGCCGCCCGAGGACGCGCACACGCCGAAGGACACGACCCACTTGGGCTCGGTCATCTGCTCGTAGACGCGCTTGAGGATGGGGGCCTGCTTCAGGTTGATGGTGCCCACCACCATCAGCAGGTCCGCCTGACGCGGCGAGAAGCGCGGGAACTCCGCGCCGAAGCGCGAGATGTCGTGGCGGCTGGCGGCCACGGACATGTACTCCATGCCGCAGCACGCGGTGGCGTACGGATAGGTGAACAGCGAGTACTTGCGGGCCCAGCCCAGGCCCTTGGACACCAGCTTCTGGAAGAAGCCCATGGCTTCGTCCCGGCGGGTGGTCATGATCGGCGCGATGTCGGTGTCAGCCATGGTGATGTCTCAGCTCTCCCAGTCGAGAGCGCCCTTCTTCCAGACGTAGATAAGGCCGACGACCAGGGTCGCCGCGAAAACCAGCATCTCCACGTAGCCGAACCAGCCGAGCGCCTGGAAGTTCACCGCCCAGGGGTACAGGAACACCGCTTCCACGTCGAACACGATGAAGAGCAGCGCGATGACGTAGAACTTCACGGCGAAGCGCTGGCGAGCGGGACCGCTCGACTCGGAGCCTGCTTCGAAGGGGGCCGACTTGGTGCTGCTCGGGCGCTTGGGGCCCAGCCGGGTGGTGATTTGGGGGATGATCATCCCCATGACACCGGCCAGCAGGAGCACCACCGCCATCGGCAGGTACGGGGCGAGGGGTGTAGTCATCGGGCGCGGACCCTAACGACACCGCTGGCGTCGTGTCAAAGGGAAACACCCCCGCGCCGGGCCCGCCAACCCCTTGAGAAGACGGCCGAAACCGCGCTGCCCGGACGCCTGCTCCCGGACGGGTGGTGGATCAGCGGGCGCCCATGCCCGCCCTGCCGCTCCCGTGCCTGGACCGGGGCCGGTTTGACGCTGTGGGGAGCCCACGCCTAGCGTCAGTGGGCTGTCGTTCTTGCGCTCATCGCCTGGGGAGTCGTCGACATGTGGGGCCGGCTGACCTTGCGGATGCAGGTGGCGATCGCGGTGCTGCTTCCGTGCCTCGCGGTGGTGTTCTTCACCGGCGTGTACTTCCCCGCGCGGCAGAAGGCGGCGGGCCTGGAAGTGCTCGTCGGCAGGGCCGCGACGCTGGGGACGCTGGTGGTGCGACACCCCTCGCTCGCGCTGCCGGAGACCGCGCCGGACGCCCGCGCGCGGCGCGATGAGCTCTTCAACCAGGTGGCGTCCGGCGGCTTCACGCTGATGTTCCAGGAGCTGACCCGCACGGACGGCACCGTGATCGCCGTGCGCGGCCAGGTGCCGAAGGGGGACACCGAGCCGAAGGAGCTCAAGCCGGGGGCGTGCACGGTGGCGCGGCTGACGGATGCGGATCAGGTCGTGGTGCGCTGCGAGAGTGATGGCCGCGTGTACCGCGCGGGCTTCGGCACCCATGAGGTGAAGGCGGCGCTGGCGGCGACGGAGGGCTATTCGCTCATGGGCTACCTGGGCGCCGCGGTGCTGGGCCTGGGGCTGGCGGTCATCATCAGCCGCGCCATCGCGGACCCCGTGTCGCGCGTCACGCAGGTGGCGCGTGAGGTGGCCCGGGGCGACGTGTTCCGGGGCGAGCTGGACGTGTCCGCCGCCGGCGAGGTGCGGCAGATGGCCACCTCCTTCAACGAGATGCTGAGCACGCTGCGCTCCACGGTGATGGAGCTCGTCACCCGCACCGAGCAGCTGTCCAGCGCGTCGCGCGGGTTGATGGGCGCCTCAGCGGATCAGGAGCACGTCATCAGCCAGCAGGCCGCGTACGCGCAGCAGATCGCCGCCACGTTCGAGGAGCTCTCCCGCACCGCCGAGCAGATCTCCTCGTCCACGGAGGTGGTGGAGTCCAGCGCCCGGCGCACCCATGACGCGGTGGCGGAGGCCATGGCGGTGGTGGCCCAGGTGGTGGGCGGCATCAACGACATCCGCACGGAGTCCAAGGGCGTGGCGGACGCCATCGTGGGGCTGAACAAGGACCTGCAGCAGGTCTCCAAGATCGCCCAGGTCATCAACCAGGTGGCGGAGCGCAGCGACCTGCTGGCGCTCAACGCGGCGCTGGAGGGCACCAAGGCGGGCGACGTGGGCCGGGGCTTCTCACTGGTGGCCGCGGAGATGCGCAAGCTGGCGGAGAATGTCTCCGTGTCCGCGCGCGACATCGCCCGCATCGTGGAGAAGGTGCAGGACTCCGGCGAGGAGGCCGCGTCCAAGGCCCGCGTGGGCATGGCGACGAGCGACCGGGGCGTGGAGGTGGCCGAGCAGGCCTCCGCCGTCTTCCTGCGCATCGTGGAGCTGGCGCGCGGCACCAGCGAGGCGGCGCGGCAGATCACCATCGCCACCCGCCAGCAGCGTCAGTCCAGCGAGCAGGCGGTGCAGGGCGCTCGCAACGTGGCGGACCTGGTGAAGCAGGGCGTGGACGCCACCGGCCGCACCACCCGCATCGCCCAGGACCTCCAGGCCGTGGCGGAAGGCCTCACCGCGGTGACGAGCCGCTTCAAGGCCCAGCCCCGGTCCTAGTCAGACGGGCCGGGACGACGGCGCGCGGGCGCGCAGCTTCTGGAACAGCTCCGGGGACATGGCCGCGACGCCCAGGCGGTGGTCGGGCGCCACCGCCTCGCCGTGGAAGTCGCTGCCGAAGGTGGGCACCAGGTCGAACTCCGCCGCGAGCGCCAGGTACTTCTGCCGCACCGAGGGGTTGTGGTCCACGCTGAGGATCTCCAGGCCGGAGAGCCCCGCCTTCGCCAGCGCTTGGATCTCCGGGCGCTCCATCTTGGAGGAGCTGGGGTGGGCGAGCGTCGCGGTGCCGCCCGCGTTGCGGATGAGCCGGATGGCCTCCGCGCCGTCCAGCTTGAAGCGCTCCACCCACGCCGCGCGCCTCGTGCCCAGGAAGCGGTCGAACGCGGCCTTCACGTCGATGCACCAGCCCTGATCCACCAGCACCCGCGCCAGGTGGGGCCGCCCCAGCTGCGCGTCCCCGGCCACCTTGAGCACCTGCTCCATGCGCACCGGGAAGCCCAGCTCCCGCAGGCGGGCCACCATGGCCTCCATGCGGTGCGTGCGCTCGTCCCGCAGCCGGTCCGCGAAGCGCGCGAGGTCCGGGTCCTCCGGGCGCAGGAAGTGGCCCAGGATGTGGGCCTCCTTGCCGTAGACGAAGGCGGACAGCTCGATGCCGGGCACCAGCTCGACCCCATGCGCCGCGGCGGCCCGCCGGGCTTCGTGGAGCCCCGCCACCGTGTCGTGGTCCGTCACGGCCAGGACGGTGACTCCCGCGGCGGCGGCTCTCGCCACCAGCTCCGAGGGCGGGTACTGGCCGTCACTGGCGGTGGTGTGCGAATGCAGGTCGATCACGGCGGTGGAACCCTCCGGAGGGCGGCGAGGCGGGCACTCTTACGCCATGTCCCCATGGGAAGGGGCCTGAAGAGCGGGCCCTGTGTGAATCCGCACGGCGGGCGGTTTGTTCCTGTCCGGTGGCGGCCCTCGGGGAGGGCGGGGCGGGTGGCGGGCCTCCCCTTGGCAGGCCGGCGGTGTTAGATCGCCGCGCCATGGCCAAGACCCAGACCCCGAAGAAGTCCACCCTTCGCGCCGCCTACGCGAACGCGCGCAAGGCGGATCCGCGCCCCATCACCGGCAAGGAGAAGCCGGCGGAGCTGCTCGCGCACGCGTTCAGCGCCTACGTGGGCCGCCAGGAGCGCACCGCGTTCGAGCTGATGCAGCAGTCCGTGCAGCAGGACGCGTCCATCTTCCTCACACTGTCGGGCGCGATGACGCCCGCGGGCCTGCACCAGTCCTGCCTCATCCCGCTGGTGGAGAAGGGCATCATCTCCGCCATCACCACCACGGGCGCCAACCTCTACCACGACGCCCACCGCATCATCGGCCACGGCATCCGCGAGGTGAACCCCAACGCGGGCGACCTCCAGTACCGCCTGGCGCGCATCATCCGCATCTACGACCTGGGCTTCTGGGAGGAGGCGCTGCTCGACACCGACCGCCTCTTCTCCGCCATCCTCCGGCAGCCGCAGTTCCAGCGGAAGATGACCACCCCGGAGTTCCACTACCTCCTGGGCAAGGCCATCCACGGCATCGAGAAGCAGCTGGGCGTGAAGCAGCCGTCGCTGTTGTCCACCTGCTACAAGCACGGCGTGCCCATCTGGGTGGGCGCGGTGCAGGACGGCTCCATCTTCCTCAACGTCGTGAAGCTGAAGCGCCTCTTGGGTGACGAGTTCAAGTTCGAGCTCGACATCAACGACGACGTCTATTCCATGGCCGCCATGCAGCACTACTGCCGCCACAACGGCAGCGGGAAGCTGGCCATCTGGATTCTGGGCGGCGGCGTGCCCAAGAACTACACGCTCCAGGGCGAGCCGCTGCTCGACCAGATTCTCAATGTCCCCACGTCGGGCTTCGACATCGACGTGCAGTTCTGCGTGGACCCGGTGGACAACGGCGCGCTGTCCAGCTGCCCGGCCGGTGAGGGCCACACCTGGGGCAAGGTGTCCGTGGAGGCGGTGGAGACGGGCTCCATGTACGTGCACTGCGACGTGACGGCGGTGTTCCCCTGGCTCACGCACGCGCTGTTCAGCGAGCCCAAGAACAAGCGCAAGCCCATGCGCCTGATGGACAAGATGGACGACGCGGTGAAGTTCCTGGACGCGGACGTCAAGAAGCGCAGCAAGTCGCTGATGAAGACGCTGGACTGGAGCGTCGACGACGCCGAGCCTTCCTCCAAGAAGGATGCGAAGGCCCACGACAGCTTCGTGCGTTAGAGCGCAGTCCTTCCAACCCAGGCTTCAAGTCCCAAGGAGACGGTGATGAGTCAGCAGCCCGCGACGGGTGTGGTGATGTCCCTGGTGAGTGCCCCCCAACTGAAGACGCAGGTGACGCACGGCCCGTCCGGCGCGACGTTGCCCACGGAGGCGCCGAAGGACAACGGCGGCACCGGCGGCAGTTTCTCCCCCACGGACCTGGTGGCCACGGCGCTGGCGTCCTGTGTCGTGACGACCATGCACCTGGTGGCCGGCAAGGAGGGCTTCACCCTGGGCGAGGTGAGCGCGACGGTGGAGAAGCGGATGACCCCGCCGCCGCGCAAGATTGGCGAGCTGGTGATCTCCATCCTGATGCCGGCCGGACTCGTGCCGGAGCAGCGCGTGATGCTGGAGAAGATCGCCCACGAGTGTCCCGTGGCGCGCAGTCTCCACCCGGATGTGAAGGTCACGGCGTCGTTCGGCTACCCGGACTGAAGCGGCCGTGAGGGGGCTCGGCAGGCTGTCTGCCTTCCGAGCCCCAATGGCGGCGTGCGGCAAGCACTCGTCGTGCCCACCCTCGTGAAGTTCTTTGATGCCTCGGGGGAGGGCACTCGGCATGAATCTGAAGCGACTGGGCATCTATCTCAACGACCACCTCTTGGGCTCCACCGTGGGGTTGGACCTCGCGAAGCGGACGGAGCGCGAGAACCGCAGCAACCCGGTGGGGCAGTACCTGGCCACGCTCATCCCGCTGATCGAGCAGGACCGCGCCACGCTGTTGGCCGTGATGTCCGCGCTGGAGGTGCGCGTGGATCCGCTGAAGGTGGGCGGCGCGTGGCTGACGGAGAAGCTGTCACGCCTGAAGCTCAACGGCTCCTGGCTGCGCTACTCACCGTTGAGCCGGCTGGTGGAGCTGGAGGGACTGTGCGTGGGCTCCCACGGACGCGTGTCCATGTGGAGGAGCCTGGCGAAGGTGGCCGCGAAGGAGCCGCGTCTGGAGCGGTTCGACTTCGCCTTCCTGGCCGAGCGCGCCGACGGGCAACTGGAGACGCTCCAGACGCTGCGGCTTCGCGCGACGGAGGCCGCGTTCAGCGACACATCCGTCGAGACCGGCGAACAGGCACCGGTCCCGACGGAGGCTTGAGCCGTCAGGGCCTTCAGCTCCCCGAGGGCGTCACGGGCGTGCGCGCCCCGTTCTCGGGGCCGGGCAGCAGGCGCAGCTGACTGGCGGAGGTGAACGTCGCGTCCACCTCCCGCTCCAGGTACGTGTAGCCGGACAAGCCGTCCTCGTAGACGCGCAGCAGGTTGCGCGACTCGTCCAGGGTGATGCGCCCCTGGCGCAGCGCCAGCTCCGTGAACTTGCGCAGCTTCGCGACGAGGTCGTCCTTGTTGTAGCTCACGTAGTTGAGCACTTCCGTCACGGTGTCCCCGGCGACGACGTGGTCGATGAGGTAGCCGCCGCCCGGAGCCAGCGACACCTGCACCGTGTGCGTGTCCCCGAAGAGGTTGTGCAGGTCGCCCAGGATCTCCTGGTACGCGCCCACCAGGAAGATGCCCAGGTAGTAGTCGTCGCTGTTGAGCGCGTGCAGCTCCAGCGCGTCCTTCACCTCGCGCTTGTCGATGAAGTGCTCGATCTTCCCGTCCGAGTCGCAGGTGATGTCCGCCAGCGTCGCGCGCCGGGTCGGCTTCTCCGCCAGACGGTGGATGGGCATCATCGGGAAGAGCTGATCAATGGCCCACGAGTCCGGCAGCGACTGGAACACGGAGAAGTTGCAGAAGTACGTGTCCGACAGCTGCTTCTCCAGGGCCTCCAGCTCCTCCGGAATCTCCCCGGCCTCGCGCGCCACGCGCAGGATCTTGTGGCAGATGGCCCAGTAGAGGTTCTCCGCCGCCACGCGCTGCTCCAGCGACAGGTGGCCCAGGGAGAACAGCTGGAGGCTCTCCTCCTTGGAGTCCTGCGCGTCGTGGAAGGCCTCGATGACGTTCTTGTTCGTGACCTCGCGGAACGTCGAATAGAGGTTGCGCACCACGGAGGGCGCCTTCTCGTCCACCTTGTCCGGCGTCTGGGACGGGTCGAACTCGCTGGTGCCCAGCACGTCCACCACCAGCACCGCGTGGTGCGCCACGACGGCGCGGCCGGACTCGGAGACGAGCGTGGGGTGCGGCACGCCCGCGCGGTCACACGCCTCCATCACGCCGAAGACGACGTCGTTGGCGTACTCCTCCGTCGTGTAGTTCATGGAGGAGGCGAAGTTCGTCTGGGAGCCGTCGTAGTCCACGCCCAGGCCGCCGCCCACGTCCAGGTACTTCAGCGGCGCGCCCTGGCGGGCCACTTCCACGTAGAAGCAGCCCACCTCGCGCAGCGCGTTCTTCACGTTGCGGATGTTGGAGATCTGGCTGCCCAGGTGGAAGTGAAGCAGCTCGAAGGAGGAGAGCAGCCCCGCGTCCTTCATGAAGCTGATGCAGTTCATCAGCTCCGAAGAGGACAGGCCGAACTTGGACCGGTCACCGCCGGACGCCTCCCACTTGCCGGCGCCGCGCGTGGACAGCTTCACGCGCATGCCCAGCCGCGGCGTGATGCCGGTGCGGCGCGCCACCTCCGCGATGAGGGGCAGCTCGCTGGGCTTCTCCACCACCAGGATGACGTTGCGGCCCAGGCGCGAGTAGAAGAGCGCCGTCTCGATGTACTCCTCGTCCTTGTAGCCGTTGCAGATGACGAGCGCGTCCTCGCTGTCCAGGAGCGCCATCACCGCGAGCAGCTCCGGCTTGCTGCCGGCCTCCAGGCCGTAGGTGTGCTCCTTGCCCGCCTCGATGATGGTCTCCACCACGTAGCGGTGCTGGTTCACCTTGATGGGGTACACGCCACGGTACAGGCCCTTGTAGCCCTGATCCGCGATGGCTTTCTTGAACGCGCTGTTCAGGTGCACCACGCGGTGGCGCAGCACGTCCGTGAAGCGCAGGAGCAGCGGCAGGCCGATGCCCCGGCGGCGGACCTCGTCCACCAGCTCCTTGAGGTCCATGCTCGGAGCGGCGGGCCCGTCCGGGTGGACGCACACGTGGCCCTTGTCGTTGATGCCGAAGTAGGGCGAGCCCCAGTTGCGGATGCCGTACAGCTCGTGGGCATCGGCCAGGGTCCAGCGGTGCTGAGGGGAGGGAGCGGCCATCGTTGTTTCGTGCCTCCGGTGGAGCGCGCGGCGGGGGTGTGGAAACTCCCATGAACACGGGAGGGGGGCCGGACTATCGGAAACGACCCATCCATTCAATAGCCGCCTGTTCGAGGAGCAGGCAGGCGGGCAGGGGCCCCATTCCGGGCTCTGGCCCTGGTGGGCCGGTCAGCATCCAATTCCTACCCTTCCACCTAGGCAGCGCAGGGAGGTCGAGTGGAGAGAAGGGGAGGGTACATGGAGTCGTCCGCACGCAGGGAAGAGGCAGCGCCACTGACCCCGCGGGAGATCTTCGAACGGCTGGATAGGTACGTCATCGGCCAGGACGCCGCGAAGCGGGCGGTGGCCATCGCCGCCCACAACCACCTCAAGCGCATCCAGGCGCGGCGGATGCGCCGGCAGTCCCTCATCAAGAAGTCCAACATCCTGCTCCTCGGACCGACGGGCAGCGGCAAGACGCACATCGCGCGCAACCTGGCGGAGATCCTCCAGGTCCCGTTCACCACCGTGGACGCCACCGAATACACGGAGGCGGGCTATTACGGGAAGGACGTGGAGGTGATGGTGTCCGACCTGCTCTTCAAGGCGAACCACTCCGTGGAGGACACCCAGCGGGGCATCATCTTCATCGACGAGGTGGACAAGATTGCCCGCCGCACCCAGGGCGCCCGCAACGGCGCGGGCAGCCGCGACATCGGCGGTGAGGGCGTGCAGCAGTCGCTCCTGAAGCTGCTGGAGGGGCGCGAGGTGCACGTGCCCATGAATGTCACGCAGGCGTGGAACAAGAGTGACTTCGTGCAGGTGGACACGCGCGACATCCTCTTCATCTGCGCGGGCACGTTCAGCGACCTGCACGACTTTGGCGACGAGGGCGGCCGGGCCATGGGCTTTGGCGCGGATGCGCTCGCGGCGAAGCGCAAGGAGAAGCGCATCTCCACGAAGCAGCTGGTGGACTTCGGGATGATGGCGGAGTTTTTGGGCCGCATGCCGGTGATGGTGCAGCTGGAGCGGCTGGGCGAGTCCGACCTGTTGCGCGTGCTCACCGAGCCGCCGGATGCCATCACCCGCGAGTTCAAGGAGCTGCTGGCGCTGGATGAGATTGAGCTGGAGTTCCCGGAGAGCGGCCTGCGGGAGGTGGTGCGCTACTCCATGTCGCGCGGGCTGGGGGCTCGTGGCCTGCGCTCCATCCTGGAGCACGTGATGTCGGACATCATGTTCGAGGCGCCGGAGCGCAAGCACCGCCAGGTGACGGTGGACGCGGAGTTCGTGAAGGCGCGGCTCGCGGCGTTGGACGACGTGGAGCTCAACGCTTAGCGGGTGTTGGCTTCTCGGAGGCCCGGGCGGCGGCGCCCAGCCGTGCCGCCGCCTGCGGATCCTGGATGAGCTGGAGGATCGCGTCGTTGCGCAGCAGGGCCTGCGTGTCGCCGCGCTCCAGCGCGTCCTTCAGCTCCCGGTGCGACAGGGCCAGCTGGAAGCGCGGGTCCTTGCGCAGCGCCTTGTAGGCCGGGTCCTCCTGGAGCTTCTTCGCCTTGGCGGGGTCGTGCGTGGCCTGGGCCACCCGGACCAGGTCCTCCAGCGGGGCGAACTGGGTCAGCTCGAAGAGGTTGAAGCGGCGGGACAGGTCGAAGGCGACGGAGTCCTTGGGGGCCACGCCCAGGCGCTTGCCGGCGACGATGACGTGCTGCTCCATGAACGTCAGCGCGCTCAGGCAGACCCAGAACAGGGCCGCCATCTTCCCACCGCCGAGCACGAAGCCCAGGGTGCGGTCCAGGCCGCGCTCTTCCGGGTCCTTGCCGGAGAGGAAGCGCAGGAGCAGCGCGCCCAGGGCGTAGCGCACGGTGAGCCACGTGACGACGAAGAGCAGCACCGTGCCGAAGAGCGTTCCGATGAGCAGCGGTGAGCCCAGCGCGACGGCGAGCTTGGGGCCGGCGAGGGGCGCGAGCTTGCGCGACACGAAGTAGCCCGCCGCGAGCCCCACGGAGTTGGCCACCTGCCGGGCGGCGCCGGAGAGGGCGCCGAGGATGCCGAAGAACAGCACCATGCCCAGGAGGATGAGGTCGATGACCATGGGGTGGGCTCCTGGGGGCCGCTAGCGGATCTTGAACGAGGAATCGCCCTTGGACTTGTCCGCGGTCTGCTTCTGGGCTTCCGCGAGGGCTTCCTTGTAGCGGGCGTTGGAGGGCTCGTAGGTGAGCGCCATCTTGAGATTGCGCTCCGCGGCGGACGGGTTGCCGGACTCCAGGTCCTTCTGGGCCTGCGTGTAGAACTGACGGCCCTTGGGGTGGGTGCCGATCTGCTCTTCCTGCTCCTTCTTCGCGGCGGCCTTGGTCTCGGACTCGGAGGCGTCCGTGAAGCGCAGCTTCTGCGCGCGGTCCGGGCCGGCGATGTCGGAGAGGTACTTCTTGCGCTTGGTGTCGTCGCGCAGGACGTAATAGGCCTCGGTGACGCGCTTGTAGAGCTCGTTCACCTGGTCCTTGAGGGCCTTGGACTCCAGATGGAAGAAGCGGTCCGGGTGGTAGACGCGGCTCTCCTTGTAGAACGCCTTCTTGATGTCGCCGGGGACGGCGGTGCGCTCCAGGCCGAGCAGCTCGAAGTAGTCCATCTGGTCGAGCTTCGCGCAGCGCGACTCCAGGTCCGTGAGCTGCTCCGGGCTGAGGGCGGGGCCTCCCGCGGCGGGCGGCGGCGGGGGCGCGCTGGCGGCGGGAGGACGCGGCGGAGCCACGGGCGGTGGCGTCAGCGGACGGGGGGAACCGGCGGGCGCGAGCGCGGGCAGGGACGTGGTGGGGCGGTTGCCGGGGCGCGGCGGCGCGGGAGTCGCCGGAGCGATGGGTGGGACGACCTGACCGACGGCGAGCACCGGCGGCGGTGTCGCGGAGATGGCGGGAGGGGTCGGAGGCCTGGGCGCGACGGGCGGCGGCGTCACCGGGCCCACGGTGGGGACGGGGCGCGCGGCGGGAGGGCCCGGAGGCCGGGCACCCGCGGGGGCGATGGTGGGCACCGAGGGCGGACGGGCCGCGGGAGCCACGGGCGCAATCACCGGGCTCAGGGGCTGCATGGTCGGCACGGCCGAGGGACCGCGAGCCACGGGCGGCGGCGTCGGCATGGACGCGATGCTCGGCACCGCCGGCGGCATGGCGGGAGGCATCGCGGGCGAAGCGCTCGCGGTGGGCGGAACGACCGGCGCGATGCGAGGCGTCGACGCGGGGGCCACGGGCTGCGTCACCGCGCCCACGGCCGGCGTCGTGGTGGTCGGCCGGGCAGAGGCAGGCGCCTGGGCCGGAGCCACCGCGCCCACGGCTGGCGTCGTGGTGGTCGGCCGGGCAGCGGCGGGCACCTGGGGCGGAGTCACCGCGCCCACGGCCGGCGTCGCGGCGGTGGGACGCGCACTGGTCGGCGCGGCCGGGGCCTGCGGCTGCGTCACCGCGCCCACGGCTGGCGTCGCGGCGGTGGGACGCGCACTGGTCGGCGCGGCCGGGACCTGCGGCGGAGCCACCGCGCCCACGGCTGGAATCGCGGTCGCGGTGGGGCGAGCACCGGCGGGAGTCGCCGTGGCCTGGGGCGGAGCCACCGCGCCCACGGCTGGAATCGCGGTCACGGTCGCGCGAGGCGTGGCGGGTTGGGCTGGCGCCTGCGGCTGCGTCACCGCGCCCACGGCCGGCGTCGCGGTGGTCGGCC
>NZ_RAVX01000017.1:0-197144 GCF_003611605.1 Corallococcus sp. AB011P
GCACAGCCAGTGTTGATCACGCCTGACGCTGGCCGGCAACCTCCAGATGCCCTCTGAAGCTGGGTCCAACCCTGAGGTTAGATCCGCCAGGTTGATTTTCGGGCCGGAGATCAGGGACAGCCCCTAGGCCTCCGTCTATCGGGTGTCCCTTGCGTCAGTGCAGGGACACCTCGTTCTCGTTGTTGCGCTCCGCCGCGCGGCGGCTCATCTCCGTGAGCCAGGAGCGGGTGAGGGGCGTCTCGCTCTCGCTGCCCTTGTGGCGCTCCGGGGTGCTGTCCTGGGGCAGCAGCCGGTTGACGGCGTCCAGCACGCGCGCGGTGAGGTTGGGTGCCAGGGCCCGGCCCACCGCGCCCAGCTTCGCGGGCATGCCCACCAGCGCCTCCGCGTCACCCCGGCGGCACGCCTCGATGATTTTGCGCGCCACGCGTTCGGCGCTCATGGACACGCCCATCATCGAGTTGCTCACGTGGAACCACGCGTACTCCTTCTCGTGGTCGCCCTTGAAGCTCGCGTTGCGCGGGCTGCCCGTGCGGATGAGGGACGGGCACGCCGTCGTCACGAGGATGCCGTCCTGGGCCAGTTCCGTGCGCAGCCCGTCTGACAGGCCCACCAGCGCGAACTTGCTGGCGGAGTACGGCACCAGGTGCGGGATGCTCAGCTTGCCGCCCATGGAGGCCACGTTGACGATGCGGCCCTCGCCGCGCGCCTTCATGGCCGGCGCCACCGCGAGCGTCGTGTACAGCGGCCCCCACAGGTGGACGTCCACCGCCTCCTCGAAGTCCTCCAGCGTCATGGACTCCAGCGGGCCCACCATGATGACGCCCGCGTTGTTGATGAGCACGTCCACCGCGCCCCACCGCTCGTGGACGGCGCCCACCATTGCGTCCACCTGCACCTGGTCGCGCACGTCGCAGCGCAGGGTGAGCACCTCTCCGCCCATGCGCTCCAGGTCCGCGTGGGCGCGCTGGAGCGACTCGACGTCGCGTCCGCAGATGGCCACGCGCGCGCCTTGCTTCAGGAGCATGCGCGCCATCACCAGTCCCAGCCCCCGGGAGCCTCCGGTGATGACGACCGTCTTGCCCTGGAAGCTGTAGCGCGGACGCAGCGCGTGCTTCAGCCCCACGACAGCCCCCACCCCGGCGGCCAGCGCGCCCAGGGAGAAGCCCTTTCGCTCGATGTGTCGTCGGTCAGCCATGGTGCGACTCTCCAGGGGAGGGAAGGGTGGGGCAGCGGGACACTCAAGGATTCGAGGCCGCGACCTGGTCTTCCTGTTCGCGGGACACCTCGCCGTGGAGCGCGGGCGGCTCCTGGCCGGGCAGGTCCTTGAGCAGCGCGCGCACGCGGCGCAGCGCGTCCTTGCCGCCGATGCGGTTCTTCAGCCGCCCATCCGTGCCGAAGAGGAGGAAGGCGGGGTGTTTGTCCACGCCGTAGGCCTTGGCCATGGAGCCGTCGTCCATGGCGATGGGGTAGCGCAGGCCGTGCTCGCGCGCGAAGCCCTCCACCTTGTTGGTGTCCCGGAGCTCCGTCTCGTTGTGGGTGACGTCCACGCCAATGACCTTCAGGCCCTTGGGCCCGTAGTCCACCACCCACTGGTTCACGGCCTCGAACTGCTTCGCGCAGTCCTCGCAGTCCATGGTCCAGAAGTGGAGGAGGACGGGCAGTCCATCGAGCTCCGAGACGTGGACGGGGGCATTCACCCACCCGCCATCCGGGTCCAGCAGCGTGAGCGGGATTTTCGTCGAGGCCATACGGGCTCCCTGTGGGAAGTGGAAAGCGCTTCAACGGGACGTGACTCAAGCTATGCATGCGCCACCGGTTGCTCCCGGCTGCGCGCCCGTCCGCTCGCCTGTCCGGCAAGGGCTGTTGGCCCGCTCCGCCCTCCGGTGGGCAGGCGGGCATGGAGGACGTGATGCGCATCCCCGACTTCGAACTGGAGCGGTACTTCGCGCGCTGGGAGTTCGCCGCGCCCTACCTCTTGTGCTCCTCCGACGTGGAGGGCTGGCGCATGGCGGACCTGCTGGCGCTCGCGTCGCCGGAGGACCGCGCGCGCTGGGACGGGCTGACGCTCGGCTACACGGAGACGCCCGGCCTGCCCGCGCTGCGCGAGACCATCGCTGGCATGTACCCGGGCCTGTCCCCCGACGACGTCCTCACCTTCGCGGGCGCGCAGGAGGCGCTGTTCGTCGCGATGAACGTCCAACTGGGTCCCGGCACGCACGCCGTCGTCACCTGGCCGGGCTATCAGTCGCTCTACGAAGTCGCGCGCTCCGTGGGCGCGGACGTGACGCTGCTGCCCCTGCGCGAGGAGGATGGCTGGGCCCTGGACCTGGACGCGCTCACGGCGGCGCTGCGCCCGGACACGCGCATGGTCGTGGTGAACTTCCCGCACAACCCCACGGGCTCGCTGCCGGACCGCGCGACCTTCCAGAAGCTGTGCGCGCTGTGCGAAGCGCGCGGCATCCACCTCTTCTCCGACGAGGTGTACCGCCTGCTGGAGTACGACACGAACGACACGCTGCCGCCCGCCGCGTCGTGCTTCACGAAGGGCGTGAGCCTGGGCGTGATGTCCAAGGCGTTCGGCCTCGCGGGCCTGCGCGTGGGCTGGCTCGCCACCCGGGACGCGGAGCTGCTCGCGCGCTGCCGCGCCTTCAAGGACTACACCTCGCTGTGCAACAGCGCCCCCAGCGAGCTGTTGTCCCTCATCGCGCTGCGCGCCCGCGAACGTGTGCTGGAGCGCAGCCGCGGCCTGCTCTCCGCGAACCTCGCGCGGCTGGATGACTTCTTCGCGCGCCACGCGGACACCTTCCACTGGGTGCGCCCGCGCGCCGGCAGCGTGGCCTTCCCCCGTCTGCTGCGAAACATCCCAGTGGCTCGTTTCACTGAGTCACTGATTACCCGCGAGGGCGTGTTGCTGTTGCCTGGCGACGTGTATGGCTTTCCGGGCAATCACTTCCGGTTGGGGTTGGGGCGCGCCAACCTGCCGGAAGCACTGGCACGGCTGGAACGCTTCGTGCGGGACGGGGCCCTGGACGCGCTGGGGTGACTCCCAGAGCCAGCGCGGTGCGTCAGGGTTTTCACTGACAGCTGGACTTTCGGCTTATCGCCTTCATCTGAAACAACCCCTAGAGTGGTTGTCCCCTCGCCCGGCCTGGGGCCGTGCGGAAGCCCTCTCATCCCCCCGAGAGGCCAGGAGACACACCCCGATGAAGATGCTGATTGGCGCGGCCGTGACCGCCGCGACGCTGTTGGTGGGTACCGAAGCCGCCGCGACGAACTACACGCTGTGGATCCACGGCAGGAACGGCAACACGACAAAGGCGGGCAACTACGCCGACTTCAGCTACTGGGGGCCGTCCACCACCGCGGCGGGCGTGAACAAGAAGGCCGTCAACTGGAACGGCACGCAGCGCGTGGGCTCGGAGAACTACCGCATCCGCAACGCGCTGGACTGCTTCTGCACGGGCACCAACTCCTGTTACATCGCGGTGCACAGCGCCGGTGACCTGCAGATCGGCTACGCGCTGTCGCTGTACGGCACCAGCACGCGGCAGGTGAAGAACGCCACGCCCAACGCCAACGGTGAGTGCGGCAACGTGGGCACCTCCACGCAGAAGGGCTGGAACATCAAGTGGGTGGCCGTGGCGTCCGGCGCGGGCGGCGGCAGCGAGCTGGCGGACCACGGCGACTGGGCGATGAGCGAACCCCTGGTGAGCGACCTGGTCACCACCACGGCGCGCTCCATGTACAACCACAACGCCACGGCCAACGTGGAGTTCCTCATGTTCGCCGGCTCCAAGGGGACGCTGTACTCCGGCATCCTCCCGGGCCAGGACGACGAGGCGGTGTCCTACCACTCCACGGGCGGTGTCTCCGGCAGCAGTGGCGGGTCCTACTGCAACCCGGGCGACTGGTTCTGCGGCGGCACGCTCAACCTGCTCAAGAACGCGTGCAGCGACGGCCGGGCGAAGTGGAGCTTCCACTCCGTGTACCTCCGCGACGACGGTGAGTCTTTCAACCACTACGCCAACGGCAACTGGGGAGGCATCGTCTCCAAGGTACGCGAGTACATGGCCCAGTACGCGTACTAGAATGACGGCTTCCCCCGCCCCCTCCGGCGAAGCCCGCTCATGACACGCGACGACGGTCCCGTCTCTTCCGCCTCCCGGCTGCGCCACGGCCGGTGGTTGCTTGCCCTCGTGCCCCTGGTGCTCGTGGGCGGAGCGTTCTTCTGGTGGCAGGGAAGCGAAGGGGCCGAAGCGCCGGAGGGCGCACCGGAGCCCACCTCCGTTCCGGTGCCCGCCCCCCGCGAGGTGGCGCGGGCATCGGCGGAGCGCTCCAGCGCGGCGATGGCGGCCGAGCCCGCCGCGCCGTCGCTGCTCAGCCCGGAGGCCCGCGAGCGCGAGGCCCGCCGCGAGCTGTGGCAGAAGCGGCTGGAGCGCGCGAAGCGCTCGTTGGAATCCTACGTGGCGGCCACGCGCTACCCACCCGAGTCGCGGCCCAGCCGCGAGCATCCGGACCAGTTGGAGCTGGCGGAGCCGGAGCGCACCCGGCCGCTGAGCCCCAAGGCCGCGGAGGACGGAACCTCCGATGTGCAGCTGCGGCTCAAGCAGGACAAGGTGTTCGTCGTCGGTGACGAAGCGGTGCTCTTCACCGTGGCGTGCGAGGACTCACGCCGCGCGCCGCGCCCGTGCGAGGTGGTGTCCGCGATGGCGCACGAGGCGGACCACCTGGCGGACGCGGGCGGCGTGCCGGGCGTGCCGGTGACGTTCGTGGACTCGGGCCAGGGCGGCGATGCGGTGGCGGGTGACGGGATGCTCACCGGCCGCTTCCAGCCGTCGAAGCAGGGCTTCGCGATGTTCTCCGGCACGCTGCGCGTGGCCCTCCGCGTGCGCTCGGGGTCGCTGGAGGACTCGGCGTTCTTCGACGTGCTCTACACGCCCGCGCCGCCGGCCACGTTCACCCGCCGGGTGCGCGAGGTGGTGGAGGCGGGGTCGCTGGACCTGTACCTGTCCGTCCAGGTCCGCAAGGCGGGGCGGTACGTGGTGTCCGGCCGGCTGGACGACGAAGGCGGCGTGCCGTTCGCGGTGCTGTCCTTCAACGAGGAGCTGCAGGAGGGCGCGCAGGAGGTGAAGCTCAACGTCTTCGGCAAGGTCGTCCGGGACGACAAGCCCACGTTCCCGCTGACCCTGCGCGACGTGGAGGGCTTCCTGCTCAAGGAGATGGGCGACCCGGACCGCGAGCTGATGGTCACGCTGCGCGGGCCCGTGCACACCACGCGCGTGTATTCGCTCGATCAGTTCTCGGATGCCGAGTGGTCGAGCCCCGAGCGCGACCGCTACAAGAACGAGCTGGAGAAGGACGTCATGGAGGCGCAGAAGCAGCTCGACGCCGCGCTCTCCGACACGCCCGAGCCCTGAAGCGTCAGGGCCCGCTCCAGGGGGCTCCGGTGAGGCTCAGGATTCGAGCGGAGGCGGCGGAGGCGTGTGGGCCGCGTCGACCTCCACGAGGTCGGCGTCCTGCACGTCTTCAATGACGTCCGGGAGGTCCTCCGTCGCGTCAGCGGCCTCGGGGGCCACCACCACGGCAGGCTCCGGTTCGGAGGCGGAAGCCGCGTTCTTGCGGGCCTCGGCATACGCGGCGGCGTAGGCGGCCTCGGCCTGGACGGCCTCCATCGTGAAGTCGTCCGCGTCCGCGAGGAAGTCATTCGACGACGGGGCGCTCCGCGGCGCATCCGGTGACAGCGCCTCCGGCCCGCTGTCCTCCAGCGTGGCCAGGAACCCGTCTGACTCCTCCGGCGCACCGGACGCCTCCAGGCCGTCCGCGTCGTAGGACGCATCCGGCGCCGCTTCGTCCACGCCCAGGTCGTCGCTCAGCGCGGCCAGCTCCTCGTCGCTCAGGCTGGACAGGTCACCGGACTCCAGGAGGAAGAGCAGGTCCTCCGCCTCCTGCGCGGAGACGGTGCTCGGCATGGTGTCCAGGTTCTGCAGCTCCCACGCGGCCGCGTCGGGCGACAGGATGTCGGAGGGGTCCAGGGACGGATCCACCGGCGCGGCCTCCGCGCGGCGCTCCGCCTGCTGGAAGTGGCGCGCCTGCATGAGCGGCGTGGACGTCTGCGGTGTGCCCAGCCGCTGCGCGTACGCGGGCCCGGCGGCCTCGAAGGTGCTCTCCCCCGCGAAGGTGCGCAGGTGGGGGTTCTCCAGCAGCGCGGCCCGGGCCTCCGGGGCCTCCAGGCCCGACGCGCGCCCCCCGGCCTCCGAGGACGGGTCCGACGTCAGCCCCAGGTCCTCGAGCAGGGCGCCGGCCAGGTCGCCGTCGGCGTCCGCCCGGAAGTCGCTCGTGTCGGAGAAGCCCCGCCGCACCGGATCCACCGGCGCCATGGGCTCCTGCTTCACCGGGGCGGTGACCTCCAGCTCGTTGGAGATGGACCAGGCCCGGGACGTCGAGATGCCAGAACCCACGCGGCGGATGGATGTCATGGTTCTCCTCGGGTGATGGCCCGCAGGTCGGGCGGCTCATGCATTGTCCGCCGGGCCCGGCAGGAGTTGCTAGGGGGACACGAGCAATCCCCATTGGCCACGATGCCCGGTATCCTACCGGCGCCCATGAGTCCCACCCTGGCCGCACACGTGGACGCCGGTCCCGCGTCCTCCCACGAAGTCCGCCCTGGCCTTCGGGGTGTCATGCCCGTTGAAAAGTCGCGGGGGGACGGGGTGGAGACGACCGCAACGTCGGTCCGCGGACAGGGGAGTACGGGGGCGCGGAGGGAACGTGCACCCGGACGTTCTCCAGAGGCGAAAACCCCATGGGGGTGCCCCGGGCATGAAGCGACCGGGCCGTTGGCCTCTCGTTTGCTGTCCGGGAGCCCAGCCAGGAGGCGGTGGTGATGAGATTCGAGTGCGCGGGGCAGACCCACATCGGTCGGCGTCCGCACAATGAAGATGCGTACTGCGTGCTGCCCGAGCGCGGGCTGTTCGTCGTGGCGGACGGCCTGGGCGGGCAGGAGGGCGGGGAGGTCGCCAGCCAGTGCGTGGTGGACACCTTCGCGGGGTTCAGCGACCGGTTGGACCGCGATCGCGACGGCACCTGGCCGGACGCGGTGGATCCCGCGCGAAGCCGCGAGGAGAACTACCTGGCCGCTTGCACCGCGCTCGCCCAGCGCACGTTGCGCGTGCGCCGCGTGGGCAAGCTCAAGGAGATGGCCTCCACGGTGGTGGCGCTCGCGGTAGGAGAGCGCTTCGCGGCGGTGGCCCACGTGGGCGACAGCCGCCTGTACCGCCTGCGCGAGGGCCAGCTGGAGTCGCTCACGCGCGACCACTCGCTCATCGAGGAGCTGCGTGCCGCGGGGCGCGAACCGCCCGGCAATCCGGCCAACCTGCGCCACCTCATCACCCGCGCCCTGGGCACGGAGAACGCGGAGCCCACCGTGCAGCGGCTGGAGACGCAGCCCGGGGATGTCTTCCTCCTGTGCTCGGACGGGCTGTATGAGCCCCTGGGCCCGGAGGTGATGAAGGAGCAGCTGCACGCGCCCTCCGCCCAGGCCGCGTGTGACGCGCTGGTCACCGCCGCGTACGAGGCCGGTGGCCGCGACAACATCACCGCCGTCGTGCTGCGCGTGGCGGTCTGAGCGTCTACCCACCGCGTCACACGCTGAGAGTGCGCGGATGATGAACTCCACAGGTCGGCCCTGACCGCCGACCCGACGCGATGGGTCCGCCCGGACGGAGGGGAGTCACCCTGCACAGGGACTTCAATCCTTCGCACCTTCCAGGTTAATCTGGGGGCTCCCCCCTCGCGTCTCCCTCCCCCCTCCGAGCACCCGTTGCGTATGACGCTCAGCCTTGCCGCGCGCCTGACCGCGGCCCTTACCGCCGTTGTAATCGCCCTCACGCTGCTGACCGTGACGTTGATGGGGGTGTCGCTGCGCTCGCGCGTGGAGTCCGAGATGGCCTCCGCCCTGACGCGGGACGCGACCCGCTGGAAGGCGTTGAAGGACCAGGAGCTGCGGGTGCTGGCGGAGCTGGGGCGCGTGGCGGCGGCCAACCCCGCGTTCACGGCGGCCTTCGCGGAGGATCATTCGGAGACGGACGCCCTGCTGAACGAGCACCGCACGGTGCTGGGCGTGGACCTGATGGCGCTGGTGGGCGTGGACGGGACGGTGCTCGCCTCCTCCGGCGAGCGGACCCTGCCGGGCATCGACAAGGTGGTGCGCCAGCAGGGACAGGTGCTGCTGCCGGCCACGGGTGTGCCCCTGCTCGCGGTGGGGCAGCCGCTCCAGTCCAACGGCGTGCCGGTGGGCTACCTCGTGGTGGGCGCGGAGCTGGGCGGAGAGGACCTGCGGCGGCTGGGCGAAGGGAACGAGGACCTGGAGGCGTTGCTGCACGCGGGGCCTCGGCTGGTGGCGAGGTCGGTGCACGCGGTCCAGGCGAAGGCGCTGCTGGCCGCGGCGAGCGCGAGCAGGGCGAACGGCGCCGAGGTGAACGTGGGCGGCGTGTCGCTGCACGTGTCTCGCGTGGAGGTGGGCGAGGGCCTGGAGCTGGTGCTCGCGCGCGGCGCTCAGGCGGAGTGGGCGCTGATGCGCGCCACGCTGATGGAGGTGCTGGGACTGGGGCTGTTCGTGGCGCTGGTGGCGGGCGGGGGCATGTTCCTGCTGGTGCGGCGGATGATGGCGCCCCTGGGCGCGCTGACGGCGGCGGCGGCGCGGGTGGTGGCGGAAGGGGACTTCAGCGGCACGTTGGACATCCACTCCAGGGATGAGATTGGCCAGCTGGCCACGTCCTTCGGGGACATGATGGCGCGGCTGCGCGCGGTGCTGATGGCGCTGAAGAACTCCGCGCAGGAGCTGGAGGCGACGGCGCTGGAGCTGGCGAACTCCGCGTCGGACCAGAACCTGGCGGTGACGCGGCAGGCGGCGGCGCTGCACCAGACGCAGATCGCCGCGCGGCAGCTTCAGGAGAGCTCGCGGGCGGCGGCGCAGCGGGCCACGGGCGTGCTGCGCGAGGCGGAGAAGGCGGGCGCGGTGGGGCAGGCGGGCGAGTCCGCGGTGGCGGGCAGCGTGGGCGGGCTCACGCACATCCGTTCGCAGGTGGAGCGCATCTCCAACACGGTGTCGGAGCTGCGGCAGAGCACGCGTCAGGTGGGCGACATCACCGGCACGGTGAAGGACCTGGCGGACCAGTCCAACGTGCTGGCGTTGAACGCGGCCATCGAGGCGGCGCGCAGCGGCGAGGCGGGCCGGGCGTTCGCGGTGGTGGCCCGGCAGATGCGCTCGCTGGCGGACCAGTCCGCGACGGCCACGGCGCGTGTGCAGACCATCCTGGCGGACATCGGCCGCGCCATCTCCGAGGCGGTGCAGACGAGCGAGGGCGGCACGCGCGAGGTGGAGGGCGGCCTGGAGCAGGCGCGCGCGGCGGGAGAGAGCCTGCGCGCGCTGGCCGAGGTCATCCAGAACAACAGCGTGTCCGTGAAGAGCATCGCGGACATGGTGAGCCAGCAGGACGCGGGCATCGCGGAGCTGTTCGCCGCGCTGAGCGACCTGACGCGGCTGGCGGACGAGACGGTGGAGCGCGTGGCCACCAGTGCCGTGGCCGCCGCGCGCCTCACCACCGCGTCCCACGAGGTCAGCAACATCGTGGAGCAGTACCGCCTGTGACGCCGGAGCGCGGCGGTAGCGCCCGCGATGCCGCATGGCGTATCGCCCCGCTCGCGCGGTGACGCCGGGCACGTTTCGTCCCGGCGCGCGGGAGTCCGGCGCTACGCCGCCTCGCCGCCGTCGATGGCGTAGGCCGCGCCCGTGATGGGCGCCGCCGCCTCCGACGCAAGGAAGAGGCACATCGCGGCCACCTCCTCCGGCTGGATGATGCGGCCCATGGCGCTCATCGCGGCCAGGGCTTCGCGGGCCTGTTCTTCACTGCGGCCCGTCGTCTTGGTGATGGCGGCCGTCGCGCCCGCGAACATGTCCGTCTCCACCCAACCCGGGTTCACGATGTTCACGGTGACGTTCTTGCGCGCGTACTCCACCGACAGCGCGCGCGTCAGTCCCAGGAGCGCGTGCTTGGACGCGCAGTAGGCGGACGTGTACCGCGCCCCGCGCGTCGCGGTGATGGAGCCGATGTTGATGACACGCCCGCCGCCCGCGGACGCCATCGCCGGCATCAGCTCGCGGCACAGCAGGAAGGGCGCCGTCACGTTCACGGCCATCACCTTCGCCAGGTCCGCCGTGGACGTCTTCGTCAGCGGCGCGGACACGGTGATGCCCGCGTTGTTCACCAGCACCCGGGGCGTCCCCGCGGCCAGCACGGTCTTGCACGCCGCGAGCAGCGCGGACTCGTCCGCCACGTCCACCGTGAGCGCGCGGATGCGCTCGCCGCCTTCCTTGCGCAGCGCCTCCAGCGACTCCGCGGAGCGCGCCAGCGCCCAGACGTCGTAGCCCTCGCGCGCGAACGCCAGGGACACCGCGCGGCCAATGCCCCGGCTGGCGCCCGTCACCACCACGCTCTTCGTCGTCTCGTTTGCCATGGCCGGACAGCATAGGACCCCGTGCGTGGAGCCGCGCGGAAGGTGCATGGCGAAATGCATCAATTGCGCTGCCGGGGACTCTTCAAGACATCAACCACTGCATCGGAGTCCCCTGCGTATGAAGTCCCTTGAGCGTGGCCTGCTGGCCGCTTCCTGCCTGATGTTCGCGTCCACGTCCGCCCTCGCGGCGGCGCCCACCGGTCGCGCCAACCCGCGCCTCATGGGCACGCGCGCCATCGTCGCGTGCGCCGCGGTGGAGAAGTCCTGCGGCGTGGCCAGCATCTCCTTCCCCGCGGGCATCAGCGGCCTGGTGCCCTATGGTCGTCCGGACGTGGCCATCGCCACCATGTTCTACCCGTCGGTGGATGACGCCGAGGCGGTCCTCGCGCGCGTCGACGCGGGCAACACGGCCCAGCAGGCCGTCGACTACGTGTTCTCCGTGGATCCGTACGCGGACTACCGCCAGCTCGCCGTGGTGAAGCTCAACCCCAACGGCACCATCACGGTGGGCCAGCAGACCGGCGCGGAGAACGCCCCGCAGCGCTGCGCCGTGAAGGGCGCCACCTTCGTGGTGCAGGCCAACAACCAGACCACGTCCACCATCTGCGCCGCGATGGCGACGGGCTTCCAGCAGGCCACGGGCAGCCTGCCGCAGCGGCTGCTCGCGTCGCTCAAGGCGGGGGCCGCCGTGGGCGGCGACAACAACGGCGAGCGCTCCGGCGTCATCCGCGTCTGGACCTCGGAGAACGAGTCGACCTTCTACACGAAGGTGCTGGCGGACGCCGTCGTGCACACCAGCAGGACCGCGCTGAAGGACCTGGAGGTGGAGATGAACCGCTACCAGGCGGGCATCGCGGCGCCGTACGCGTCGGACCTCATCCCGCTCGACGCGGAGACCGCGAAGGTCGTGAAGGGCGCCCTGTTCAAGGCCGGCTACTACAACGGTGTCGTGGATGGGACCTGGAACGACGCCGCCGAGCAGGCGCTGGATGCCTTCAACTGGAACACGCTCTTCTTCCTCAAGCCCACGGTGCTGGTGAACGGCCAGCGGAAGATCGACGGTCCGCTGGTCAACTACCTGCGCAACGCGGATCCGAAGGCCTTCAAGCCCGGCGGGTTGTGAAGCACCGGACCCTCGGGTCCGTCCGCGGTATCCCTGTGGGCCGGACGGTGCATGGCGACATGCATCATTCGCGCGTCAGGGGGCTCTTCCAGACACCGCTCACTGCATCGAGGTCCATTGCATATGAAGACCCTCAATCGTGGCTTGCTGGCCGCCTCCTGTCTGATGTTCACGTCCACGTCCGCCCTCGCGGCGGCGCCCACCGGCCGCGCCAACCCGCGTCTCATGGGCACGCGCGCCATTGTCGCGTGCGACGCGGTGGAGAAGTCCTGCGGCGTGGCCAGCATCTCCTTCCCCGCGGGCATCAGCGGCCTGGTGCCCTATGGCCGTCCGGACGTGGCGGTGGCCTCCATGTTCTACCCCTCGGTGGATGACGCCGAGGCGGTCATCGCCCGCACCGACGCGGGCGACACGGCCCAGGCCGCCATCGACTACGTGTTCACCGTGGATCCATACGCGGACTACCGCCAGCTCGCCGCGGTGAAGCTCAACCCCGACGGCACCATCACGGTGGGCCAGCAGACCGGCGCGGAGAGCCCCTCGCATCGCTGCGCCGTGAAGGGCGCCACCTTCGTGGTGCAGGCCAACAACCAGACCACTCCCTCCATCTGCGCCGCCATGGCGACGGGTTTCCAGAAGGCCAGGGGCAGCCTGCCGCAGCGGCTGCTCGCGTCGCTCAAGGCGGGGGCCGCCGTGGGCGGCGACAACAACGGCGAGCGCTCCGGCGTCATCCGCGTCTGGAGCTCGGAGAACGAGGCGGTCTTCTTCACGAAGGTGCTGGCGGACGCCGTCGTGCACAGCAGCAAGCACGCGCTGAAGGAGCTGGAGGTGGAGATGAACCGCTACCAGGCGGGCGTCGCGGCGCCGTACGCGTCGGACCTCATCTCCCTGGACAAGGAGACCGCGAAGGTCGTGAAGCGCGTGCTGCGCAAGCTCGGGTACTACCACGGCCGCATGGACGGGACCTGGAGCGACGCCGCCGAGCAGGCGCTGTATGACTTCAACTGGAACAACAGCTTCTTCCTCAAGCCCACCGTGGTGGTGGACGGTCAGCGGAGGATTGACGGTCCGCTGTTCAACTTCATGCGCGACGCGGACCTGGATGCGCTCGCGCCCGCGACGCACTGAGACACCGAGCCTCGGGTGCGTTTGACGGCTCCCGCATGGCGACGTCAAGCTCGCCGCCATGCCCCGCGCCGACATCACCGACCTGTTCCGCATCGACGACCTGCTGTCCGCCGAGGAGAAGGCCGCTCGCGACGCGGTGGCCCGCTTCGTGGACGCGGAGGTGCTGCCCATCATCGGGAAGCACTTCCGCGACGGCACCTTCCCCGCGCACCTCATCCCGGGCCTGGCGGAGCTGGGCGTGCTGGGCGCGAACCTCCAGGGCTACGGCTGCGCGGGCATGAACACGGTCAGCTACGGCCTGGTGTTGCAGGAGCTGGAGCGCGGTGACTCCGGCCTGCGCAGCTTCGCGTCCGTGCAGGGCTCGCTGTGCATGTTCCCCATCCACGCCTACGGCAGCGAGGAGCAGAAGACGCGCTTCCTGCCGGGCATGGCGAAGGGACAGCTCATCGGCTGCTTCGGCCTCACCGAGCCCGACTTCGGCTCCAACCCCGGCGGCATGCGCGCCCGCGCCCGGAAGGATGGAGACACCTGGGTGCTCAACGGCACCAAGGCGTGGATTACCAACGGCTCCATCGCGGACGTCGCGGTGGTGTGGGCCAAGACGGATGACGGCGGCCCGGAGTCCGTGCGCGGCTTCCTGGTGGAGAAGGGGATGCCCGGCTTCAGCGCGCGGGAGATTCCCGGCAAGTTCTCCCTGCGCGCGTCGCGCACCAGTGAGCTGTCCTTCCAGGACGTGCGCGTGCCGGACCGCAACGTGCTGCCCGGCGTCGTGGGCCTGCGCGGTCCGCTGTCGTGCCTCAACAACGCGCGAGCGGGCATCGCGTTCGCGGTGACGGGCGCGGCCATCGCGTGCTTCGAGGGCGCGCGCGAATACGCGCTGTCCCGCACGCAGTTCGACGGCAAGTCCATCGCCGGCTACCAGCTCACGCAGGAGAAGCTGGCGGACATGCTCCAGGAGATCGTCAAGGCGCAGTTGTTGGGCCTGCGGCTCGCGCGCCTCAAGGACGAAGGCAAGAGCAACCCCGTGATGGTGAGCCTGGCCAAGCGCAACAACGTGAAGAGCGCGCTCGACATCGCCCGCGTGGCCCGGAGCATCTACGGCGCCAACGGCATCACGGACGACTACCCGCCCGTGCGCCACATGCTGAATCTGGAGAGCGTCTTCACCTACGAGGGCACCCACGAGGTGCACACGCTGGTGCTGGGCAAGGCCATCACCGGCATCGACGCGTTCGGCTGAGGCGAGCGCGGACGTCCGGTGGAAGCCGAGCCTCCCCTCGCTCCCGGATGGGAAGGAGGGGAGGCACGGGAAGGAACATCAGGACTGGGGGCTGCCTTCGCCGTTCGGCTCGGACGACGGCTCGCCAGGGGACTCGGACGACGGCTCGGACTCGGCGGACGCCTCGCCCTCCTCGGCACCTTCCGCGGCGGCCTCGGGCTCGTCGGCGACTTCCGGCGCGGTGCCGGAGGCCTCGGCGGCCTGCTGCGCCTTGAGCTCCTCGTCGTTCATGAAGCCGACGGGGTTCTCCTTGCGGTTGAAGAAGCGCACGGCCTTGGCGGACAGCGCGTACATCTGCTCGGCCGCGGCGGCGGGCACCAGCGAGTGCTCGATCTGCGCGGGCTCCGGGCGCTCCACCACGCCCAGCTCGCCGTCCTCCAGCTGCTTGGCCTGGGCGGGGCTCAGCTCCATGCGGCGCAGCTTTCCCTTGCGCGTCATGAAGTAGAAGGTCGTCTCGCCCGGCTCCTGGGGCACCTGGGCGCCGAGCACCAGCTCGCGCAGGGCGCGGTCCAGCTCCACCTGCTTCTTGGACTCGGCGCGCTGGTAGGCCTTGGAGCCCGGCATGGGCGGCAGCTTGGGGATGGGCTTCTCCGTGGGCGTGCCCGGACGCGCGCTCGCGCCGGACCCGCCCTGGGGACCGCCCCGGAAGCCTCCGCCCTGGCGCGGCGGACCGCCCGCACCGTGGCGCGGGGGACCTCCGGCGCCGCGCGGCGGACCGCCACCGCCCTCACGGCGCGGTGGACCTCCGCGGTCATCACGGCGCGGCGGGCCTCCGGCTGTCCGATTCTCATCACGTCCGCGAGGGGCCGGGGCGCGTGGAGCGCTCCCCCGGCTGTCCTCCTGGCGCCGTGGCGCCGAGGGCGTGGAGTCGGACTTCTTGGCCTGCTCCTCGGAGACGAGGCCCGCTTTCAACAACTTGTCTCGCAGGTTCTGCATGGGTTGGGCGTTCTATCCCTTGCACGGCCGCACGCAAGCCGCCGCTTGCCGCTCCTGTCCCCCCCACGTAACTTGCCGCCCCCGCCGTCCTGGTCGTGGAGGTTCCGTGAGAAGTCTGACGAAGTCCGCCGCCCTCGCCCTGGTCCTGGCAGCCACCGGCTGCTCCGACCCCGTCGACAAGGCGGCCAAGGCCCGCATCTTCTCGCCGGAGGACCCGCCGAAGGTGGTGGCCTCGGCGAAGGAGAAGCTGCCGCCGGAGGACGTCGCGGACAACCCCCAGGTCTCCCGCCGCATCCTGGGCATGGACGCCGCGGAGGTGACCGAGCGGCTGGGCCCGCACTTCTTCCAGTCCACCCTCAGCTACGAGTGGGCCGGCCCCAACGGGAACAACCCCGTGAAGCTCACGGAAACGCGCTCCTTCCGAGCGGGCCCCGGGGGCGTCAACGGCGACTTCCACGGCGTCCTGGAGAACTCGCGGGACCAGGGCCTGGAGGTGATGCGCGTGAAGGGGCAGGTGTTCGCGCGCAACCGCTACGGCCCGTACCGCCAGCGCCTGCGCGACCGCGGCATGGCCGAGCGCACCCGCACGGAGCTGACGGGCGCCATCCGCGACTTCGACAGCCTCTTCCAGGGCCGCATCAAGCTCACCCCCGCGGGCACCGTCACCCACGAGGGGCGCACCGCGTGGAAGTACAACGTGTCCCTGGGCGCGCCCCAGGAGGGCGGCACGCCGAAGAAGATGCCCGCCGCCTTCACGCCCAAGAACGCGGACGAGACGACGAAGCGCCGCGCCAACTTCTTCACGCACCGGCTGCCGCGCTCGCTGGAGGGCGAGGTGCTGGTGGACTCGGCCACGTCCGTCGTCCTCAAGGCCCGGCTGGACGGCCGCATCGGCGTGCCCCAGGAGAAGACCCCGGAGGCGGCGGAGCTGCGCATGACGCTGGAGTCCAGCCTGACGGACATCGGCAAGGACCCCGCGCTGCAGCCGCCCCAGGACTTCCTGCCGGACGCGGACAAGCCCCAGGGCATCGCGGACGCGCTGGACCACTTCGGCATCCCGCGCACCAAGGCCGGGGACTCGACCGGCACCCCTGGGGCCGCGGCCGGCGCCCCCGAGCCGGAAGACGAGGCCGAGGGCAACTGACGCACCCCGCCGCGCCTCCTGTCCGTTGGAAGCCCTACGGCTTCACCGCGGGAGGCGCGCGGCCCTTCCGGGCTGTGACGGCCGTGTCCTGCACGGGCCGCCGCCCCGGCCGGGGCCTTCCCGCAAGTGCCTGACGCGGCTGGGGAATCCCCCTGGCCCTGGCCTTGCTCTCACGGGAGGCCATGTTCCGTTCCGCCCTCCCCCTGGCGTGTGCCGGGCTCGCACTCCTGGCGACCCCGGCCCTCGCCGAACCCGCCCGCAACCTGGGCATCACCGTCGCGCCGCTGGGGGCCTACGTGCTCCAGGGCGACGCGGAAGGGGCGCCCACGGTGGGTTACAGCGCGGGCCTGGGCTGGGCGTACCGCAAGCCGGGGGCGGTGCTGGAGGTGGGCGGCCACCTGGCGTCCAGCCGGCACCTGACGGAGGTGACACCCATGTCCGTGCGCGTGGTGCCCCTGGGGGACACCCGGGTGCGGCCCTTCCTGGGAGCGGGGGCCAGCATGCTGGTGCCCCACTCACGGCCCCAGCCGGTGGCCCCGGACGCGCTGGGCAGCCGCGTGCTCCAGCTGGGCTTCGAGCTGTGCGGCGGCGTGGGAGTGGAGCTGGGGGAGAACCTCTTCCTCTCCGCCGAGGCGCGCTACCAGAACTTCTCCGCCAGGGGCTCCCCCTTCTCCGGGGAGCGACAGAGCTTGCGCTCCACGTTCCTGGGGCTGGGGATGCATCTGTAGCTGTAGCGGGTGGGGCGGGTCGCTACAGACTGGCAGCGGCCTGTTGGAAGAAATTTTGACGGCCCTCTTGCGTCCTCTACAATCCTCGTCGGTTGCGGCCCAGACGCATCTGACATGCTCGGGTGTTCAGGCGTGCACAACGAAGGGAGCGGAGATGGAGCGCAAGGTCGGAAGTAGCACGTTGACCGCGAAAGAGGTCAAGGCGGCGCTGGAGAAGTCCACCACGCTGACGGCCACGGAGGAGAAGGCTCTGCGCATGCGCCACGGCGCGGGCGCTCCCAGCAAGAGCGCGCCGCTGCCCCGCGCCGCTGGTGCGAACGCGGAGCTGGCGGACGAGCTGCTCGTCATCGAGATGCAGCTGATGAAGGCCATGCGCGCGCGCACTGGCCAGACGCGCACCGCGGCCAACGCCTCCAAGGCGCCGGCTCGCGAGGTCGCTCCGGCCAACGCGGCGAAGGACAAGATCGTCCGCGCGCTGCGCGCCAAGAAGAAGTAGGGGGCCGTACTCCCTACTGGTTGAGGATGGCCACGAGGCGCGCTCCCGCCTCGGGCAGCGCCAGCGGCGTGCCCGAAACCTCCGTGGCCAGTCCCTCCGCGTCAGCGGCGCCGCCGCGCGCGAAAAGCCCCTTGAGCCAGGTGAAGGCGGAGGGGTTGCGCCAGAAGTCCTCGTTGAACCGCTCCAGCAGGTGCGCGGTGAGCCGGGTCTCCAGGGCCCAGGCCCGCAGGTAGCGGGTGACGTAGAGCTGTGAGTCCACGTCATGGAGGAAGAAGCCCGGGTGCGGCTGCGCGAAGAGTGCGCGGCGCTGGCCGTCGGCGTACTCGTCCGCGCGGTCGGCGGAGGCGCCCTTGGTGCTCAGGGACAGCTCGTAGGACAGCTTCGCGCAGTGGCGGCGCAGCACGGCCAGGGCCTGGAACGCGGCCAGGCGCACGACGTCCTTCGTCGTGCCGGACGGCAGGCCCAGGTAGCGCTTGAGCCAGGGCGGGGACAGCAGCAGCCGCTCGAAGGTGGCGGCATACGCTTCCGTGACGGAGGCGTCGCCCAGGCGGCGCAGCTCCATGGGGGCGTCCGCGTCCACGTGGGCCAGGTGCCACGCGTGGCCCAGCTCGTGGAGCAGGTCGCCCAGCGCGTCCATGCCGCTCCGGGGCTGGAGGACCAGGCGGATTTCGTTGGGCACGCGCACGGCGGCGACGAAGGGGCGTGACGCCTTGCCGGGGCGGGCCTCGTCATCCAGGCGGATTTGGCCGCCAGCCTCCGGGTGGAGGCCCCAGTCGGACAGCCAGCGCATCACGGCGGGGACGGTGTCCTCGCGGCGGAAGCAGGCGTCCATCCACGGGGCGCGCAGGGCGTGCTGCACGTCGTGGCGCCGCGCCTCGCCGCCGGGCAGCGGGCGCAGGGTGGGCTCCAGCTTGCGCAGCACGTAGGCCAGCACGTCGCGGTAGGCGTCCTCGGTGCGCTTGAGGGTCTCCTCGGCGGCCTCGGCCAGCTTGCCCGCGTCGATGCCGGTGACGTCCTGGCGCAGCGAGGGGTAGTCCGGGAAGCCCAGCACCTCCGCGGCCTGGAGGGTGGCGTCGCGCCGGTCTCCATAAGGGCCACGGTGGTCCCAGAGGAAGTTGCCGGCGCCGCGCTCCAGGAGGGCGCGGCGGGAGCGGCTGGGCTCGCGTGGAATCTGGGACAGGGTCTGGGCCAGGGACAGCGTCGTGTCGTCCGCGGGGATGTGGGAGCGGGCCTCCAGCGCGACGACGGCGTCCGCCGCGGGCAGGGCGAGCGACTCCTCCACCTGGGTGGCGATGAGCTCGCGCACCAGTGTGATGCGGCGGATGGCGACGGGGTCGGGGTCGCCCTTGCCCTTCGCGCGGGCGAGCGCCTCGCTGGCGGCGGCGAAGGTCTCCGGCGAGGACAGCTCCGGAAAGGACGCGTAGAGGCGTGCGACGGGGAGGTCCGGGGAGAGTCCGGCGCCGTAGCGGTACTGGAGGGTGGCCAGCTCGGCGAGGAAGTCATCCAGCCGCGACCGGACGGAGAGCAGGGGGCGGTCCATGGCGGTGCGGAAGGTAACAGGAAGCCCGCGTCAGGGCAGGGAGCACGCGCATAGAGTGTCGCGCCATGTCCTCCGCCTCCGTCGCCTGTCCGCATGCCCCCCTGGAGTCCCTCCTGGAAAGGGGCGGCGCGCGATGAAGCGCCGGACGTTCCGGGCGGAGGGGGCGCACGTGGGCCGTGCCCTGGTGGAGGCGGTGGCGGCGGAGCTGGCGCTGCCGGTGGCGGACGTGCGGCGGCTGGTGGACGTGGGCGCCGTGTACGTGGCAGGACGGCGCGCGCGGGATGGGGCCGTGAAGCTCCAGGCCGCGCAGGTGGTGACGGTGGTGCTGGAGGAGGCCGGGCAGAGCCCGCTGGAGGCCTCGAAGCCCGCGGTCCCCTTTCGCGTGCTGTTCGAGGACGCGGACGTCATCGCGGTGGACAAGCCCGCGGGCCTGAACGCGCAGCCCACGGAAGGCCGCGTGGGTGGCAGCCTGGTGGACCTGGTGAGCGAGCACCTGGGACGGCAGGCGGGGCTGGTGCACCGGTTGGACCGGGAGACGTCAGGAGTGACGGTGTTCGGCAAGACGGCCGCCGCCACCTCCGCGCTGGCCGAGGCGTTCCGGGAGGGCACCGCGCGCAAGCGCTACCTCGCGGCGACGGGGCCGGGGCTCCCGGTGGGCGGCACGGTGGACCTGCCCCTGTCGAAGGACCCGTCGCGGCCGGGGCGCTGGCGGGCGACCCGCGCGGCCAATGGCGTGCCCGCGTGGACGGACTACCGGACGCTGTTCGCGGGGGAGGCGTTCAGCCTGGTGGAGCTGCTGCCCCGGACGGGCCGCACGCACCAGCTCCGGGCGCACCTGACGGCGCTGGAGCACCCCATCCTGGGGGACTCGCGCTATGGCGGCGCGGGGAGCGCGGGGGGCCTGATGGCGGCGCGGTGCCTGCTGCACGCGCACACGCTGGAGCTGGGGCATCCGCGCACGGGCGGGCCGCTGCGGTTGGAGGCGGCGGTGCCGGAGGACCTGCGGGCGTTCTTCGAGTCGGCGGGCGTGCGCGTTCCGGAGGGGCCCATCGTGGCCTCGGACGCGTCCTGAGAACCTGGAAAACCAGGGCCCTGTGCTGGCGGACAGGATGCCCCCGTCGCGCGCATCGTGTGTAGACTGGGGGCTTCATGGGTGGCGGGAGACACGGCAAGGGCCCACGGACGCCGGAGCCCTCCCTTCGCGGACCGGAGCCAGGCTCGCGAGGAGAGGACGTGCGAGGCGCGGTGGCCCGGATCTGCCGGGACGCTGCTCGGCTGCTCCAGGAGGGGCAGGCGGCGCGGGCGTATTCCGGCCTGGTGTCCGCCAGCCGTTCCCTGCCGATGACGCCCCGGCTCGCGGCGGTGCTGGTGCGGTGCGCGCTGAAGGCGGGCACGGAGCGCGCGGTCATCACCCTGCTGGACGCGGCGATGGTGACGGAGCGGGGCGAGGTGCGCCGCGAGGTGCGCCGCCAGCTGTCGCGGGTGTTGCGGCGCACGGGACAGGAAGCGCGCGCCGCGGCGGTGCTCAACGGGCTGTTGATGGACGCGCCGGATGACGCCCGGGCCCGCTTCGTGCTCGACGTGCTGCGCGAGCGGGTGGCGAAGGCGAAGTCGGTGCCGTCGCCGCAGCCCCTGGCGGAGGACGAGGAGTCCCGGACGAAGACCGTGGAGGTGTCCGCGCTGGCGCTGTCGGATCCGGAGCTGGGCAACACGGTGGTGGAGATGCCGGTGGTTTCGGTGCCGGCCCCGCAGGCGTGGGCTCCCCGGGCCGCCACGGTGCAGGTCCCGCTGGGCGAGTGGGCGGAACCGGCACGGACGGCGTCGCGAGGACCGGAGTTCCCCTGGGAAGACGAAGGGCCGGGCAAGGCCCGGGTGGTGACGCCGCCACGGGGAGCGAGGACGATTCCGGAGCCCGTGTCGGCGGGAGCTTCCGGTGCACGAAGTGAGACGGACTCCGGTGCAGGGCTCGCCGGGTCACCCCGCCTCAAGGGGGAAGGCTCCGCTGCGCAGGAGGCTGGCGAGAAGGCACCGGACACGGTGCGCCCTGGAGATGAGGCGCAGGCGCCGAGCGACATGGGCCCTGCTGCATCGGATGGGTCGCCGTCAGCGGTCGAGGCGCGGGCGTCAGATGATGCGGTGAGCGCAGCGGCCTCGGGTGCGGCGTCGTCCGTGAACGCCGCGGATGCGCCTGCGTCCGTCGTCGCATCGCCGTCCGCGCCGGTGCCCGAACCCGTCATCGCGGCGTTGAGCGCATTGATGTTGTCAGGCGAGGCAAAGGCGCCTGAGCGCGTCGAAACGTCATCGTCGTCAGCGGATGCGGCCGAGCACGTCGGTGGAACACCGCCAGCGAGTGCGACGCAGACGCCACTGCTTCCGGACACGGCAGCAGCGTCCGAAGTGAAGGCCATTGCGACGACGACTGAAGCAGCGGCGTCGGATGCGGTGCGGACACCCGACGGGAAGGTTGAGGCGCCGGCGCCTGCTGCCGCGCCACCCGCTTCGCCGTTGTTCGAGGCGACGCAGGTCTTCGGCAAGAAGCTCGAGGAAGCGCCGCCTGCCGATGCCGCACAGGCCTTCGACGGAAAGCCTTCGTCGCAGAAGCCCTCCGAGGAATCTCCGGCCGCGATGACGGCGGCACCCTCGAAGACCTCCGCTCCTGACGAGCCGTCCCCACGCCAGCCGGATGCGGTGCGGGTGCCGGGCGGTCCGTCGAATGCCCCCGACCCGGACGAAGCGACGTCGGAAGTGCTCCCTCCGCGTCCGTCCAGCGCGGTGCTGGTGCCGGGTGCGCCAGCGATGGCGTTCGACGACGAAGAGGCGACCTCGGAGATCATCCCTCCCGAGCGTGTCGAAGCGGAGAAGGGCGCTTCCGCGTCAACGCAGTCCCGTGACGGGAAGCCATCCGCTCCGCGACGGGCCTCCGTGCTGGTCCCCGCCGCTTCGAAGCCCGCGTTCGACGAGGAGGAATCGACTTCGGAAGTCGTCTTCCCGCAGGCGGATTCCCCCGCGCAGGCCGCCACCGCCGCGCCCCGGCGCGACTCCACGCGCGTCCCCTCGGTGAAGCCCTCCGAGCCCCCGGCTTCGGATGCAGCTGCGTCGGCACGCACCGCGGACGAAGGCTCGGAGCGGGCCTGGTCCCAGCGCCAGGAGGCCCAGCTCATCGCGCGCAGCGCCTGGCGCGAGCTGGCCCAGCTGTACCTCAAGCGCGCGGACCGCGCGAAGGACGCCCCCGAGCGCGCCGAAGCCCTCACCCGGCTCGCGGAGGTGATGGAGAACGAGCTCCAGGACTCCGCGGGCGCCGCGCGCATGTACCGGGAGATCGTCGAGCTGACCGGTGAGCGCACTGCGTTGCGTGAACAGGTCCGGCTGTTGTCTCAGCGGGAGGACGCCTCGCTCGTGCGCCGTGCGCTCGATGACGCGATCTCCCGGGCGAGGACCTCGCGGGCCCGCGCCGTGGCCCTGCTGACGCGAGGCGAGCGGCAGCTGAACATGGGCAACCCCGCGAAGGCGCGCGAGGACTTCGAGGCGGCGGATGCGCTCGTGCCCGGAATGCTGCCCGTGCTCGCGGGGCTGGTGCGCAGCGTGTCCGACGACGAGCGCTTCGCCCAGGTCGAGCGCCTGCGCGCCGCCTGTGCCGCCGCGCCGCGCCGCGCGCCGGATCGCCTGGACGCGCTGCGGGTGCTCGCGCGGACCGCGGAGGAGTCCCTGGGCGACCTGCGCATCGCGCAGTGGGCCTGGGCGGAAGTGCTCGCGGAGAGCCCGGACAATGAGCAACCCCGGGAGCACCTGCTGGCGCTCGCGCGCCGCCTGGGCGACCTGCCCGCGCTGAGTGCGTTGCTGCACGCGCAGCTCGCCCGTGAGCCTCGGGGACCGGCCGCGCGCAAGGCGCACCTGGAGCGGATCGCCACGCTGGAGGCGATGGGCGACGCGGGAGCGGCCCTGGCGGAGCTGCGCCAGGCCGTGCGCTTCGAGCCGGGGCACAAGGAAGCCTGGCTGCTGCTCGCGGACCGCTGCACCGAGCGCGAGCAATTCGGCGAGGCCGCCTGGGCGCTGGAGAACGCGGCCACCGCGACGGAGGACGACGAGGAGCGCCAGCACACGTGGGAGCGGCTCGCGCTCTTCTGCCGCGAGGTGCTGCACAACACCGAGAAGGCCCGCCTCTACGCGCGCCGCGCCGAGAGTCTGCGCAAGTCCCGCGAGCAGCGCGCCCATCCGCCATCGCCGGAGCCCGCGCGTCCGGCGCCTTCGCAGGCCGGCGGGGTGCCGCCACCGTCGGTGCTCGTCGCTCCGCCAGTCGCCACGGGCCGGGTGCCCGCGGCGAAGCGCAAGGACCTGTCCGACGAGGTGACGTCCAACACGGACGTCCCGTCGCTGCTCCAGGCGGCGGAGGCCTCGTCCGCCAATGCCCCGGAGAAGCGCTCGACCGGAGCGAAGGACGGCGCGGGCCAGAAGGCCGGGGCTCCAGGGGCCAGCGCGACTGCGCGCAAGGGACGCGGCAACGCGGCAGCACCAGTCGGCTCGACGAACACGGCTGGCGAGGAGCCCGACGCGGCTCCTGGCAACAAGAAGCGAGGGCGCGCGGGGGCTCGGAGTGACACGGCTGAGCGTGCGTCGCGGAAGGAATCAGAGCGAGGCGCGGGAGCGTCTCCAGCCGCGTCGCAGCCTGGGAAGGCCCCCTCGGGAAGCCATGCTCCGGTCGCGGATGTCGCCAAGGCCCCCTCGGGACGGCACGCGTCGGTAGGAGACGCCGCCCAGGGAACGGAAGCGCAGCGCCGCCCCGCATCCGGGAAGGCTCCGGTGGGAAGCCCTGTGTCCCTCGCGGATACAGTGCCGGGCGCGGAGGTCGACCTCCCGCTCAAGGCTCCTTCGGGACGTCACGCTCCGGTGGACACCGCAGCGACGTCCACGGAAGCACCTCGGCAACCCAAGGCGCCCTCGGGACGTCATGCACCGGTAGGAACCTCACCGTTCCCCACGGAAGCACCGCGCCAGCCCAAGGCACCCTCCGGAAGTCATGCGCCAGTCGGTACCGCAGCGCCGGGCACGGACGCCACCCGCCAGCCAAAGGCCCCGTCCGGTCGTCACGCTCCCGTAGGCGCAACGGCATCTGGCGCGGATGCCGCACGCCAGCCGAGGGTTCCGTCCGGCCGTCACGCCTCCGTCGGCGCCACGGCATCCAGCACGGACGCCACCCGCCAGCCCAAGGCTCCATCCGGCCGTCACGGCTCGGTCGCGAGCACTTCGCAAGACGCGGACTCCCCCCGTCGCGCCGCGAAGGCGCCAGCGGAGAGCCCTGTCTCCCTCGCGGAGTCCGCCCCCGCTCCCAGCGGCATGGCTCGGGCCGCGAAGCTGTCTCGCGGCGGCTCGGCCCAGGAACCCGGCCCCACGCAGGACGACGCAACCTCCGCGCCCGACCGCAAGCCGCGAGCCGCCGCCACACCTCCGCGCGAAAGGACCACGGCCTTCGGAGCATCGCTCCCGCTGGACGCGGAGCCCGAAGCCCCGGCGTCGAGCAAGGCCGCCTCCGCTGCGTCCACCTCCGAGGACAACGCCCGTTCCTCCAAGAACGCGGGCACGCAGGTGCGCGAAGCCCCGTCCCGCGTGGAACGCGCCCCGCGCGCCGGACACGCGCCCCGGGTCGCGTTGTCCGCCAGCGGCGTGGAACCCCCTCCGCCTCCCCGTGCCCCGCTGTCCGCCAGTGGCGTGGAACCCCCGGCCCCCGCGCCGCGCGCCATGGCCGGAGCCTCGCGCCCCGTCGCCCCTCCCGCGAAGGGCCGCGCCGCTCCCGAAGCCCCGCCCGACATCCCGCTCCTCAGCCAGATTCCGTCCGAGGACGAAGACGAGGACGCCCAGGAACTCGGCGCCGGGCCCGTGGAGGCCACGAGCGTCATCGCGTGGGAAGCGCCTCCCGGCCGCATGGACCCCGTGCGCCGCATCCACCGCGCCGGCCGTCCCGAAGGCACCGTCTCCGGCCCGGCCCCCACGCGTCCCCAGGCCGGAGGCCGCCCCACCGTCGGCTCCACCGAGACCCGCGAGACGCCCGCCGCCGTCCCGGACGCCGCGCCCCCCGCGGACGCCACCTCCGCGGAGCCGCTCGTCTTCAAGCTCGTGCGGGAGAGCCCGCTCGACCCGAAGCCCTACCGCGGCCTCGTGGACCACTTCGACCAGCGCGGCGACGGCACCCGCGCCGCGCTCATGCGCGAGCTCGCGGACTCCCTGGAGGGCCGCGACGTCCCAGCGCCCCGCGTGCAGCGCACGCCCCTCACCAACCAGGAGCGCGCCGGCCTGCGCCACCCGGGCCTGCGCACCCCGTCCGGGGAGCTGCTCGCGTGCGTGGGCATCGCGCTGTGCCGGCTGTTCCCGTCGCCCGCGCGCATCGCCAACACCACGGAGCCCCTGCGCGCCTCCTCCGGCCCGGGCGCCGCCGCCGTGCTCGACGCGCTGAACGGCGCCGCGCGCCTCCTGGGCGTACCCCTGCCGGAGCTTGTCGCGGGCGACGACGACAGCGCCAACATCACCCCGCTGCACACCAGCGCCCCGCGCCTCGTCGTGGGCCGGCTCCTCGTGCAGCAGCCCCCCACCAACGCCGAGCTGCGCTTCCACGCCGGCCGCGCGCTGTTCTCGCTGTCACCGGACCTGCTCGCCCTGCGCGCCCTGCGCAAGGACCACCTGCTGCGCGCGCTCGCGCTCCTGTCCTCCGTCCTCAAGAACCCCAAGGACGCCGGCGACGACGCCCGCGTGGTGCGCGAGTCCCTGTCTCCCAAGGCCCTGGAGCGCGCCGCCCTCCTGATGGAGCCCGGCACCCGGGACTTCGACGCGAGCCTGCTCGTCGCCGCCGCGCGAGACTCCGCCAACCGCGCGGGGCTCGTCGCCTGCGGAGGCCCCGGGCCCGCGCTCACCGTGCTCCGGGCCCGCCGCCCCAACGACTCGGAGCTGGAGGAGCTGGTCCGCTTCGCCGCCTCCGAGCGCTACCTCGCCCTGCGGGACGCCGCCGAAGCCGGCCGCGGCCGTTAGAGCGGCTTCGCCTGGAAGCGCCTCAGTTCACCAGCAACCGCAGCGTGAGCGACAGCACGCGCCCGTTCAGCCCGCCCAGGTCGTGCTGGTACGCCAGGTCCACGCCGCCGCCCCCGGGCGACAAGAAGCCCGCGCCCACCGTCACGCGCGATATCTTCTGGAAGCCGTCGTACGTGTAGCCCGCGCGCAGCGGAATCGTCTGGTCGAAGATGTACTCCGCGCCGGTGTTGTACGTGAGCACCGTCGAGTCGCGCGTCTCGAAGTCCCCGCGCACGTCGAACGCCACCACCACCACCTGCCCCACGTAGCCCGCGTGCGCGGAGAAGTAGCGCGTCAGCTCCACGTTCTCCGTGTCGATGAGGTTGTTCCCCGACACTCCCAGCGTCAGCTGCTCGCTCAGCCGCACCAGGATGCCCGCGTCCATCGTGATGGAGTTGGCGAAGCGCGACTGGCCATTCAGCCGCAGGTAGTGCCCCGATAGGCCGATGAGCAGCGACTGCCCCAGGGGTATCGCCGCGCCCAGCGTGCTCAGGTTCGCGGACGTGCGCCCCCCGCCGCGCCCCAGCGAAAGCCAGTGGTAGTCCACGCCCAGCGCCAGCCGGCCGCTGCTGGAGTCCGTCAGGTTGATGCCCAGGAAGCCCTCCTTGTTGCGAGGGTCGTACGCCCCCGTGCCCTCGATGCGGTAGGCCGGGTACAGCGCTATCGCCGCCGGATTGCCCAGGAGTGCATCCGCACCCAGGCCCGTGGCCCGGAAGGCGCCGCCCATGCCCTGGGACCGTGCATTCGCGATGTTGCGCAGCTCATCGGCCCGTTCGGTCGTGGCGGCTCGGGCGAGGAAGGGGACCACGGAGAGCGTCAACGACAGGGCGGCGGCGATGGCACGGAGCGGCATGGCACCGGGGAATCTATCCGGCTTGCTGGGGTTCTGGGCCACCAATAGATTCCCCGCCCCATGTCCTCTCCTGACACGAAGGCAGCGAAGCTCATCCGCAAGTGCGTCATCCCCGCCGCCGGCCTGGGCACCCGTTTCCTCCCGGCCACCAAGGCCGTGCCGAAGGAGATGCTGCCCATCGTCGACACGCCCACCCTCCAGTACATCGTGGAGGAGGCCGTCGCCGCGGGCATCGAGGACGTCGTCGTCATCAACGGCCGCGGCAAGGGCGCCATCGAGGACCACTTCGACATCGGCTTCGAGCTGGAGACCACGCTGCGCGCCCGCGGCAAGACGGCGGACGCGGACAAGCTGCGCGCCATCGCGAACCTGGTGCGCATCATCAGCGTGCGCCAGAAGGAGCCGCTCGGCCTGGGCCACGCGGTGCTGTGCGCCAAGAGCGTCATCGGCGACGAGCCCTTCGGCGTCCTCCTGGGCGACGACATGATCGACTCGGAGGATCCGGGCATCGGCCAGCTCGCGCGCATCTACCAGCAGCACCAGAAGGCCGTCATCGCGCTGATGGAGGTCCCCGACAGTGAGACGCACATGTACGGCATCGCCGCGGGCAAGGACCTGGGCAACGGCGTCATTCAAATCGACCACGTGGTGGAGAAGCCCAAGAAGGGCACCGCCCCGTCGAACCTGGCGGTGATTGGCCGCTACGTGCTGCCCCCGTCCATCTTCCCCATCCTGGAGAAGCAGACCACGGGCGTGGGCGGGGAAATCCAGCTCACGGACGGCCTGGCCACGCTCCAGAAGACCGAAGGTCTGCTGGGCTACAAGTTCCAGGGCCAGCGCTACGACGCCGGTGACAAGGTGGGTTACCTCAAGGCGAACATCGCCTATGCGCTCAAGCGCCCCGACCTGCGCGGAGGGCTCCTGGAGTACCTGCGCGAGGTCGTCAAGACGGAGAAGCCGTGAAGCGTCTCATCGCTGTATCCGCAGTCCTCGTGTCCCTCGCCGCCGGCGCCTACGTGCTGCCCGGCGGCTCCATCCTGCGGCGCATGGCCACCGCGCGGGAGGAGAAGCGCCTGTCGGCCTTCCGCGTGGAAGGCTCCGTCATCTTCTCCTCCACGGGTGTGGCGGAGGCGGGGGCCGCCCTCAACGTCCCCACGGACCGCCCGGAGCTCCAGGGTGACGGCGTGCTGTCCGTGAAGATTCCGGGCCGCTGCCGCTTCGACGCGAGCTCGCCGGACAGCAGCCTCAAGTCCTCCACCGTGCAGGTCTCCGGCAAGAAGCGCGTGGAGGGCAAGGAGATGCCTGCCGTCTCCGTGCTGGTGGCCCAGGTGTGCGCCATCCTCGCGCAGGACGCGGGCAGCGTGCAGGACACCAAGCTCGCCCAGGAGGCCTACCTCCAGGGGCTGGGCGTCAACACGAAGGTCACGTCGCTCGCGCGCTTCGGCGGTGAGGTGGCCTTCGTCCTGGGAGACCCCGCGGAGGGCAAGCCCCAGTTCTGGGTCTACAAGGACGCCTTTCGGCCCGCGCGGCTGCGCTACTCGGACGCGTCCGGGGCGGCCTGGGACGTGCGCTTCCTGGACTACGCCTCGCCGGCCACCGGCGACTGGATGCCCCGCACGGTGGAGGTGTGGAAGGCGGGCCAGCGCGTGGTTCGCTTCACCGCCCTCAAGGCGGACAACCGCTCGGCCGTGCCGGACACGCTCTTCAAGTAGCGGCGCGCTTCGATTCGCTTGCGGCGGGCGGGGCTGACGGTGAAAGTCCCGCCCGTTCCAGGACCGGGATATCCCCGGTTCCCGGCGCGGAGGCGATTCGCATGAAGCTCCATGGCAACCCGATGAGCACGTGTACCCGCAAGGTCCTCACCGTCCTGGCGGAGAAGGGCCACGAGGTCGAGTTCATCAACATCGACCTGCAGAAGGGCGAGCAGAAGTCGCCCGCGCACGTGGCGCGCCAGCCCTTTGGCGTGGTGCCCGCGCTGGAGCTGGACGACGGCTTTGTCATGTACGAGTCGCGCGCCATCAGCCGCTTCCTGGACCGCACCCTGCCGGGCCCGTCGCTGACGCCCGCGGACCCCAAGGCCTACGCGCTGATGGAGCAGTTCATCGGCGTGGAGCAGTCCTACTTCTCCGGCCCGGCGATGAAGATCGTCATGGAGCGCTTCCGGGGCACCAACAACGAGGAGAACATCGCCAAGGGCCGCGAGGGCCTGAAGCGTCCGCTGGAGGTCCTCGACGCGGCGCTGGCGACCCGGCCGTACCTGGCGGGCAATGACTTCACGCTCGCCGAGGTCTGCTTCGCGCCGTACATGGAGTACCTCTTCGTCATGGGGGAGAAGGACACCGTGGCCCCGTACAAGAACGTGATGGCCTGGTGGGACCGCGTGTCCAACCGCCCGTCCGTGAAGAAGGCCGCCGGCCGCTAGCCCGCCCGCTCGTCCCTCTTCCCCGCAGGCCACCCGGGCCTCTTCCGCACCCTGTCTTCCAGGGTCGGGAGGGGCCCTTCGTGTTTCCAGGGCACCGGGGATGTCAGACGCCCGGGGCACAGTGGATCCCGGGTGCAGGACGGGCGGGCCGGGGAACTGGCGGCAAGAGGTCGGTCATGGAGCAAGAGCACTTCGCGCTGGGTGGTTTTCCTCGGGCACAGGCAGAGGCCCCCTCTCGCGGTTCCATTCCGTTGCGGACGCGGCGTACGGATGTGGGAAGGGAAGTGTCGCAGCGGGAGCACGCCGCTACAGTGCGCCCCGTCGTGAGCGCCACTCCCGCCCAACTTGCCTCTGTCGCCGTGGGCCGTCCCGTGCGCGGGGAGTTCACCTACCTGGTGCCGGAGGCGCTCGGGGAAAAGCTCGCCCCGGGGCAGCGCGTGCTCGTGCCCTTCGGCCGGGGCATGGCGCTGGGCTTCTACCTGGGGCCCGCGAACGCGCCAGTGGAAGGCGGCGTGCGGCTCAAGCCCATCCAGCGCGTGCTGGAGGACTCGCCGTCCCTCCCCAAGGACCTCATCGCGCTCCTGCGCTTCACCGCGGAGCACTACCGCTATCCGCTGGGCGAGGTGATCCGCGGCGCGCTGCCGCCGGGCCTCTCCACCGCGGTGGATGAGAAGGAAGCGAAGCCGGACATCCAGTTCTTCGTGGAGGCGCTCATCACGGAGGTGCCTCCGCAGCTGGCTCGCGCCCCGGCGCAGGCCGCGGTGCTCCAGTACCTCCTGGCGGTGGGTGGACGCGCGCCGCTGGACGAGGTGACGCACGCCATCCCCGGCGCGCGCGAGACGCTGAAGAAGCTGGCCACGCGCAAGTTCGTGAAGTGGGTGGAGGTGACGCTGCAGCCCGGCGTGCGCGAGGGCCTGGTGCAGAACCGCCCGGACCGACTCACCCCGGAGCAGGCCCTGGCGGTGAAGGAGTTGCAGGGCGCCGTCGACGCGGGCGGCTTCCAGCCGTACCTCCTGCACGGCGTCACCGGCAGCGGCAAGACGGAGGTGTACCTGCGCGCGGTGGAGCACACGCTCGCGCGCGGCCTGGGCAGCCTGGTGCTGGTGCCCGAAATCGCGCTGACGCCGCAGCTGGTGGGGCGCTTCCGCAGCCGCTTCGGCGGCGACGTGGCGGTGCTGCACTCGGGGCTGAAGGACCGCGAGCGGCTGTTCCATTGGCAGGCGTTGCGCAAGGGCACGGTGAAGATCGCCGTGGGCGTGCGCTCGGCGGTGTTCGCGCCGGTGGAGCACCTGGGGCTCATCGTCGTGGACGAGGAGCACGACCCGTCCTTCAAGCAGGACGAGAAGCTGCGCTATCAGGCGCGCGACCTGGCGGTGGTGCGCGGCAAGCAGGCCAGCGCGGTGGTGGTGCTGGGCTCCGCGACGCCTTCGCTGGAGACGCTCCAGAACACGCGCTCTGGCCGCTACAAGCTGATTGAGCTGAAGAACCGCGTGGACGACCGGCCCATGCCCACCATCAACCTGGTGGACCTGCGCGTGGAGCGTCCGCGCGAGGGCCAGGTGACGGAAGAGGCGCCCATCTTGAGCCCGCAGATGCTCCAGGCCATGGAGGAGACGGTGGCCAAGGGGCAGCAGGTCATCCTGTTCCTCAACCGCCGCGGCCACAGCACCATCCTCCTGTGCGAGGTGTGTGGCCTGTCGCTCAAGTGCCAGGACTGCGACGTGTGCATGACGCACCACCGCTCGCAGAACCGGGTGGTGTGCCACTACTGCGGCGTGGCCTTCCCGGTCCCGGACAGCTGCCGCGAGTGCACCGGCCCGCTGCTCAAGCTCGGCATCGGCACGGAGCGTGTGGAGGCGGAGGTCCTGGAGCGGATGCCGCACGCACGCGTAGCGCGGCTGGACCGGGACTCCGCGACGAGCGCGGAGAAGCTGACGGAGCTGCTGGCCTCCTTCGCGCGGCGGGAGCTCGACGTGCTGGTGGGCACCCAGATGGTGGCCAAGGGGCACGACTTCCCGGGCGTGACGCTGGTGTGCGTGGTGATGGCGGACACCTCCCTGGCGATTCCCGATTTCCGAGCCGCTGAGCGGACCTTCCACCTGTTGACCCAGGTGGCGGGGCGCGCGGGGCGTGGGAAGGACCCGGGGCGGGTGTTGGTGCAGACCTACAATCCGGACGCGGAGCCGGTGAAGCGGATGCTGGCGCACGACTTCGACGGGTTCTCCAAGCAGGAGCTGGAGTGGCGCAAGGCGTTGGCCTATCCGCCCTTCGCGCGCATGGCGTCCGTCCGGCTGGAGGGTGAGCACCCGGAGCAGACCGCGGGTGTGGCTCGGTTCCTGGGGAACCTGGTGGGACGACACATGCCGCCGGCGTCGGCGGGGGTGCGCCTGTTGGGGCCGGCCCTGGCGCCCATTGCCCGCATCCGGGGCAAGACGCGCTGGCAGTTGCTCCTGAAGGCGCCGACGCATGCGGCGCTCGCCCCACTGCTCGCCCGGTTGGAGGCGGCGTTGGCGGATGTGCCCAATGGGGTGAAGGTCGTCATCGACGTGGATCCCGGGGCCATGCTGTAGACTCCCTGGCTCCCCCATGGGCGCCTCGGTCCTCCTCGTACACGACGATATCGCCACCATCGCCGCCGTCCGGCGACTGCTGTCCCGCGAAGGGCACGAGGTCATCCTCGCGACTTCCGCCGCGGACGCGCTCATTGCATTCGGGCATCACCTGCCGGAGCTCATCGTGCTCGCACCGAGCGTGGAGAGCGACCGCGGGCGCGTGGTGTTGGAGGAGCTGGTGCAGCACCCGGAAGGCCACAAGGCTCGGGTGCTGCTGCTGAGTGAGCCCATCGAAGGCTTCAGCGCTCCGGTGGCGCCGCTGCCCCTGGACGGGCCGAGCTTCGTGACGCTGGTGGACACGTTGATCCGCGCGCCGGCGGAGGCGGATGGCTGGCGCGTGGTGGAGAACCGGACGCTGCAGGAGCCGGCGAAGGGGAGCGCCCCGGCGGCGGACGAGGCCTGGCATGCGACGGCGCCGCGCTCGGTGGGCGGGGACCCCGCGCTGGCGAACGCGCTGTTCGGGGACCTGGCGCCGCTGAACCAGACGGACTGGGAAGTGGCGGCGATGACGCGCGAGGAGCGCAGCGCGCACGCCGTGCACCAGCAGCGCGAGCGCAGCACCCACCTGGCGATGAACGCCGCGCTGGAGCAGGCGCACCTGGAAGTGGAGACGGAGGCGATCGCCTCCATCGACTCCGCGCTGACGGTGGGCACGAAGTCGCAGTGGACCGGGGCGACGGAGGAGGGTGACTCCGGCGAGGCATGGGGCGAGGAGGATCCGGACGCGAGCGTCGGCAGTGAGTGGGACGCGGAGCCGCCGAACGCGGAAGGGGTGGACGAGGGCCGTCCACCGGAAGCGCGCACCACGTTGCGCTTTCCGTTCCCGAACGAGGAGGGCGAGGAAGAGGCGCCCGCCGAGGGGCAGCTCGCGTTCCGTGAAGAGCGGCTCACCCCGCCGGGGCTGAAGCCGGTGAAGCCCGCGCCAAAGCTGGGGGACGAGGGGTTCTTCGACGTCGACTCGGACGAGGAGGCGAAGGCGTCGGAGCCGGAGGGCTCGGAGCCGCTGGCGTGGAAGGAGCTGGAGCCGGATCCGGAGCTGGAGGCGCGTGCGTCTCCGGGCGGCGTGGAAGACTCCGACGAGACGGACTTCGGTTCGGTCGCGGACGACGTGGCGGCGGAGGAGCGAGCCGCGGCGGCGGGTGGGGCGGAGGAGGACGCGCCCTCGGAGCCGACCGCGGAGGAGCTGGCGGCGGCGGGCCTGTCGAACTGGGACGTGCTGGAGGCGGACCTCAAGGCCTCCGCCGAGGCGCGCGAGCAGGAGGATGAGGAGTCCTCCTCGGACGCCGCGAAGCCGGTGGGTTCGGACTGGTTCGACTCCGAGACCGTCGAGGAGGCGAAGTCGGAGGGCTCCAAGCCCCTCCAGTGGGCGGAGTCGTCGGGCACCGCGAGCCCGACGGATGCGGCACGCGCGAAGATTGATGACGCGAAGCCGGGCAAGGAGGCGTCGCGTCCGGATGAGGCCAAGGAGTCGCGCGATGGAGGAACGGCGGACAGCACCGCGCCGCGCGTGAACACCGAGAGGCCGCTGCGTGTCGCGGCCCGTGTCCCGCTGCGCTCGTCGGGCAAGAGCAGCGCGGGTGTCGTGGCGAGCGTGGGTGTCTCGTCCGCGAGCCCAGGCGATGCAGCAGGAGCGGGTGGAAGCGCCGCGGCCTCGGGCAATGCGGCAGGCTCGGGAGGCAGCGCCGCGGGCCTGAGCGACAAGTCCGGTGCTTCGGCAACGGGAGGCACCTCCACGCGTCCGGGCAACGAGTCCGGAGTGGGCGATGCGGCACGTGCAGGTGGCACCTCGCTTCCTGACAATGCGTCCGGTGCCGTTGTCGCGGCAGGAGCAGGGGATGCGGTGACGCCACCTGGCTCCTCCGCGAATCCGCGCGACGGTGCCGCGGATGCAGTTGGTGCCTCGTCGCGCGAGAACGCCCGGCTGGAAGTCCAGGCACCGTCGTCGCCGCTGCAGGTGCCCGGAGGCCTGCAGCGGGCGAACAAGACGCGCACCCAGGAGCAGGAAGCCTCCGCTCCAGCGCGCCCGGACGCGGCCGAGCCGTCGTCGGAGCTCGCCGCGGAGCTGGAGTCACTGCGCGAGGAGCTCGCGCTGGCCCACGCCGCCATCGAGGAGGCGGAGGCCCGGGCCGCGGACGCGGAAGCCCTGGCCGAATCGGAGCAGTCGCTCCGCGTCGAGCTGGAAGAGCGCATCGCGAGCGAAGAGCGAGCACGCGAAGACGCGAGGCTCGAAGCGGACGCGGAGGTGGAGGCCCGGAGCGCAGTGGAGGTGAGGGCCGAAGCGGAGGTCCACGCTCGCGCCCGAGCCGAGTCCCTGTTGAAGCAGGCCTCGGCGGCCCATGAGGCCTCGGAAGTCCGGGCCGAGTCGGCGACGGAGGCCCTCGCGGAGGTCGAGGCACGGCTCGCCTCCGAGGCCGGAAGCCGCGTGGAGGCCGAAGCCCGCGCGGAAGCCGAGGCGCGCGACCGCCGCGAAGCCGAAGCCCTCGCGGAGATGGCCCGGCTCGAGCTCGTCGAACTCGAGAAGCGGCTCGCCACGGAGGTCCAGGCGCGCGAGGAGGCCGAGCTCCGAGCCCGCCAGGAAGCGCAGTCGCGCGAGGAAGCCGAAGCCCGCGCGGAGCTGGAGCAGGCCGCACGCGCGGACGTGGAAGCGCGGCTCGAAGCCGAGACCGAAGCCAGGATCGCGGCCGAAGCCCGCGTGGAAGCCGAATCCAAGGCCCGCGAGGACACGCGTCAGCGAGCGCAATCCGAGTCCGCGCAGGCGGAGAGCCGCGACACCGAGGACGCCGCGCTCCGTGCGGACCTGGAGGCGCGGCGTGCCGAGGCGGAAGCCAGGGCTGAAGCGGAGGCGAAGGCCCGCACCGCCGCCGAAGCGAAGGTGAAGCACTCCGCGCAGGCGCTGTCCCTGGTGGAGGTGCGAGCGCACCAACTGGCCCAGTCGCTGGCCGAGTCCGAAGCGAAGTCGAAGCACTCCGCGCAGGCGCTGGCCCAGGCGGAGACGCGGGTGCAGCAGGCCACGCAGGCGCTGGCGCAGTCCGAGGCGAAGGCGAAGCAGTCCGCGCAGGCCTTGGCGCAGGTGGAGGCCAGGGCGCAGCAACTGGCGCAGGTGCTGCTCCAGGGCGAAGCCAAGGCAAGACAGTCCGCCCAGGCGGTGAGCCAGGCCGAAAGCCGCGCCACGCAAGCCGAGGAGGCCCGCGCCGCCGCGGAAGCCACCGCCGAACGAAACGCCGAAGCCCTGCTCCAGGCGGAAGCCCGCGTGGAGCAACTGACGCAGGCCCTGAATCAGGCCGAAGCGCGAGCCACCGAAGCCGAGAAAGCCCGCGACGCCAACACCGAGCAGCTGGCGCAGGCACGGGCCGAAGCAGGGGCCCGAGCGGAGCAACTCCAGCAGCTCCAGTCCAACTCGGGGAGCCGCGAGGACCAGTTCACGCAGGCCCAGGCCGAAGCCCAGGCTCGCATCGAGCAGCTCACGCAGGCGCTCGCGGAAGCGGAAGCCCGCATCGAACAGCTCACGCAGGCGCGCACCGAGGCTGATGCCCACGCGGATCAGCTCACGCAGGAGCGCACCGAGGCTGAAGCCCGCATCGAACAGCTCACGCAGGCGCGCACCGAGGCTGATGCCCACGCGGATCAGCTCACGCAGGAGCGCACCGAGGCTGAAGCCCGCATCGAACAGCTCACGCAGGAGCGCACCGAGGCTGAAGCCCGCATCGAACAGTTCACGCAGGCGCGCACCGAGGCTGAAGCCCGCATCGAACAGCTCACGCAGGCACGAGCCGAAGCAGAGGCCCGCGCGGAGCAGTTCCTTCAGGTGCGCACGGAAGCGGAAGCCCGCGCGGATCAGCTCGCGCAAGCACGCACCGAGGCCCAGGCTCGCATCGATCAGCTCACGCAGGCGCGCACGGAAACCGAGGCACGCGCGGAGGAGTCCACCCGCGTTGGCACCGAGGCCCAGGCTCGCATCGAGCAGCTCACGCAGGAGCTGACCCAGGCCCAGGCCCGGGCGGATCAACTCGCGCAGTCCCTCGCCCAGGCGGAGTCCCGCGCCGAGCAGTCCACGCACGCCCGGACCGACGCGGACGAACTCGCGCGGACCCGCATGGCCCAGGCCGAACAGGCTCGCGCCGAAGCGGAAGCCACCGCCGAACAGCAGCTCCAGGCCCGCACCGCCGCGGAAACCCGCGCCCTCCAGGCCGAGCAGAAGGCCGCCGAAGCCACCGCCAAGGCCACATCCGAAGGCCGGCTGCGCACCGTGCTGGAAGTCCGCCTCGACTCCGAAGGCCGGGCACGCCAGGACCTCGAAGCCCGCCTCGAAACCGAGTCCCAGGCCCGCACCGCCGCGGAATCCCGTCTCGCCGCCGAGACCCAGGCACGCACCGAAGCCGAAGCCCGCGCCCGCTCCGAATCCACGGACCTCACGCAGGCCAAGGACACCCTGCAAGCGCAGCTCGACCAGCTCCGTGAGGAACTCACCCGCGAGCGCGAAACCCGCGCGAGGCTCGAAGCCGAAGCCGTCGAACAGCGCCTCCAGGCCGAACGCGAGCGCGAACAACTCGAAGCCCGAGCGCAGCGGGACGCGGAAGAAGCCGCGGCCCAGGCCCGCGCCACCATCATCCCCCTCGAATCGCCCGGCCGCCCGGAGATGGCGGTGGCCCGCAGCGGCAGCCTCACTCAAGAGGGCCTCTCGCGCCTCATCCTGCGGCTCTGCGACGCGCGCATGGAGGTGCGCCTGGAGCTCAAGGTGATGAACGCCTTGCGCGTCCTCTGGCTGCGCGACGGAGCCCTGGTCGGCGCCGCGTCCTCCGCGCAGGGCGAGTCGCTCGTCGACCGCGCCCGCGCGGACGGCCTCATCGACGCGCGCCAGGAAGCCGAGCTGCGGCTCGTGCGCAGCGCCACCACCGGCACGCTGCTGGAAGCCCTGCGCGGGCGCGGCTACGTGCGCGAGGCCGAATCCGTCCCGCTGGTCCAGCGCTACACCGAACAGGTCTTCCTGGACGCGCTCGCGGAGCCCTCCACGCTCTACCGTCTGGTGCCGGAGCCCGCGCCCCACGAGGTGGCGCTCGCCGCCGCCACGCGTCCGCCGCTGCACCTGCTCGCGGAAGGGCTGCGCAACACGCTCACCGCCGAATCGCTCCTGGACGCAGCGGGCTCGCTGCGCGCCCAGGTCTCCCGAGGCGACGCGCACATGCCCCCCGCGGACTTCGGCCTCTCCGCCCGCGAGCTCCAGCTCCTCCAGGCCGTGGACGGCGAACGCACGCTGGAGTCACTGCTCCTGGGCGCGGGCCTGCCGCAGGACGGCGCGCTCAAGACGCTCGCGGTGGCGAGGACGCTGGGCCTCATCGCGCTGCATCCGCCGTCGGAGGACGCCCACGGCGGCCTGCCGCCGGAGCTGGACGTGCACCGCCTGGAGGCCAAGTTCGAGGAGATCCAGGACGCGGACTACTTCACCGTGTTGGGGCTCGCACGCTCGGCCGGGAGTGAGGAGGTCAAGCGGGCCTACGCGCTGCTCGCCGCCGAGTTCCACCCGCTGCGCTTCGCCGGACATCCGGACCCCGCGCTCCAGCACCGCGCGCAGCAGATTCGCGCGGTGTTGACGGAGGCCGCCCGGGCGTTGGGAGACGACCGCCTGCGGGGCGAGTACGCCCGTAATCTGCTCGACTGATGCCCGGTGGAACGGTTGCCCGTCGCGGTCCGGAGGGGTTAAGAGTCCCCTCCATGGTTCGCGAGATTCTCATCTGGCCCGACCCCATCCTGAAGCAGAAGGCCAAGCCGGTGGCGAAGGTGGACGACAAGGTCCGCGCGCTCATCAAGGACATGTTCGAGACCATGTACGCCGCCGAGGGCGTCGGTCTCGCCGCCCCGCAGGTGGGCATCCTCCAGCGCATCATCGTCCTGGACACCCGGCCGCAGCAGCCGGACTCCAAGCCCCTGGCGATGATCAACCCGGAGTTCGTCTTGCTCGAAGGGGAGACGACCTACACGGAGGGCTGCCTCTCCATCCCCGGCGAGGCCGAGGACGTGGACCGCGCCGCCTTCGCCACGGTGCGCTACCTGGACGAGGAAGGCCAGGAGCAGACGCTGCGCTGTGACGGCCTGCTGGCCATCGCCGTGCAGCACGAGGCGGACCACCTGGACGGCACCGTCTTCGTGGACCACGTCTCCACGCTCAAGCGCGAGTTCATCCGCAAGCGCATGAAGAAGCTCAAGGCGTCGCGCGAGCAGGGCGCTCCGGCGTCCGCTTAAGCCTTCGCGGTGGCGCGCACGCCCTTCTTGGGGCAGCGGTCCGCCACCACGCAGGAGCCACAATCGGGCGAGCGCGCGAAGCAAGTGCGCCGCCCGTGCCACACCAGTAGCTGATGCCCCAGCGTCCACCGCTCGCGAGGCAGCAGCGCCTGCAGGTCCTTCTCCACCTTGTCCGGGTCTTCGTGGGTGGTGAAGCCCAGCCGGTACGCCAGCCGCTTCACGTGCGTGTCCACAGGGAAGGCCGCGTCGCCGCCCAGGTGGATGCACACCACGCCCGCCGTCTTCAGCCCCACGCCCGGCAGCTCCGCCAGCGTGTCGCGCGTAAGCGGCACCTGCCCGCCATGCTCCGCGACCAGCGCGCGCGCCGTGGCGACGATGTTCTTCGCCTTCGCGCGGTACAGCCCGCAGGTGCGGATGAACGGCTCCACGTCCGTGGGCTCGACGCGCGCGTAGGCCGGGGCATCCGGGAAGCGGGCGAACAGGGCAGGGGTCACCAGGTTGACGCGCTTGTCGGTGCACTGCGCGGACAGGATGACGGCGACCAGCAGCTCCAGCGGCGTGCGGTAGTCCAGCTCGATGCGGGCGTCCGGCATGGCTGCTTCCAGACCGTCCAGGACCGACACCGCACGCTGCCGCTTCTCACCCACTGTCTCTCGCCGGGCCACGCGGGCGTTGTATGTCACGGGGCGGCCCCGCCCAAGCGCCATGGCGGGGCATCCCTTTTCACGCAGCGAGGAGAACCATGAAGCCCATCGACTTCCGCTCCGACACCGTGACGAAGCCCACGCCCGCCATGCGCAGGCTCATCGCCGACGCGGAGGTGGGCGACGACGTCTACGGCGAGGACCCCACGGTGCGCCGGCTGGAGGAGCGCGTGGCCGAGCGGCTCGGACTGGAGGCCGCCGTCTTCGTCCCCTCCGGCACGCAGGCGAATCAGATCGCCATCGGCGCGTACTGCCGCCCCGGCGACGAGGTGCTCACGGAGGAGGGCAGCCACATCCTCCAGTACGAAGGCGGCGCGGTGCCGGCGCTGTGGGGCGTGCAGCCGGGGCCCCTGCCGGGCGAGCGCGGCCTGCTGAAGCCGGAGACCGTCACGGCGGCGGTGCGCGAGGACAACATCCACAACCCGCGCACGCGCCTGCTGTCGCTGGAGAACACGCACAACCGAGGCGGCGGCACGGTGTGGCCGGTGGAGCGCTTCAAGACGGTGGTGGAGGCGGGGCGCAAGGCCGGGCTCGCGGTGCACCTGGACGGCGCGCGGCTGTTCAACGCGGAGGTGGCGGCGGGCCAGCCCGCGTCCGCGTGGGCGTCGCTGACGGACTCGACGTCGGTGTGCTTCTCGAAGGGGCTGGGCGCGCCGGTGGGCTCGGCGCTCGCGGGCAAGAAGGACGTCATCCGCGAGGCACGGCGGCTGCGCAAGCGGCTGGGCGGCGGCATGCGGCAGGCGGGCATCCTCGCGGCGGCGGCGCTGTACGCGCTGGAGCACCACGTGGAGCGCCTGGCCGAGGACCACGCCAACGCGCGCCGGCTGGCGGAAGGCCTGGCCCAGGTGCCGGGCGTGAAGGTGGACCTGGCGCGGGTGGAGACGAACATGGTGTTCGCGGACATGGTGCGACCGGCGGCGGAGGCCTCCGCGCTGCTCCTGAAGCAGGGCGTGCTCGCCAACCCCACCGGCCCGCACTCCATCCGCCTCGTGTGCCACCTGGACGTGTCCACCGCGGACATCGACGACGCCCTGGCGCGCGTCCGTCAGGCCTTCGCCGGCTGATCCGGGCGGGCCCGCCGCGTCCCGTGGGCGAGCCGCCTCCACGCCGGGTGTGGACAGCACGCACCTGTGCGCTACGGGAAATGATCCACGCCCCCAGGGCGGGTGGACGGCCCGGCGCGCGTGGTAGTCTCGCCCCGCCGTGCGCCGACCCGCCGTCCTTGCCCTGCTGGCCCTCTCCGCCTGCGCGACGCCGCGGCCGGGGAAGATGAGCTTTGAGGAGCTGTACGCGACCTCGGGCGACAGCGGCTTCGCCAACAGCAGCACGCCCTTCCTCCCCCGGGAACCGGACCGCGCCCGTGGGCCCCTGGCGCCGGAACGCTCCCCGGAACTCGAAGCCGCCCTCGCCGCGTTCACGAAGCAGGCCCAGGGCTACCGCGAGAAGGTCCAGCGCGGCAGCGCCATGCCCGCCGAGCAGGTGCGCAACTGGGAGTCGATGAACGCGGCCCTGGACGCCTTCCTGGCCCGGCCGGTGGAGCACACCGACACCCGCGACCTGACGCGCGCCCGGGGCGTGATGGAGGCGGAGCTGGAGCAGGACGCGCGCCTGTACGGCGACATGCCGGGCTCGCTCGCGGAGGCCGTGGTGGTGCGTGTGGGCCGCCTCATCGTGCGCGCGTCCACCCTGCGCCGCTGGGAGCAGCCGCCGGAGCCCTCCGGACCGCCGCGCCTCGCCTGGCCCGTGGAGCCGGTCACCATCACCAGCCTCTACGGCGACCGCTGGCACCCCATCACCGGCCAGCTGCGACGCCACTCGGGCGTGGACCTGGCGGCCCGCCGGGGACAGCCCGTGGGCGTCGCGGACAGGGGCGTCGTCCTGCGCGCCGGCTGGAACGGCGACCACGGCAAGATGGTGGAGGTCCAGCACGACGGCCAGTGGGTGACGCGCTACAGCCACCTGTCCGAGGTCCTGGTGACGACCGGCGAGGTGCTGGCGAGGGGCGAGGTGGTGGGGCTCGCGGGGGACACGGGCCTGGCGACCGGCGTCCACGTCCACTTCGAGCTCTGGCACGAGGGCTACTCACTGGATCCGCTGGAGGCGCTCGTCGCCCCCGAGGCGGCCCCGGACGCGTCCGACGAGGGGCGTCCCGTGGCCCGCATGCCGGCGGAGTCCCCCGTCCTCACGTCCCAGGGGCGTCACCCGGCCACGGGTTCGCGCCCCTGAGGGGGACGGGCCTGCACAACGGCCCTGCGACTACAGCGAGTTCTTCAGCTCCTTCGCGGGACGGAAACCGACCGTCTTCGACGCCTTGAGCTTCATCATCTCGTTGGTCTGCGGGTTGCGGATCTTCCGCGCCTTGCGCGAGCGCAACGACCACGTGCCGAACCCGGGGTAGCTGAATCGGGTGTCCTTCTTCACCGCCTTGCCGATGTTGGTGAAGACGCTGTCGAGGATCTGGGCGGCTTGCTTCTTCGTGAGCTTCGACTGCGCAGCCACCACTTCCACGAGCTCTGCCTTGGTCATGACACCCCTCCCTCTTGCGTTGTCTGGCGTTGATCGAGCGGATGGCGGAGGTAACAAATCGAGCTTTCGACTGTCAATGCGCCACCTGCTCCCGGGCCGGAAAATCGGCCTCCGGATGAAAACTGGCCTCTGAAAATACACCCTGTAGAGAGAGGGGAGGATCGCATCTTTTGATACATCCTCACACTCCTGCTTTTCACATCAGGGGAAGTGATCGCCTGGTGATCGGTTCCGCGTGAAAGGCATTGGAAAATCGATCACTTAGCAGTCGCCGCTGATCCAGCTCCAGCAAGGTGCCATCAGGGGGCTAGAGTGCCTGCCCGCGTGCCCACCCGACTGCTTCCATGGCTCCTCGTCCTGTTGTGCGCCTGCTCGCGGCCGTCCCCACGGCCCCAGGCGACGGGCGAACTCTGGGTGGACGGGGCAGCCTCGGGCGGCGACGGCACCCGGGAGCGCCCCCTGCGTTCGCTGATCGAGGCCCTGGCCCGCCCCGGCCCGAAGCGCGTGCACCTGGCCCCTGGCCGCTACGAAGGCCCCTTCCGGCTGCCGGAGGGCACCCGGCTCGTGGGGGAGGGCCCCTCCACGATCCTGGCGGCGACGGACCCCGGCACGACCGTGGTGGAGGCGCCAGGGGACACCGCCCTGGAGTCCCTGGCGGTCGAGGGAGGAGGCTGGGGCCTGGAGGCCCGGGGCCCCGTGAAGGTCCACACCGTGACCTTCCGGAATCAGTCCCGGGGCGCCATCCGGCTGGGCTCGGGTCCGCTGGAAGGCAGGGGGCTGCGCTTCGAGGCAGGGGCGGGCAGCCAGGCGTCGGTCGCGGTGGGGGTGCTCGTGGAGGCCGGAACCACGGGGGCCTCCGCTCCCTCCCTGATCCTCCGGGACAGCGCGTTCACAGGGGCCTACGACCGCGCGGTCCGGGCCCGGGGTGGGGCCAAGGTGCGCCTGGAGGGGGTGGACTTCCAGGGCCCCCGGATGGCGCTGAGCCAGGAGGGCGGCGTGGCGGAGGTCGAACGGGCGCGGGTTTCGGGCGGCACGGGCACGGCGTTCTCCACGGTGGAGGGCGCGCTGACGCTGGTGGACGTCCGGGTCCAGGGCCACGAGTACGGCGTGACGGCCAACCAGGCCCGGCTGTCGGTGCGGGGCTTCAGCTCGGAGCACGCCACGCGCGCGGGAATGGGGCTCACCGCGACGACCGGCCTGCTGGAGGACGTGACCGTGAAGGACGCGGGCAACTACGGAGCGCTTCAGCTCACCGCCTCGGACCTGGAGGTGCGGCGCTTCCGCCTGGAGGGCTCACGGGAATACGGCGTGGTGGCGCTGCAGGGCCGCGTGCGCCTGCGGGACGGCGTCGTCAAAGGCGTGAGCACCGCGGATGGCATCACGGGAGACGGGCTCCACCTGCGCCAGGTGGACGCGGACGTCGACACCGTGACCGTCGAGGGAGCGAAGGGCACCTGCGTGCTGGCGACGCAGCGGGCCCGCGCGACGCTCCGCAACGCCCGGCTCTCGGGCTGCGGGCTCGCCGCGTTGGCGGTGGATACGAATGCCACCCTGGAGTCCCGGAGCATCGACGTACGCGACACGCCGGGCTCCATCCTGGTGGCCATCGAAGAGGGCCAGTTGCAGGTGGAGCACCTCACCGCGAAGGACGCGCGGGGCGAACTGGTCTCCACCGACTGCGAGGGCCAGACGCGCGTCCGCCTCCGCCATGTCGACGCGAGCAGCAGGCGAGGACTGAGCTCCCCCTGCGTCCAACTCGACGCCCGCCCGCCTCAGCCCTGAGCGGGAGCGGACGTGGGAGGCAGCGGCGTGGCGCGCTGTTCGAGCCACTCGCGAATGACGGGGTAGACCTCCATGGGCGCGCCGGTGCCGAAGATGAGGTCGCCGTGGCCGTAGTCCATCTTGTCCCCGCGGTCCCGGCCAAAGACATGCAGTGTGCGATCCGGTGACGTGAGCAGCGCGTACTGCGCCTCCACGTTGGCCGCGGTGGCCAGCCGGTCCGCGCTGCCGCCCATCACGAGCACGGGCAACTGGAGCTTCGAGATGCCCGCGCGCCAGTCCGTCTTGCGGTCGTAGGAACGGAACGTGTCGTGGGAGATCCAGTCCTGGAACTGGAGCAGCACCTTGCGGCTCATCGCCGCCATCATGTTGACGGACAGCTGCCTCAGGACGCGTGGCGGAACATGCCGGGGGTTCACGACGATGTCCGACAGGGGCAGCGCGAGGTAGCCCAGGAAGGGCGCCATGCTGGAGCTCACCCACGACTGCCGGATGCTCCCGGGCCACGCCGCGCGCACGCCCAGCGAGATGAGCGTCCGCAGGAACGGCTCCGACTTGAGATACACCGGCGCGCCCAACTCGAGCAGGCCCGCCAGCTTCCCGCTCTCGGGCCCCTGGGCCACGCCGTACCCCACCAGGCCTCCCAGCGAATGGCCCAGCCAGAAGGCCTGCTTCGCGCCGGTCTCCTTCAGCGCCAGCTCCAGCAGGGCCGGCCCGTCATGGTTGATGTGGTCGTCGACGGTGAAGTCCGTGGGCCGCCGGCCCCTGGGCGGACGCTGCGAGTGCCCGGTGCCGCGCCACTCCACGCTGAAGCAGTCGAAGCCGGCCTCGGTGAGGTAGTGGGCCACGGAGTAGGGCGGCTCGAAGTCGAAGGTGAAGCGGTTGGCCGCCAGCCCGTGGCACAGCAGGACGGGCTCGGCGAAGCGGCGCACCGGGGCCCGCCGGGCGTGCACGGTCAACTCCCACCCATCCGCGCAGCGCACGCGCAGCATGTCGGGAAGGGGCCCCTTGAGGCGGTACCAGCGCCGCACGAGCAGGACCCACGCCACATTCACCAGCAGCAGGACGGCCGCCGCGGTCAATCCCCACAGGGCCCACTGCCCGTACGGCATTTCTCCTCCCATGCGACCCGGGACTGACTCCGGCGCGAATAAAACCCTGCTAAGGTCCGTTCCCTCGCCGTTTCTGCCACATGGGCAGCCGACCACCTGGGGAAGTCGAGGGAACGATGAAGCTGCGGAAACTGATGTTCGTGCTCCCGAACCTCTTCACCGTCACTTCCATCTTCTGTGGCTTCTACGCCATCACCCTGTGTTCGGGTGAGGCTGAACCGGTGCAGCTGTACCAGGCGGCCCTGGCCATCCTCTTCGCCATGTTCTTCGACGGGTTCGACGGACGGGTGGCCCGCCTGACGAAGACGCAGAGCGACTTCGGCATGCAACTCGACAGCCTCGCGGACGTCATGTCCTTTGGCGCGGCGCCGGCGCTCCTCGTCTACAAGTGGGCGTTGGCCCCCATGGGCTTCTGGGGCCTGTTCATCTCCTTCGCGTTCATGGCCTGCGGCGCCATGCGGCTGGCGCGCTTCAACGTGCTCGCCATGCGCAACCCGCACGGCGGTGGCGGCGGCTTCTTCGTGGGGCTCCCCATCCCGCTGGCGGCCGGCGTGCTCGTCTCCCTCATCATCTCCCACCACGTGGCCAGCCAGGGCGAGGCGCTCGGTGACGGCGCGCGCCTGCCGGTGGCGGTGGCGGTGGGCGCCCTGTCGCTGCTGATGGTGTCCACGGTGCGCTACCGCACCTTCAAGGACGCGCGTCCCAGCCGCAAGACGGCGCTCGTCTTCATGGTCATGGCGCTCACGGGCGCGTTCATCGCCCAGCAGTTCCACCCGGCCTGGGTGCTGGTGACGTACTTCGCCGCGTACCTGGTCATGGGGCTGGTGGAGTCCGCGGTCTCCGTGCGCAGCCGGCTGGCGTCGCGCAAGGTCGGCGCCGTCGCGGCGGTGGCGGTGGCGGCCGGGTTGGACGAGGACGACGACGAGGACTCCGAGGCCAACGCCCCGGACGACGGTCCCGCGTTCCTCTGAGCAGTCAGGCGCGGGAGCCGGGACGCGGACCGTGCCCTCCCGGCCCGGGGCCGCTAGGATGCCCGGCCCATGCGCGTCGAGCTGCTGTGCACCGGTGACGAGCTCGTCACCGGCCTCATCACGGACACCAACAGCACCTATCTGGAAGCCCGCCTCTTCGACCTGGGCGTGAAGGTCGCACGGGTGACGCTGGTGGGCGACGTGCGTCCGGACATCACGGGCGCGCTGTTGGAGGCCTCGGCGCGCGCGGACGTGGTCATCGTCTCGGGAGGCCTGGGGCCCACGGCGGACGACTTCACGCTGGAGTGCGCCGCCGCCGCCGCGGGTGTGCCCATGGAAGAGGACGCGCGGGTGCTCGGTTGGCTGAAGGAGCGCTACGCCGCGCGGGGCATGCCCCTGAATCCGGGCGCCCTGCGCATGGCGCGCATCCCCGCGGGCACCGAGCCGGTGCGCAATTCCCAGGGCTCGGCGCCGCTGGTCATCCAGCAATTGGGCCGAGCCCACCTGTTCTTCCTGCCAGGCGTCCCTCGCGAATACCGCGCCCTGGTGGACGGAGAGGTGTTGCCGCGCGTGCGGACCTGGCTCGCCGCCGAATCTGGTCGCACGTTCCGGGCCTTCCGACTGCTGCGAACCGTGCGCCTGCCCGAATCCGTGCTGAACGAGCGGGTGATGCCCCTGGCCCCCAGCCACCCCAGGGTGGTGTTCGGCTTCCGGACGCACGCACCGGAGAACCACCTGAAGCTGATGGCGGAAGCCCCCACGCAGGCGGAAGCCGACGCAGCGCTCGCGGCCGCGGAGGCCGCATGCCGGCAGGTGCTGGGCACGCATGTGTACGGCGCGGATGGCAGCGAATATGCCCCCGTCCTCCTCGAGCTGCTGGCGCGCGGCGGTCACACGCTGGCGGTGGCGGAGAGCTGCACGGGTGGCCTCGTCGCGCAGGAGCTCACGGCCGTCCCGGGCTCCAGCCAGGTCTTCATCGGAGGGGCGGTCGCCTACTCGGAGAAGATGAAGTCCGCCTGGGTGGGCGTGCCCCCGGACATCCTCGAGAAGCACAGCGCGGTGTCGTCCCAGACGGCGCTCGCCATGGCGGAGGGAGTCCGCGTCGCCTGCGGCGCCACGTTTGGCCTGTCCGTCACGGGCTACGCGGGCCCTGGTGGCGGAACGCCCGAGGACCCCGTGGGCACCGTGTACTGCGGGCTGGCCGGTCCCGGAATGGAGTCCCGCTGCGAGCGGATCTCGCTCTCGGGTGACCGGGACCGGGTCCGTCTGTTCGCCGCGTCCCACGTGCTGGAAATGTTGAGGTTGCACCTGCTCGCCGCCCCCGTGTCGCCATGAGTCGCTCCAAATCAAAGCGTCCCCGTCCTTCCGCCCTGGACGCGCCGTCCACGGTGCCCCCGGCCCCCGCCACCGCGGGCGAACCCGTCCCGGCCACGCCCGAGTCCTCCGCGCCGCTCGACAGCCCCCCGGCGGCGACGGAAGCCACCAGCCCCCCCACGTCGCAGCCCGGAGCAGGAGCGCATCCGGTGCGGAGCGCGGTGCGCCTGTGGCTGTCCGCCTACCGGGTGGAGGTGGTGCTGTTCCTCGTCGCGTTCGCGGTGCTGTCCAGCTTCAGCTCGCAGCGCTTCCTCCGGCAGAGCGCCGCACCGCACTTCATCTACCAAGCGCAGTCCTGGTTGGAGGGACGGCTCGACGTGGATCCGCAGGTGTTGCCCAACCTGGAGGACTGGGCCTGCGTGCGGCTGGTGGACGGACACAAGGTGCGGTGCGAGGGACGCCCGCTCCGCGATGACCGCTGGTTCGTCAGCTTCCCGTCCTTCCCCGCGGTCGTGATGCTCCCCTTCGTCGCGCTGCACGGCTACCAGTTCAACGACACGTCCTTCGGCGTCTTCGTGGGCGCGCTCGCGGTGGCGCTCTTCTATTCGCTGCTGCGCTTCCTCGCGCAGGAGGGGGAGACGGAGCGCAACCGCGACGACAACGTGGTGCTGTCGCTGGTGCTCGCCTTCGGCACGCTGTTCTTCTACTGCGCCATCCGGGGCGAGGTCTGGTTTGGCGCGCAGGTGATGGGCGTGGCGCTCACGTGTCTGTACGTGCGCAACGCCGTCAAGGCGCGGCGCCCCGTGCTCGCGGGGCTCTTCTTCTCCATGGCCGTGCTCACTCGCACACCGCTGGTGTTCGCGGGCCTCTTCTTCGTCCTGGAATCGCTCTGCCCTGGCCCGGACCGGCTGGCCCAACTGAAGGCCCTTCCGTCCACGTGGAAGCCCGCCCTCCGCAAGCTCGTCCTCTTCGGCGCGGGGGCCGCGCCCCTTGCCGCGCTCGCGGCTGCGTACAACATCTACCGCTTCGGCAAGCCCGGCGAGTTCGGCCACTCGTACCTCTTCAACAACCGGGTGAACGTCGACATCGACCGCTTCGGGCTCTTCAACATCGAGTACCTGTCGCGCAACCTCCAGGCCGCGTTCCTCAAGCTGCCCCAGGTGTCGCTGTCTCCGCTGAAGTTGTCGTACGACCCGCATGGGCTGACGCTGCTGCTCACGCTGCCCCTGCTGGTGTTCCTGCTGGTCCCCCGCACGCGTCCCCGTCTGCACTGGCCCCTGTGGCTGACCGTGGCGGTGTGCGCGCTGCCGGGGCTCTTCTACCAGAACACCGGTTACATGCAGTTCGGCTTCCGGTTCAGCCTGGACTACACGCCCTACCTGCTGTTGCTCTTCGCCATTGGCGGATGGTCGCTGCGCAACCGCGCGGTGGTGGCAGTGCTGGCGCTTGGCGTGCTGGTGAACTTCTGGGGCGCCGTGGCCTTCCGTGGCTACACGGAGTTCGTGCGGAACTGGTAGGCCTCCAGGCTCCGGTGGCTTGAATCCGCCGGACCTCACCCGCACCTCAAGGGCGACATGCAACCTCCCACTGGCCAGCCCCCACCAGGCAAGCGTTGGCACACCCGTGAGGACAGCGGCATCCGTCTGGATGCGGCGTTGCGCTGGTGGCACGACGACGAGCCCATCGAGCACCCGAAGATCATCGAGCTCTTCAACGCCTCGCTGGTCCTGGATGACGACGGGCGCTACCAGCTCCGCATCGCCCCGGACTGGTGCTACGTCCAGGTGGAGGACGCGGCCTATGAGGTCCGCACCGTGGACATCACCCCGGACGAGCGTGTGTCCCTGCGACTGAGCGACCGGACGGCCGAAGCCCTGGACCTGGGGTCGCTCCAGCTCTCTCCAGACGGAGTCCTCACCTGCCGCGTGAAGCAGGGCAGGGCGAAGGCCCGCTTCTCTCGTGATGCGCAGTACCAGTTCGGCGAGCTGCTGGAAGAGAGCCCCGAAGGGCACCTGGTGCTGCGCGCGGGCCAACGCCACTGGGAGGTCCCCCTCTCGCTGGATGCACTCCAGTCCGCGACCTAGGCCGCCGCTGCGTCCGCGGGCGGCACGGAGGGCGCGGTGGCTCCCACCAGGTCGCGGGCGAGGGCCTCCAGGACGTCCGGGTGCTCCCGCAGCCACTCGCACGCCCGCTCGCGGCCCTGGCCGATGCGCTCACCCCGCAAGCTGAAGTGGCTGCCGGACTTCTCCACCACGCCCGCGCTCACGGCCAGGTCCAGCACCTCGGCGGCGCGGTGGATGCCCGTGCCGTAGAGCACGTCGAACTCCGCCTCCTGGAACGGGGGCGCCAGCTTGTTCTTCACCACCTTCACGCGGGCCCGGGAGCCCACCACCGCGTCGCCCTCCTTGAGGTTGCCCGTGCGGCGGATCTCCATCCGCACCGACGAATAGAACTTCAGCGCGTTGCCACCCGTCGTCGTCTCCGGGTTGCCGAACATCACGCCAATCTTCATGCGGATCTGGTTGATGAAGATGATGCAGGTGCCGGAGCGGCTCACCGCGCCCGTGAGCTTGCGCAGCGCCTGGCTCATCAGCCGCGCCTGGACGCCCATGTGCGCGTCACCCATCTCCCCTTCGATTTCCGCGCGGGGGACCAGCGCCGCCACCGAATCCACCACGATGAGGTCCACTGCGCCGGAGCGCACGAGCTGCTCGGTGATTTCGAGCGCCTGCTCGCCGGTGTCCGGCTGCGCCACGAGCAGTTCCTCCGTCCGCACCCCCAGCTTGCGCGCGTAGGACAGGTCCAGCGCGTGCTCCGCGTCGATGAAGGCCGCGACGCCTCCCACGGCCTGCACCTGCGCGATGGCATGCAGGGTGAGTGTCGTCTTGCCGGAGGACTCGTTGCCGAACAGCTCCACCACGCGCCCTCGCGGATAGCCCCCCACGCCCAGCGCCCGGTCCAACCCCACCGAACCCGTGGGAATGATCGCCACCTTCTGCTCCGGTGCGTCCGCGCCGAGCGTCATCACCGCGCCCCGGCCGAACTGCTTCTCGATGGACGCCACCGCCGCCGCCACTGCCTTCAACTTCTCCGTCAGCCTGCTCATCTCGTCTGCCTCCCTCGCCGCCCTGCGGGCTGGATGCCTCGGCGGTGGGCAGAGCAACGCTCATGCCGCGCGGGCTTCCAGGCGGAAGGGCCTGCAAGGGCGTCCAGGTTCGCTGGAGCCGTCCGAACTGGCGGAGCGGCGTGGCTGTCTCCCGCGCGCTGAGAAGGCGCAAAGGTAGGGACGCCTCCGCATAAGCAGACACGACGGGACGTGACAGTCCGGCTTGATGGGATGGAAGGCTTTGCGTTGAAACCCTGGCGCGTCGCCGTGACATCCCTCACGTGAATACGACCCGTGAGAACCTTCCCCATGTGGTCATCCTGGGAGGCGGCTTCGGCGGCCTCTACGCGGCCCGGTACCTGCGAAAGGCAGGGGTTCGCGTCACGATGGTGGACCGTCACAACCACCACCTCTTCCAGCCCCTGCTGTACCAGGTGGCCACGGCGACACTGAGCCCCAGCGACATCGCCGCGCCACTGCGGGCGATGCTCGGACGCGATCACGTCCAGGTGCTGCTCGCGGAAGTGACCGGTGTGGACACCGCGCGCAAGCACGTCCTCCTGGCGGACGGCGAGCTGGCGTATGACTTCCTCATCGTCGCCACCGGGGCGACGCACTCGTACTTCGGCAATGACGCCTGGTCGCGACACTCGATGGGATTGAAGACCGTCGAGGACGCGCTGGAGATCCGCCGCCGCGTGCTCCTTGCCTTCGAGCAGGCCGAGCGCGAACCGGATCCCGAGCGCCGCCGCGCGCTGCTCACCTTCGCCATCATTGGCGCGGGTCCCACGGGCGTGGAGCTGGCGGGGGCGCTGGCGGAGATCAGCCGCAATTCATTGTCGGGTGACTTCCAGAACATCGACCCACGGGATGCGCGCGTCATCCTCATCGAGGGAATGGACCGCGTGCTCCCCACCTATCCCGAGAATCTCTCGGCGGAGGCCCGCCGGGTGGTGGAAGGGCTCGGCGTCGAGGTCCGTACGGGCACCCGGGTCACGAACATCGACGCCGCGGGCGTGGACATGGGCCCTGAGCATCTCGCGGCCCGAACGGTGCTCTGGGCCGCGGGGGTGGAGGCCTCGCCCGTGGCCCGCTCGCTCGGCGTGACGCTGGACAGGGCAGGGCGCGTCCCGGTGACGCCCGAGCTCACCGTGCCCGGGCATCCCGACATCTTCGTCGTGGGGGACCTGGCGCTCGTGAAGCAGGAGGACGGAAGCGCGGTCCCGGGAGTGGCGCCCGCGGCGATGCAGGAGGGCAAGCACGCGGTGCTCAACCTCCGCCGCCAGCTCGCGGGCGAGCCCATGCAGCCCTTCCGTTACTGGGACCGGGGAACCTACGCGGTCATCGGCAGAGGCCATGCCGTGGGCGTGGCCTTCCGCCGTGTGAAGCAATCCGGCTTCGTCGCCTGGTTGGCCTGGCTCTTCATCCACATCACCTTCCTCATTGGCTTCCGAAGCAAGCTGGCCGTGCTGCTCAACTGGGCGTACTCGTACCTGACCTTCGGCAGGTCCGCGCGCATCATCACCGGCCCCGCTCCCCGTCTGGAGGATCGGGTGGTGCATCCGCTGCCCGCGAGTGGAAGGTCAGCCCCGGTCGAAGGGAGCCCCGAGACGTCCATCCAGCTCGGAGTCCTGGTGCCTGACAAGAGTGGGACGGGATGAGGCATTCACCGCGCCCCGGGTATTGGCGTGGAGCCAGCCCCGGCGGTCCAGCATCCGGCAATCGACGGCGAGCCGCATGTCCACGTCCTCGATACGTCCGTGTCCCTCCAGGTCCGCGCGCGTCAGCGCGAGCTTGAGGATGCGGTCATGCGCCCGAGCAGACAGGCCAAAATGAGTGACCGCGTCCTTCAGCGCCTTCTCCGCGGGCGGTGACAGCACGCAGTAGCGGCGCAGCAGATGCGAAGGCATCTGGGCATTGCAGTGCACCCCGGGCGTGTCGTGGAAGCGGGCGCGCTGCCGCTCGCGCGCGGTCTCCACACGCTGCCGGTAGTACTGGCTGGGCAGCTCCTGGCTCCTCTCCGCGAGGTGGTGGTACTCCACCGGCCGCGTCTGCACGGTGATGTCGATGCGGTCCAGCAGCGGCCCGCTGATGCGCGAGTGGTAGCCGAAGATGCGGTGCTCGAGGCAGGTGCACGTGTGTCCGGGGACGTTGAAGTAGCCGCACGGGCAGGGATTCATCGCCGCCACCAGCATGACCCGGCAGGGATAGGTGATGTGCTGGGTGGCCCGCGCCAGGTGGATGGCGCCCTCCTCCAGGGGCTGGCGCAGCACCTCCAGCACGTTCTTGCGGAACTCCGGCAACTCGTCGAGGAACAGCACGCCGTGGTGGGCCAGGGACAGCTCGCCTGGACGAGCCGTGGGGCCACCTCCCACGAGCCCCGCATCGGACAGCGTGTGATGGGGCGCGCGAAACGGGCGCTCGCGGATCAGCGCCTGCTCGTCTCCCAGCAGCCCCTGGATGGAGTAGACCTTCGTGACCTCCAGCGCTTCGTTGAAGGTCATCTCGGGCAGGATGCCTGGCAGCCGTCGCGCCAGCATCGTCTTGCCCGAGCCTGGCGGCCCGGCCATCAGGATGTTGTGGCCGCCAGCCGCCGCGAGCTCCAACGCCAGCTTCAGCTCCGGCTGTCCCCGGACGTCGGCCATGTCCGCGGCCGCCGTGCGAGGACCGCCCACGGAAGTCCCCGTGCGCGTCAGCGGCGTCAACGGGGACTTGCCGGTGAGGTGCCCCACGGCCTCTCGCAGGTGCGCCACGGACAGCACCTGGATGCCCTCCACCAGCGCCGCCTCCGCCGCGTTGGCCGCCGGCACCATGACCCCCTGGAAGCCGCCATTCCGGGCCGCCACGGCCAGCGGGAGCACCCCCTTGATGGCCTTGATGGAGCCATCCAGCGACAGCTCTCCGCCAAAGAGGTACCGCTCCAGCGGTTCCTCCTCCATCAACCGCGCCGCCGCCAGGACGCCCAATGCGATGGGCAGCTCGAAGGCCGCCCCTTCCTTGCGGATCTCCGCGGGCGCCAGGTTGACCGTGATCCGCTTCTGCGGAAGGTCGAATCCCGCGTTCTTCAGCGCGGAAACCACCCGGACCTTCGACTCCCGGGCTGCTCCCTCTGGCAGCCCCACGACGTTGAAGTAGGGCAGCCCGAGGGCCATGTCGACCTCGCACTCCACCACCACCGCGTCGATGCCCATCAATGCCCCCGACCGCACCCTCGCCAGCATCGTCTCCCCCTTCCAACCCGTACAGGAGGAGGGGAGAGCAATGCCCGTACCGGCGCGCTGTCCTCAGAGGCGGCCCTCCACGGCCATCCCACGCGGCAGACGTCGGGTCCCGAGCGCGGACATGGGGCCTGAAAACAAGAAGCCCGCTGGCGTCGGAACGCCAGCGGGCTTCGGATGGAATCGGTGACGGCGTGTCCGCGCGTCAGCCCTGACGAAAGGCGTGGATCAGGGAGTCGGCGGGGCAGGAGGCGCGGGCGGTGCACCGTCCGGCGTGGTCTGCGTGCCCTGGATGACCGCGTTCTGGGGAAGCTCGGTGGCCATGCCCAGGATCTTCGCTCCCGCGGCACGGGCGCCATCCAGCGCCACCACCAGCTTGCCGTAGTTCGCCGCGTCGTCCGCCATGAAGAAGACGACCTTCTCGTCCGGCTTCTTGGCGTTCAGCATCCGCTTGAGGCGGGCGACGTAGTCCGAAGCGGGGATCTGCTCCGTGTTGATGGAGTAGGCGCCGCTCTTGTCCACCTGCACGACGATCTGCTGATCATCGGGCTCCGGCGGCGGCTGGTTCTCCTCCACCTCCGTCTCCGGGACGCGGACGAGGATGTCCTTCTCCAGGAGGGGCGTCACCACCATGAAGATGATGAGGAGCACCAGCACCACGTCCACCAGGGGCGTGACGTTGATCTCCGAGTTCGGCGCGGACGCGGGCTTGACCCACTGACGCTGCTTGTGTCCTCGGGACATTACTTCTTCTCCTCCACACCCAGGGCGATCTGCTTCGCCTTCGCCTTGCGGGCCGTGTCCAGCACCTTGCGCACGTCGCCCACGTTCAGGGCGTTGTCACCCTTCAGGAGGATCTTCTTGCCCGGATCCTTCACCAGCTCCGCGGCGATCTTCTCCTGGAGCCCCTTCTCGTCGACCTCATCGTTCTCCACGAACATCTTCTTGTCCGGGGTGATGGAGAGGATCAGCGGATCGGCGTCCGTCTTGCCTTCTTTTTCAATCTCCGTGGCCTTGGGCAGCTCCACGGACTTGCCGCGCTGGAGCATGGGCGTCACGACCATGAAGATGATGAGGAGCACCAGCACCACGTCCACCAGCGGCGTGACGTTGATCTCGCTCTTGATGCCCCCTTTGGGGCCTGCTGACATTCCCATGCGTGCACCTGTATCCGGGAAGGAACGCCCACCCCGGGGCAGCGCGGCTTCTCAGCCGGACCGCCCACATGGGTGGGGACGTCCCAGGGTGGGGCTACTAGGCCGCGTGCGACGAACCGCCGCCCACGTGCCGGGCCACCACGTCCAGGAACTCGTTGGAGGACTCGGAGATGTCCACGGAGCGGGCATCCACCCAGCCCTGCAGGAAGTTGTAGGCCATAACCGCGGGGATCGCCACGAGCAGACCGAACGCCGTGGTGATGAGCGCCTCGGAGATACCGGCGGAGATCGTCGCCAGACCGCCGGAGCCCGCCGCCGCCATCAGCTGGAAGGCGTTCACGATACCCATCGTGGTGCCCAGCAGACCGACGAACGGCGCCGTCGAACCGACCGTGGCCAGCAGGCCCAGGCCGCGCTTGAGGCTCTGCACCTCGCGCTGCGCCTGGCGCTCCAGCGCGCGGGCCACGGACTCCACCGCCAGGTCCTTGTTCCCGGGGGTGATCCGGTACGCCGTCAGGCCGGAGTTGATCACGCGGCCCAGGTGGCCCACGTCCTTGCCCAGGTTGGTGTTCGCCGCGGTGGTCAGGTCGCCCTTCGCGAGGATGGCGCCCATCTTGGCGGCGAAGTTGCGGCTGTCCGAGCGGGTCTTGCGGAAGACGATCATCCGCTCCGCCATGACGACCAGCGACGCCACCGACATGATGGCGAGGGTGAAGATGATCATGCGGGCGAAGAGGCCCGTGTGGTGCCAGATATCAAGCAGGGTAAATTGCATGGCTGTGGAGCGCTCCTCCTCACGAGCGCGAGGTGATGTTCGGCGGACTGCTCAAGCGGGGCTGCCTGCTTTGGATCAGCGCGGCAGCTTCAGGTTGAAGTTGAACGTGTACTGCACTTCGACCGGCCTGCCCTGGAACGTGACCGGCTTGTAGCGTGAGGCGGTGAGCACGTCCATCACGGCCTGCTCCATGTGAGGGAGCGGCTTGATCGTGCGGCAGCGCTCGACCTTTCCCTCGGTCGTGATCACGCACTTCACGATCATCAGGCCCTGCACGCGCGCCTCGATGGCCTCACGCGTATAGGACACCTCAGGACCCGCGATCTTCTCGGGACGCGTCATGCCCTGGCCGAACGCCAGCACGTCCGTGCCCGTTCCACCCAGCTGACCGCCCACCACGCCACCGATCACGCCACCCACCACGCCACCCACCACACCGCCCGCGACGCCACCTTCCACGCCACCCTCGACCTCGGACTCGCTCGCCTCTTCCTCGGGCTCGGGCGCGGTCTCCGTCTCCTGCGGCTTCTGCTGCGGGATCTCCTTCGGCTGCACGATCACGTCCTTGGGCTTCTTGGGCGTGACCTTCTTCTCCGTCTTCGGCTTCGACGCCGGGGGAGGCGGCGGAGGCGGCGGAGGCGGCGGAGCCATCGTGGCCTTCAGCGTGACCTCGACCTCCTTCTCCTCCACGGGAGGTGGACGCGTGGAGAGATAGGCCACAAGACCCAGCAGGCCAACGTGGAGCAGCGTGGAAACGCCAGCACCCACGCCGAAGCGCGACCTGGGTCCTTGGCCGCGGTCAAGGACTGAATCGAACATGCACGTAACTCCTCTTCACCAGTGGACTACCCGTCCCCGCCATGCCCGGATTGAAGGGCGGCCACCATACAGAAAAGGGTTCCGGGTTCAAGCAACCGTGTCTGGTGCCGCCGACGTGATCGCGCAATGCCGCACTGGTCACCAAAAAGCAACGGTCTATTGACAACTGCTTGACCTCGGATATTTTCCCAAGTCATTTTCGGTTGCAGCCCACCTTGGAGGGGTTAGGTATGCAAGTGAAACAAGTACTTCGGGAAACCGGAGTCGTCCTTGCTGCAGGTCTGTTGTACGGATCCGCGGCTTTCGCGCAGTCCAGCGTCATCATCGGCACTGTCATCAACACTGAGGACAAGAAGCCGGCTGCAGATGTCGTTGTGACCGCCACCTCGCCCAACCTGCAGGGCGAGCAGACCGTGGTTACTGACGCACAGGGTAACTACCGTATTCCCCAGCTCCCGCCGGGCACGTATACGTTGCGGTTCGAGAAGGAGACGTTCAAGCCTTACGCCCGCCCCGAAATCCAGTTGCTCCTCAACCGCACCATCCGCGTGAACGTGGAGCTCCTGCCGGACTCCTTCACGCAGACGGTTGACGTTATTGGTACGCCGCCGACGATCGACGTCGGTTCGACGAACCAGGGCGTCAACGTGGATCAGGAGTTCATCAGGCGCATCGCGGTGGCCCGTCCGGTCGGCAAGGGTGGCGCGACGCGCTCCTTTGAATCCCTGGCCGAGCTCGCCCCTGGCGCCCAGTCCGACCAGTACGGCGTGTCCATCAACGGCACGACCTCGCCTGAGAACGGCTACGTGGTGGACGGTCTGTCCACGAACGACCCGGCCTTCGGCGTGAACGCCAGCCCGCTGAGCATCGAGTTCGTGCAGGACGTGAACATCATCACCGGCGGTTACATGCCGGAGTTCGGTCGCTCCACGGGCGGTGTGATCAACGCGGTGACCCGGTCCGGTTCCAACGAGTTCCACGGCTCCGTGTTCGCCAACTGGACGCCGGGCGCCCTGGAAGGCAACCGCAAGCTGGTCATCGAGGACGGCACCACGATCACCGGCCTGAACGCCCTGAGCAACCTGGGCGACTTCGGCGCGACCCTCGGTGGTCCCATCCTGAAGGACAAGCTCTGGTTCTTCGCCGGCTTCGCGCCGTCGTTCCAGCGCTACGAGCACACGCGCTCGCTCAACGCCTTCGAGCTGGAGAACCCGTTCAACGCGGCGAACCCCACGCCGGCGGCGAACCCGGTGGCGACCGACGAGAACGGCTTCAGCGTGGTCCGGGAGATCCCGGGCTCGCAGCGGACGTACTTCGCCGACTCGCGCACGATCCAGTTCATGGGTAAGTTGACCTACCTCATCAACCAGGATCACAACGTGTCGTTCGCCCTCAACGGCACCCCGACCGTGTCGGGTGGCCTGGGCAAGCTGCAGATCAGCCCCCGCTCGGGTGGTCTGCCTGCGGCGCAGAACTCGCGTCCCGGTGACATCGGCCAGACCGAGAACCGCGCCAACACCACGGCGCTCGCCCTCAAGTACGCGGGCGCGTTCATGGACAAGAAGGTCCTGGTCGACGCCAACCTCGGTTGGTTCCACCAGACCGCGGGGACGCCTCCGGCGGACGGCAGCGCCATCGGCTCGACGAGCGGCCTGGCGGGCTACGCGCTGGCGCAGTACACCACCCGGCGTGCCCTGACGCAGTTCGAGAGCGTCCCGAACGCGGCGGAGTTCTGCGGCGACACCATCGAGGAGCAGCGGCTGCGCTGCCCGACGACGAACTACTTCGTCGGCGGCCCCGGTTTCATGTCCGAGGCCACGCTGGATCGCTACCAGATCAACGCCAAGGCCACCTACCTGCTGAACGCCCTGGGCACGCACGTCTTCAAGGCGGGCGTGGACACGGAGTTCCTGACCTTCGATCAGAAGAAGGCCTACTCCGGTAGCGTGTTCCTGCGGGAGGCGCGCACGTCGTACAACGGCGCGACCATCCCGATCTGGGCGGACGACCGTCGTTACGGCTACCAGACGGCGCCGGACTCCCCGGTGTTCGAGACCCTGCAGCAGTCCTCGACGAGCGGCACCACCATCGGTGGCTTCCTCCAGGACAGCTGGTCCATCGCCAACCGCGTCACCCTCAACCTGGGTGTCCGGTACGACGTGCAGTCCATGTACGGCGGTGATGGCAACCTGGCCCTGAAGCTCGGCAACCAGTGGTCGCCCCGTATCGGCGCGGTGGTGGATCCGTTCGCCAACGGCCGCGCGAAGCTGTTCGTGAACTTCGCTCGTTACTACGAGCAGGTTCCGCTCAACATGATGGACCGCGCCTTCCCGGGTGAGCGCCGCTTCACCGCGCGTCGCTTCTTCTCGGAGCCGGGCGCCGCGGGCGGTTGCGATCCGTCCACGCTGGAGGGCCAGCGCGGCAACTGCGCGGACACCCAGTTCATCGTGCCGCGCGCGGAGAGCACCCCCAACGCGAACCAGTTCTACAACGGCGGTCTGGTGCAGAACGAGCCGGTCGATCCGGACATCGAGCCCCAGTCGTCCGACGAAATCGTGGTCGGCGGCGAGTACGAGCTCCTGTCGAACACCCGCCTGGGCGCGACCTACACCCACCGCAACATGGGCAAGGTCATCGAGGACATGAGCCGCGATGACGGCAACACGTACTTCCTCGGTAACCCTGGCAGCGGCTTCGCCAAGGAGTTCCCGACGCCGGTGCGTGACTACGACGCGGTCACCGTCTACCTGAACCGCACGTTCACGGAGGGCTGGCTGGCGCAGGCGAGCTACACCTGGTCCCGCCTGTACGGCAACTACCCCGGTCTGTTCCGTCCGGAGAACAACCAGCTCGATCCGAACATCCTCGCGGACTTCGACCTGATTGCCCTCCTGAACAACCGCACGGGCCTGCTGCCCTTCGACCGTACGCACGCCATCAAGGTGTTCGGCGCCAAGGAGTTCAACATCTCCAACGCGCTGTCGGCGAGCATCGGTCTGTCCTACCGCGGTAACTCCGGTACGCCGATCAACTACCTCGGCGCCTACCCGGGCTACGGCCAGGATGAGACGTTCATCCTGCCGCGCGGCACCGGCGGTCGCACCCCGTGGATCAACAGCATCGACTCCAACGTGGGCGTGAACTACCGCGTGAGCAAGGACAGCGTGGTGTCCTTCACCCTGGACGTGTTCAACCTCTTCAACTTCCAGGGCGTGGACAGCGTGGACGATTCGTACACGTTCGCCCAGGTTCTCCCGGTGTACGACGCGAAGACCGGCAAGTCCGGCAACGCGTCCGACCTGCCGGGTCCGGGCAACCCGGGCAACGTTCCGCTCGCGGACGGCTCGGGCTATCTGGCGGAAGAAGACGTGAACCTGAACTTCAAGAACCCGGACCGTTACCAGGCCCCGCGGCAGATCCGCTTCGGTGTCCGGTACACGTTCTAATCCCCCAACCACGTGAGGAAGATCAGCAACATGCGCAAGAGCATTCTTTCGACGCTGGTTACGGTTGCTCTCGCGGGCAGTGTCACCGCCTGCGACATCGAGCAGCCGGATCCCGGGTGCATTGTCCAGGACGCGTCGTTCGCGAACTGGTGGGCGAAGTTCGACGCCGTGGACGCGCCGACGGGCACCTGCACGGACTTCGAGCCGCTGCTGGGTGACGAGCTCGGTGTCTGGAAGTTCGCGGACCCCGTGGCGAACACGGCCAAGCTGGTGATCCGGCCCCTGAGCCTGGCCGCCCTGGGTCAGTTCGACCTGACCAACACGTTCGACAGCCTCCAGGCGACGGGCAAACTGAGCACGGGGAAGGACGCGGATCAGTTCTGCACCGCGGACACCTTCACGACTGCCACTGTCAACGTGGATCAGGGTGACTTCGCTGCCGCACCGCAGGCCATCACGTACCAGTTCGACAACGTGAAGGTGTATTCGAACACCCGCGCGCCGGGTACGCAGATGACCGGCGAGCTGACCTACACGAACAACGGCTGCACCGCGCACTACGTGGTGCGCGCCGTGTGGCCCGCGACGAACTGCGACCCCACGCTGGATCCGAACGACGAGGCGAACTTCACCTCGACGTGCGGTCCGGGCTCCGGCATCAACCCGGACTTCGACTTGGTCTGCGACGCCGAGACCGAGTACTGCACCCCGGCCAAGGCCATCCCGTCGTTCAAGTAGTCGGCACTGACCGACCCTGAAGGCCAACGCGGCCCCGGCAGCCCCTCCCCCACGCGGGAGTGGCGGTCCGGGGCCGCGCTGTTGTTAGGTGTCTGGAATCCACGTTGGGAGGACCATGGAGGGCCGTTACGAACTCATCGAGCACGTCTGCTCACTGCTGGCGGACGAGGCGGGAACGCTCCGCAAGGAGGCGCCCTACCGGGTCGCGCTCTGCTACCCGAGCCCCTACCACGTGGGCATGAGCTCGCTGGGCTACCAGGCCATCTACCGGGAGGTGCATGAGCACGCGGGCGCGACCGCCGAGCGTGTCTTCCTTCCCGATGATGTCGAGACATACAAGAGAACCAGGACGCCATTGTTTACCTGGGAATCCCAGGCACCCGTGTCTAGCTTTGAAATGCTTGCCTTTTCAGTTGCCTATGAATTGGAGCTTTCAGGTTTATTCACGATGTTGGATTTGTCTGGTTTGCCGGTTCTTTCATCGGAACGGGATGCCAGACATCCGCTGGTGGTGGCGGGCGGCCCGCTGACGTTCTCCAACCCGGATCCGCTGGAGCCCTTCGTGGACGTGCTCGTCCAGGGGGAGGCGGAGGACTTGATCCACGTGCTGCTGGAGGCCGCGGCCTCCATGGAGCGCGAGGCGCTGCTGGATCACCTGGCGAAGGTCCCCGGCTTCCGGGTGCCCGGGCGGGGCGGGGCGCGCTACCACGTGGCGAAGGCGACGGACGCCCGGCTGCCGGCGCGCACGCAGATCATCACGCCCCACACGGAGCTCCGGTCGATGTTCCTCATCGAGCCGGAGCGGGGCTGCTCCCGTGGCTGCCACTACTGCGTCATGCGCCGCACCACGAACGGCGGCATGCGCACGGTGCCGCCGGAGCGCATCCTGTCGCTCATCCCGGACCATGCGAAGCGCGTGGGCCTGGTGGGCGCGGCGGTGACGGACCACCCGCGCATCGTGGAGCTCCTGCGCACCCTCGTGGACTCGGGGCGCGAGGTGGGCGTGTCCTCGCTGCGGGCGGACCGGCTCACGCAGGAGCTGGTGGATCAGCTCCGGCGGGGTGGGGCGACGAACCTCACGGTGGCCGCGGACGGGGCGTCCCAGAAGATGCGGGACCTGGTGGACCGCAAGCACTCCGAGGAACAGATTGTCCGCGCGGCCCGGTTCGCGCGCACGGCGGGCATGAAGCAGCTCAAGGTCTACAACGTGGTGGGCCTGCCCCATGAAGAGGACGCGGACATCGACGAGCTGATCCGCTTCACCACGGAGCTGTCGCGCATCCTTCCGGTGGCGCTGGGGGTCGCGCCCTTCGTGGCCAAGCGCAACACGCCGCTGGACGGGGCTCCCTTCGCGGGCCTGCGGGAAGTGGAGAACAAGCTGGAGCGGCTGCGCAAGGGCCTGCGAGGGAGGGCGGAGGTGAGGCCCACGTCCGCGCGCTGGGCCTGGGTGGAGTACATGCTGGCCCAGTGCGGTCCGGAGGCGGGGCTCGCGGCCATGGACGCCTGGAGCGCGGGAGGCAGCTTCGCCGCGTGGAAGCGGGCCTTCCAGGAGCGCGGGTGCGAGCCGTACATGGCCCGCCGGGTGGAGGACGGGCGGCGCCAGCCCACGGTGTGGCCCATCGTGCCGGGCCGCCCGCCGCCCCAGCCGTCCGCCGCCTGACGGGGCCCGCAAAGGCCGTATTCGCCGGGCTCCGCTTTCGCTAGAAGATGGTCAGCGGGGCCGATGGCCGGCACTCGCATGGCCTCGGAGCGCATCTGGTGAGCACGCAGCGCGTGGAAAAGTCGTGGCAGAAGACGGGCCTCAAGGACTACTCGACGGAGGCCCTGCTGAGCACGCTGGGGCACTACGGCATCCCGGTGGGAGAAGAGGACTACCGCAAGCTGGCGGAGTCCGCCTATCCGCTCGGCATCGCCCAGCAGTGGGCGGCGAAGTGGAAGGGCACCGGCCCCTTCAAGGACTACGTCGTGGCCGCGGCCGTGGAGCTGTGGCGCCGGTGGATGCCGGACCGCGTGTCCCCGCAGGAGTTCACCACGGCCCTGGCGACGCTGATGCAGGTGCTCGTGCACAAGCTCAACGGCGCGAAGGAGGCCCCGGTGGCCTCCTCCTTCGAGCACGTGAAGGCGCTGCGCTCGAAGCTGGCGGTGGATGACAAGGGCGCGCTGCCCCAGCCGTTCCTCCAGGAGGCGCTGGCGCCCTTCTCGGAGAAGGACGCGGAGCTGTTCGACAGCCTGGCGGAGTCGCTGGCCGCGCAGGGCCACCTGGACGACGCCTCGGCGTTCGCCGAGGTGGAGGAGTTCCTGCTGCCCGACCGGCGCGGCATCTCCCAGGCGGTGGTGCGCGCCGCGAAGGGCGAGCGCGAGCCCGCCATCCAGGACCTCAAGAACCTCATCCACGACACGGCGCGCGCGCCCATCTCGCGCCTGCTGGCGGTGGACGGCCTCATCCACCTGCAGGCGTGGATCGACGCGTCCGTCGAGGGACGCGGCCTGCTGGCGGAGGCGGAGAAGGCCAACGACATCCACCTGGCGCTGGACCTGGTGCCCCGCCTGGAGCACGTCTTCAAGCAGCAGAACGACCGGTCCGCGCTCCTGGAGCTGATGGGCACGCAGGAGCGGCTGGAGGCCCTGCACGACAAGATGCACCCGGGCCACCGGGCGCACCGGCACCAGCACGCGCAGCCGCAGCGCCGCCGCTAGTCGGCCGAGCTTCAGGTCCCCGTGCGCCGGGGGCTCCGGGCTTCCGGGGCCTCGGGCGCTTGGGGTTCGCTGGCCGCCGCGGGCGTCGCGCCTTCCGCGTCCGGCGTGCCGGGCTTCACGCCAGGCTTCTCTGTCGCCGCGCGCTTGAGCTTCACGGTGACGACGCCGGGCACGCCTTCCGCCACGTCCCGCACGGGCACGACCGCGCCCACGGTGGTGTACCGGATGGCGCCCGTCTGGGTGAAGGCGTGCTTGAGGGCGTACTCTTTCGCGCGCGGGAGGAACCACTCGCGCACCCGGGGCAGGGGCAGGGCGTGCAGCTCCCCCTGCGTGAGGAACACGTACAGCATCAGGTCCGCGCCGCTGTAGAGGAAGCAGCCCGGCGTGTCCTTCTCCAGGTTGGAGATGAGCTCGAAGAAGTAGCGGCGGCGGGTGGCCTGGCGGTCGCCCTTCACTTCAATGCCGCGCACCTCTCCGGAGGGCAGCTCCCAGAGCAGGTCCACGCCCCGGTGCTGGAAGCGCGGGTCCAACTGCACGTCGTGCACGCGCGACCCGGGCTCCGTCTCCAGGAGCCACGCGCGGGCGTGCTGCACGGCCCGGTCGGCCGCGCCCTGCACGCCCCGCATGCTGAAACTGCGGCCTCCCATCGCGGCTAGCGGCGCAGCTCGACGCCGGAGGCCACGAGCTGCACCTCGCGGGGCTTGCCGTCGGTGCCGCGCGGGACGATGGCGCCTTCGGCCTCGTAGTGCTTCGCGTGGGCGTCGCTCAGCTCCGCGACCTTCACCACGCCCTCCACGCGCGCCTGCGAGCCCGCCGAGTCCAGCGGGACGAAGAAGCCGTAGTCCTTGAACGTCACGCGCACGCCGGGGCTCTTGGCGTCCTGGGCCAGCTCCATCCAGCAGCCCTTCTTCTCACACGCCTTTCGCACCTGGCCCTCCACGCGCACGACCTTGCCGTCGTGGGCCTGGGGCTTCGCGAGCAGCTCTGACAGCTTCACCGTCTTCTCACCCTTGAGGGGCTCGCCGCGGGTGAGCGTCCAGTCGCCAGGGTTCGCGGCCTTGGCGGCCTCGGGCGTCTTCGCGTCGGCGGGGTGGTGGCAGTCGCTCGCCGCGGCTTCGGCCTTGGACGCTTCCGCGGCCTTGGCTGCGGGCTTGGGCGTCTTGTCCGCCGCGAGGGCCACGAGGGGAGCGGCGACCAGCATCACGAGGGCGGTGCGGAGCATGTGCATGCCCGTTCGCTTAGCCCAGGTTTCCGGGGCCCGGCAAGGCACCCCTTCCATCCTCGCGACTTGTCCCGCACACTCGGCGCGAGGTGCGCATGAAGGTCACCATCCCCGCCCCCAACCGCCGGTTGGGCACATTCGAATGGCTCGGGCTCGTCGGGCTCGGGGGGCTGCTCGTGGGGCGCTACGTCCCCGTGGCCCGCATCATCCCGTTCTGGGGCTGTGTGCTGCGCGAGCACACGGGCTGGCCCTGCCTGGGCTGTGGGCTCACCCGCGTGGCGGACCGCGTCGCGCACTTCAACATCCCGGGGGCGTGGGAGGCCAACCCCCTGGGCACCGTGTGCGCGCTCTTGTTCGCGCTGGCCGCGGTGGCGACGGTGCTGCACTTCCTCTTCGCGCTGCCCATCCCGGAGGTGGAGCTGGAGGAGCGCGAGTGGCGGTGGGTGCGCATCGCGTTCCCGCTGGTGTTGCTGGTCAATTACGCCTACGTCGTGGTGCACACCCGTTTCCCGCACCTGCTGTCCTGAAGGGCGGGACCCTGTCCTCTTCCGTGCTCTCCGCCTTCCTCCTGCTGGGCTACCTCTGCGGCTCCGTCCCCTTCGGCGTGCTGCTGACGCGGTGGCTGCGCGGAGTGGACGTGCGCGCCAGCGGCAGCGGCAACATCGGCGCCACCAACGTCACGCGCGTCGCCGGCAAGAAGCTGGGCGCGGTGGTGCTGCTGCTGGACGCGCTCAAGGCCGTGCTGCCCGTGGCGCTGGCCGTGCACTACCTGCCCGGGGACACGAAGGCGCACGCGCTGGTGGGGCTGGCCGCGGTGCTGGGGCACGTGTACCCGGTGTGGCTCAAGCTCCAGGGCGGCAAGGGCGTGGCGTCCGCGCTGGGCGTGCTGGTGGTACTGGTGCCCAAGGCGGCGCTCGCGGGGGCCATCATCTACGGGCTGGTGGTGGCCCGCTGGCGCGTGAGCTCCGTGGGCTCGCTGGCCGCGGCGGTGGTCGCCATCGCCACCGCGTTCCTCACCGCGCCCGCCCGCGAGTACGTGCTGCTCACCGCGGGCCTATTCGTCCTGATGCTCTGGACCCACCGGAGCAACCTCCAGCGACTCGCCCGCCGCACCGAGCACCGGCTTTGAGCCGGGAGGCAGCGGCGGGGCGCGGTAGCCCAGCAGCGTGCAGGGGATGGGGCCGTTCCAGACGTCGCGCCGGGCCATGGGGCGCGCGTGGAAGGCGCTCTCGAAGGCGGGGTTGCCGGACAGCACCCAGACGCGCCAGCCCGGCAGCGCGCGCAAGCTGTCACCCAGCTTGAAGTAGAAGGTCTTCATGCCCTTCTGGCCGCCGGAGCCGAGCCGGTCTCCATAAGGCGGGTTGGTGAGGACGAGCCCGCCGCCCTCGGGCAGGGGCGGGAGCTTCGTCGCGTCGCCCTCCGCGAGCTGGATTTCCTCGCCCATCCGCGCCGCCTTCACGTTGCGGTCCGCGGCCTCCAGGGCCTCGTCGCTCTTGTCGAAGCCGAGGATGGGAACCTCCACCTTGCGCTCGTTGCGCCGCGCGTCCGCGCGCAGGTCCGCGAGCAGCTCCTTCGCGCGCGCGCCCAGGTGCGGCCAGCGCTCCACCGCGAAGCCCCGGTTGATGCCCGGGGCGCGCTTGCGCGCGATGAGGCCGCCCTCGATGACGATGGTGCCCGAGCCGCACATGGGGTCCACCAGCGCCTCCGTGCCGGTGTAGCCCGCCGCGCGCAGGAGGGCCGCGGCCAGGTTCTCCTTCAGGGGCGCGGGGGTGGGGCGCACGCGGTAGCCGCGCCGGTGCAGCGGGTCACCGCACAGGTCCAGGGAGAGGGACAGCTTCTCCTTCACCAGGTGGGCCACCACGGACACGTCCGGGTTGCGCGTGTCCACGTCCGGCCGCGAGCCCAGCTTGTCGCGCAGGCGGTCCACGATGGCGTCCTTCACCTTCAGGGCCACGAAGCCGGAGTGCGCGTGCTCGGTGTCCTTCAGGTTCGCGTCCACGGCGAACGTCACGTTCGTGGTGAGGTGCTCCTCCCACGGCACGCTGGCGACGGCGTCGTAGAGCCCCTGGGCACCATGCGCTTCGAACTCGCCCAGTGGATAGAGCACGCGCATGCCGATGCGGGACCAGAGGCAGACGTTGAGGGCCTCGTCGAGCGAGGCCATGAAGCGCACGCCGCCGCGGTCCTGGCGGATGCGCTTCGCGCCAAGCTCCTTCAGCTCCTCGGCGAGCAGGTCCTCGGTGCCGCGCGCGGCGGTGACGAATAGGGCAAGACGTTCAGCCATGGTGCACCGCCCTTAGACGACCCGGGGCCGATTGGGAACTGCTCAGGTGGCCACGACCTCGTACATCGTGAAACTGGCGTCCTCCTGGGACGCGCTGGCCCCCTTCGCCCGCTGGAAGTCCTCGGACTGGAAGTAGGCCCGCATGGCGTCCCGGTCCTTCCAGCGCGTGACGAGCAGGATTTCAGGCGAGCGCTCGAACGAACGCAGCACCTCCAGGCCCAGGAAGCCCGCGTAGCCGTCCACGCGCCGCGAGCGCTCCTGGAGCCGGTGGACCCAGCCGTCGGCCTCTTCGGGGGACGCGCGGAAGCGGGAGATGGCGACGATCATTCGGCCGTCCAAGGGAAAGTAGAGCGGGGGCGCCCGGAAGCTCTTTCCGTGGCGCCCCCGAGGGGAAAACCGCCGGGGGACGGAGGTCCGTTCCCCGGGCTTTGAATCCGTGGCGGCGGGCTACATCGCCCCGGCGCCGGGCATGTCGCCCAGGCCGCGCAGCAGCACCTCGCGGGGCTTGGCGCCGTCCGCGGGGCCCACCACGCCGTCGCGCTCCATGCGTTCAATCATGCGCGCCGCGCGGTTGTAGCCGATGCGCATCTTGCGCTGGAGCATGGAGATGGAGACGGAGCGCATCTCGCTGACCGCCGCGAGCGCCTGGTCGTAGAGCTCGTCGGACAGCTCGTCCTCCTCGCCACCGCCGCCCTCGTTGTCCTCGTCGCGCGGCTTGAGGATGGACTCGTCGAAGACGGGCTTGCCCTGGGCCTTGAGGTGGTCCACCGCCTTCTTGATCTCCTGCTCGGAGACGTAGGCGCCGTGTACGCGCTGCAGGTGGGCGCTCGTGGGCGGCATGATGAGCATGTCGCCCATGCCCAGCAGGGCCTCCGCGCCCACCGTACCCAGAATCGTCATCGAGTCCGGCTTCGAGCGCAGCATGAAGCTGATGCGCGTGGGGAAGTTGGCCTTGATGATGCCCGTGACGACGTCCGTGGACGGACGCTGGGTCGCGACCATCAGGTGGATGCCGGCCGCGCGCGCCATCTGCGCGAGGCGCGCCACGTAGGTCTCCACCTCGCGGCTGGCGACCATCATCAGGTCCGCGAGCTCGTCGATGATGACCACGATGTAGGGCAGCTTCTTGAGCTCCTTCTTCTCCGGGGAAGCGGCCTCCGCCGGCGTGGACTCCTCGCCGTCCTCCTCGAACTCCGCGTCCTCCTCGCCGTCGGCCTCCAGGGTGGGGGCGGGCTCGGAGACGATGGCCTCACGCAGGTCCTCGTCGTCCTCGCGCGGCATGGCCACGCCCAGCCCGTCGCTGGCGGAAGCGGGGGCGGGCACGGTGCTGCCCTCCACGTCCACGACGAACATCTTCTTGGGCTTGGTCTTCTTCTTCGCGGCGGGGGCGGGCGCGGGCTTCTCCTCCGACGCCTGCGTCTCCACCAGCTTGTTGAAGCCTGCGATGTTGCGCACGCCCGCCTCGGACAGCATCTGGTAGCGGCGCTCCATCTCCTCCACCGCCCAGCGCAGCGCGAGCGCGGCCTTCTTGGGGTCGGTGACGACGGGGAGCAGCAGGTGCGGGATGCCCTCGTAGACGGAGAGCTCCAGCATCTTCGGGTCCACCATGATGAAGCGGACCTCCTCGGGCGTGGCCTTGAGGAGGATGCTCATGATCATCGAGTTCACCGCCACGGACTTGCCGGAGCCGGTGGTACCCGCGATGAGCAGGTGGGGGGCCTTCACCAGGTCGAAGACGTACGGCATGCCTTCGATGTCCTTGCCCACGCACATGGTGAGCTTGCTGCCGCTCTTCTGGAACGTGTCCTGCTCCGCGATCTCCTTGAGGAACACCGTCTCGCGGTCGCGGTTGGGGACCTCGATGCCGACCACGCCCTTGCCGGGGATGGGGGCGACGATGCGCACGCGCATGGCCTCCATGGCCATGGCCAGGTCGTCCTGGAGCGCGGCGATCTTGCTGACCTTGATGCCGGGCCCGGGCAGGAACTCGTACATGGTGACGACGGGGCCGGGGCGGATCTCCACGACCTCGCCCACGATGCCGAAGTCCGCCAGCTTCGCGCGCAGCTTCTCCGCCGTGACGAGGAACGCGTCCTTGTCCAGCGCGGAGCGCTCCTTCTTGTCCGCCTCCAGCACGTCCAGCGGCGGCAGCGAGAAGCTCTTGCGGTCACCCACGAACTCGAACTGGTCCTGCGGCCGCTTCATGGCGGTGGGCTTGGGCGGTGCCTTGGGCTCCACGATGAGCGGCATGCGCGCCAGCGCCGCGGGAGGCGCGGGGATGAGGGCGTTGCCCGGCGCGGCGGCGGCCGGCTTCTCCGCGGCCACGGGCTTCGCGGCGGGCTCGGCGGCCGGAGGCGTGAGCGACGCGGCGGGCACCGGCGGCGTGGACGGCGCGGAGGGCGGGGTGACGATCTGCGGCGTCTTGCGAGCGCGGCGCGGCGGCTCTCCACCGTCCGCGTTGGCGGGCAGCTGCGGCTGGGGCGCGAGGAAGGACGCGGCCCAGGCGGGGTCGGCGCCAGGGGAGCGGCGCTCGGCGCGCTCGGGCGGCAGCGAGGGTTGCTCGTCGGAGGCGTCGTCGTTCTCCTCGTCCTCGGACGGCTCCTCGCGGGCGAGCTTCTTCTCCAGCTTCTCGCGCTCCTTCTGCTCCTTGAGCGCCTTCTTCGCGTTGGCGAGTTGCTCCTTCTCGTTCTGCCGGGCCAGGCGCACGGCTTCTTCCGCCAGGGACTCCGCCTCGGCGGCCTCGGCCTCGGCGGCAATGCGCTCGGCCTCGGAGAGCTCCTCCTCCTCGGCCTCCAGCTCCGCGAGGAACGCGGCCTCCTCTTCCTTCTCCTGCGCGAGCCGCTCCTGGCGGGCCGCGTAGTTGACCTTCTGCTGCTCCCAGAAGACGTGCGCGTTCTCGGAGATGCGGCGGCCCAGGACGGTGAGGCCGGCCCACACCAGCGAGCACAGCTTGAAGAACGTGTACTGGGTGCCCACGATGAGCGCCGCCGCGCTGATGGCGGTGACGAGGATGATGGTGCCGACGGTGGAGAACATCCCCTCCATCAGGCCGCCCAGGCTCGCGCCCAGCGCGCCGCCGGGCGGGTGGGCCCAGCCCTTGTCCTTGGCGAACATGAGCTGCGCGAGCACGGACACGCTGCAGGTGAGCAGCGCCAGGGAGATGATCTGCGGCATGCGGCGCCGCTCGCGGTTGCCCACGAAGAGCACCACGGCGGTGTAGATGCCACCCGCGGGGATGAGGTAGGCGCACACGCCCAGCGCGCCGCGCAGGGTCTCCGCGATGAGGTGGCCCATGGGGCCCACCGCGTTGTGGAAGCCGGGCCCCACGCGGTCATGCGCGTCGAACGTGGCGACCGCCAGCAAGGCCAGCAACGAGGCGGCCAGGATGAAGACGCCGATGAGCGCCCGCTTGGCGGGGCTCGCCGCGCCCGGGGCCTTCATCTTCTTGTTGTTGAGCGCCTTGCGGCGCGTCGCGATCTCCTGCCGGGAGAGCACCGCCTTCTCCGCCCGGCCACCCTTCTTTGCCGCTGTCATGGACCCCTGTTCCCTCTGCCCGATTCCAGCCGCGTAGCGAGCTGTAGCAATCCGCCCGGCGAGAATAGGGAGGGAGGGGGCGGGGTCAATTTTCCGGCAGGCGTCCAAGGGGCCCCCGAGGAGGCGGAAGCAGGGCCTACATTTCGGGCGCGTCCCCGTGGCGAGAGGGTATGGTGCCTGCCGCCAAGGAGAACCCGAGACCATGTCCGACCTGAGCCCCGACAAGCCCTCCCACAACGAAGACGACTACTTCGCGCGCGAGGAGATTGAAGCCAAGCGCAAGCTGGCCCTCGAGCAGTCCAAGGAGATGGCCGCCCAGCAGCGCGAGTCGCTCAAGCAGCTGCACTACATGAAGTGTCCCAAGTGCGGCATGGACCTGCAGACGCTGAAGCAGGGCGACGTGGAGCTGGAGAGCTGCTTCAACTGCCACGGCGTCTGGCTGGACGCGGGCGAGCTGGAGCAGGTCATCAAGCAGCACGGCCACGAGGGCAGCGGCAAGGTGATGGGCGCCATCCTCAACCTGTTCAAGCGCTCGTAGTATCGCAAGTCCGGAGGAGGCTTCCCCATGGCCCTCACGCTCGAGCAGGTCCGGCACGTGGCCACCCTGGCGCGGCTGTCGCTGACGCCGCAGGAGGAGGAGCGCTACGCCACCCAGCTGTCAGCGGTCCTGGACGCGGTGGCGGAGCTGGAAGCGCTCGACGTGAGCCAGGTGGAGCCCACCTCCCACGCGACGCTCGCGTCCTCGCTCTTGCGCGAGGACGTGCTGCGTCCGTCACTGCCCCCCGAAGCAGGGCTCGCCAACGCGCCGGCGAAGGTGGGCAGTGCCTTCGCGGTCCCGAAGATTCTGGAGTAGCCCGCCATGTCGTCGCTGACCGACCTGTCGATGCTGGAGCTGGCGGCGAAGCTGGCTTCGCGCGAGGTGTCCTCCGTGGAGGCCACCCAGGCGAGCCTCCAGCGCATCGCCCAGGTGGACCCGAAGGTGCGTGCCTTCCTGCGCGTGGACGAGGCCGGGGCGCTGAAGGCCGCCGAGGCCAGTGACGCGCGCCGCAAGGCGGGCAGCCCGCTGAGCGCGCTGGACGGCGTGCCCGTGGGCCTCAAGGACATCTTCCTCACGGAGGGCGTGGAGACCACTTGCGCCTCGCGCGTCCTGGAGGGCTTCGTCCCGCCCTACGACGCCACCGTGGTGCGCCTGCTGAAGGAAGCGGGCCTGCCGCTCGTGGGCAAGCTGAACATGGACGAGTTCGCCATGGGCTCGTCCAACGAGTCGAGCGCGTACTTCCCCACCCACAACCCGTGGGACCTGACGCGCACGCCGGGCGGTTCGTCCGGTGGCTCGGCGGCGGCGGTGGCGGCACGGGAGGTGTTCGGCGCGCTGGGCACCGACACGGGCGGCTCCATCCGCCAGCCCGCGGCGCTCACCAACACCGTGGGGCTCAAGCCCACGTACGGCAGGGTGTCGCGCTACGGCGTCATCGCCTTCGCCTCGTCGTTGGATCAGCCGGGCCCCATGGCGCGCACGGTGGGGGACACCGCGGCGCTCTTCCAGCTCATCGCGCGGCATGATCCGCTCGACTCCACCTCCGCGGACGTGGAGACGCCGGACTGCCTCACGGGGCTGGAGGACGGCGTGCGCGGCCTCAAGCTGGGCGTGCCTCGCGAGTACTTCGCGGAGGGCATGGACCCGGAGGTAGCGGGCACGCTGCGCGCGTCGCTGGAGGAGCTGGAGAAGCTGGGCGCGACGCTGGTGGACGTGTCGCTGCCGCACACGAAGTACGCGCTGGCGACGTACTACCTGCTGGCCTCGTCCGAGGCGTCCAGCAACCTGGCCCGCTACGACGGCATCCGCTACGGGCAGCGGGCGAAGGACGCGCGCGGGCTCAAGGAGCTGTACACGCAGACGCGTGGGCAGGGCTTCGGCGCGGAGGTGAAGCGCCGCATCATGCTAGGCACCTACGCGCTGTCCGCCGGCTACTACGACGCGTACTACCTGCGCGCGCAGAAGGTCCGCACGCTCATCCGCGAGGACTTCACGAAGGTGTTCCAGCAGGTGGACGCCATCGTGTCACCCACGTCGCCGGTGCCGGCGTTCAAGCTGGGCGCGAAGGTGGACGACCCGCTGTCCATGTACCTGATGGACGTCTACACGCTGCCGTGCAACCTGGCGGGACTGCCCGGCCTGTCCGTGCCGTGCGGCTTCACGCAGGCGGGGCTGCCCATCGGCATGCAGCTGTTGGGGCGCCCCTTCGACGAGGCCCGCCTGCTCCGCATCGCCCGCGCGTTCGAGCGCGAGCACGACTTCTTCCGCCGCGCCGCCCCCGTCTAGCGGGCGCGACACAAGGGTGACACCGCCATGCCCCTGAGCGACTTCCAGACGGTCATCGGCCTCGAGGTCCACGCGCAGCTGCTCACGCAGTCGAAGATCTTCTGCGGCTGCTCCACTGCCTTCGGCGCCGAGCCGAACCACCACACCTGCCCGGTGTGCCTGGGCATGCCCGGTGTGCTGCCTGTGCTCAACCAGCGCGTGGTGGAGTACGCGGTGCGTACGGGCCTGGCGCTCGGGTGCACGGTGAAGCCCACGAGCGTGTGGAGCCGGAAGAACTACTTCTATCCGGACCTGCCCAAGGGCTATCAGATTACCCAGTACGACCAGCCCATCTGCGAGTGGGGCGAGCTGGTCATCGACACGCCCTCCGGGGAGAAGACGGTGCGCGTGCGGCGCATCCACCTGGAGGAGGACGCGGGCAAGAGCGTGCACGAAGCGACCGCGTCCGCGGGGCAGAGCCTGGTGGACCTGAACCGCGCGGGCGTGCCGCTGATGGAGATCGTCAGCGAGCCGGACCTGCGTGATGCCGACGAGGCGGTGGAGTACCTCAAGGTGCTGCGCGACGTGCTGGTGTACCTGGGCGTCAACGACGGCAACCTGGAGGAGGGCAGCTTCCGCTGCGACGCCAACGTGTCGGTGATGCCCAAGGGCTCCACCACGTACGGGCAGCGCTGCGAGTTGAAGAACCTCAACTCGTTCCGCTTCCTCAAGCAGGCCATCGAGTACGAGGCCGCGCGGCAGGTGGACGTCATCGAGTCCGGCGGCAAGGTGGACCAGGAGACGCGCCTCTGGGACGTGAACAAGGGCATCACCCGGTCCATGCGCTCCAAGGAGGACGCGCACGACTACCGCTACTTCCCGGAGCCGGACCTGCCGCCGCTCCTCGTGTCGGACGCGCTGAGGGACTCGCAGCGGCAGTCGCTGCCGGAGCTGCCGCGCGCGAAGCGCACGCGCTTCATGGGCGAGTACGGCCTGCCGGCCTACGACGCGCGCATCCTCACCGCCGAGCGCCCGCTGGCGGACTTCTTCGAGGCCTGCGCGAAGCACGTCTCCGACGCGAAGAAGCTCTCCAACTGGTTCCTGGGTGAGCTGAGCCGCCTGCTCAAGGAGGAGGGCACGCCCATCTCCGCGCTGCGCTTCACCCCGGCGCAGCTGGGTGAGTTGCTGGCCACGGTGGAGAAGGGCACGGTGTCCGCGAACGCGGCGAAGGACGTGCTCGGGGAGATGTTCCGCACGGGCCGCCCGCCCGCGGACATCATCGCGGAGAAGGGGCTCGCGCAGGTCAGCGACGTGGGCGCCGTGGAGGCGGTGGTGGACGACATCCTCGCGAAGAACGCGGGCGAGGTGGAGAAGTACAAGGCCGGCAAGAAGAGCGTGTACGGCTTCTTCGTGGGCCAGGTGATGAAGGCCATGAAGGGCAAGGGCAACCCCGGCCTCGTCAACGAGCTGCTCAAGAAGAAGCTGGGCGAGTAGGGCGCTCGTGGCCCGGCTCCTGACGGTGAACGGTGTCTCGTACCGCTGGAGCCTTCGGGGGCGGCGGGACGCACCGGAGGGAACGGGCTGGCGGCTGCTCACGGTCGTGTGGGCCGAGGCCACCCGGCAGGCGTTGCACGTCCGTGTCCGCCACGATGATCCGTGGCTTCACGTCGGCGACGGCGACATGACCGGACTCGTGACTCGCGACGTGGGCCCCGACCTGGTGGCGCGGGTCATCGTGATGGCGCGGGACCTGGGGTGGAAGCCGGAGGAGCGCGGCCCCACGCTCAAGTTCGTCCTGGAGGATGACGCGCGGCTCGTTCCCGCGGCGCCTACCGGGGAACAGTGACGTGGAGCACGTCCTCGCCGCGTGGATCCGCGGACTGGGCGAGCACGTGCACGTCGTCCGGCCCCCGGCGCTCCAGGATGAGCGAGGGCGCCTCGAAGGTGTTGTCGAAGAAGCCACCGGTGAGCTGCGGGTTCACCGCGTAGCGCACGCGCTTCAGGGTGCGCAGCTGCGTGAAGAGTCCCTCGTTGAACCACTGCTCGCGGCGCAGTTGTGTCTCGCCGGGCGCGTTGAAGGCCCAGGGGGCGTCCCAGCTCCAGGCGTTGGCGGAGGGCTGCGCGAGCACCTCCACGCCCAGCGCGTCCAGGTACTGCGCGCAGGGCACGAAATAGGGCTCGCCGGACGTGTGGGGTTCGCGGAAGCCGTCGTAGCAGACGAGCGTCCCCAGCTTCCCGAACGGCGTGTCCAGCACGGGCAGGTCCTCCGGGCGGCCCGGGCTCAGGTGCAGCACGTCCTCCTGCGTGGGCACCAGGTTCACCTTGCGCGTGACGGCCACGCAGTGCCCGTCCGGTGAGAACGTGTAGCTCGTGTTGAAGGTTCGCGCGCCCGCGGGCTCGTACTCGGGGGTGTCCGGGCCCAGGCGGTTCGTGGGCAGCAGCGCGCTGCCGGCCACCACCCACAGGCCGAAGTCGCGCGCGATGCCGGAGAAGGTCTCGTACATGGCGCGGTGCACGCGGGGCGCAACCGTGGCGTAGAGGCACTCCTCCAGCGTCGGTGGATGAAAGGTGCTCCACGTGCGGAACATGCCCAGCCACTCCGCGAGCGCCACGCGCGTCATCGCGCCGTTCGTCGTCTTGCGGCGGCGCACGCGCGACAGGTGCCCCATCAGTCCCAGCGCCGCGCCCACCATCTCCGGCCAGACGACGAGCGCGGGGTTCAACGGCCGGCCCGAGGCGTCCCGGGGACGCAGCGCGTCCGCCCGTGCAGCGAGCGCCCGATGGTGCGAGGCGAACGTCTCCTGCGAGGCATAGTCGTCGAGCGTGACGCGCGGCTGGATGGCGAACAGGTCGAGGGAGGGGGGCACGGTGCCGCGAGGATGGCACCCACCCCCATGCCGCGCGAGCCTCGCGGCGATGGACCGTCAGGTTCCGGGAGTGCCCCCGTCGAGGCCGTGCCCGGAGGCAGTGATGCGCATGAAGAGGACACTCCACGTCGAGGTGCACCCGTTCGTCGACGCGGCGGAGGCGCTCGCGGGACGGAAGGTGAAGGGCCGGGGCGTGGCACCCGACAACACCGTGTGGTGGCTCGCGGACGCGGGAGGCGAGGGCGACGAGGTCCTCCACTTCGCGGATGCGTGGGACTTCTGGGAGCGGTTCACGCTGCCTCGCGGTGCACCGGACTTCGACTTCGTCCAGCCGCTTCCCGATGGCGCGGTGCTGCTCGTGAACGGGCGTTGCCGTTACCGTTCGGAGACGGGATACGAGCGCAACGCCCACGTCTACTCGCCGGAAGGCACGTTGCTGCGGGAGCTGACCCTGGGGGACGGCATCGAGGACGTGCAGACGACGTCCGATGGACAGGTCTGGGTCAGCTACTTCGACCAAGGCGTCATCGGCAGCCTGACCCGGGGCGGCGGGTCGTCCATCGGCGCCAAGGGCCTGGAGCGCTTCGATGCGCTGGGGCAGCGGCAGGAGAGCGGTGTGTCGATGGCGCTCGGCCTGGGGCAGTACATCCTGGACTGCTACGCGCTCAACGTCGCTTCGGAGCAGGAGACCTGGTTCTACAGCTACACGGACTTCCCGCTCGTGCGCATGCGGCCCGGACAGCCCTCCACGGTCTGGATCTCCCCGGTGCATGGCGCGCGCGCCATCGCCGTCAACGACACGCACGTGCTGTTCGGCGGGAGTTACGACGACAAGCCGCTGCTCCAGTTCTACCGGTTGTACTACCGGGGCGAACAGCGCCTGGCTCCGCTGACCCATGTCGTCCTCACGGACGAGACGGGCCGTGCGTGGCAGCCCTCGTGGCTCAAGGGCCGGGGACCCTGGCTCCACGGCGCGGAAGGGACTCGCCACTTCCGCGTGCACATGGATGAGCTGCTCGCCCTCGCCGCTGCTACTTGAGGAAGCCCAGCTCGCGCAGGCGCTGCTTGAGGAACGCGTCCGCGGTGATGGGCGGGTGGCGCGCGGGGTTGTCCGGCGTCTCCGTCTGCGGCAGCGGCTTCAGGATGCAGTCGGAGAACGGGTGCACGAAGAAGGGCATCGAGTAGCGCACGGTGTCCTGCTCCGTGCTGGGCGGGTTCACCACCCGGTGCGTCGTGGACGGGATGACGCCGTTCATCACCCGGCTCAGCATGTCGCCGGAGTCCACGACAATCTGGCCGCGCAGCGTGTCCACGGGGATCCACTCGCCGTCGCGCGTGAGCAGCTCCAGGCCGCCGGCCGTGCCCTCGCACAGGAGCGTGATGAAGTTGATGTCCTCGTGCTCCGCGGCGCGCACCGCGCCCGGGATGAAGCGGTCCTTCAGCGGCGGGTAGTGGATGAGCCGCAGCACGGAGTTGCCGTCCACCGTCATGTCGCTGAACGTGTTGCGCGCGATGCCCAGGTAGTCCGCCAGCGCCTGGAGCATCACCGTCGCCGCGTCGTCCAGCTCCCGGTAGAGCGTCAGCGTGTGCTCACGGAAGGTGGGCACCTCCTCCGGCCAGACGTTGGGACCGTAGTCGTCGCGGTACGGGTGGCCCACGGGCAGCTCGCGCCCCACGTGCCAGAACTCCTTCAGGTCCCCCACCTTGCGGTTCTTCGCGTGCTCCTGGCCGAACGCCATGAAGCCCCGCTGCCCCGGACGCTCCGGCACCGCGTAGCGCGTCTTGGTGGACTCCGGCAGCTGGAAGAAGCGCTCCACGTCCGCGTACGTGCGGCGGATGAGCGCGTCCTCGACGCCGTGGCCTTCCACGGTCACGAAGCCGAACTCCTTGAGCGCGTCGCCAAACACCTGGACGAAGCGGGCCCGCTCCTCGGGAGTGCCGGAGCGGTAGTGGGACAGGTTCACGGTGGGGATGCGTCGGGCCGAGCGGGACATGCGCGCATCCTAGCCGCGTGACACCTTCCTGACACGTCGCAGTCCGCCGCCCAACCGTCACCCCGGCCCACGGGCGGGGGCCCTCCTCACTTTGAGACACCCACCCTTGGCGGCAGTGGATGCCGGGCTTCCGGGATGTGCAGATTGGGCAGGGAATAGGCCAGGGGGGCGCGGTATGGCCGAAGTCGCGAGGAACGAGCGCACGTGCTCAGCGTGCGGGCGGGGACATGGCGAGGGGACGTCGTGCGACACGCTTGTCCGGGAGGCGGGGGGCGGCCCGGGCAAGGCCGTGGAGCCGCCGGCCGCCGTGGCCGCGGCGGAGGAGGTGGACCCGCTGGTGGGCACCCAGATGGGCAGCTTCCGGCTGGTGCGCCGGGTGGGCCGGGGAGGCATGGGGTCCGTCTACCTGGCCGAGCACGTGTCCATTGGCAGCCGCGTGGCGGTGAAGGTGCTGCACGAACACCTGACGCGCTACCCGGAGCTGGTGCAGCGCTTCCACGCCGAGGCCCGGGCGGTGAACCTCATCGGGCACGAGAACATCGTCAGCATCTTCGACCTCAACGCCACGGCGCCCCGGCCGTACCTCATCATGGAGTTCCTGGAGGGGGCGCCGCTGTCGGCGTGGGTGGGGACGCCCCTGTCAGCCGGGGCGGTGGTGCCCATGCTGATGCAGGTGTGTGATGCGCTGCATGCGGCGCACGGGCGGGGCATCGTCCACCGCGACCTGAAGCCGGACAACATCTTCCTGGTGAAGCGCGGGCGGGGGATGCCGTTCGTGAAGGTGCTCGACTTCGGCATCGCGAAGCTGGTGGACGCGAGCATGCCGGAGACGGTGGCGGGCATCATCGTGGGCACGCCGGAGTACATGGCCCCGGAGCAGTCCCTGAGCCGGCGCCTGGACGGCCGCGCGGACCTGTACGCGGTGGGCGTCATCGCCTACCAGCTGCTCACCGGGCGGCTGCCCTTCCCCGACGAGGGGCTCACCGCCCAGCTCGTGGCGCACCAGACGCGCACGCCCCCGGCCCCGCGCTCCATCTGCCCTTCGGTGCCGCCCGCGCTGGAGGCGGTGGTGCTGCGCGCGCTGGCGAAGACGCCGGAGGAGCGCTTCCCCCACGCGCTCGCCCTGCGGGCCGCATTGGAGCAGGCCCTCGCCACGCGGCCCCCGTCGCCGCGCGCGGCCGTGGGCGCTCCCCGTCCCGTGCAGGCAGGGGCCTCTCCGGGGACTCCCGTCACCGGGCCCCGGCGCACCCCGCCGCTGGCTCCGCCGGGCGCGTCCGGGGGGAAGACGCTCCCGGTGCCCGTGCAGGTGGTGCTGCAGCCGGGCGCGCAGCCCCGGGCCTTCACGGGGTCGGACCTGTCGCGCGGCGGCGTGTTCCTGCACGCGACGGGGGAGCTGCCCCCGCTGTTCGCCCAGGTCCAGGTGGTGCTGCCGCTGTCCACGGGGCCGCTTTCGGTTACATGCGAGGTGGTGCGCCACGTCTCGCCCGAGCAGGCCCAGGCCTGGAGCATGCGCCCGGGGTTCGGCGTGCAGTTCGTCGCGCCGTCCGCCGCGCTGAAGTCCCGCGTGGAGCAGCACCTCGCGAGCGCCACGGCCTCTCCGCCCCCCGCGTCCCGGGAGCTTCCCGACGACGCCGAGGCCGAGCGCGTCCTGGCGATGTGGCGCGGACAGCTGGCGGGGGAGGGCACGCACTATGCGGTGCTGGGGCTCTCACAGGACGTGGAGCTGGAGTCCGCGCGGGAGCGGGCGCGCGAGCTGTGGGGCGCCCTGTCCGCGCTGCGGCAGCGGCCCCTGTCGCGCGGGCAGCGCTCGCGCCTGGAGTCCATGCTGATCCGCGTGAGGGACGCGGGCGACACCCTGGGTGTGCCGCTGCGCCGGGCCCGCTACGACGCCCGGCTGGGCAATGCCCGGGGCGTGGCGCGGTGCCTGGAAGCGGGCCTCACCGCGGTCCAGACGGATGCCCTGCGCCGCGAGTACCTGGCCGAGCAGCCCCGGGCGGTGGGCACCGCGCGGGTGCACTTCCTCACCGGCAACGCGCTGGAGCGCGACGGCCAGCTCCAGCGGGCCCTGGAGTCCTACGAGCGGGGCCTGGAGCTGGACCCCCTGGAATGGGAGTACCACCAGCGCCGCCGGGTGGTGGACCGGGCGCTGGGTGCGCGCCTGTCGGGGCCCCGAAATGAAAGAGCCCGATTCCCTGGGGAGGGAACCGGGCCCTGATGCAGCGGCGGGAGCCGCTGGCGGACGATTACTCCTCGCCGATGCTGATGCCGACGCCCGCGGAGCAGGACGCGCTCACGCCGGTGGCCTTGCTGTAGCAGCTGAGGAACGCGAGGCTGAAGGCCGCCTGCTCGGACTGGGACTTATCGGAGCAGCTCTTGAGGCTGTCCACGCAGTCCAGGGCCGCGTCCAGCTTGTCCTTGTCGGAGTCGTTGCAGCTCTCCAGGCCATCCTTACAGGCCTTGGTCTCGGCCTCGGTCGGCTCCTCGGGGGTGCTGTTGCTGTCGAAACCACACTCCTCGAACTTGGAGGCCAGGTCCTTGGCGAGGTCCTCGGTGCGATCGCAGTAGTCGCCGCCGCCGCAAGCGGTGAGCGTGAGCGAAGCCATGGCCGCCAGACCGAACAGGATCTTCTTCATGATGGTTCTCCCCCTCAGGGATGAGGTACAAGTGGAATGCAAACGGCGCGCATCCTAGCGAGCGCTCGATTGCGGTCCAGTGGACCTTATTCCGGGAATTCTATTCAAAAGCAAATAGGGAGGCTGGGAGCGGGCTGATCCGCCAACTGCCTTGACTCCCCCCCGGGATTCTCGTAAGTCCCGCCGTCTTTTAGCGCGCCGGCCGGTCTTCCGTCCGAAATGCGCGTTGGATTCCATGGGTTGAACCAACCCGAAGCTGACAGGGGTTCGACGATGTACGCAGTCATTCGCACGGGCGGAAAGCAGTACCGCGTCGCCGAGGGCGACGTTGTCCGGATCGAGAAGATCGCCGGTGACATCGGCGCTGAGGTCTCGTTCACCGAGGTTCTTCTGCTGGGTGGCTCTGAGAGCCCGAAGGTGGGACAGCCGACGGTGGCGGGCGCGAAGGTCGTGGGCAAGGTGCTGGCGCAGGACAAGCACCGCCGCGTCCTGCACTTCCGGAAGGAGAAGGAAGGCTGGACCCGTCGCCGTGGCCACCGCCAGTCGTACACCGAGGTGAAGGTCACCTCGATCTCCGGCTAGTCGCCTTTCCGGGCATTCCCCACACGAACTTCAAGGAGCAGGTGTCATGGCCCATAAAAAAGGTCAGGGTTCTTCGCGCAACGGGCGTGATTCCAACCCGCAGTACCGTGGCGTGAAGGTGTACGGTGGTGAGACGATCACGGCGGGCAGCATCCTCGTGCGCCAGGTCGGTACGGTCATCCACCCGGGCACGAACGTGAAGCTCGGTCGCGACTTCACCCTCTTCTCGACGGTGGACGGCGTGGTGAAGTACGAGCGCCTCGGCCGCGACAAGAAGAAGGTGTCCGTGTACCCGGCCGCCGCCGAGCAGGCGAGCGCCTAGTCAGTGGCCCTGGGGCAACCCGGGGCACGGCTTACCGAGCGGGTCGTTCCCGGTCCTTCCGTTCCCGTTGGGAGCGGGTGGATGCGAGGACGGCCCGCTTTGTGTTTTTCCAGGAGGGCGTTCGCCCCATGAAGTTCGTCGACGAAGTACGCATCTACGTGAAGGCAGGAGACGGCGGGAACGGCGCCGTGGCCTTCCGGCGTGAGAAGTTCATCGAGCGCGGCGGCCCCAACGGCGGGGACGGCGGCAATGGCGGCTCCGTGGTGTTCGTGTCGAACCCGCAGCTGACCACGCTCCTGGACTACCGCTACCAGCAGCACCACCGTGCCAAGAACGGCGAGCACGGCATGGGCAGCGACTGCAACGGCCATGGCGCCGAGGACATGGTGCTCCAGGTGCCGGTGGGCACGCTGATCCGCAACGAGCAGACGGGCGAGCTGCTGGTGGACCTGAGCGACCCGGGCCAGCAGTTCGTGGCGGCCAAGGGCGGCCGGGGCGGCCTGGGCAACATGAACTTCGCCACCTCCACGCGCCAGACGCCGCGCTTCGCGCAGGACGGCGGAAAGGGTGAGGAGATCACCCTGCGGCTGGAGCTGAAGCTGCTGGCGGACGTGGGCCTCCTGGGCTTCCCCAACGCGGGCAAGAGCACGTTCATCTCGCGGGTGAGCCGGGCGCGGCCGAAGGTGGCGGACTACCCGTTCACCACGCTGGTGCCGAACCTGGGCATGGTCCAGTACAAGGACAGCCTGTCCTTCGTGATGGCGGACATCCCCGGCATCATCGAGGGCGCCAGCGAGGGCGTGGGCCTGGGCCACCAGTTCCTGCGCCACGTGGAGCGCTGCAAGGTGCTGGTGCACCTCATCGACATGGGCGCCGAGGGTGAGGGCCGCAAGCCGCTGGACGACTTCAACATCCTCAACACGGAGTTGAAGAAGTACAGCGCGGAGCTGGCCAGCAAGCCGCAGGTGGTGGCCGCCAACAAGCAGGACCTGACGGAGGGCCGCGACCGCCTGGGGCCCTTCACGGAGGCGCTGCGCCGCCGGGGCATCCGCGTGTACCCGGTGTCCTGCGCCACGGGCGAGGGCATGCAGCCCCTGATGGACGCGGTGGCGGAGGTGCTCTTCACCGGCCGCACCGACAAGATCCACGTCGAGATGCCGACGAAGAGGTCCGCCTCCAAGGCTCCGGCGAAGGCTCCGGCCAAGAAGGCGGGTGCCAAGGCCACGGTGAAGAAGGCTCCGGCGAAGAAGGCCGCGAAGCAGGCGGCGCGCAAGGGGGCGGCGAAGAAGGCTCCTGCCAAGAAGGCCGCCGCGAAGAAGGCTCCGGCGAAGAAGGCCGCCGCGAAGAAGACCTCGCGCAAGCCGTTGGCGAAGAAGGCCGTCCGCAAGGCGCCGGTGAAGAAGGCGGTGCGCAAACCCGTGGCGAAGAAGGCCGCCCGGAAGGCCCCGGCGAAGAAGTCCGGCGGGAGGCGCTGATCCGATGGCTGGTGGAGGCCCCCGCTACGAGAAGTTCGAGCGCGACGTCGTCGAGCCGGAGCAGTTCCTGCTCGACGTGCGGAAGGAGAAGATCGACCGCGTCGTCAGCCAGCGCACGCGCAACTTCGTGGTGGTGCTCGACCGGCTGGAGGACAACTTCAACATGGCCGCGGTGCTGCGCACCTGCGAGTCCATGGGCGTGCAGGAGGTGCACGTCGTCGTCAACCCGGAAGCGCCCTTCATCCCCAACCTTCGGGTGGCCCAGGGCTGCGACAAGTGGTTGGACGTGCACCTCTACAAGACGTTCGCGGAGTGCCGCGAACACCTGAAGGGGCGGGGCTTCAGCCTCTACGCGTCGGCGCTGCGCGAGGGGGCCACCAACCTCTACAGCCTGCGCTTCGACACGAAGTTCGCCATGGTGTTCGGCAACGAGCGCTATGGCGTGAGCGATGACGTGCTCACCGGGGTGGACGGCACCTTCTGGGTCCCCATGAAGGGCTTCAGCCAGAGCCTGAACATCTCCGCGGCGGCGTCCGCCAGCATCACCCGGGCGATCGCCTGGCGGGACGAGCACCTGGGGAGCTCCGGGGACCTGTCCCCCGAGGAGGCCCAGGCGCTGCGGGAGCGCTTCTACCTGCTGGGCGTGAAGCAGCGGAAGCGTCTGGTCAAAGCCACACAGCGGTGAATGCCGGTCCCCCGGGGCCCGTCCGGATGCGGTAGATGGACCCTGCGGGCGCCCCGGGTGCCCGCTCCGGAGGCGCACGCCATGTTGCTGGAATCCCTGCTCTTCACGCTCCTCACGCAGGCCCCCACCACCGCCGCCCCCACCGCGCCCGCGCCGAAGCCCGCGGCCGCCGCCAAGGCCCCCGCAGCCGCGCCGCAGCCCGCCGCTCCCAAGGATGCCGGCACGGCCGCCATGCCCCCCGCCGCGAAGCAGGGCGACGCGAGCGTCGCCGACAGCGCCACCAAGGCCGCTCCGAAGCCGATGGCGCCCGAGGTGAAGACGCTCGTGGACCGGATGCAGGCCTTCTACGAGAAGACGGGCGACTTCAAGGCGGGCTTCAAGCAGGACTACAAGTACAAGGCCTTCCGCCGCACGCAGACGTCCACGGGCACGGTGACCTACAAGAAGCCGGGCCTGATGCGCTGGGAGTACGAGAACCCGTCCAAGCGGACGTTCGTGCTCGCGGGCAACAAGGTCTACATGCACGACCCGGAAGCGCAGACGCTGTCGGTGGCGGCCATGGACACCAGCCAGCTGTCCGCGTCGGTGACGTTCCTCTTCGGCCAGGGGAAGCTGGCGGACGAGTTCTCCATCACCAAGGGCGCCTGCAAGGACTGCAAGGGCACGCTGCTGGTGCTGGATCCGCTGAAGAACGAGCCGCGCTTCCGCCAGGTGCGCCTGGAGGTGGACCCCTCGACGGCGCAGGTGCTCAAGAGCACGGTGGTGGATCCGGACGGCAGTGAGAACACCATCTCCTTCCTGGACCTGAAGACGAACGTGGGCATCTCCGCGGACAGCTTCAAGCTGAACCCGCCCGAGGGCACCCGCGTGGACGACTTCACCAAGAAGGCGCAGTAGGACGGCCCGCCCTCCATGCGCGGCGTGCTGCTGGCGGGATGCGTGCTGCTGGGCGCGGGGTGTCACTCCGCCGCGCCCGCGGGCCCTTCACGTCCCACGAGCCTCGCGGGGCAGACGCTGCCCCTCCTGTCGTCGCCCGCGCTGCGGCTGACGGTGGCGGGGCGGTTGGGGAACCGGGCCGTGCCGGTCGTGCTGGACGTCACGCGGCCGCTGTCGCTCGTGTCCTCCAACTGCTTCGACGGCGCGCCGCCCGTGGCAGCGGGGACCGCGCGCGTGCCGGAGTCCTCCGGAGGGCATCGCTCCTGGCCGGAGGTGCCGGCCCCTCCAGTGACGGTGGGCCCGGTGGCGCCGACACTGCGCACGCTGCTGCTCTCCGGTGAGACGGGCTGTTCGGTGACGCTGGGGCAGGACGTGCTGTTCCCGTATGCCCTCACGGTGGATCCGCTGCGCCGCGAGGTGACCTTCACCGCTTCACGTCCCCGGGAGGCCTACGACGCGGAGCTGCGCGGAACGGACGCCGTGCGGGAGTCGCACGTGGTGGAGCTGAGCCGCGAGCCGCTGGGCGACTGGCCGCTCCTGGCCGTGCAGGTGACGCAGGGTGGGGCGAGCATCACCGGCCCCTTCGTGCTGGGCACGCGCGAGCCCTTCTCCCGCCTGGCGGTGGACCCCGCGCTGGGGCTGGGGCTTCAGCCGCTGGAGACGGCCGCGGGCCTCCCGCCGCGCACCTTCGTGGTGGACGCGGTGGAGGTGGCCGACGGCCTGGGCGTGAAGCCGCTGGTGATGGAGGCCGCGGGGCGCTGGCCGTCGCAGAGCAGCCTGGGCCGGCTGGGGCCGGACGTGTGGGGCCGCTTCACCGCCACCGTGGACGCGCAGGGTGGGGCGCTGGTGCTGCGCAGGCCCCACGTGCGCACGCCCGAAGGCGGAGGCCGGCAGCAGTGCTCGGGCGAGGGCGGCGCGTTCAGCGAGGAGGCCTGCTACGGCATCTTCGTGCGCGCGGAGCCCGACGGCGCGGTGGCCCTCTCCGGCGAGGTGTTCCGGGACGTGCCGGAAGGCGTGCGCCTGTACGTGGAGCCTCGGGGCGCGGACGGTCAGCGTCTGGAGACGGGCTGCCAGGTGGGCCTGAGCTTCCCGACCACCACCCGTGGCGCCAACACCCAGCACCGGCTGCCGTGGGCGTCGCTGGCGAAGACCCTGCCCGCGTGCCACGCGGCGCTCCAGGGCGCGCGGAGCTACGCGGTGTCGCTGGTGGAGGAGGGGCGCCAGCCCGAGTGTCCGACGACGTGCGCCTTCGTCATGGAGTCCGCGTCGCGGCGGACGGTGTGCGAGTGCCAGCCCACGCCACTGGGCGAGGGCGTGGCGGTGCCGACGAAGGGCTCAGGCCCGCAGCCGCCGCCCGTCGAGGAGCGTGAGCTGGAGCCCGAGGATCCGAAGTAGGGCCCACGAACGGCTCGGGCCCGCGACCGCCTCCGGTGGGGAGGACGGGGCGGGCCCGGGGTACGGCCTTCGCGGTGACGGACTACTCCGGCCGCGGCTCCGGCGGACGCACCAGCGCCTTCAGGGGCACGGGCGCGGGCGGGGCCTCGCGCGGGGTGTGCTCGCGCTGCTTCGGATCCGGACGCTCCACCACGCGGGCGATGAGGTCGTAGTCGTGCGCCTCCGTCACCTCCACGGTGACGAACTCGCCCGGGTACGCCAGGCCGTCGTTGATGTAGACCTGCCCGTCGATTTCAGGCGCCTGGCCCTCGTGGCGGCCCACCAGCAGGTGCTCGGACTCCTCGCTGGGGCCCTCCACCAGCACGGTGAGCTTCTGGCCCACGAGCTTCTTGTTCTGCTCGCGGTTGATGCGCTTCTGGATGGCCATCACCTCGCGCCAGCGGCGCTCGATGGTCTTCGCCGGGACCTTGTTCGGCAGGTCGAACGCGGCGGTGTTCTCCTCGTCCGAGTACTGGAACACGCCCAGACGCTGGAAGCGCTGCTCCTTCACGAACTCCTTCAGGAGCTCGAAGTCCTCTTCCGTCTCACCCGGCAGGCCGACGATGAGCGAGGTGCGCATCACCAGGTTCGGCACGCGCTCGCGCAGCTTGCCCAGCAGCTTCTTGAGGAACTCCGAGTTGCGGCCGCGCTTCATGGACAGGAGCAGCTTGTCGCTGGCGTGCTGCACCGGCATGTCCAGGTACTTGGCGATCTTCGGCTCGGTGGCGATGACGTCGATGAGCTCGTCCGGGAACACGCGCGGGTAGGCGTAGTGCAAGCGGATCCACTTCACGTCCACCTTCACCAGCTCCTTGAGCAGCTCGTGGAGCTTCGGCTTGCCGGGCAGGTCATGCCCGTACGCCGTCAGGTCCTGCGCGACGAGGTTCAGCTCCTGCACGCCGCTGTCCGCCAGGTTCCGCGCCTCCGCCACGATGTCCTGCACCGTGCGTGAGCGCTGGCCGCCGCGCAGCGTGGGGATGATGCAGAACGCGCAGGCGTTGTCGCAGCCCTCGGAAATCTTGAGGTACGCCGTGTACTTCGGCATCGAGTTGATGCGCGGCGTCTCCGCGTTGTGGATGTAGTCCGGATCCGGAATCACCTGGCGCGGCGAGGCCTCCGCCGCCAGCAGGTCGCCAATCTGGGCGTACGCGCTGGTGCCCAGGAAGTGGTCCACCTCCGGCATCTCCTGCGACAGCTCCTGGCCGTAGCGCTGGGACAGGCAGCCGGTGACGACGAGCGTCTTGCACGCGCCCGACTTCTTCAGCTCCGCCATCTCCAGGATGGAGTCCACCGACTCCTGCTTCGCCGGCCCGATGAAGGCGCACGTGTTGACCACGATGACCTCGGCCTCCGAGGCCTCCTGCACGAGCGAATAGCCACGCGTGCGCAGCGTGCCCAGCATCACCTCGGAGTCCACCCGGTTCTTCGGGCAGCCGAGGGTCATCATGTACAGGCTCTTGGTCTCTTCCACGCGCGTCTACCGCTTTCCCAGTTGCGTCCGCTCGAAGTGGTCCGCACTCCAAACGAAGTTGATGATGGCGCCGTTCGAGTAACCGATGTTCAGCGCCCCGTCTTCTTCCAGCTCCACCGAGGTGGCGCGACCCAGCGCACAGGTGGCGGCCGGCCAGTCGAGCACCCGCTGGGCTGTCTTCCCTGACACCACATAGAGCCCCATCCGGAGCTCATCGTCGGAGTCGCATTGACCCTCGACGGCATAGGGATTCTTCCCGGTGAGCACGGTAACGACCGGCCGTCCGTCCGGCAGGCTCAATGCTTCCGGCAGGTTCACACCCATCTTCGAAGCGTCCACCGCGTTGGGCGCCACCAGCTCGCGCAGCGAGCCGGGCGTGAGGGGCGCGTCGCCCTGGGCCCAGTTGGGGTAGCTGAGCATGCCCCAGCCCAGCCAGCCGGTGGGGGCCGCCTCCAGGGCGGTGACGCTGGCGGGGGGCTTGAGCTTGAGGTTCTTGCGCGCCTCGTCCGGCAGGCGCAGCGCTTCCCCCTCCGCCATGGTGCCGCCCTTGCAGTTGGACACCGGCACGACCTTGGCGCCCACCTGGTCCTGGTCCTCGTAGGTGATGCAGAGGTCCATGACGAGCGGATCCACCGCGGGGAAGCGGGGCAGGGCGCGCACGGGAATCATCGCCACCACTGACAGCGTGTCCCCCTGGCGGTGCACCGCGGCGTTCACCAGCCCCTGCGCGAACCTGGGCGTGTTGCTCTCAGCCCCGGAGGTGCGCTGGCCGTCGAAGGCGAAGCGGTAGGTGTAGCCCGTGGCGGTGGTGCCGGAGTCCGGGAAGTAGAGCGTGAGGGTGATGATGTCACCCGCGAGCAGCTGGTTGTCCGTGGCCTCCACGCCCACGAAGAGCGTGTCCTTGCGCCAGCCCACCCGGGCGGAGAAGTTCGCGGTGGCGCCCTCGGTGGACAGCGGCTTGAGCACCAGCGGCGAGCCGAAGTCCTTGAGCCCCTTCTCAGGCCGGGGTGCCTTCTTGAGCACGGGCACCGGCTTGCTGGGCCGGGGCGCCGCGTCCTGCGCGAGCGAGGCGGTGGCGAGGAGCAGACAGAGGGGCAGGGGGGCCAGACGGGCGGCGTGCATGGCGAAGGGGCGCCTCTAGTCGCGGAAGTTGGTGAACTGCATGTCCAGGCTGAGGCGGTCCTGCTCCTTGCGGAACAGCGCCATGGCCTCCTGCAGGTCGTCCCGGTTCTTGCCCGTGACACGGAGCTGATCCGCCTGGATGGAGCCCTGCACCTTGATCTTCGACTCCTTGAGGACCTTGATCAGCTCCTTGGACTTCTCCACCGGGATGCCCTGCTGGAGCTTGATGGGCTGCTTGACGTTGGACAGGCCCGTCTTCTCGATATCGCCGAACTCCAGCACGCGCAGGCTGATGCCGCGCTTGGCCAGCTTGCCGAGCAGGACCTCCTTGGCGGCCTGGAGCTTCTCCTCGCTGTTGGTCTTCAGCGTGAGCGCGGAATGGTCCGGGGCGATGTCGATTTCGGCCTTCACGCCCTGGAAGTCGTAGCGGGTGCTGAGCTCCTTGCGGGTCTGATTGACCGCGTTGTCGAGTTCAGCCAGATCGATTTTGGAGATGACGTCGAAGGAGGGCATGGGGGGAACCTTTTCGCGCCCTTAACATACCTACACCCTGACGACCAAGGGCACCACCAGGGTGCGCCGGGAGGTGTGCTGCTTGAAGGCCCGCTTCACCGCCTTCACCAGCTCCTCCCGCACCAGGGCATCGTCCCCCCGGAGCAGGGGGGTGAGCTCCTCGAAGAAGGCCCGCGCGTCCTGGGCCACCCGGGCCAGCACGCCCTGCTCGTCCGGGCTGAGGCCCTGGCCGGACAGCTGGGGCCCCGCCACCAGCGCCTGGGTGTCGCGCCTCAGCACCACCGCCGCGGCCACCACGCCCGTCTCCGCCAGCCGGTTGCGCTCCACCAGCGTCTCCTGCGTCACCACCCCGTCCCCGGAGCGCTCCATCATGATGCGCCCTGAAGGCACGCTGCCAGTGAAGCGGCCCCGTCCCTCCTCGAACGTCACCACGTCCCCGTCGTGGGCCAGCAGCAGGCCCTCCGCCGCCATGCCGGCCTCGCGCGCGGTGGTCAGGTGTCGGTGCAGGTGCCGGACTTCCCCATGCACGGGGATGAAGTTCCGGGGGCGGATCAACTCCATCACCCGGCGCTGCTGGGGGCGGCTGGCGTGTCCGGAGACGTGCACGCCGGGCTCCACCTGTGCGTAGACGATGCGGGCGCCGCGCCAGTGGAGCTGGTCGAGCAGCGCGCCCACGGAGCGCTCGTTGCCGGGGATGGGCCGGGCGCTGACGATGACGGTGTCGCCGGGCTCCAGGCGCACGGGCCCATCCCCATTCGCCAGCTGGGTGAGGCCCGCGCGCGGCTCGCCCTGCGCGCCCGTGGTGAGCACCGCCACGCGGTGGGGCGCGAGCTTGGGCACGTTGTCCAGGTGCACGAAGAGCGAGTCGGGCACGTCCAGGTAGCCCATCTCCCGCGCCAGCTCCACGTTGCGCACCATGCTGCGGCCCTGGAGCGCGACGAGCCGGCCGGTGCGCTCGCACAGGTCCAACAGGTGCCGGACGCGGTGGAGGTTGGAGGAGAACTGGGCCACGACGATGCGGCCCTTCGTCTCATGGAAGAGGCGCTCGAAGGTGGTCTGCACCACGCGCTCGCTGCCGGTCTCGTCCACGTGTTCGGAGTTGGTGGAGTCCGACAGCAGGCACAGCACGCCTTCGTCGCCCGCCTCGCCCCAGCGCTCCAGGTCCGTCTTGAGGCCGTCGATGGGGTCGGGGTCCAGCTTGAAGTCGCCGGTGTGGATGACGGTGCCTTCGGGTGAGCGCACGATGAAGCCCACAGCGTCCGGCACGGTGTGCGTCACGCGCGTGGCCTCCACGTTGAAGACGCTGCCCACGGGGAAGGGCGTGCGCGGCTCGATTTCGCGCAGGTCCGCCTTCACGCCCAGTTCTTCCAGGCGTTGACGCGCGAGCGCGAGCGTGAAGCGTGTGCCGTAGATGGGGACCGGAATGTCGCCCAGCAGGTAGGGGAGCGCGCCGATGTGGTCCTCGTGCCCGTGCGTGAGGAGCACGCCCTTGAGCTGGGCCGCGTTGCGCCGCAGGTGCGTGAAGTCCGGGACGATGATGTCCACACCGGGCATTCCCGACGAGGGGAACATCAAGCCGGCGTCGATGAGCAGCATCTCCCCACGACAGGCGAGCACCATGGCGTTGAGTCCGATTTCGCCAAGGCCGCCCAGAGGGATGACGTGGAGCATGTGCCCGGAAGTCTAAGGGCCCGGCCCCTCCCGTGCGTAGGAATCCGCACACCCCACCACCAAGAGCCACCGCCCGCCTGCTTGACGGACTCAAACTAAAGGCTTAGTTGTGTTCGAACTAAGGATTTAGTTCGAAGCCGGGAGGCCATGCCCGTGACGAAGCCGCCGTCCGTCGAGGAGTCCAAGCCGCTCACGCCCGTGGAGCTGGAGCTGATGCAGCTCGTGTGGAGGCTGGGGGAGGTGAGCGTGGCGGACGTGCTCGCGGCGCTGCCGCCGGAGCGCAAGCTGGCCTACACGTCGGTGTCCACGGTGCTGCGCATCCTGGAGCAGAAGGGCGTGGTGCAGAGCCGCAAGGAGGGGCGGGGGCACCTGTACTCGGCGCGGCTGTCCCGCGAGGACTACGAGGCCCAGAGCGTGCGCCACCTGGTGGCGACGGTGTTCGACGGGACTCCGTCGTCGCTGGTGGCGCGGCTGGTGGAGGCGGTGCCGCTGTCTCCAGAGGAGGTGGAGCAGATCCGCAAGCTGCTGGGGCGCAAGGGAGGCCGGGGATGAGCGCCGCGTTCCGGGATGTGCTGGCCGCGTACCTCACGGCGGCGGTGCTGGTGGCGGTGGGCTTCGGGCTGCTGCGCGCGGCGCTGGCGTTGGGGATGGAGCGGAGGTTGGACGCGCGGCAGACGCTGCGCGTGGGGCGGGTGACGCTGGGGTTGGCGGTGCTCCTGCCGTTCGTGGCGCTCGCGGCGCGGGAGTGGGTGCCGTCGGCGCCGCTCTTCAAGTTCGAGCGGTCCCTGGTGAGCTACGCCGCGCCGCTGGCGCCTGTCGAAGCGCGGCCCGTGCTCGGCGCCGTGCCGGAGACGCGGTCCTCGGGCGCGGGCCTGCCGTGGGTGATGGTCGGAGTGGGGGTGGTGGGCGTGGGGGCGTTGGCGGTCCTGGCGTGGGAGCTGCGGCGGTATGCGCGCTTGCGGCGGAAGCTGGTGACGCTGCCCGTGCTTCGCCGCGTGGGCCGGGTGCGCGTGGTGCTGGGGGACGCGGCGGACGGCGCGTTCTCCGTGTGGTTCCCCGGTGGCGGCGCGTGGGCGGTGGTTCCCGCTGAAGTGTTGGAGGACTCGGAGGCGCTCCGGCTCACGGTGCGGCATGAGCTGCAACACCACCGGCAGCGGGACACGGTGTTTGCCTATGCGCGGCTGGGGTTCGACAGCGCCTTCTTCTGGAACCCGTTCGCTCGGGCGTTCTCGCGGTGGTTGGCGGAGCGTCAGGAGTTCGCCTGTGACGAGGCGCTCGTCACGGTGAAGCACGTGTCCGCGGAGGCGTATGCGCGGTGCCTGTTGCAGGCGTCGCTGCGTGTCCCTGCCGCCTTTTCTCTTCCCGCCGGTGTCACCGGCATGTCCCACCCCACTGTCAGGAGGATCCACATGCTGTTCCAGTCTCGTCCCCGCAGCTCCGTGCGCACCCTGGGTCTGTCGTTGTCGCTGGCGTTGGTGCTCGCGCCGTTGGCGTTGTGGGCGCAGGGCACGGTGCGGGGGCGCGCGGTGTCGTTGACGGAGGCCAGTGCGCTGGCGGAGGCGGGGCAGAAGGCGGGGGACCTGCCGGTGGTGGTGGATGCCGCCGTGGTCGAACAGCTCAACAAGTTCGTCACCACGCGGAAGGGCCGCGACTTCATGCGCAAGGCGCTGGCGAACCTCCAGGAGCACCGCGAGGCGATGACGGGCACGCTGCGCTCGCGCTCATTGCCGGAGGAACTGGTCGCGGTGGCGATGGTGGAGTCGGCGGTGAGCAACCTGCCGGAGACGTCTCGCGAGCCGTCGATGGCGCCGGGGCCGAGGGGCGCGGGCGTGTGGATGTTCATTCCGGAGACGGCGCGTCGCTACGGCTTGAAGGTGGAGGCGGGACGCGACGAGCGGCTGGACGTGGCGCGGGAGACGGAGGCCGCCGCGGCCCTCTTCCAGGCGCTGCATGAGCGCTACGGCGACTGGCGGCTCGCGCTCGCGGCCTACAACCAGGGCGAGGGCGTGGTGGACCGCGTCCTCGCGGAGAGCGGCGTGCGTGACGTGAGCGAGCTGGTGCGCACCGGCAAGCTCAATGGCTACACCGCCACCGTGCAGGCCGGGGTGCTGCTGCTGCGCAACCCGCACCTGCTCGACTGAGCGTTTGTCCACCGCACGGTGGAATGTCCCCGCCGCACCGGGGTTCGGATGCGCGCCACCTTGCTTTCGCGCGAGGATGGCGACGCTCGGTGCCAGGGGTGGAAAACGTCATGAAGATCGTCGCGCTCGTTCGTCCCGCGGGTGAGGTTCCGGAAGCCGCCCAGGTGCTCGCCGCCGCGGCGGGCATGGCCCCGGCGGAGGCCCGCATGCGGCTGGCTCCCGAGCCTCCCGCCCTGATTGCACGCCTGGCTCCCGATGCGGCGGATGCCCTGGTGAAGGCCCTCCGGGACGCGGGGCTCGCGGCGCTCGCCATCGACGAGTCGGAGGTCGCGGAGCGAGTCACGGCTCGCACCGTGACGTTCGGCGCGGCGCAGGCGACGTTCACGCCTCGCGCGGGCGCGCCGCTCACCATGGCCTGGGAGGACGTGACGGTCATCCTCCGGGGCGCGTCGTCCCTGCGCACGCAGAGCGAGCATACGGAGAAGACGACGAAGGTGGCGCTGGGCACGGCCCTCATCACGGGGGGCCTGAAGATGACGAAGACGGCGGAGAAGAGCGTGCGCGGCTCGCAGGAGGAGACGTCGCAGGTCGTCTTTGTCTTCGACCGCGACGGCAGGGGCGCCGTGCTGCCGGAGGTGGGGTTCGACTTCTCATGCCTGGGGCCCGCGATGCAGCCGTCGCGCACCGCGAACATGGTGACCCTGGCGCGCCTGGTGCGTGAGCGCGCCCCGGCCGCGTTCTACGACGAGCGGTTGATGCGGCTGGGGCGCCGGCCCTTGCCCTTCGTGCTGGGCGGAGCCGTGCAGGTGGTTAGCGGCGCCACGTCCCATTCCCGCATCAACACCGCGCAGGGCCTGGACGTGCTCGCGGAGGCCCTGCGCCTGGGCGTGGCCCAGGGCGACCTGCCCTGACGGCTCAGGACAGCGGCGTGGAGCCTTCCGGCGGCGGACGGGAGATCCACGCGGCGATGAACACATCCAGCTCGCCGCGCATCACGTCCTTCACGCGGGGCGTCCCCGCGCCCGTGCGTGGATCCTCCACGCGCGCTCCTCGGCCCAGGAAGTAGCGGCGGGCCTCGTCGGTGCTGGCACCCTGGCCGGCGACGACACGCGCGGCGATGCCCTTGAGCTCGTCCAGTTCCCCGGCGCCAATGAGCGTGAGCACGCGGCCCGTGGCCTCGTCCTTCGCGGTGACTTCGTTGCGCACGCGCTGCAGGTACTCGCCCTCGCGGCTCTTCACCGGCCGGCCTTCCAGCACCAGCAGCTCCCGCTCCACTTCTTCCAGAGGCCCGCCCCGGTGCACGCGCACGTACGCGCGCTGGCGCTTCTCGTCCTCCAGGCGGCGGTGCAGCCCCGCCTCGCCCGCGAGGAACCCATACGCGCCCGGCCCGGCGATGCGCACCACCACGCGCGCGGGGGCGTCCGCCTCCGCGATGGCGGTGGCCTCGTAGCCCCGGCGCTGCGCCCAGCCCAGGTACATGGTGGCCAGCTCCTGGACCCACACGTCCTGCAGCTCCGACGCGTCGCTGGCGCAGATGTCCACCAGCGCCTCGTTGTCCAACGTCGTGGCCCCGGCGGCCCGCAGCGCCTCCGCCATCTGGACCTCTCGCGCGACCTCCTCCACCTGCTTCGCGGCGGAGCCCAGCTGCACCTCGTTCTTCGCCTCGCGCACCAGCCGGCGCCCGAACTGGCACGCGGCCTCCAGGCGGTCCAGCTCTCCCAGCTGCGCCTCCACCGTGCGGAAGGCACGGAGGACGTCCGCCGCGCGCAGCGAGTCGTCCCAGAGGTTGGGCGCCTGCGTCTCCGCGAGCAGCGCCGCGCGGCGCTGCTCCAGCTCCGTTCGCCCCGTGGACTCGGCGAGCGCACGGGCACGGCCCACCAGCCGGTCCATCTCGATCAGCAGCGACTTGCGGTCCAGCCGGCGCTTCACCGCCGCGGCCTTCGGCGTGGGCAACAGCAGCTGCGCCGTCACTTCACGGGGAGGTGGCACGGGCTCCGCGACCGCGACCACGCGGCCTCCGGGACGGGCCTCCACACGCACGGGCGTGCCCGGCGGCAGCGGCCTGCGCGCAATCTCCACCGCGAGCGCCGCGGTGAGCGTCTTCTCGATTTCACGCTGCAGGTAGCGCGCACCGAACTGCGGCGAATAGCCGCGCTCCACCAGCCGGTCCACCACCTCCGGTGTCACTTCCACGTCCAGGGCGCGGGCGCGGATGCCCTCGCGCTCCAGCACGCGGCCCACCTCGCGCTGGGCGATCTTGCGGATGTCCACGCGCGACAGCGGACGGAAGTGGCAGATGGCGTCGAAGCGGTTGAGGAACTCCGGGCGGAAGGCCTCCGCGATGCGGCGGTCCACCTCCGATACCTGCTCCTCGGCGCGCTTGTGCGCGGCGAAGCCCAGGCCCGCCTCGCGGTACACCTCCGAGCCCACGTTGGACGTGGCCACGATGAGCGTGTTGTTGCACGACACCGCTTCGCCCGCGCCGTTGACGAAGGTGCCCTCGTCGAAGAGCTGGAGGAAGCGGTCGTGCACGCTGCGCGCGGCCTTCTCGAACTCGTCCAGCAGCAGCACGGTGAACACCTTGCCGTCGAGCAGCGCGGACAGCTCTCCACGCCGCGTCTCCAGCGCGGGCGCCCACGACGCACCGAAGGGGACGCTCTCGTCGCCGTCGTTGGGGTAGTCCGCCATGTTCAGGCGCACCAGCCTGTCGGCGGAGCCGAAGAGGTACTCCGCCAGCAGCTTCGCCAGCTGCGTCTTGCCCACGCCCGTGGGGCCGGCGAAGAGGAACACGCCCAGCGGGCGGCGCGGATCGTTGAGCCCCGCCTTGAGCAGCGCCACCGAGCGCAGCACCGCGGCCACCGCGTCCGTCTGGCCGAGCAGCCGCTCCCCGAAGAAGCGCTCCGTCTCCTCCAGGTCCAGCGGCATCGCGTCGTCCACGACGAAGCGGGGCAGGCGCGTGGCGGCGCAGAAGCGGGTGAGCACGTCCTCCGGCCCCACGTGGTCGCGCGCCACGCCCGCGGCCTCCGCCGCCGTCTCCTTGAGCAGCTCGATGGCCTTGCGCGGCATGTGCTGCGCCAGGAGGAACTTCGCGGACAGCCGCAGCGCCAGGTCGCACGCGGCCGGGTCGATGGGCAGCCGCAGCTCGCGCTCCAGCTCCTCCGCCACGCGGCCGACAATCCACCGCGCCTTCTCCAGCGGCGGCTCGTTCAGGGGCAACAGGTGGAGCCGCTCGGCCAGGGCCTCATCGGCGCGCAGCAGCTCCTGCACGCGCTTGGGCTCGGTCTCGAAGATGAAGCGCAGGCCGCCGGTGCGCAGCGCGCGCACGGCCACCGGCGCCAGGGGCCCACCCAGGGCCACCGGCAGGTCGCGGATGTAGACGATGGGGCAGGGGTGGCGGCCCAGGTGGGTGAGCAGCTCCTCGAAGGACTCGGCCGCCTGGCGCTGGGTGCTGCGCGCCAGGATGTTCGCGACGGACACCTCCACGAGCCGCGCCTGGGCCAGGTCGCCGTCCACGCGTCCTTCCGCGATGCGGCGGGCCACCTCCTGCACAAGCGCGCTCTTGCCCACGCCGGGCTCGCCCGCCAGCAGCGGGTGCTTGCCTCCGCGCGCCAGGAGCCCCAGCACCTCCGTCACGGAGGTGTCCACGCCGTGGGCGGCCGGCAGCTTGCCCTCGCGCGCCATCGCGGTGAGGTCGCGGTCGATGAGCCGCTCGTGGTCTTCGTTCTTCCTCGTCGCCATGGTGTGGTCCGGAACGCCCCCTCGACGTGCGGCACTCTAACCGTTGCGGCGCGGAAGCGAAGTCCCGGCCCATCCGCATGGGCCGGGACCCTACGCTTCCAGCTCCGTGTGCCAGTAGGCCACGTCCCTCAGGAACTTGCGCCAGGACAGGGGCAGGCCCTTCTCCACGAGGAACGACACGACCAGTGCGTCCGGCAGCCGCTTCGGCTTCGCGGGTACGGTGCGCAGCGTCATGCGCGCCTGCGCCGGGGTGCGGTTGCCCTTCTTCTGGTTGCAGGGCACGCAGGCGATGACGATGTTGTCCCAGCTCGTGCGGCCACCCTGCGCGCGCGGCAGTACGTGGTCGTACGTGGCCTCCGGACGGGTCACCTTGCGGCCGCAGTACTGGCAGCGGCACTGGTCGCGCTGGTAGACGTTCTCGCGGCTGAAGCGCACGCCGCGCGGGCCCTTCCACAGGGCGCGCACGAAGCGGATGACGGACGGCATGCGCAGCTCCACCGTCACCGAGCGGATGACGCGGTCCTCGTACTCCTCGACGACCTCCACCTTGCCCTGGACGAGCAGCATGACGGCGCGTTGCCACGGGATGCGTGCGACAGGTTCATAGGACTGGCTCAACACCAGCGTTTCCATGACACGGGGCCTTTCGGGCAGGACAGGCCGCCAGGGAGTCGAACCCTGCTCGTCCGGATTTGGAGTTCGGACTGCACCCGGTGCGCGGCCTATGGGTGGGAATCGGAAGGTGAACGGGAGCCGGACGTGAAGAAGGCCGGGTCCCCTTGTCGGGAGCCCGGCCTCCAGGGACATGCCGCGTCAGGGACGGGGCGTGACGCCTTCAGGAGCCGGGCGAGGCGAGGCGAAAGGACGCGAAGTCCCGCCAGCGGCACGTGGAAGGAGCGGTCTCCGGGCTGGGACGCGAGGCCGCGTCGATGCCGTGACCGGAAGGATTCAGGTGCTTGAGGTTCATCGGGGACTGCTTCGTCGCCTGGCGCATCGGGACCGCTCCTTTCGCTCCCAGCGACGGCGGCGGAAATTCAGTCCTGACAGGCAAGCAGCGCGGACGTTAGGACTCTGAGCATGAAAGCCATCCGCTACCACCAGCAGGGAGGGCCGGAGGTCCTCCGTTGGGAGGACGCACCGGAGCCCGTGCCCGGGCCGGGCCAGGTCCTCGTGCGAGTCCATGCCGCGGGCGTGAACTTCGCGGACACCGAGCGCCGCCGGGGGCTGTACGACGCCCAGGCGCCCCTGCCGCGCATCCTGGGCAGCGAGGCCGCGGGCGTGGTGCGAGCGGTGGGGCCCGGTGTGGACGCGTCCTGGGTGGGCCGCCGCGTGGTCGCCCTGACGAAGGAGGCCTACGCGGAGGCCGCGCTCGCGCCGGTGGACGAGCTGCTGGTGCTGCCGCCAGAGGTGTCCTTCGAGGAGGCCGCCGCGCTGCTGGTGCAGGGGCTGACGGCGTACCACGTGGTGCACACCGTGGGGCGCGTGGAGGCGGGGCAGACAGTGCTCATCCATGCGGCGGCCGGCGGCGTGGGGCTGCTCGCGGTGCAGCTGGCGAAGGCGGCGGGAGCGCGGGTCATCGGCACGGTGTCGGGCGAGGCGAAGGCGAAGCTCGCGCGGGACGTGGGCGCGGACGCCGTCATCCGCTACGACCAGGAGGACGTCGCCGCGAGCGTGCGTGAGCTGACGCAGGGGCGCGGCGTGGAGCGCGTGCTGGACTCGGTGGGCGCGAGCACCTGGCAGGCCAGCCTGGACGCGCTGGCGCCCTTCGGGCACCTGGTGAGCTACGGCAACGCCAGCGGCCATCCGCCGCACGTGGAGGTGGAGTCGCTCTACGCGAAGTCGCTCACCGTGGGCGCCTACTGGCTGCGCACGCCCACGCCCCCGGAGGTGCAGCGCAAGGCGCGTGAGGCGCTGCTGGCGGAGGTCGTGGCGAAGCGCCTGCGCATCGTGGTGGGTCTGGCGCTGCCGCTGTCCCGCGCGGAGGAGGCCCACCGCCAGCTGGAGGGCCGGAACACGGTGGGCAAGGTCGTTCTGCTGGGCGAGGACTGAGGTCTGGCGGCTATTCGGTGTCCTTGCCGGTCAGGATGAACTCGAAGCGGTCGCTCTCCGCCGCGACCCGGCGCAGGACGTGTTGGAACTCCTGGGCTTCGAGTCCTGCCTTCGCGACCCAGCCCTCGGCACGGACGCAGTTCCGGGCATCCAGGCGGAAGCCCACGAGCTGCGCCGCGCGGTTGTGACGCCAGATGCGCAGCGACAATGACTCGGGCTGCACGATGTTGCTGGCCCGGGCGACGAGCGCGTGCAGCTCGAAGGTGGTTTCCGTCTCCTTGACGCGGACGCGATGGCTCCGCTGGTTCTCGAACGTGACCGTGACGATGTCGTTGTCCACGGACAGCCCCGGGCCACTGCACAGCCGCCGCCAATCAGTGGTCATGGCCCGGCCTCCGTCAGCAGGTCCTCTTCGAAGGACTCCAGGGGCTCGTCTCGGTCGTCCGCGAAGTGTTCGCGTTCCATCCGGTCCGCCTGTTCCACCACCCGCTTCACGAGCAGCGCCACGCGAACCGCGTCGTGCTCCGGGGCCGCGAGCAGGACATCGTCCTCGATGGTGAGGTCATAGGAGCGCTCCTGTCGGGTGAGGATGGCACCCACGCGCGACTGGGTTCGGGCCGCGCGTTGGGAGATGGCATCGGTATCGCTTCCCGGGTCGGTGCGACCGATGGGGCTGATGCAGCGGATGACGGGATGGCCATGGTCGGAGCGCAACAGCAGGGTGAAGGGCTGGCGCCTGCCGTTCTCGAGCTGGGCCGTTCCCAGCAGGGCGCCTCTGGGCGCGTTCGTGGCCCACTCCACCGGCATGCCTCCGAGCGCGGCGTCCCGCAGCGCGCTGAAGCGGGCACGCACGTTCGCAATCACATCACCCTGGACCGCGAGCGGGCGCGCAGGGCCCGTGGTCGAACCCGGGGGAAGGGGGAAGGCCGTCTTCAGTGCCTCGCGTGCGACAGGGAGGTGACGCCGCACGGCGACCATCTCCTTCTCGACGTCGATCTTCTTGTTCTCCTGGGTTTTGTCGGGAAGCCCCTCGTGCATCAGCCGGAGGAAGGTGCCCATCCGGTCCAGGACGCGCTCGACCTGCAGGACCTCGACGGTGTCCTCCAGGTAGGGGAAGTGGACCTGCAACCAGTCCTCGCCCGTGGGCGGTCCCGCGAGCGTGGTCAGCCGCCGCTCCGTTTGTGACCGAACGCGATCGACGCGGCCGACACGCTGCTCCATGGCCGAGGGTGTCCACGAGATGCCGTAGTGGTGGACCGAAGAGCAGAACGTGTGAAGGTCCTCTCCCTCCTGGAGCAGGTCGGTCGTGACCAGGACGAACGGATAGCCAGGCATCCGGAACTGTTTCACCAGGGTCTGGTTGATCTGCCCGGCCATGCCTCCCACCGGTTGTTGCTGCCGCAGCAGGCTCGCCACGTGCCGCGCGGCCTCTTCCAGAGGACCGCTGCGGATGTCGGGGGCGTTCACGTCGAGGATGAGGCCGAAGTTGGCGGCGATCTCCGCCAGCTCCCGTAGCGCGCCCCATGTTCCGTCCGGCGCGCTCCGTTGCCGGTCCAGCAGGTCCAGATAGGCCAGGTGAAGCTGCTCGCGGTGTTCACCTGCGTCCGCGACCCGCTCCTCTGCTTCGGTCTCCTCCGCGCGGCCCGAAGCCAGGGTCGTCCTTCCGGCCATCATCGCGATGTAGAGGTCGATGAAGGCGTGCCCCAGCCGGGCTGCTGTCGAAAGGAAATGCGCCCTCAGTTCCTGCGTCCTGAACTGATTCCGGTACGTCTCCGGGTCCAGGGGCTGACCTGGTGGCGTGGACATCGCGGGCCAGATCAACTCCCGGAGGGCCGCGTACCGGGGCTGCCGCAGGTCGGTGAAGAAGGTGGATTGCTCCAGGGCGTTCGCGATCTCCGCGGGCGCGTCCGGGGCATGTTCCCTTTGCTGGGACGCACTGAAACGCTCTGCCCAGATGATGCCCGCGCGTACCGCGTGCGGGCTGCTGGCTGTGTCCTTCAGCAGTTCCAACGCGGCGGCCTGAGCGGCCTCCATCCGGGCGCCTCGCGTCACGACCTGGGCCTTCTTGCTCAAGTAGCGAGCGGCCCGTTGCCGGAGCTCATCGATGAGCGCGGGCTTCGACATCTTGACGGCCGAGGCCAGTGACTCCAGGACCGTGCCGGGTGCGGCGTCCAGCAGCGCCAGCACGTGGTTGTCGCTGAAGAAGGTCGCGTACACGCCGCTGGCCTTGTTGAAGCGCGCTTGGAGGTTCGCGCCACTGGCCCAGCCCTGGGGGCCCTTGCCCCGGAAGAACCAGGCGAAGAAGGTGTCATTGCCTCCGCTGTCGTCCACCGCGGTGTCCCCCGCGCCGGAGGACTCGGGTGCAGGAAGCGCCGTCGAACGGAGCTTTTCGCGGCTGTACTTCTCGAACACCTTCTCCAATTCGGGGCGCACCGCTTCCGGCAGGCGCTCCTGGAGGTGTGCCTTCAGCCAGTCGTCGTAGCGCTCGTCCAACTTGCGCTTGAGCTCCTTCACGGACGCCACGCGGCGCACGAAGACGAGCGTCTTCTTCCCGGTCCGCCAGGCGCTGGAGAGACTGTCGACCACCGCATCCATCTTGGGATGCGGCATCTCGCGGCCGAAGCGCTTGCGATAGTCGCCCGCGAGCTGGTTGATGTCGCGGACGTCGATGCCCTCCCGTTCCTCAGCGACGTCCGTCTGCTCGACGTCATCGAAGACGGACTCCTCGTTCGGCGCCGCCGGGTCATCCCGCTTGAGCCGGGCTGTTTCGAGGAAGCTTTCGAACGAGGCAAGCATGCCGATCTGGAAGGATCGGTTGAACCTCTGTCCACTCAGCAGCTCACTGACCTTCTTCTGCACCAAAGCGACAATCAGCCGCTGGCGGTCGTCCTGGACGCGGATGGGTTCGTCGTGGACCGAGACGCCGCCCGCGCGCCATTCCCGGCGGTAGAGGTTCTTGGTGTGGGCCTGGCCCCCGACGTGGATGGACGTCACCCGGCGCACGAGGAAGCGGCCCGCGACCTCCTTCTTCCGGGCCTCGGAAACGTCGTCGGCCTTGAGCTCCTCGCAGCCTTGCGCCAATCCGAACAGATCCAACTGGTTCCAGACATGCCGGTAGCTCTCCTCGAGCGGGGTCGCGGAGAGGAAGAGCACCCGTTCGGCGCGGGGGCCGTGACCGGGGAACAGGCGCCGGTCGGGCACGTCATCGAAGGGGTGCCGTCCGAAGGCCTCCGCGAGGACCTGGTTGCGCGCGGAGCCGGAGGTGGAGAAGCCGTGCTTGAGGTTGTGTGCCTCGTCGACGATGACGAGGTCGAACCGGGGCAGCGCGCAGCAGAGCGCTCGCGCGAAGTTCCGCTTGAACTGCTCCTTGTTCCTCAGGTCCAGCGCGTCGTCCTTCAACCACGGCACATGGTGGCGCAGCGCTTCACGCAGCTTCTTCCAGTCCTCGGAGGTCTTCCCCGTCGCCAGGCTGAAGCTGGTCATCCGCACGAAGAAGTCCCGGTGCGGATCCACGCTCGTCTCGTGGACCAACTCGATGAGGTTCGCGCAGGACACCAACGGGCGCGCGGGACGTCCATCGAGCGAGACCACCCGCATGTCGGGGAAGCGCACGTTGTGGGTGGCGAAGTTCGTCAGCTCCTTCATCCACTTGTTCTGGATGTTCTCGCGGGGCGCGATGACCAGCACCCGGAAGTCTGGGTTGAAGTGACGGAAGAGCGCGAGTGCTCCGAGGGCGACGTAGGTCTTCCCCATGCCGACCTCGTCCGCGAGGTAGGCGCGCCGGTGTTGGGACAACAGGTTGTGGATCGCGACGGCGCCGCGAAGCTGTTCTTCCGCTTGCGGGCCCTCGCCGCCAATGCGCTTGCCGAAGTCGAGGAGCTGCCGCGCGGTTTCGAGGTCGATCATGCCACGCCCTCCGTGCGCGGCACGGGCGCTGCGCGGCGGAGAAACCAGCCGTCGAACCAGTCCAGGAATGCCGGCATCTCCCCTGAGCCCGCGGCAAGGGTCTCCCGCAGGGGGCTGGCGCTCGCGAGCTGCTCCGTGAGCTGGCGCACGTCGTCGCGGTGCGCCTCCCAGTAGCCTTGATACCGGGGCTCACTTCCAAGCTCGTCCATCAACTGCCGCGCGCAGAGGACGACGACGTAGTGCTCGATACGGTCGCCCTGGCCCGCCTTTTCGTCCGTGAGCACCCGGTCCAGAAGACTGCCGAGCGAGTCGTACTTCCTGCCGAAGAGCCGGTAGTCGGCTTCGCGCTCCTTCTTGTCATCCAGGGCTTCGCGCACCCGGGCCTCCAGGCAGCTGAACGCGTGGAAGATCCCCGCGAACCGGTCGAACAAGGTGGTTTCGATGGGAAGCGGCGCGACCTTCGCCATCAAGGGGTCGTCGTCACCGGTCAGCCGGACGTGCGCCGCGATGAACTCGGCGCGTTGCTCCACGGTGAGCAGGGCCCAATAGCGAAGGATCTCCGCGGTGCTCAGGTCCAGGAGGAGGGAAGGGCGCTGCGCCATCCCTTCTTCCTGGACGAGCAGGACTCCGGGTTCAGGGCCTTCCCCTCGCACCTGGAGGAAGGACGTGGACAGGAGGGTCTGCTCGAGCCGCTTCGCGGCCTCGGCGTCGAGCACCCGCCATTCGCGCGAAGGCAGGCTGGAGAGTTCGAAGAGTCGCACTCCCGCGTGCTCGACGGTGAGCGCGGGCGAGGGCTTCTTGCCCCGCCACAGCACCGCCGCCTCCTTCCGGTTCCAGGCGTAGCGCACCGCGAGCTGGGTGCCGCCGCTCGCGGCGGTGCCTTCGTCCTCGCTCCGGGGGGCGAAATGGGAGGGGCGTACTTCGTCGACCGCGAGCCACCAGTCAGGCTTCGCATGGGCGGAGTTGGCGACATTCTCCACCAGGAAGCCCGTCTCCCAGTTTCCGCCCTGGCCCGCGACGCGGCAGCCCGCCTGGGTCATGTTGGTGGAACCGATGTAGAGGATCTCCCGCCCGCCACGCTTGGGTTCGAAGAAGCGGTAGACCTTGGCGTGGACGGTGCGCAGCCGCGCGTCCTCGGACCTGCCCATCCGCAAGAGGTCCCGGGGCAACTCACCCCAGGTCACGCCCTGCGCCGTCATCCCTTCATAGAGCGCCTGGGCGCACTGCGCTTCGCCCCGCTCGTTCCTGGGCAGATGCACGCGCACGTCGCGTGGCTGGAAGCGTTCTATTAGGGCCGCGAGGGGCGCCGACGCTTCGCCGCCGTCGATATACGGGGAGAGGATCTCCAGGCACATGCCCCGGACCGCGTTCGCGGAGCTGTTGGCGATGAAGTCGGGCAGCGATTCCTCGCCGTTGTGGAACTGGGTGTGCAGGCGTCCGCCCACGGTGCGGTGGTCGCGCTGCCGGCAGCCATCGAGGAACTTCCGGATGTCCCAGAGCGCGGCATGGCGCCGTCGCAGGTCGTCGTTCGGACGCCGGAACTCGGCGGTGTTCACCAACCGGTCGAGATAGTCGATGAGGGGACCGCGCAGGTGGGTGGCCTCCCCTTCGTTGAGCTTCTCGATGTGGGCGACCTCCACGTTCTCCCACCAGCCCGCGCGGGTCAGGTTCGCGGAGAGGCAGGCGCAGAGCAGGGCACGAGGACGGTGGCCCGACTCATCGGGCTCCACGTCCTCCACGAGGGCCAGGACGTTCTTCGGGTGGAAGATGCCCGTGGGGTGATGCAGGGGAACTCGCTGCACGTCGAGCTTCGCGGACGCGCCTTCCGCCACCAGGCCGTGCTGGTCGTAATAGACCGCGAGGTTCACCGACTGCTTGGTCAGAACCTCACTGAGCTGGACCAGCTTGATGGCGTTCGCGTGGCTGAGGGAGACGTCGAAGAAGACCGGAAGCACCTCCGATTCGAAGAAGCCCGGGTCGAAACGGAAGGTGGTGAAGACCGCGGACACAAGCCGGCGGTTCTCCATGCAGGCCTGGAAGTGCTCGGACAGGACGGCGCGGGGGATGTCGGGCATGGTCAGGCTCGCAGCGCGAACGCCACGTTGCGCAGGGATTCGATGAAGTAGGCATGTCGCCAGTACAGGGGGAGCTGCTCTCCGGAGGGCGACCTGGGGGACGAATCGTCCCGGAGGTTGACGTGCAGCTTCCCCTCCGCGATGCGGGCCCATGGGGCGGCATCGCCACGGGCGTTCATGATGGTGGCATTCTGTTCGAGCACGAGGCGGATCGCCTCCTCGTAGTCGCCCCCATGCAGCGCCCTGGCGAGCCGCATCCAGCGGGCTCCGGATTCTGGCTCCCCCGTTCCCGCGCGAAGCTCCAGTTCGATGTCTTCCGTCGCGCGCAGGTCGATGGTCTCCCGGGGGGCCGTTCCCCAGAGCTCGCGGATGCCCCGGGCAATGGCTTGCACGGATTGCCCTTCATGGCGGAGGACGTGCTCGAAGAGCGCGACGGCGGGGGCAATGAGCAATTCACAGGCGCGGATGCGCTCCAACCGGTTCGCGAGCGCTTCACCCACGGCGCCCTGGTCACGGGCCCGCCACGCCAGCCGCTGGAGGGACTCCGGGGTGAGCTGCCAGTCCGGGTCGTCCAGGGTGCCCTCCAGCACGTCCGCGAAGACCCGCTGAAGGCCTCGCGTGGTTTCCCGGTCGCCGGGGCCGCCATGCAGCAGGTGCTCGCGGTAGAGGGCCCTTTCAGGCGCGCGGAGCTTCTCCAGGACCCGGGCGATGGCGTCCAGCAAGGCCTCGTCGCGACCGCCCTCCTTCAGGTCGAGAGTGCCGGGCTCCCGGGCCAGGTGGTCGACGAGGCCGCGTACGCCTCGCAGACCCACTGTCTCCAGCAGGGGCAGGTGGACCTTCTCCACCAACTGCCTTGCGACGGGCGTGAGGTGGACCGGATTTCCCTCTAACAGGCCGGAGGCCTTCGCGGGCACCGAGTACAGGCCCCAGAGGCCGTAGATCTTCTGGTTGCTCAAGATCTGGGCGTCACTGTCCGTGCCCAGCATCACGATGCCCGGCTTCGCCAACCGGAGCGCCACGCGTTCCGTTCCGCGGAAGCTCCGCTCGTTGTTGCGGGATGCACGGGCGTAGGCCGCGAGCTGCTCCCACTTCAGGAACGTGGTGACGTACTCAGCGGACTGGGTCTCCGCGGCGACCCGCTCTGCGAAGTAGTAGCCGAGCAGCAGGACCGTGAAGTCCGTGACCGAGTTGCTGACGGTGGTCAGGTTGCCCACGACATGGCGCCCGAGGCGGGACCAGATGGGCTGGACTCCCAGCGGATCGCGCGAGCCCTTCACCGCCGCGCGCGAGTCCAGCTGGGTCAGGAATGGAATGGCGAGCATGGGGAATGCCTCTCATCAAAGCACTCCTCTCCACGTACTGTCCTTCACCCGGAGACAGGGGTCTGCGCTGACCCGATGGCTTGCTGCGCGGTGCCGCGCCCGATGCGCAGCACGACCAGCGCCGCCGCGAGGCAGATGACGCCCGCGACGACCCAGGCGGGCGTGTACGTCTCCAGCGACGTGCGGATCCGCGACCTGCGGCCCCTCTTGATGGACGGCTTCGTGGTGCTGGAGGTGGGCCGCACCGACCGGCGCCAGCGAGTCATCGCCATCATTCCGGAAGGGCAGGGCGTCTACCGCAAGGCCCGGCCCCTCTGGCTGCGCGCCCAGGCGGACTTCGAGCGCGTCGTGGGCGACACCCAGGCCTCCGCCCTACGGGACCTGCTGGCCACTGTCTCGCGAACCCCGCTGGGCGAAGCCGCCGCGGCGACGAGATGCCCTCCTGCTTGCAGGGCTCCCTCCCGTCGCCGCAGTTGAAAGCCGCCGTCCTCAGGGTGTGGGGGCCGTGGCGGTGGCGGGCTTCAGGTAGCGGTCGAAGAACTCCAGGACGCGCCGGTCCACCTCCGCCTCGTTCTTCTTCTTCTTGAAGCCGTGGCCCTCGTCGGGGAGCAGCAGGTACTCCACGGGCACGCCGTTCTTCTTCACCGCCGCCACGATGTCGTCCGACTCCGCCTGGGGGACGCGCGGGTCGTTGGCGCCCTGGACCACGAACAGCGGCTTCTGGATGCGGTCCGCGTGGAAGAAGGGGGAGATCTCCTTGAGCATCGCCTCCTGCGTCTCCGGGTTGCCCATCTCCTGGAACATGGCCTGACGGAAGGCGCCCCACTCGGGCGGCATGCTCTTCAGCGTGCGCAGCCAGTTGGACGGGCCGAAGACGTCCACGCCCACGTCGAAGGCGTCCGGGTGGAAGGCGAGCGCCGCCAGCACCATGTAGCCACCGTAGCTGGCGCCGAGGATGCCCACGCGCGAGCCGTCCACGTACGGCAGGCTCGCCAGGTACTTGCGCGCCTCCACGCAGTCGCGCAGCGGATCCTTGCCGTGCTTCTGGTCATCCGCCTTCAGGAACGTCTTGCCGTAGCCGGCGCTGCCCCGGTTGTTGATGCCCAGCACCACGTAGCCGCGGTTCACCAGGTACTGGACGAAGTTGTTGTAGCCCCGGCTCGTCTGGCCGCCGGGGCCGCCGTGCACGTAGACGATGGCGGGGGCCTTGTGCTCCGCCGTCGCCTGGTGCGGCTTGAAGAGCAGGTTGGGGATCTCCATCCCGTCGAAGGACTTGAAGCGCACCACCTGCGCGTCCACCAGGTTCTCCGGGTCGAGCTCGCGGCTCATCGTGTCCGTCACGCGCCGGGTCTTCTTCGTGGCCAGGTCCAGGACATAGAGGTTCGCGGAGGTGCGGTCCGTCTCCAGTTGGACCGCCAGCTGCTTCTCGTCACGGGAGAAGACGACGTCGGAGATCATCCCGGCGGGGAGCTGCGTCAGCGGAACCTGGGTGCCGGCCTTCACGTCGTGCAGGCGCACCTCGACACCGGCGTCCACGTTGATGATGGAGACGCGGAACGCCCCCGAGCGCGAGAAGTGGGTGCCGAAGATGTCCCAGTCCGCCTTCTCCACGTCCTCCCACTTGCCGGCCTCCTTCGCCGGGCGCACCACCCGGGTGAACTCCGAGCCGTCGTCCGTGATGACGTACAGCTCCCCGGTGACGGGGTGGATGTCCCCCACCCGGTAGCTGGCCGAGCCCGTGTGGGGCGTGAGGTTCTTCAGCGTCTTCGTCGCGACGTCGTAGCGCCACACGTTGCGGTCCGACGTGGTGACCGCCTCCTCCAGCGCCACCCAGCTCTCGTCCGGGGCCACGGCGGCGACGCCGAACCCCTTGTCGTTCTGGACCAGGAGCGTGCGCGCGTACGTCTTCGCGTCATGGCGGTACACGTCCATGGCGCCCGGGTCGCGCTCGTTGGTGGTGATGTAGAACGCGCTGTCGTCGTGGCTGAAGCCCAGGAAGTGGGCCACGCCCTGCTTCATGGGCGTGAGGTCCTTCTCCTTGCCGTCCGGCGTGCGCACGTAGACGTGCGACTGCTCGTTGCCCTCCTGGTCGCGCTCGAAGAGGAAGCGGCTGTCGCGCGGAAAGGTCCCGACCACCCGGATGCTGTCCGTCTTCGAGCGCGTCAGCGCGGTGGGCTTGCCCCCACCCACCGGCACGCTGTGCACGTTGAAGATGCCGGACGCGTTCGACGAGAAGAGCAGCTGCTTGCCATCCGAGGTGAAGACCGGGGCCATCACCTCCGTGGACCCCATGAACTGCTCCACCGAGTACTGCTTCGACGGCCGGGCCGCCGGCGCGCCCGCGGCCGCCTTCACCGCCGAAGCGGGCTTCGTGGCGGGCGGGGTGGCGGGTGGTGCGGCCCCCAGCAGCGGCAGGAGCAACGTCGAGGCAAGGACACGGGACAGGGACTTCCACGCGGGCATGCGGCCTCCGGGAACGGCGGACCGGGGCACTCTGGGCCAGGCCCCGCCGGGTTCAACAGGGGAGGGCGACAAACCTGACATAAGGCTGTCACGGGCAGGGGCGACATTGGGTGCGTTCCCACAACGCGGCACCGGAGCTTTCGCCATGACCCAGAACGACCTTCAGAAGACCCCTGCCCTGCGCGGCCTGCACACCTACGCGGGCGGCTGCCTGTGTGGCGCCGTGCGTTACGAGGCCACCGTGGACCTGGCGGACGTGACCCGCTGCAACTGCACCATCTGCATGAAGTACGGCTACGGCGGCGGCGCGGGGATGAAGCCGGACGCCTTCCGGCTCCTCAAGGGCCAGGACGCCATCAAGAAGTACGGGCGCGACGGCAGCCCCAACACGCGCAGCTTCTGCGGCCGCTGCGGCGTCGTGTGCTTCGGCGACGGCGACGTCCCGGAGCTGGGCGGGAAGTTCGTCTCCATCTACGTCAACACGCTGGATGACGTGGACCCGTCGCTGCTCGACTTCAAGTACTGGGACGGCCGGCACGACAACTGGATGGCCGGGGCGCGCTCCACGCCGTGGCCCTTCCAGGCCGCCGCCTGAGGACGCCCGGAGGGGCAGGGGCCTTCACGCGCCCCTGCCCGTCACCGCCCATGACTACACATTCCCCGCGGCGGCCCGGCCCGCGGCGCGGCCGGAGAAGATGCAGCCGCCCAGGAACGTGCCTTCCAGGGCGCGGTAGCCGTGGACGCCACCGCCTCCGAAGCCGGCCACCTCACCTGCCGCATAGAGCCCTGGGATGGTCTTCCCCTGGGCGTTGAAGACGCGGCCCTGGAGGTCCGTCTCGAAGCCGCCCAGCGTCTTGCGCGTGAGGATGTTCAGCTTCACGCCGATGAGCGGCCCCGCCTGGGGGTCCAGGATGCGGTGCGGCTTCGCGGTGCGCACCAGCTTGTCACCCCGGTAGTTGCGCGCCTGGCGGATGGCCGCGAGCTGCAGGTCCTTGCTGAAGGGGTTGTCCATCTGGAGGTCGCGGGCCTTCACCTCCCGCTCCACCGTGGCGAAGTCCAGCAGGGGGGCTTCCGTCTTCGCGTTCATCCCGGCGACCAGGTCGCGCAGGTTGTCGGAGATGACGAAGTCCTCGCCCTTCTCCTTGAAGGCCTCCACCGGGCCCATGGCCTTCTTGCCCACGGCGCGGTTGAGCACGCCCAGCCAGTCCTTGCCCGTGAGGTCCGGGTTCTGCTCCGAGCCGGAGAGCGCGAACTCCTTCTTGATGATCCACTGGTTGAGGATGAACCAGGTGTGCTCGTGGCCCGTCTTGAGGATGTGCTCCAGCGTGCCCAGCGTGTCGAAGCCGGGGAACAGCGGCGGCGGCAGGCGCTTGCCGGTGGCGTCCAGCCACAGCGAGCTGGGGCCCGGTAGGATGCGGATGCCGTGCCGGGGCCAGATGGGGTTCCAGTTCCGCAGGCCCTCCGTGTAGTGCCACATGCGGTCGCGGTTGATGAGGCGTCCGCCCGCGGCCTCCGTGATGGCGATCATCCGGCCGTCCACGTGGTCGGGCACGCCTTGAATCATGAACTTCGGCGCGGGGCCCATGCGCTGGGGCCACGCCTTGCGCACCAACTCATGGTTGCCGCCAATGCCGCCGGACGTGACGATGACCGCGCTCGCGCGCAGCTCGAAGTCACCCACCGTCACGCGCGAGCTGCTGGCGCCTCGGGGGACGTCCGTGGGCTCCAGCAACATGCCGCGCACGCCCACCACGGCGCCGTTCTGCGTGAGCAGCTCGTCCACGCGGTGGCGGAAGTGGAAGGTGAGGGTGCCCTTGGCCTCCGCTGCCTTGGCGCGGCGGACGAAGGGCTCCAGCACGCCGGGGCCGGTGCCCCAGGTGACGTGGAAGCGGGGGACGGAGTTGCCGTGGCCCACGGCGCCGTAGCCGCCTCGCTCCGCCCAGCCCACCACGGGGAACCAGCTCATGCCCTGTTGGACGAGCCAGGGGCGCATCTCGCCCGCGGCGAAGTTGACGAAGGCCTCCGCCCACTGGCGCGGCCAGTGGTCCTCCTCGCGGTCGAAGGCGGCGGTGCCCATCCAGTCCTCCAGCGCGAGCGCGTGGGAGTCCTTGATGCCCATGCGCCGCTGCTCGGGCGAGTCCACGAGGAACAGGCCGCCGAACGACCAGAACGCCTGGCCGCCCAGGTTCTGCGGTCCCTCCTGGTCCACCACGGCGACGCGCTTGCCCGCATCCGCGAGCTCGGTCGCGGCGACGAGTCCCGCGAGCCCTCCGCCCACGACAATGACATCCACTTCCTGTCCCATGCGTGCCTCCCGGTAGCACCTGGCGCGCGGATGATAGCGGTTCGCGCGGATTGCGCGTGGCCCTTCACATGCGCAACTCAAAAGGGGAGGTGAATCAGCCATGTCACGCAAGACAATGGATTGCCGGGAGGCCCCCAGCGAGTCCAACTGCTCGCTGACCATCACCGGCGAGGAGGACGAGGTGCTGCGGGCCGCGGTGGAGCACGCGGTGTCCGTCCATGGGGAGAAGGACAGCCCCGAGCTGCGGGAGATGATCCGCGGCTCGCTCAAGGACGAGGCGCCCATGGGTGTCCCCATGCGGAGCCCCGAGCCCGCGCGGCCGGGCATGCAGTGAAGCGTCCTCCGAAGCGCCGGGGGGCTGGCCTGGAGGCGGACCGGGCGCCACGGCGCTCCGGAGGGTAGAGTTCCGCGCATGGACTCAGGAGTGAAGGGCAACACGGGACCGCTGGGCCATGACGCCGCCGCCTACGCGCAGCGTCAGGAAGGGCTGTCCCCGGAGCCGCTGCGGGACGCGGCCTGGAGCGTGGCGGGGCAGCGGGCCTTCGGCGTGGTGCTCGACGTGGGCTCGGGCGGTGGCGGGTGGATCCGCCGGCTGCAGCGGAACCCCGCCGTCGAGCGCATCCTCAGCACGGACATCCACGACGCGGGCGCCAGCCGCCTGCCGGGCGTGGAGTTCCAGCTGCGGGACGTGTCCCGGGACACGCTGCCGTGGGGCGACGCCTCGGTGGACTGGGTGTTCGCCATTGAAGTGCTGGAGCACCTGGCCAACCCGCGCCACTTCGTGAAGGAGGCCTTCCGCGTGCTCAAGCCCGGAGGCCACCTCTTTTTCACCACGCCCAACAACGACAGCCTGACGGCGCGGCTGTCCTTCCTCGTCCGGGGCTACTTCCCCGCGTTCTGCGAGCAGGACTACCGCGACTCCGGACACATTACGCCCATCACGGAGCTGGACGCGCGCCGCATGGCCGTGGAGGCAGGCTTCCAGTCCATCGACTTCGACTACCCGCTGCCCGGGCGCATTCCGCGCAGCAGCGTGTACTGGCAGCGGTTCCTGCCGGGGCTGCGCGGCCGGTGGTGGAGCGACGGGCTGTTCGCGCTGCTCACCCGGCCGCGCTGAAAAAGGCCCACACTGGGACTGGTCGCCTGTTCAGTCTCCATGGTAGCCCTGCCGCGAACCAGCGAGGAGCGCGGATGCAGCAGCGTTGCGTGTGGGTGGGAGCGGATCCGCTGTACCAGACCTACCACGACGAGGAGTGGGGCGTGCCGGTGCGTGACAGCCGTGCGCTCTGGGAGATGTTGATGCTGGAGGGCTTCCAGGCGGGGCTCGCGTGGATCGTCATCCTGCGCAAGCGCGAGGCCTTCCGGAAGGCGTTCAAGGGCTTCGACCCGAAGGTGGTGGCGCGCTTCACGGAGAAGGACGTCACGCGCCTGATGGCGGACGAGGGCATCGTCCGGGCGCGCGCGAAGATTGAAGCGACCATCGGCAACGCGCGCGCCTGGTTGAAGATGCAGGAGGCGGGCGAGGACTTCTCCACGTTCGTCTGGGGCATGGCGGGCGGGAAGCCCATCCGCAATGTGTGGAAGGGCCGGGGCGACGTGCCGGCGAAGACGGAGTTGTCGGAGGCGTACTCCAAGGCCTTCAAGCAGCGCGGCTTCAAGTTCGTGGGGCCGGTCATCGTCTACGCGTGGATGCAGGCCACGGGCATCGTGGATGACCACACGGTGGACTGCTTCCGGCACGGCGTGCGGCACCGGTGAAGTGAACCGACGAAACACCCAGGAGATATGGAATGCGGATCAGCGTGACGAGCGTGATGGTGGATGACCAGTCCAAGGCCCTGAAGTTCTACACGGAGGTCCTGGGCTTCGTGCTGAAGGTGGACATCCCGATGGGAGGGGAGCACCGGTGGCTGACCGTCGTCGCGCCGGACGCGCCGGAGGGCACGCAGATCCTGCTGGAGCCCATGGGCTTCGCGCCCGCGCGTGTGTTCCAGAAGGCGCTGTTCGACGCGGGCATCCCGTTGACGTCGTTCGGCGTCGACGACTGTCAGGCGGAATATGAACGCATGGTGAAACTCGGCGTGGTGTTCCGCAGCAAGCCCACCGTCATGGGCCCCGTCACGGTCGCTGTCTTCGAGGACACCTGCGGCAACCTCATCCAGATGGCGCAGGTGTAACGAGCCGTGTATCGGCCGTTCGTCGTATGTCACCCCGAGTCAGCCAGGGTTTACGCTGTGTCCTGGGTTTTCATGCTGACGGAGGGGGGATGTCATGACGATGCGGATTCAATCCAGGGTACCGCCGCAGGAGCCTCGCAAGGGGCTCGCGGCGGGAACGGCACGAGGCAATACGACGCAGGGGACGCCGGCGCGTGCGCCGGAGGTGGCGGCTCGCCGGGCGGGCTTCTCCGAGCAGAGCGCGTTCGTCTCCAAGCAGCCGGACGTGACGTCCACGCTCAAGCGCGAGTTCGGCGCGCTGGCGTCGGACAAGCAGAAGTTCCACGAGACGATGCGGACGGTCTACGGCGAGGGCTACGACGCCGCCAAGGCCGAGCAGTTCCGGCAGCAGGCCCTGAAGGGCGACTTCGGCTGGCTGCCGCCGGTGCGCACGGTGTCCGCGGAGACGCTGAACGGGGCCAACGGCGCCTACGACGCGGAATCTGGCACGGTGCTCATCAATGAGTCGCTGGATCCGTCGCTGGCGGCCTCCACCTACGTGGAGGAGGCGGGCCACCACCTGGACACGAAGCTCAACACCGAGGACACCCAGGGCGACGAGGGCGAGCTGTTCCGCCGCCTCCTGTCCGGGGAGAAGCTGTCCTCGAAGCAGGTGGCGGACATCCGCGCGGAGAACGACAAGGGCACCATCGTCGTGGACGGCAAGGCGAAGGAGGTCGAGTTCTGGAACCCCTTCAAGGCCATTGGTGACGCGGCCAAGGCCGTGGGTGGCGCGGTCACCACCGCGGCCAAGGCCGTGGGCGGCGCGGTCACCACCGCGGCCAAGGCCGTGGGCGGCGCGGTCACCACGGCGGCGAACTGGGTGGGCAACGCGGCGAAGACCGTCTGGAGCGGCGTGAAGACCGTGGCCAACCGCGCGGGCGACGGCCTGCGCAGCCTGTTCACCGGGGCCATCAGCACCGTGGTGGGCGCGTTCCGCAACGTCGGAGAGGGGGTGGGCACCTTCTTCGGCGGCATCGGCAAGTTGTTCCAGGGCAAGTTCGGTGAAGGCTTCAAGCAGATGGGGCTGGGCCTGCTGAAGACCGTCGTGCAGACGCCGGTGGATGCCTTCCTGATGATGGGCGGACGGGCCCTGAGCGCCATCCAGACGCTGATTGGCGTGGAGCCGCCCGGGCGCAAGCTGTCGGACAGTGAGATCGCCACGCTGCGCAGCGTCTACGGGGACTCCATCGACTACTCGCAGATGCGCATCAAGGAGGGCAGCTCCGGCCTCTTCAGCACCACCGGGCGCGCGTTCACCCACGGCAACACCATCTACATCCCGCCGGACAACCTGCCCCTGACGCCGGACCTGCTGGTGCACGAGTCGGCGCACGTCTGGCAGCACCAGAACGGCGGCACGGACTACATGAGCGAAGCCCTGGTGGCCCAGCACATCGGAGACGGCTACGACTTCGAGAAGGGCCTGGACGCGGGCAAGGCCTGGAACGAGCTCAACCCCGAGCAGCAGGCGGAGTTCCTCCAGCAGGCCCAGCTCGCGGGCTACTTCGCCAACCCCGCCGCCGGCTTCCACTTCAACGGCAAGGACTACACGGCGCAGATTGAAGCGGCCATTGCCCAGGTGCGGGCCGGAAAGGGAGCGCCGTAGGCCATGCGGTCGCCGCGCCTCGCCAACCTGGGGTGGGCCTGGGTCCTGCTCCTGCTGCTCACCGCGTGTCGTCCGGTCCTCCAGGTATCCCTGGTGGCGAGCGCGCGGCAGCTGCCCGCTCCGCGCTTCACCGTGGAGGATCCGGAGCACGTGGATCGCCCCCGCTACACCACCGTCCAGGTGCTGGACCGGGCGGGGGAGATGTACTGGCAGCTGCGGGCGGAGCCGTACGGCGACCTGGCCAGCGTGGCCTCGCTGACGTACGGCGAGGCGCCCCCCGGCTTCACCGTGCTGGACGGGCCCCGGGCGCTCCAACCCGGGGGCCGCTACGCCCTGTACGTGGTGGGCAAGAACCGGGGCACGCTCCACTTCGACGTGGACATGGAGGGGCACGCCACGGAGGTCTCCCCCTAGCGTGAAGCCCCGGGCTCCCGGGGTGTTGCGCTAGCGTGGAGCCATGTCTTCGGAGCGCAGCAAGGGCCGTGTCCGCACGGTGGAGGAAGGGTTGGGGCGGCTCTCCTCGCGTGATGCGGGTTCACGCGAGGAGGCGGTGTCGGCGTTGGAGGAGCTGCTGGTGTCCGGGACGCCGGAGTCGCGGGAGCAGACCGCGCGGGCGTTGTTGGAGGAACTGGGCCGGCCCGGAACAGCGGTCGCGGAGCCGCTGCTGTTCGTGTTGCAGCGCGACTGGTGGCCCCCTCAGGCGGGCCTCACCGGCCTCGCCGTCCAGAGCGTGCTGGCGGTGCTGGCGCGGATGGACGCGGAGTCGCCGGCGCTGGAGAACGCGGCGACCGTGCTCACCATGGTGTGCCGGGTGGATCCGCCCCAGCTCACCGCGCTGGATGGGATGTTCCAGCACCCGAGCGTCGCGGTCCGCAGCGCCATGGCGCGCATCGTGGGACGGCTGGGCACCGCCGGGGCGTCCGGGCTGCCCAGGCTGCTGGAGCTGCTGGAGGACGAGGAGCCCGTGGCCCTCTCCGCCCTGGAGTCCCTGGCCGCGCTCGCCCATCTGGCGCCGACGCTCACCGCGCCCCGGTTGCTGGGGCAGGTGCGCACGTCGGATGGCGCGCGCCTCTACCTGGCGCTGGTATCGCTGCGAGGCCTGCTGGAAGAGCTGTACCTGGAAGATGAGCCCGCACCCTCGTTGCCGGACCAGGAGTCCGTGCTGCTGCGCACGCTGACCGCGCCCGAAGCGCCCATCCGGCAGGAAGGGGCGACCCTGTTGGGATTCAGCGGCCCCTTGTCGCCCGCCGCCGTCGCGGCCCTGCGCGAGCACCTGCGGGACGAGAGTCCCCATGTGGCGGCCCGCTCCGCCGTGGCGCTGGTGCGCTCCGGAGCCCCGGCGGCGGAGGCCCTCTTCCTGCTGAAGGGACAGCTGGGCCCGGCCGCGTCGCGCGAGCTCCAGGAGGCCGCGGTGGCCGCGCTGATGGATGCGGGCCCGGACCAACTGGGCCGGGCCAGGGGGATGCTGGAGACGGTGGCTCGCGACGCGGTGGGGCTGACGCGCGAGGCCCTCTTCGAGCTGCTGGGACAGCTTCCCTGACGGCGGGACCCGCCGCGTCCCCCTCCACCCCCTGTCTTGACGGGGTCGCACTTCGCGGCCCAGGATTGGGAGTGCAGCACCGTGGGAATAATCCCATGAGGGGGAAACATGGCTGGCTTCTTCGACGAAGAGGACGAGGCTCCGCAGTCCAACACCGCGCGGGTGGAAGAGGTGCGGCTCCGTCCGCGCGGGCCCACCCCGCCCCAGGAGGAGTTTCCGCATCCGGGCCGGAAGCCTGGAGCGGGGTTCTTCTCCGACGCTCCCGAGCCGCTCCGGCGTCCCGGAGGCCAGGCGGATTTGCAGATGCCGGCCGTCATGCCGGATGACGAGGGGGGCTTCTTCGGGAGCAACCGCTCCCAGACGGAAGACCCCTTCAGCATGCCCTCCTCGGGGGAGGAGCCGGCGGAGGACCCGGTCATGGCCGGCATCGAGGCCGCGGGGAATGGCCGTTCCGCGAGCCAGCAGCAGCGGGACAAGACCTACGACGCCATCGGCAAGGTCGCGGGGGCCGTGGGCCTGGTCTCCGGCGTGGCGGACCTCGTGTATCCGGGCAGCGGCCCGGTCTTGAGGGGCGTGGGGAAGGCCGTTGGCGGGGCTGCCGTGGTGGGACGGGGGCTGGGGGCCGTCATGGACGACGCCTATGACCGGATCGATTCGAACCGCCACGAGCAGACGCAGGCGGACATCGCGCGGATGAAGGACCAGGCGGCGCGGGACAAGATCAACAAGAACACGCCTCGCGGCCACAACAAGATCACCGAGGACTGAGTCCATGCCCCTGCGCGCACACCCTGTGCAGAAGGAGTCGAAGACCCTCCTCTGCATCAACTGCCCGAACACCCTGCTGACCGTCCCCCCCAGCCGCTACACCTTGCAGCCGGACGACAGCTTCGCGACGCCGCAGATCCTTTCGTTGTTCGCCGCGGTCTGTGACACGTGTGGATACACAGAGCTCTACAAGGAAGGCCCGCTGTTCCAGGGCGGCAGGTCCGAGGAGGGGGAGTCATGAAGACGAAGGTCCTGCTGGCCCCGAAGGAAGACATCCAGCTGCAGTCCCTGGTGGCGACGCGGAGGCCCGATGACACGTTCTTCGGCACCTACCTGGCGACGATGACCAGCAAGCGCGTCTTCGCCGAGGACGCCAACGGCACGCTGCTCTTCAACTTCTACTTGAAGGACATTGCCCGCGCGGAGGTGCGCGAGAGCTTCTGGAAGGGCGACGGCATCCGGCTGCTCCTCCAGGACGGCAACGACTTCGTCTTCAAGCTGATGAAGGACGGCATCTACGAGGACGCGGACGCCGCACGGCGGTGGGTGAACACCATCAACCAGGTGTTGCTCATCTGGCGCAATCAGGCGCCCGCCCGCTAGGGGCGTGTCTGACGGATGCAGGTGGCGCTCGCCAGAGGCGCTGAGCGCCACCCGCACCGGGCCTAGCACTCCAGATTGTTGCCGGGGCTCACGCCCAGCAGGCTGCAGAAGTGCTTGTACGTGTCCACGCGGCTCTTCACCTGGCCGGGGTTGCGGCCGTAGCACTCCACCGACCCGTTGATGGTGCGGATGGTCTCACCGAAGCCCGCGCCGTTGACGATGGCGTTGTGGGCCGTCATGGAGCCCGCGCCGTTCTGCGTGGTCCAGAACCAGAAGCCCGTGCGCCACGCGGCGTTCGCGTCCTGGGCCAGCAGGTCCGGGTTCGACTGGAGCGGCAGGCCCAGCGCGTTGCCCGCCGCGCAGTAGTTGCCGTTCCACGACAGCTGCATGGGTCCGCGTCCGAAGTACCGCTTGCCCGGGGCGCAGCTGCACCCCGGAGGGCCCCACGACGTGTCGCAGTAGTCGCCCTTGTTGATCTCCTCGATGTACACGAGCCCGCCCGTCTCGTGTGACACGTTGGCCAGGAAGGCGGCCACCTCGCGCTTGCGCGTGTCGGTGTCACCCGTCGTCGCCAGGCCCGGGAAGCCATTCGCGGCGGCGATGAGCGCGTCGTACGTGTAGAAGCCGTTGCGGCCGGGGAACATGGTGTTGAACATGTCGCGGGTGAGGATGCCCCCGAAGCCCGAGCCGCCCCCGGTCCCTCCGCCGGAGACCTTGTCGAACGTCCAGCGCTGGTTGTCGCGGTCCGCGTAGAACGGGTACTGGACGATGAGCGTGCCGTTGTCCGCGGAGCCCCACGACAGGTCCATGGCCATGCCGGTGTGGCGCGGGTGGAAGCTGAACTGCGTGCCGCCCCGGTTGATGAACTGGAACTGCTGGTTGGCGCCGTCGACGTAGGTCCACTGGTGGAGGACGGCGTTCTCCGCGGTGCTCACTCCCACGATGTCCAGGGCCTTGCCGCTGTTGACGTTGATGATCTTCCAGAACCCGCCCGACGTGGGCGAGATGTGGAACTTCTGCGCGTTGGTGCCGTTGCAGTCCCACTGCTGCACCTTCGCGCCGTCCGCCGTGCTGGACGACGCCACGTCGATGCACTTGTTCGTCCGCACCGAGCGGATGACGTAGTCGCCCTCCGTGATGGTCGACACCACGGCGGCGCTCTCCACCTGGCCCACGGCTTCTTGCGCGGTGTCTCCGGCTTCCGGGCCCGAACAGCCCGCCAGCGCGCCCACGACTCCCAGCAAAGACAGACCGCGGATCATTCCCTTGTGGCTCATGACGTCTCCCATGGGTACCGCCAGCAGATGGAGGAACTCCTGGGAGGTGTATTTGTACGTCCCAGGTAGACTTTGTTTTCTGAAAGAACAAAGTCTCCTGGCTTCATGCCATCAGGCTAGATATTCCGTCAATCCGGGGAATCCGAAAGACGCTTCAGGAAGCGCTCCGTGAAGAGGTACGCGTCCCCCGGCCACCGCGCGGACACGTAGCGCCCGTCCTCCACCACGAAGGCGGGCGCGTGGTCCGTCGCGGTGCCGCGCTTGGACAGGACGCGGGGGCCTCGCTCGAAGTGGCTCGGGTCCGCGAGCGCGGCGGCGACCTCCTCCTCCACGTAGGCGGGGTAGGTGCGGTAGTAGCGCCCCAGCTTCCACGCCGTCAGCAGGTACGCGGAGCGCTCCATGTACTTGGGCAGGCACGTGGTGCGCGTGCCATGGAGCACGCTCCTACCGGTGGCGGGGTCCTTCGTGCGCGCCAGCACCAGCACGCCGTGGCAGATGGCCGCCACGGGCCGCTGGAGCGCCCAGAACGCCGCCACCTTCGTCTGAAGTGCCCCACTGCCCAGGTACTGCCGCATGCCCGGCGCGTGGCCTCCGGGCAGCAGGAGCGCGTCGAAGTCCGACGGTGTCACCGCGTCCCAGGTCAGCGGCTTCTGGAAGGCCTGCGTGAGCGTGAGGTCGCCATAGAAGCGCCGGGGCTCCGGCTCCGCGCCCAGCTGTCCGAAGAGCACGCCGGTGAGCAGCAGCGGATCCGCGGCGGGCATGTGGCCCTTCTCCGTGGCGAACACCACTTCATGGCCCGCGTCGGTGAGCATGCGCCAGGGCACGGCCACCTCGGTGACGTCGAAGTCATGGTCAGGCAGCGGGACGAGGACGCGGCGGGCGGAGGCCATGCGGCCAGTCTTTCCCGGGGCCCTGGGACTGACAAGCGGTCAGGAACCGCGCTCGACCTCCATGCGATAGCCCACGCCGCGCACGGTCTGGATGGAGAAGCGGGACGCGCTGGTCCACTTGAGCTTGCGCTTCAGGCTGGAGACGAAGTTGTCCACGGTGTGCGGGTCCACCACCACGTCCGTGCCCCAGACCGCGTCCAGGATTTCGTCGCGCTTGAGCGCCCGCTCGCGCTCCTTCAGGAAGAAGGCCAGCAGGTCGAACTCCTTGCGCGTCAGTTCCACCTCCGCGCCCTCGGGCGTCTCCACGCGCCGCCGATCCAGGTCCACGCTGTAGCCCGCGAAGCGCAGGACCTTCGCCGGGGCCACACCGGCGCGCCGCAGGTGAGCCCCCACTCGCGCGAGCAGCTCGCGCAGCCGGTAGGGCTTGCCCAGGTAGTCCTGCGCGCCGGACTCGAAGCCGCGCACCACGTCCTCCTCCAGCGTGCGCGCGGTGAGCATCAGCACCGGCACGCCCAGGCCCTCCTCTCGCAGGGAGCGGCAGAGCGCGTAGCCGTCTCCGTCCGGCAGCATCACGTCCAGGAGGATGAGCTGGAAGTCGCGGCGGGAGAGTTGCTCGCGCGCTTCCTTCACCGTGGCGGCCTCCTCCACGGCGTAGCCGCCCTGGTGCTCCAGGTTGTCGCGCAGCGCGAGCCGCAGGTTCGGGTCGTCCTCCACGACGAGGACGGTGGGGGCGGCGGTGGTCATGCGATGCTCCGGGCCTCGGGCCGGTACTCGGGTAGGGTCAGTTCGAAGGTGGTGCCTTCGGAGCTGGAGGCCGCCACGCGCAGCGTGCCTCCGTGCAGCCGGGCAATCTTCCGGCACAGCGCGAGCCCCAGCCCGCTGCCGGGAACCTCGCGGCCGTCGCGACCGGACAGCCGGTAGAACTCGCCGAAGACGCGCTCCCACTCGGACGCAGGGATGCCGGTGCCGTTGTCCGTGAAGTGCACGCGCCCGCCGGGCAGCGTCTGGACGTGCAGCCGCACGGGGCTGCGGGTGTTGTACGCGCACGCGTTGCGCGCCAGGTTCGCCAGCAGGAGCCGCAGCAGCTGCGCGTCCGCGTTCAACTCGCGCGCGTCCACGTCCGCGGTCAGCTCCACCGGAACCGGCGCGCCGGACTCCAGGTCGCGGCGCAGGTTGGAGACCAGCTCGTCCAGCCGCACCGGCGCGAGCTTCGGCACCCAGCGCCCCTTGTCGATGCGGTTGAAGGACAGCAGGTTCTCCACCAGGAAGCCCAGCCCGTCCGCCTCGCGGATGATGCGCGCGGGGTAGTCCTTCGCGTCCGCGCCCTCCGCCACCCGCCACTCCAGCGTCTCCGCGAGCAGGCGGATGGACGCCAGCGGCGTGCGCAGTTCGTGCGACACCGTGGCCACGAAGTCGCTCTTCAGCTCCAGGAAGCGGTACTTGCGCTGCTGCGCCACGAAGGCCAGCGCCGCGATGATGAGCGCCAGCGCCGCGCACAGCGCCAGCATCCACGTCTTGAGCCGGTAGCGGCGCTCCAGCGCCTCTTCGCCCAACGTCCACTCGGACGACTCCACCGCCACCGGCAGCGACGCCAGCGTCAGCACCGGCGCATCCCCCGGCAGGGTCACGCGTCCGTCCGCCTTCAGCAGGCCGCGCTCCCGCATCTCGCGTGTGAGCCCTGTCAGAAGCCCTGACAGGTCCAGCGCCAGCCCGCGCACGTCGCTCCCCTGGAGCGGCTCCAGGTACCATCCGGACCGCGCCAGCACCGGCTCGCGCACGCCCTCCGGAAGTGGCAGCGGCGTCGCGGACAGCTCGCGCGCCCTGGCCTCGAAGTCCGCCACCGGCACGCCCACGCGCGAAGAGAGCGCCACCACCTTCCCGCGCAAGAAGTCGAAGTCCTCCGGTGTGAAGCGCGAGCGCTTGAGCAACAGCAGCCGCTGCAACCCCTCCAGCCGCCCACCCCCCTGGCCGTCCAGGAGCCCGTCGCGCACCAGGGCCCGCATCAGGTCCGGCACCACGTCGCCCCGCGCCGCCACGTCCTCCAGCACCACCAGCAGCGACGGCAGGTCCCGCGTGGAGGCGAGCACGAAGCGGGCGCGGTGCTGGAGCAGCGCCATCAACGACAGCAGCGTGGCCTTCCGGTCCTTCGCCTTCAGCGCCTGCTCCACCAGCGCCATCCGCTCCAGCCGCTCCTTCCAGGGGCCATCGTCCTCGTCCGCCACCTCCGTGCCCGCGCGCAGCCGCGCGTAGCGATCCTTCGCGGGTGAGTCCCCCGCCGTGTCGAACTGCGCCAGCCGGGGCAGTACCTGCTCCCCCTGTTCCCGCAGGTACAGCCCCGGCGTGGCCACGAGCGGATCCTCCTTCGCCGCCGCCAGCGTGCCGCGCGCACCCTCCAGTCCTTCGCGCAGCGCCTGTCCCAGGGACGCGCGGGCGTACTGCTCCAGGGCCTCGCGCCGGGAGCGGAGCGAGGCCCGCGCGTCCTCGCGTTCGGCGGCGAAGATGCGGTGGAGATAGCCCAGGCCGACCCCGAGTCCGGCGAGGCCGAGCACGAGGGCGACGAGGGTGGGCAGCAGCCTGCGCGGCATCCGGACAGTCCCTACTTGATGGTGGGGACGCGGTCGGCGTCCATGGTGCGCACTGGCGCGAAGGACTCGAAGCGGTCCTCGCGGCGGTCCAGCTTCTTCGCCAGCCGGATGAGGTTGCCCAGCTCCACCACGTCCTGACGGGTCTTCAGCGGCGTGCCCAGCTCCTCCCACAGCGACACGAGCGCGTCGTAGGTGAGCGGCCGCGCCCAGTAGGAGCCGCGCAGCTTCTCCGCGAAGGCGGCGGCCACGTAGGACAGGCGGGTGGGGGACGCGGCCTTCTCATAGGCCGGGCGCAGGAGCGTCACGGGCATGGCCTTCTCGATGAGGCGCGAGCTGCCGCCCTCCGGGGCCTTGTAGCGGATGCGCAGCGTGCCGAAGTTGGACTGGGCCGGGTCGCGCAGCTTCACCTCGTAGAGGGCGGTGACGGCGTGGCCCGCGCCCACTTCTCCCGCGTCCACGCGGTCGTCGTTGAACTGCTGCTGGGTGAGCAGCCGGTTCTCGTAGCCGATGAGGCGGTAGCGGGACACCGTCTTGCGGTCGAACTCCACCTGGAGCTTCACGTCCTTGGCCACCACCTGGAGCGTGCCGGTGAGGTTCTGCACGAAGATGCGGCGGGCCTCTTCCAGCTTGTCCACGTAGGAGTAGTTGCCTTCACCCACCTGGGCCAGCCGCTCCATCAGCACGTCGTTGTAGTTGCCCATGCCGAAGCCCACGGTGGACAGGGTGATGCCCGCCGCCGCCTGCTCCTTCACGCGCTCCCAGATGCCGTCCGCCTCGGTGATGCCGTTGTTCGCCACGCCGTCCGAGCAGAGGATGACGCGGTTGATGCCGCCCTTCACCAGGTGGCTCGCGGCCAGCGCGTAGCCCAACTCCATGCCCGCCTGCGCGTTGGTGGACCCCTCCGGCTGGACGCTGTCGATGGCGCTCAGGATGGTGGCCTTCTGCGTGGCGTTGGTGGGGGCGAGCACCTGATGGGCGGTGCTGCCGTAGACGACGATGGACACCCAGTCGCGCTCATCCAGCGCGTCCACCAGCAGGCGCAGCGAGCGCTTCACCAGGCCCAGCCGGCTCTCCATGGCCATGGAGCCGGACACGTCGATGACGAAGACCAGGTGCCCCGGCTTGCGCTCGGCCCGGCTCACGTCGCGCGCCTTCACGCCGATGTGCACCACCTGGTAGCCCTTGCGCGCGGGGGAGGGGAAGCCCTCCACGTTCACGCTGAACGGGGCGTCCGGGGCGTTGGCGTAGCCGTAGTCGAAGGTGTTGACGAACTCCTCCACGCGCACGGCCTGCTCGTCCGGCAGCGCGCCGCGCTCCAGGTAGGCGCGCGTCAGCGAGTACGACGCCGTGTCGGTGTCCACGGAGAAGGTGGAGAAGCGCTCCTCCTCCGTGTCCACGGTGGGGTTCACGCCGTAGCCCTTGAAGTACATGTCGAAGAAGCGCTGACCCTTGGGGGCCACGGTGCGCTCCGGCGCGGGCTGCGGCGTCGGCACCGCCGCGGCCTGGGGGGCGCGGTACACCGCCTGCGGCGTGCCGTCCGGGACGACGACGTGCATGTACGGCAGGGCCCAGGACGGGGCGCGCTCGCGGTCGTTGGTGCTGTTCGGGTTGCCGGACGGCGCCAACTCCGCCAGGGACTCGAAGTTGCGCGTCGCGCCGCCCTTGCCCTCCGGGCGCGCCACCGCGATGCGCTTGATGAACTCCTGGTCGACGTTGACGCCCTGGTTCGTGGAGCCCACGTCGATGGTCGGCGGCGAGCCTATGATGGTCGTCGTCATCGTGAAGGACTCGGGGATCATCTCCACGTTCACGCGGATGGTGCGGTTGGGCAGCAGCTGGATTTCAGGGCGGGCGAAGGGATGGAACGCCTCCTGCTCGAACCGCAGGGTGTACGTGCCCGCGGGAAGCTGGGGGATGCGGTAGTTCCCATGGACGTCCGTGACGACCGTCTGTTCGCCCTGCAGGCTGGGAGAGGTCGCGGTGACGACCACGTCCGCCAGGGGCCTCTTGTCTTCGGTGTTCATCACCGTGCCGATGATGACGCCCGTGGCGGCGGTGCCCGCCTTGGGCTGGGCTCCCACGGGCGCGGCGGGCATCATCAGGAGCAGCGGCAGGGTGCTTCTCAGGAGGGACTTCAGCATGGACCACCTCTCGCGCATCAGGGTGGAGCCATCATCCAGATGCGCCCCGCATCGAACCGCATGGGGGGCTCGTCTCCTCATCATGGTTTCATCATGAAGGGAAACCGTGCCGGGGGCGCGGTGTCTGATTAGAAAGGCCGTCCATGACGGCACTCGACACCCTCTTTCCCTCCGAAGAGCAGATTCCCCCCGGCGTGCGGCTGCCCGCGTACATGGAGCAGCGCGAGTACCTGGTGGGAGGCGAGTTGCGCACCTGGGCCGGTGAGCTCAACCCGGTGGCGAGCCCCGTGTTCGTCCGGACCCCGGAAGGGCTGAAGCAGAAGGTCATTGGCGCCACGCCGCTGCTCACCTCGCGGGAGTCCCTGGACGCGCTGGCGGCGGCGGTGAAGGCCTATGACTCCGGCCGGGGCGTCTGGCCCTCCCTCAAGGTGGCCGAGCGCATCGAGCACGTGGAGCGCTTCCTCACCGCCATGCGCGCCCAGCGCACCGCGGTGGTGAACCTGCTGATGTGGGAGATTGGCAAGACGCAGCCGGACTCGGAGAAGGAGTTCGACCGCACGGTGGACCTCATCGTGGAGACCATCCGCGCGCTGAAGGAGCTGGACCGCACCTCGTCCCGCTTCGTCCAGGACCAGGGCATCATGGCGCAGATCCGCCGCGCGCCCATGGGCGTGGCCCTGTGCATGGGGCCGTACAACTACCCCCTGAACGAAACCTTCAGCACGCTCTTCCCCGCGCTCCTGATGGGCAACACCGTGGTGTTCAAGCCGGCGAAGTTCGGCGTGCTGCTGGTGCGGCCCCTGCTGGAGGCGTTCCGGGACTGCTTCCCGCCCGGCGTCATCAACATCATCTACGGCCGCGGCCGGGAGACCGTGGGCGCGCTGATGGAGAGCGGGCAGGTGGACCTGTTCGCCTTCATCGGCACCAACAAGGGCGCCAGCGAGCTGAAGCGCATGCACCCGCGCCCGCACCGCCTCAAGTCCGTGCTGGGCCTGGACGCGAAGAACCCGGCCATCATCCTGGAAGACGCGGACCTGGATAACGCGGTGAAGGAGTGCATCACCGGCACGCTGTCCTTCAACGGCCAGCGGTGCACGGCGCTCAAGCTGCTGGTGGTGCACCGGAACATCGTGGACGCGTTCCTCGCGAAGTTCACCGCCGCCGTGGACAAGCTCAAGCCCGGCATGCCCTGGGACCCGGGCGTCGCCGTCACGCCGCTGCCGGAGCCGGGCAAGGCGACGTACCTCCAGGGGCTGGTGGACGACGCGGTGTCAAAGGGCGCTCGCGTGGTGAACGCGACAGGCGGGCAGGCGTCCCGGTCGTTCTATTCACCCACGGTGGTGTACCCGGTCACGCGCGACATGCGGCTGGCCACGGAGGAGCAGTTCGGTCCGGTGGTGCCGGTGATGGTCTTCGACGACGACGCGGAGGCCGTGCGGCTGGTGGTGGAGTCGCAGTTCGGTCAGCAGCTCAGCCTGTTCGGGAAGGACTCCGCGCGCATCGGGCGGTTCATCGACGCGTTCTCCAACCAGGTGGGCCGCATCAACCTCAACTGCCAGTGCCAGCGCGGGCCGGACACGTTCCCGTTCAACGGCCGCAAGGACTCCGCGGAAGGGACGCTGTCCGTGGCGGACGCGCTGCGGGTGTTCTCCATCCGCACGCTGGTGGCGACGAAGACGACGCCGGACAACACCGCGCTCGTGCAATCCATCCTGACCCGCAGAGAGTCGGATTTCCTCACCACGGACTTCCTCTTCTAGTCCCGCCTTGGCCCTGGGTGGTATGCCCTGGGCCATCCCATGTCGCCGCGCACCACGACCCTCGAGCTGCACAAAGAAGAGATGAAGTTCTCCGCGGGGCACTTCACCATCTTCTCCGCCACGCACCGCGAGAACCTGCATGGGCACAACTTCTCCGTCTACGTCGCGCTGACGGGGGAGGTGTCCGACGACGGCCTGCTTTCGGACTACGGCCCGCTGAAGCAGGCCATCATCAACCGCTGCAAGGCCTGGAACGAGACGTTCTTCCTGCCCGCCCACTCCAAGCACCTGCGGCTGGAGCGGGACGCACAGGGCAACCACGTGGCGCACTTCAACGGCGAGGAGCTGCGCTTCCTCGCGCGCGACGTCACGGTGCTCCCGGTGGCCAACGTGTCGCTGGAGGAGCTGGCGCGCGTCTTCGGCGAGGAGCTGGTGGGCGACGGCAGCGCCATGGCGCGCGACCACATCACGGGGCTGGTGGTGAAGTGCGCTTCGGGCCCTGGCCAGTGGGCCTCCTGGGAGTGGAAACGCGATGTCTGATCAGGTCCTCATCACCGGCGCCAGCCGGGGCATTGGCCGGGCGGCGGCGGAGCGGTTTCGCAAGGAGGGCTGGCGCGTCATCAACGTGTCGCGAAGCCCCTGCACCGTGTCGGACGTCGTCAACGTTCCGGTGGACCTGGCCGTGCCGGGCTGGGAGCCCGCGGTCGAAGCGGCGCTGCGCGACGGGGCAGGGCAGGGGCGCTTGTCCGTCATCCACAACGCAGCCCTCTACGAGCACGACGACGCGCTGACCATGGACGCGGACCACCTGCGCCGCGTGCTGGAGGTCAACGTCGTGGCCCCGCTGGTGCTCAACCGCCTGGCGCGGCCGCTGCTCACGGACGGCTCGTCCCTGCTCTACGTGGCGTCCACGCTGGGGGAGAAGGCCGTGAAGGGCGTGGCGTCCTACGTGACGACCAAGCACGCGCTCATCGGGATGATGCGGGCCACCTGCCAGGACCTGGCGGGGACGCAGGTCCACACCGCCGCAGTCTGCCCGGGCTTCACGGACACGGAGATGCTCCGCGAGCACCTGGGCACGGACCCCGCCGTCCGTGCGAGCGTGGCGGGGATGACGACCTTCGGGCGGCTCATCACGCCGGAGGAGATCGCCGGCGTGCTCTACCTCTGCGCCACCACCCCGGTCCTGAATGGCGCGGTCATCCACGCCAACCTGGGGCAGATCGAGCGCTGAGCCCGCTTCAGCCTTCCTGCGCGTAGACGGTGCACGAGGACGTGCAGGTCTCCGCCACGCGGACGCGCGCGACGGTGGTGCCGGGCACGTTCACGCGCTCGAAGAGCCACGCGGCCAGCAGCTCGCTCGTGGGGTTCTCCAGGCCGGGGACGTCGTTGAGCAGCCGGTGGTCCAGCTGGGCGTGGAGCGGCTGCCAGGCGGCGTTCAGCTCCGCGAAGTCCACGATCCACCCGAACTGCGGATGCACGGGGCCGCGGAGGGTGATTTCGATGCGGTAGCTGTGGCCGTGCACCCGCGAGCACTTGTGCCCTTCCGGAACGTTGGGCAGGCGGTGCGCGGCCTCGAAGGTGAACTCCTTCGAGATTTCGGTGACGAGGGGGGTCTTCTTCAAGGGACAGTCTCCTGACGGCGGCCTTCTACCTGTCATGTCCCCCGGCGTCCACGTGCCTGGAGGCGCGGGCCCGGACGCCAGGCAATTCCACGGAATCAGATGATCCCGCCTCCCGCATCCTTTCCTTGGTGGACCTGAGCGCACAGGCTGCCGGCCCCTTTTTCCCGGAGGCCTTCGTGATGCGTCGTTCCTTCCTCGCACCGCTCCTGGTGCTCGCCAGCCTGCTGGCCTGTGGTCCCGTTCCGGAACAGGAGCCCTCGCCCACCGAGACCCGCGCTCAGGGCCTGACCTCCGCCAATGGGCTCGTCACCCTGGAGGCCGTGGGTACGGGCCGGCCCTATGCCTTCGCCACCGCGCAGCCGGGCACGCAGCTCTATGTCGACCGGACGTACACGCTGACCGGCCTGTCCCCCCGGCTCCAGGGCGGCGTGCTGCTCCAGGCGGCGAATGACGACAAGCTCTACACCGGCGCGTCGCAGGTGCGGCTGGGCCTGAACTCCGCCGCCACGGTCTACGTGGCCATGGACCGCCGCAACACGGTGCTGCCCGCGTGGCTGGCGGACGGCACCTGGGCGCTCACCGACGAGGTGCTCGCCACCAACGACCCCTCCGCGACCACGTCCAACGCCTCCACGCCCATGAAGGTGTACGTGAAGTCCGTGCCCGCGGGGACGCTGGTGTTGGGCGGCGGCATGGCGGCGCCCGCGCAGGGCACCAACGCGCAGTACGCGGTCGTCATCCAGTACGCGAGCAGCGAGCCCGGCGTGGTGGCGCGCTTCTTCCCCAACTTCCGGATGCAGGGCGTGCCGGTGCTGCGTCACCTGTCCACCGTGAACGTGTCCTACGGAACGGGCGCGCCGGTGGCCGGCATCCCGGCGGACTTCTTCGGCATGCGCATCGAGGGCTTCGTCACGCCCGCCTTCACGCAGACGTACACGTTCCGCACCTCCGCCAGCGGTGGCGTGCGGCTGTGGGTGAATGGCCAGCTCCTGGTGGATGACTGGTTCGAGCACGCCGTGGAGCAGCGCTCCGGGAGCATCGCCCTGTCGCAGGACATCCCCGCCAGCGTGGTGCTGGAGTTCTTCGACGCGGAGGCCGCGGCCTCGCTGTTGCTCCAGTGGCAGAGCGCCAGCCAGCCCTGGCAGACGGTGCCCGTGTCCCGCCTGGAGACGGCGGCGCTGCCCCTGCCGCGTCCCCTGGGCGCCCACTGCACCGCGGGCGCGCAGTGCCGCTCCGGCGGGTGCAGCGTGTTCCCCGTGGGCAACGTCACCATCTGGAACGAGGGAGACGCCGTCTGCACGCCCGAGGTGGCGGAAGGCCAGCCCGGCCTGAAGGCCGAGTACTTCACCTCCGAGTTCCTCTACAACCGCGCCACCGTGCGGCGCGAGGCGTTCCTGGGGACGTACTGGGGCGCGTCCTCTCCCGCGCCCGGCGTGCCCGCCGACAGGTGGTCCGCGCGCTGGTCCGCCACGCTGAGGGCGCCCACCACCGGCACGTACACGCTGCGCACCGCCACCGAGGACGGCGCGCGCCTGTGGCTGGATGGCGTGCTGCTCGTCGACAACTGGATGGAGGCGGAGGGCGGGCAGACGCACGACGTCGCCGTGTCGCTCACCGCCAACAGCCCGCATGACCTGGTGATGGAGTTCTTCGAGGGCTACGGCGACGCTCATGCGCAGCTGTCGTGGACCGGCCCGGGCATCCCCTGGCAGACCGTCACCACGGCGCTGAGCACGCCGCCGCACTTCACCTGCCGGCCACACGGCTCCCAGTGCCGCTCCAACGAGGACTGCTGCGGTGGCTTCTGCTCCGTGTCCCCGGTGGGCAACGTCACCATCTGGAACGAAGGGGCCACGGTGTGCGGCCCCCGGTGAGCTGAGCCATTCGCGCGAGGGCCCGCGCTCAGCTTTCGAGTGCGGTGCCCAGCCGTGCGAGCACTCCCGGCCAGCCCGGCTTCATTCCTTCGAAGGCGCGGCGGCCCATGGGTGAATCCAGGTTGAAGCCTTCGTGGACGAGCGTGAGCCGCGTCCCCGTTCCCTCCGGCGCGAGCCGCCAGGTGAGGGTGGTGTCGAGTGTGCCCGTGGCGAAGCGGTACTGGAGCAGCCGCTCCGGCTCCACCGCGAGCACCTCACAGGGCTGCTGGCCCCAGGCGCCCATGTCGAGCGTGAAGCGGTGGCCCACGATGGGGCGCACGTCGCCCGCGGCCCACCACTTCGCGTGGAGCGCCGGGTCCGTCAATGCCTTCCACACGGCGGAGGGCGGATGGGCATACACGTGGTCCAGTTGGATGACGGCGGGGGGATTCATTTGCGTGACTCCTCGTCGAGCACGTCCTCGAGCGCGGCGAGCCGCTGCTTCCAGTAGTGCGTGAAGGCCTTGAGCCAGTCGTCCACCTCCGACAGTGGACGTGGATCCAGGTGGTAGTAGCGCTCACGGCCGCGCGGCTCCTCGCGGACGAGCCGTGCCTTGCGCAAGACCTGGAGATGTTCGGAGACAGCGGGCCGGCCCAGGTTGAAGCCGCTCGCCAGGTCGTTCACCGCGCGCGGCCCCTTGCGCAGTTGCAGCAGGATTTCCCGGCGCACCGGATTGGAGAGCGCCGAAAAGACATCCGGTTCGGACATGGCCCGGATTGATACGTCGGAAATCTCCGACGCGTCAAGTGGCGCCCATGGCGGGAGGGGAGGTGGCGTGAAGCGGCTATCTGCGGGCGACGCGCGGCTGCGCGAGGGGCGCGCGCTGCTCCCGGCGGACGGGGAGCCGGAGGAGCTGGGCGTAGCGCGCGAGCCGGTCCTCGAAGCGCCGGGCATCGCGGCCCCAGTGCACGACGACGTTGCGCTCCGGGTTCTTCCGGTGCGTCAGCTCGATGCCGTACTCGTCCTGCGCGCCAATCCAGTCCGGGTGGTGGCGCCGCTCGCAGTCGAGGCCGGCGTAGTGGGCCAGGGGCTCGCTCCAGGTGAGGGCGCGCAGGGCCCCGGCGCCGCGCAGCGACACCTCCGAGGCCGTCACCACCACCTCCAGGCGGGTGGTCAGGCACCGCACGATGAGCGTCCCGGTCACGAACAGGGCCAGGACGCCCACCAGTGGCAGCATCCATTGCTCACGCAGCAGGGCCAGGGACAGGCCCTGGTCCAGCGCGTAGGCAACGGGGAGCACGACGAGCAGCACGAACCCGAGCAGTGGCCACACGACCTGGCCGAGCAGCGGACGCGTGTGGAAGCGCAGGGGGAGGTCGCCCCCCATGTCCATCTTCTGTGGAACCGGTGAAAGCACTTCGAAGAAGGACATGGGGCCTGCGTCTCGGGTGTGCGGGCGATGGCTGCCTTTGACCCAAGCTCAACATGGCGGCGGACGCACTGTCCACGTCTTCCCGGGTAGTCCGGGAGCAGCGGACGGGCCGCGCCCTTCAGCGGGAGTGCTGTTTGAAGAAGTCCCACATGATGGTGGTTCCGTCGGGACCCGCTGGGTCCGCGAACGGGAAGGCGCCGTCACCGCCGGGCCATGCGTGCCCCATGCCCTGGATTTCGATGTGCTGGACCAGGAGCACGCCGTTGGAGACGTAGTCCCTCACGGTGTACTTGCGGCCTCCCGTTGAAACAGCGGACGTCACCCGGGCCGGGGTGTTGGACACGCTGTTGTTGTTCGAGCCGTCGTCGCCGTAGTCGTTCGTCTGGACGAACTGGCGCGCGGTCTGCTGGCCGTTGACGGGATTGACGACGTCGTCGGACGTGCCGTGCACCACGAGCACCGGCACCTTCCGGCGCGGCTTGCCCGAGCACGCCCACGCGTCATGGCCCCGGTCATCCGGTGAATAGATGCTGCCGAACGTCATCGCATAGAGGCTGCCGGACGCAGTGGTGGCCGCCTTGTACATGGCGCCCGCGCCCACCATGCCCGCGGTGAACACATCCGAGTAGCAGGCCATCAGGATGCTGGTCATCACCGCGCCCGCGGAGACGCCGCCCAGATAGACGCGGCGCGAGTCCACCGCGTAGTTGCCCTTCACCCAATCCACCATGCCGACGATGAGCGACGGCTCGCCAATGCCTCGCTCCTGGTTGGAGGAGAACATGAAGTTCCAGCATTGGGTGCCGTTCGCGAACATCGCCTGGTTGGGATAGAGCACCAGGAACTTCTCCGCGTCCGCCTTCGCGTTCAGCCGCGACAGGCCTGCGAACTGGTCCGGGTTCTGAAGACAGCCATGCAGCCCCACGACGAGCGGGAGCGGCTCGCCGGGCTGGTAGCCGGTGGGGACCCAGAGCTGGAAGCTCCGGGTGCCCCAGATGTTCGAATAGACGCCGTGGACCCACTCGCCCGCGCGGGCCTGAGTGGTTCCCAACACGGCGAACAGCGCGCACACCGCCACCGCCATGCGAGCCATGGCCTGGACCTTCCGAGTCACCGACATGTGTCTGCCTCCTGCTTCAGCCAGGACGCGTCATGCGCCCGGGTGACTCGACTTCCCGGAGGAACCTCTCCACCGCGTCGGCGACCTGTCCGGGTTGATCCACGGGCGCGGCATGCCCGGAATCCGTCAGCACTTGGAGCCATGCGTCCTTGAGCTGGCCCGCGTAGGCCTGCTTCGTGGACAGCGGCGTGTAGTCCCGTTCGGAGTGCAGCACGAGCACGGGACAGGTGATGTCCTTCAGCCGGTCCTGGACGCTCCATCCGACGAGCCCCCGCGTCGCGCGCAGGTACACGTCCGGCGCGTTGGAGCCCAGGGATTCGATGGCCCGTTGGCGCAGGGCCTCCTGGTCCGGCTTTGGGAACAGCCTGGGGGCCACGCGCTTCGCCAGCCCGCGAGGACCGAGGAGCCGCAGCACCAGGAGGCGCGCGGCGAACTCCATCTTCCGGCGGAACGTGCGCGCGACCATGTCCGGCCCGCTGTTGACCACGGTCAGGCTGCGCACCAGATCCGGCCGGTCCACCGCCAACTGGAAGCCCATCATCCCGCCCATGGACAGGCCGACGACGTGCACCTGCGTCAGCCCCAGCCCGTCGCACAGCGCGGCGATGTCCCGCGCGAAGAGGGCCACGCCATACGCGCCCGCCGGCTTGTCGCTCTGGCCGTGGCCTCGCGCGTCCGGCACCAGCACTCGGTGGTGCGCCGACAGCCGGGGTGCCACCGCGTCCCAGTCGCTGCCGGACGAACCCAGCCCGTGGAGGAGCAGGATGGGCGCTCCCTCGCCAGACTCCTGGAGGTGCAGGGTGACGCCGTCGGGAAGGGAGAACGTAGGCATCGTCGGGTGAACGACCGTTCAGAGGGGGGATGGACTACGCTTGCAGGGTCGGTGGAACCGTAGCTGAACGACCGTTCGTTTTTCAAGGTGGCCCCCATGGCGTCTTCCTCTCCGTCCCGTCTTCGCGCGCGCAAGGCGGTGCTTCCGGCCTCGGCGTCGGCGGACGGCACGCGTCGCCGCATCCTGGAGACGGCGCTCCAGCTCTTCGCGAGCCGAGGCTTCCATGACGCGTCCATCCGGGACCTGGCCAAGGAGCTGGAGCTGCGGCCCAGCGCGCTCTACGCGCACTTCCCCTCCAAGGAACACGTGCTCGCGGAGCTGGTTCGGTTGGGGCACGAGGCGCACCACGAGGGCTTGCGCACGGCGCTGCTCGGCGCGGGGGCGAAGCCGGTGGAGCAGCTTCGGGCCCTGGTCCGGGCGCACACGCAGCTGCACGCGACCCATCCGCAGCTGGCCGTGGTGGTGAATGACGAAATCCATGCGCTGCCGCCGGAGCTGGCGGCGCCGTCGCTGGCGCTGCGGGAGCAGTCGTCGGCGTTGCTGATGGCGGTCATCGAGCGGGGCCGCGCGCAGGGCGTGTTCTCCGTGCCGAACGCGGGCGTCGTCGCCGCAGCCATCTCCGCCATGGGGTTGCGGCTGCCCTACTGGTTCGAACCCACGCCCGCGCTCGACGTGGACGCGCTGGCGGACCTGCACGCGGAGCTGGCACTGCGAATGCTGGGGGTCAAGGCCGGGAAGAAGGAGGGCTGAACTCCGGCGCATCACCGGAGAGGTCATGGGCGTCTGGCGCACGGGTTGCTAAATGTCACCGTGCCGGCCGGGCAGGGTGCCCGGCCGTGGCTTCCTGGCCGCGATGCTCCCCGAACAGTCCCAATCGCACGCGGCACCCGGCCCACGGCGCGGCCTGCGGGCCACTGCCGTCCTCACGCTGCTGTGCCTGCCGCTGTCCGTGGCCACTCCTCCGCCGGTGTCTCCTCCGCCCCGGCTCGTCCTCTGGGCCTGGGAGCGGCCGGAGGACCTGAGCTTCCTGGAGGGCCGCGCGGTGGATGTCGCCTTCCTGCTCGCGACGCTCGACCTCACCGACGAGGACGAGCACCTGGTGCCCCGCAGGCAGCCACTCCGGGTTCCGCCGGGGACCGCGCTGAAGGCCACCGTGCGGTTGCAGATGCTTCCGGGAAGCTCGCTCGCGCGCTTCGGTTCGGAGCGCCTGGAGTCATTGGCTGGGAGTCTGGAGGCGCTCGTGCGCCGCCGCCCTGACGTGACGGCGCTGCAACTGGACTTCGATGCCCGTGCGTCGGAATACGACGGCTACATCGACCTGCTCCAGCGGCTGCGTGCGCGCCTGCCTCCGGGGATGCCGCTGTCCATCACGGGGCTCGCTTCGTGGTGTGTGCCCGGCAGCTGGATTGCGCGCGCGCCCGTGGACGAAGTGGTGCCGCAGCTCTTCCGCATGGGCCCGGACGCGCCGGTCTGGCGTGCTCGGTTCGCGCGCGGCCTGCCTCGCCCGTGCGCGGGCAGCATGGGCCTGTCCATGGACGAGTGGCAGCCCGTGCCTCCCGGCGTTTCGACCCTCTATCTCTTCAACCCCCGGCCGTGGACGCCCGATGCGTTCGCTCGCGCCGAGGCGGAGACCCGACCATGAAGAACGCAAGAACAGTCCTGGGGCTCGTGGGCCTCGCGGTGTTGCTGCCTCCCGTCATCGCCGACGCCTGCGGGCCCGACTTCGGGCCCGAGCCCCGCTTCTCCGTCGTCGACAATCCCGACCGACCCTTCAGCAACTACGCCGCCGGACGCCTGGGCATCCTCCGTCGCACCTTCGACGCGCCGTACCTCGCCTTCGCCTTTCGCTCGATGATGGGCATCCCCACCACGGCGGATGAACAGAAGCATCTGGTGGCGGGTTGGACGGACGCGGAGGGCCGCTATGGGCCCGACCCGAGCTGGGCCCGTGATCAATGGACCGCCGTCCGGCAGGAGGTCGCGCCCTTCAAGGACCTCCCACAGGTGGACGCCAACCAGATGGTGTACGCCTCCAACGACGCCTACATCCACGGCGATGCCTTCCTTCATGCAGCGGCCACGGCTCGGGCGCTCGCGAAGGAATGGAAGCAGCGCCCGGCCCTGCTGAAGGAGTGGGTGGGCAACCAGGACACCGTCTTCAGCAAGGGCTGCACCCTGGCTGACCCGGCGCCGGGCATCGAGGATTCGCTGACGCCGCGGGAGAAGGCGCGCCGTCAGGCCGAGCGCGATTACCAGGCCGCGTCCATGCACCTGTACTGCGGGAAGTTCGACGAAGCGGCGGAGGCTTTCCAGTCGCTCGCCAGCACCGCGGACTCTCCCTACCGGACGCTCGCCGCTTACCTCGTGGCGCGAACCCGCGTTCGCGAGGCGCTGTTCCTACAGCCGGACGACTACTACGAGGCGCGCACGGTGGACGAGGCCTCGCTCGCGCGCTTCACCCGGGCGGAGGAGGCCATCCAGAAGGTGCTCGCGGATCCGAAGCTGCGTGAGGTGCACGGCCCCGCTCGGCGCCTGCTGTCCCTCGTGCGTTTGCGCCTGTCGCCGGCCACCTGGCGGTGCGAGCTGTTCTCGCGGGTACTGGAGAAGGGGACGGGCTCCGGGCTGGAGTCGGAGCTGGCTGGCCTCTCGCTGGGGTCCGACGCGGAGGGCAACGCCGTCACCTGCCCGGGATTGAAGCCTCGCGCGGCGGAACTCTTCGAGTGGCTCCGGCTCATGTCCGCCTCCGCCTCCGAGGAGACCGGCGCTCCGGAGACGCCATGGCCCGCGAAGGCCTACGCAACCGCCGTGGCCCGCTGGAAGAAGTCCGGGCATCAGCCCTGGCTCGTGCTCGCGTTGCTGTCGGCCCGCGCGGACGCGCCGGAGGTGCCCCAGTTGCTCACGGACGCGGCAGCGGTGCCGGTGGAGTCACCCGCGGGCATGACGCTCGCCTGGCGCTCCGTGCAACTGCTGCGCGAGCGGGGACAGTTGGCGGAGGCCCGGGCGCGGCTGGACGCCATTCCCCTGGAGCAGGTGCGCGACCAGCTCTCCACGGACAACGCCCTGCGGGAGGAGCGGCTGCACCTGGCGAACGGCTGGGATGAAGCCCTGCGCAACGCGGCCCAGTTCCTGGTGGAGGAAGTCGTCCTGGCCCCTCAGCAGGACGGCAGTGCACCGATGGGACTCAGCGCCGCGCGGGCCACCTTCCTGGAGTCCCATGTCCCCACGCGCCGGCTGCGCGAGTGGGCCGCGCTTCCGTCGTTGAGCCCCGAGCTGCGCCGGCAGCTGTCGTGGGCCGTGTTCGCTCGCGCCGCGGTGGTGGGGGATGACGCAATGCTCACGGCCCAGGCGACCACGCTCGCGGAGACGGAGCCCAAGGCCCGCGCGGAGTTGCTGGCCATCGTGGGGCGGCCCACGGCGGAGGAGCGTCAGTTCGACGCGCGGCTGCTGATCATGGGGCTGCCGGTCGTCTCCGCGAGGGTGGAGCCCGCCAGGGACCGTCTGGCCAATGTCTCACCGAAGCTGGACCTCACCGAGGACATGAGCTGGTACCGCAACGGCTGGTGCGTGCCGGGACCGAAGAACCTGGAGGATCCGCTGAAGACGCCGCTCCCGTTCGCGAGCCCCGAGGAGCGGGCGGACGCCGCCGCGGAGTGGAAGGCCCTCAACGAAGCAGGCTCCTCCGTGGCCTTCTTCTCCCGCGTGGCGTTGGATTGGGCGAAGGCGCATCCGCAGGACCCGCGCTCGCCCATCGCGCTGTTCCGCGCAGTCCGCTCCAGCAAGAGGGGCTGCGGCCAGAACACCCCGGAGGCGAAGAAGGCCTTCGCGTACCTCCACAAGAACTACGGCAAGACGGAGTGGGCGCGCAAAACGCCCTACGTGTACTGACGCGAGCAGGCCCTACTGCTTGGGCTTCACGATGCGGAAGATCTTCCGCCGGAAGATCTTGTCGCGCGCCTCGTCGGTCAGGCGCGTGGACTTCACCTGCAGGTAGATGGACGGATGGTCCGAGTAGTACTTGCCCTCGGACTTCAGGTGCCGGGAGCCGCTGGCGCCCATCAGGCCGAACATGCCGGGGCCGGACAGCTCCAGGTGCTCCGTGTCCGCCTGGTAGTAGCCCATGTAGTGGGCGTTGCCGGCGGAGTTCGAATACTGCTGCTGGAAGAGCGGGATGGCCTCGCTGCTCTTGTGGGCCAGCATGTACGTGGGCTGCGTCTCCGGCCGGCCGTCGAAGAAGACACCCCGGCTTCCCTGGGCCGTCTCCTGGAGGTCCATGTTGAAGTCGCCCACCATCACCTGGATGCCCTCGGTCTTGCAGAAGGCCTGCAAGGCATTGCGCTCCACCTGCCGCTCGTGCGGATTGGAGCCGGTCAGCGACGCGCGCAGGTGCACCCCGGCCACCGTCACCGAATAGCCATACCGGTTCCCGAGCGTCACCTTGAGGATGTACTCGTCCTTGGACTTCAGCTTCGTCTGGATGGACGCAGTCTTCCGCGTGAGCGTGGTGGCCTCCAGGTAGAAGCCGTCCTCCTTCACGTTGTCCAACTGCCCGTCGATGTCCTCCCGCAGGTAGAGGGCAATCTCGTTGACGTGCTTGATGCCCTTCACCGTCGCGTCGTCAATCAGGTGCTTGCGGACGTAGGACATGCCCAGACCGGAGACGTCGATGCGGTCCGGGAAGGGCGAACCCGTCGGGTTCTCCGACAGGAAGATGAAGACGGGGTAGTGCTTGTAGCCGCGCAGGTTGCGCTCGATGCGGCTCTTGCGCCGGTCGCTCCACTGGGACGTGTCCGTCGCCTGGGGGCCGTTGCTCGCCAACCATGACTGGAGGTTGTCGTCATAGTCGGCGTCGCGGACGTGCATGTTGCGGATGAGGTCGCACTCCTGCTCCACGATGTCCGCGAGCTTCGCGGCGATGTCCGGCCCCTGCAGGAACGCGCTGGAGCCCATGCTGGGGACGAGCGGGTTCGCGAGGTTCGCCCCGTCCACCCGCATCCCCGTGTCATCCAACGTCGCGCTCAGCCCCTTCACGCCCTTGGTGGTGTTGGCCTTGTAGAACTTCTTCGCCGCGTCGAAGGGGATGAACAGGATGGAGATGCGGGGAAGGGTCGCGGTGTCGATGCCCTCGTCGAATTCGCGCTTCGGCATGGCGTCCCCGGGTGTGCGAGCGGGCTACTTCCAGGAGCAGCCCTTGATCTTCTTGCAGAACGCTTCGTTGGTGGCCTTCTCGCACGCGATGGCCACGCCGCCGCACATATTGGACCCGAACATGTAGGCACATCCAGGCTGGCTGCTGCAGTACATCTGGGAGAAGACGCCACAGAAGTTCGCCTTGCCCGTGCAGCGACCTGCGCCCTGTGACGCACCGGCGTCCTTCTCCGGCGTGGCGACCGTGCCCGCGTCCTTGCCTTCGACCCCGGCGTCCACTGTCGCGGAAGGGGAGGGCTTGGGCTTCTTCGCCGTGTCCGCCGCGTGGGCGGGAGCGCCCACCAGGGCCGCCGCCATCGTGAGCGCCATGAAGAGACCGACACGCTGTCCGTGCTGCGCCATGTTCCTGTCCTTTGGGTGTGGGACCGGCCCGACTTCCGCCATGACAGTCCACGAGAAGGGGGCTCAGCGACGTGCAGCATGCACGCCTGCCCGAGTGGGAGTCGAGCGGCCAGGTCCGCTTCAGCGGCGCGGGAGCTGCTCCCGCGCCAGCTCGATGAAGACCCTCAGCGGACGCGAGGCCCGCGCCCGGTGGGGGTAGTAGAGGAAGAGGCCGGGGACGCTCGGGGCCCAGTCCTCCAGGACGGGCCGCAGCGTGCCTGCGCGCAGTCCGGCCGCCGCCTGGAGCTCCGCGATGTAGGTGAGCCCCAGGCCCTGGCTGGCCATGCCCAGGAGCAGCGAGGAGCTGTCCGACGTGAGCGGCCCCTTCACCGGCACGGTGAGCTCCTTCGTCCCCTGTTCGAACTCCCAGTGGTAGGGCAGCCCCGTCGAGGGCGCGCGGTAGCCCAGGCAGGAGTGGTTCCCCAGGTCCCGGGGATGCCGGGGCGTCCCGTGCCTTTCGAAATACGCGGGTGAGCCCACGACGAGGAAGCGGAAGGCCGGCGTCAGTCGCACCTGGACCATGTCGCGCTGCACGGACTCCGTGAGCCGGATGCCGGCGTCGTAGCCCTCCTTCACGATGTCCACGAACCCGTCCTGCACGGACACGTGCACCTGCACCTGCGGGTAGGCCGCGACGAAGCGCGGCAGCACCGGCTCCACCACGGGTGACACGGAGAACGCGGGCACCGACAGGCGCAGCGAGCCCGTCACCTCCGGGGTCACTCCGGCGGCCAGGTGTTCGAGCGCCGCCAGCGCGGACTGCAGGCCCGGACCGGCTTCGTCCATCAGCCGCTGTCCCGACTCCGTGAGGGACACGCTGCGCGTGGTGCGGGCGAGCAGCGCCTGTCCCAGCTTCTCCTCCAGCTGGCGCACCGCCTGGCTCACCGCGGACGAGGACACGCCCAGCTCCTTCGCGGCCTGACTGAAGCTGCGCCGGCGGGCGACGGTGACGAACACGGTCAGGGCATTGAGGGGCGTCAGGGCCATTTCGAAGAAAGTCTAAACAGTCCCTGCAACTTCCGCGTCTTCATCCGGCGGCTTCCGGGCGGCACCTTGTGCGCATCCAACACGGGGGCATTCCATGACGACGACCGCTCGCATCGATTCGCTGGCGCAGTACCACCTGCTGGGCCGCAGTGGCCTGCGGGTGAGCCCGCTGTGCCTGGGTGCCATGACCTTCGGCACCGAGTGGGGCTGGGGCAGCCCCAAGGACACCGCTCACCGCATGCTCGCCCGCTACCTGGAGGCCGGCGGCAACTTCGTGGACACCGCGGACGGCTACACGGGCGGCTCCAGCGAGGCCATCATCGGGGACTACTTCGCGCAGGCCGGAGGCCGCGACCGAGCGGTCATCGCGACGAAGTTCACCGTCAACACCTGGCCCGGCGACCCGAACGCGGGCGGCAACGGCCGCAAGAACATCCGCCGTGCGCTGGAGGGTTCGCTGCGGCGGCTGAAGACGGACTACGTGGACCTGTACTGGCTGCATGCGTGGGATGGCATGACGCCAGTGGAGGAAGTGATGCGCACGCTCGATGCGCTCGTGCGCGAGGGCAAGGTCCGCTACATCGGACTGTCGGACGTGCCGGCCTGGTACTTCGCCCGCGCGCAGTCGCTGGCGGAGCAGGAGGGCTGGGAGCGCGTCGCCGCGTTGCAGTTGGAGTACTCGCTGGTGGAGCGCAACATCGAGCGCGAGCACATCCCCGCGGCGCTGGCGCTGGGCGCGTCCATCACGCCTTGGAGCCCGCTGGCGTCGGGGCTCCTGTCCGGCAAGTACACCCGCGAGGGCGCGCAGGCGAAGGGCGAGGGCCGGCTGCCGTCCATCCAGGGCGGCGGCAACCCGGGCTTCGAGAAGCTCTTCACCGAGCGCAACTGGGCCATCGTGGACGTGCTGCGCGAGGTGGCGACGGAGCTGGACCGGTCGCCCGCGCAGGTGGCGCTCGCGTGGGTGACGCGCCGGCCGGGCGTGGCGTCCACCATCATCGGCGCGACGCGGATGGAGCAGCTGGAGGCGAACCTGCATGCGCTCGACGTGCGGATTCCCGACGCGCTCGCCGCGACGCTGGAGGCCGTCAGCCGCCCGGAGCTCGTCCACCCGTACCACTTCTTCGAGGACGCCTTCTTCACCGGCGGCATGTTCACGGGCGGCACGACGGTCCGCGCCGAGCCCACGTGGTTCCGGTCCGCACCCCGGTAGTCCGGCGCCGTCAGTTCCCGGCGTCCTTCCACCAGACGCCCCAGTCCACCAGGGCCGTGGAGTAGTCCAACCTGCGCGGACCCTGCGCCGGGACATGAAAGGTGCCGTCGTACAGCGGCGTGAAGCGGATCAAACTGGAGAGGCCGTCGAGCTCCCTGCCCCAGGGATCCACCGCGTACCGGACCTCCTGCGCCGTGGAGCCGTGAGCGTCCATCGGGCCCGGCTGCTGCGCACAGACGGTGACGGGGACCGCGTGTGAGCCTCGGGTGACCGTCTCCTGGCGGATGGGCTTGAATTCTCCCAGGACGGGCGGCCACCAGGGGAACACCGTCGCGGCCTGGATGATGAAGCCGTGCAGGGCCGTTCCCAACGAAGTGCTGGCCGCGCCCTGGAAGTCGCCGCAGGGAGGAGCCGCGCCTGGGGCGCCCGTCCACGTCGTCGTCAGCAGTTGGCCGACCTCCGCGTTCATGCAGGAGCGGTGCAGCTTCGGGGCCTCGCGGTCCGCCTCCGTCACCACGTCGTACCAGGTGCCAGGGCCCAGGGGATGTTCCAGGGTGGGGACCTTGCCGGGCTCGAGGGTGCCCTGACGGAAGGACCGGAGTTTGAGCTCGGAGGAGACGGTGACTCCCATCCCCGCGGGCTCGCTGCTGGCTTCGAGCAGGCCCTGGGTGAGGTACAGCGGCCCGGGCACCGAGGCGTAGACGCGGACCTCCAGTGAGCCATCGCTGACGCGGGAGTCGTGCACGGCGCGCCGGGCGTCCCAGGTCTGCCCCCCGGCGGTGAACCGCTCCTCGGTGGTGTTCTCGCCCAGGAGTTGGACGGGCGGGCGCGGCTGGGACTCCTCCATGCGCATGGGCAGCACGTGGGCCTGGGTGAGCGCGCGATGGGGATGGGGACGGCCCCAGTCATTCGTGAAGGTGATGGCGAGCCACGCCCACGGAGGCCGCACGGCCACGACCTCCACGGCCACCCGGCCCTCGACCGTGTTCGTCCGTCCCCGGGGCTCCTCGCGGATCTTCCCTTCGAGGAAGGCCTGCGTGTCGAACGGGATGTACGGATCGAACAGGGTGCTGCTGAAGGTGTACTCCACGCGGTCCCCAACGCGGGCGTACTTCCACGGCGAGGTCGCGGCCTCCGGCGGAAGGGGAACCGGCTTCATGCCCACGCAGGCGGGGCCTGACACGAGCACCGTGCACAGCAGGAGGAGGACGTGGAGGGTGCGAGGCCGCATGTGCTCTCTGGTCACAGTTCCCGGGGGACCGCGCCGTTTCGCAGCAGCAGCGCCGCGCGGTGGATGGCGGCGCGGATGCGGACGTAGGTGCCGCAGCGGCAGACGTTGTCGCTCATGGCCGCGTCGATGTCCGCGTCGGTCGGCTGGGGGTTCTTCCGCAGCAATGCCACCGCGGCCATGATCTGCCCCGGCTGGCAGAATCCGCACTGGGCCACGTCCTCGGCGATCCACGCCTCCTGCACGGGATGCAGGCCGGATGCGTCCGCGAGTCCTTCGATGGTCTTCACCTCTCGGCCCTCGATGTCGCCCACGGGGTGGAGGCAGGGACGGAAGGCTTCACCGTCCAGGTGGCTGGTGCACGCGCCGCAGACGCCCACGCCGCAGCCGTACTTGGGGCCCGTGACGCCCAGCACGTCGCGGAGCACCCACAAGAGGGGCAGGTCCGCGGGCGACTCCACCGACACCGGTTGACCGTTGAGGAGGAAGGAATGGGCCGGCATGGTCAGACTCCCTCGTCGAGGATGGGAAAGCGCGTGGGCATGGTGCCCGTCGCCCGGGCAATGGCGTTGGCCAGGGCCGCCGCCGCGCTGGGGTAGCCCAGCTCTCCCACGCCGCCCACGCGGTCGTCGGAGCGCACGAGGTGCACCTGGATGGAGGCGGGGGCGTGCTTCATCCGCAGCCACCGGTAGTCCGCGAAGCTGCCCTCGCGCACCGCGCCCGCGTCGATGTGGAGCCCGGCGCTCAGCGTGGTGGACATGGCGTCCATCGCGGCGCCCTGGAGCTGGGCCTCGATGCCCTTCGGGTTGATGGGCAGGCCCACGTCCGCGGCGATGACCACGCGCAACACGCGAGGCGTCCCGGACGTGACGTCCACTTCGATGAGGTGGGCGATGGCGCTGTCCCACTCCTCCAGCACGGCGACGCCTTGAGCGACGCCAGGAGGCAGCGCCCGGCCCCAGGCGCCTTCGAGCACCACGCGCTCCAGCACGGCCTTGAGCCTGCGGGACGTGAGGCGGGAGCGTCGCAGCTCCACGGGGTCTCGCTGGAGCTCGCGGGCCAGCTGGTCGACGAAGATCTCGTTGGCCACGCCCACCTGGCTGGTGAAGACGGAGCGGAAGGAGGCGGTGGGAATCGGGAGCGGCACTTCGGCCAGCTCCTGCGCCACCCAGCCGAACTGGTAGGGGACGTGCTGCGTCAGCGCGAAGAACACCGCGCTGGTGACGTCCGGCAGGACCTGACCGACCAGCGAGGTGAGCAGGTCTCCGAAGCCGTGGGGGAACTCCACGGTGGGAATGGCGGCGCGGTGCTGCCAGCCGAGGATGGAGCCACCGGGCCCCAGCGAGGCGAGGATGCGGTGATGGCTCGCGGGCCGGTAGTGCCCGTGGCGCATCTCGTCGTTGCGGCTCCACATCAGCTTCACCGGATGCCCGAGCGAGCGCGAGATGAGCGCTGCCTCCACGGCGGCTTCGGTGAAGAAGCGTCGGCCAAAGCCACCGCCAGCGCGGATGGGATGCACGGTGACCCGCTGCGGAGTGAGCGCCCATCCGAGCGCCGCGGCGACCTGGCTCCGCGCGAACTTCGGATCCTGGACGCCGGACCAGATTTCCGCGGTGTCCGTCGTCACGCGCGCCACGCAGCTCTGCGTCTCCATGGGCGCGTGCGCGAGATAGGGGAAGTCGAAGCGACCTTCCACGACCCGGGTCGTGAGCAGCGGAGGCAGCGGCCGGGGCCCGATGGCGTCACGCAGCCGGGTCCGGATGTCTGCGTCGGAGAGGTGGCTGGCCGGGCCAGGGGTCCAGGTGACCTGCAAGGCGTCGCGAGCGGCGAAGGCCTGCGAGTACGTCCGCGCCGCCACCGCGATGCCTGAAGGGAGCTGCACCACGCCCACCACGCCGGGCAGGGCCCGGGCCGTGGAGGCATTGAAGGACTGGACCTTGCCGAGCAGCGTGGGAGGCCGCGCCACCACCGTGGGCACCGCGTCCGGGATGTCCAGGTCCAGGGTGAAGCGCGCCGCGCCGGTGACGATGTCCCGTGCGTCGACGCGTCCCGTGGGCTGACCGACCACGGTGTACTTGCTCGGAGACTTCGGCAGAGCAGAGACCTCCGGCAGCAGCACGCGAGTGGCGTCCTCCGCCAGCTCGCCATAACCGAGCCTGCGGCCGTCGGGAGCACGCACCTCGCCCTGCGCGGTGGTGAGCGTGAGGGCCAGCACCCGCCAGCGGTGCGCGGCGGCGGTGACCAGTCGGGCCCGGGCCTCCGCGGCGGCGGCGCGGAGAGGACCGGCCAGGTAGCGCATCGTCGACGAAAGGCCGGTGAGCTGGATGAGCCAGCGCGGATCCGCGTCAGCGGTGTGCACGTCCACGGCATCGAGGCCGAGGTCGAGCTCCTCCGCGACGAGCATGGCCACGGCGGTGGTGATGCCCTGGCCCATCTCCGTGCGGGGCAGGGTGGCGACGACGCGACCGTCGGTGCGGACGGCGACGTAGAGGTTGAGCGGCGTCTCTTCCGGGGCCGCCGAAGGCTCTGCGGCCTCGGCGGAGGGAACGTCGAGCGCGAGCCGGGCCGCGATCATCAGCGTGGGCGACGCCACCAGCCACGTAAGGAACTTGCGGCGCTCGATGCCGCTGGAAGGAGGGGCTGCGTCCGTGGGCAGCGTGTCAGCCATGGAGAAAGTGTGTCACGCGGCCACGGGCGGACCCAACGACCTGGCAGGCCCTGTGCGGCACCTGTCATGTGGAGCGCGGAGAACATCCGGGACACGACCCTGGACGGTCCTGAAGCGCCGCGCCGTTCCAGGCCGGCACGGCATCGAGGGCGGTGTCTCGTCGAACCGGACATGCCCTCGGTCGGGTCAAGCATCCGGCGGCATGCGGTCCGCGTGCTGTCAGGGCTGCTTCAACTCCGCGCGAGGCTTGTGCCGGGGCGCGCGGGTCCTGGCCGCCGGAGCGGGACGCGCACGCTGCTTCAGGGGATACTGGCCGCCGGTGTCTCCGTGGAGACGGGGACGAGGATGGTGGGCATGCGCAGGTGGTTCGTCGGTGGGGTGGTGATCCTGGTGGCGTGCGGCTGCGTGCTGTTCCTGGCGCTGCGCTCCGGAGGCCCCTCCACGCCGGAGGACAACGCGGAAGCCGCGCTCGCGCGGAAGCGCCCCGCGAACCCTGTGCCCACCCCGGAGCGCTCCGGCCCCGTGGAGGGGCTCCCGGCGTCGCAGTCCCCGAGCGAATCGGATGGCATCCTGGACGTGGAGGTGCTCGCGGGCGGGAAGCCTTCGCCCGGAACCACCGTGCGGCTCTACGCACGAGGCGCGCGGACGTCCGAGTGGACGCTGACGGGCTCCGGCCTCACGGATCCGGCGGGACACGTCCGGCTCGGTGCCGGTCCCGGCCGCTACCTGCTGGCGGTGCGCGCTCCGGACCGGGCCTCGCTCCTGCGCGATGTGGTCCGCCCTCACGGTGAGTCACTCACTGCGATGAGCGTCTCCCTGGAGCCCGCGCAATCGCTCACGGGCCGCACGGTGGTGCGCGGAACGAATGAGCCGCTGCCGCTCGTGGAGGTCGTCCTCACGGCGCACGCCCGCGAACTGGAGGTCTGGCAGCGCGTGGATGCTCCCGACGACGAACGCGTCTATTCCACGAGCGACGAGCGGGGGAACTTCCGCATCGACGGACTCGCCCCGGGCACCTATCTGCTGGAGGCCCGCGCCCCCGGCTACGCGCGCGTGGTGCTGAGCCGTCTGCGCATCCCCACGGAAGGCCCGCTGACGCTGGCGCTCCGGCTGGCGAGCGTCATCGAGGGCTTCGTCGTGGACTCGAAGGGCCTCCCGGCCGCGGATGCCGAGGTGCGGGTGGGGGGCAATCCCTCCCAGGTGGTGACGACCGGCGCACAGGGCGGCTTCTCCGTGGAGGTGGAGCCCGGTACCCATCCCCTGTCCGCGCGGCGCGGCGAGGAGACCGGGGCGCTCGACCTGCCGGTCCTCTGCGCCGCGGGCAAGACCGTGCGCGATGTGCGGATCCAGTTGGGGCCGGGCGCGGTGCTGGAAGGCCGCGTCGTGGAGGAGTCCGAGGGCACGCCGGTGGCCGGAGCGCGTGTCGACGTCAGCTTCTCAGGCGGTGACGGAGACCCCAGCGTCGCCGTGTCGGACGCTGAGGGACACTTCATCGTGCAAGGGCTCGCTCCCGGCAGCTACAACGCGAAGGTCACGGCTTCGGGCTACTCGCCCGACACCCGTTGGGGCCTGACGGTCACCCAGGGCGAAAGCTTCCCCGTGGAGTTCAAGCTCTCACGCACCGGCGCGGTGGAGGGCCAGGTGCGCGATAGCACCGGCGCGCCGGTGGCGGCGGCACGGATCTCGACCGCGAGCATCGGGCGCTTCGAAATGGACCCGAGACCCATCGAGGCCCGCACCGACACCGAGGGCCGCTACCGCATCGAGGGACTCGCCACGGGCTACATGTCCCTCTCCGCGCGCCATGAAGGAGCGACGACCGGCGTTCGCCAGTCGGTTTCCGTGAAGGCGAACCGCACGGTCCAAGCGGACTTCACGTTGGATGTCACGGGCACGGTGGAGGGCCGGGTCCGCGCGGCCCGGGGCTCGCTTCGGGACGTGACGCTGGAGGTGACGGCCCTGGCGGATGACGTGTCGCAAGGCGTGACTCCAGACATGGGCCATGTCTTCGTGGATGCGGAAGGCGCCTTCCGGATGGCCCTTCCTTCGGGCGACTACACGCTCCTGCTCATGGCGCGCGGCCGCTTCAGTCAAAACGAACAGAAGCGGGTGCGCGTGGACGCGGGGAGGACGGCTCAGGTCGAGCTCACCTGGGAGGAGCCGCGCGGCGGGAACGAATACCGGGGTGTCGTCCTGGAGCCGGATGGCGCGCCCTCGCCCCGTGCTGTCATCACCCTCACCACGACGGAGAGGCAGGACATTCCCCTGTCAATGACGCCCACGGATGAGGAGGGACGCTTCGCCATTCCCGTTGGCCGCGTGGGAGGCTCCCCCACGCGCCGCGTGCTGATGAGCGCGCGCAACGGTGGACGCTCGAGTGAGCCCGTGCCCGTGACGGTCGACCAGGACGTGGTGGTGCGGCTGCGGCCCTCGGCCTTCCTTCGCGGCCGTGTGGTGCGCAAGGGTGAACCCGTCCGGGGCTTCACCGTGTCGTTCCAGCTCCAGAAGGGCTACCTCCCAAGGGGCGACGTGCCCCTCGAGTTCTCCGGCGACCGCTTCGAATTGCGCGACGTTCCCCCCGAACCGGTGAAGCTGACGGCACGCACGGCGGACGGCTCTGTTGGCGAGGCGCTGGCCTCTCCCGGCACGGGCGCGGTGCTCGAAGTGGACATCCCCGTGACGGCGTCGGCCACCGTGCGGGGCCGCGTGGTGAACGCGACCACGAAGGCACCCGTCCCTGATGCGTTCATCTCCATCGAAGGCGAGCAGGGCTCCCGCGAGCACGCTTACACGGTGGAGGGCCGCTTCCTCATCAGTGGCGTGCGCGCGGGTGAGCGCGTCCTCCTCATCCAGGGAGGCCCGTCCCAGGGCCGGCTGCGCCGGCCGTTGAAGTTGAAGGAAGGCGAGGAACTGGACCTGGGCGACGTCGCCCTGGAGGTAACGCAGCCCACGCCGTGAGGCGCTCAGCCCGGCTTGCGCCGCCATCCCGGAGGAGGCCCGTCGCGCAGCACTTCGGCCACCGCCACCGCGCAGGCGAAGCTGGTCGTCATGGGCACCTGCATCCAGTGGCCGCCCATGTAGAGCTTCACCTCCCGCTCCTTCACGACGTGGTCCACCTTCACGTCCGCGCCCACGCGCTCCATGAGGGCGGGGTCGCCCACGGACACCACTGACTCCAGCTGCGCGGGCAGGGTGGGCATGCCGCCCGCGGAGGAGGCGATGATGGCGCCCCGTGCCGCCGCGCGGTCGGTGACTTCGCGCATGGACGCCTCCAGCGCGCGATGGGTCGTGCCCAGGCTCAGGTTGAGCACGTCCACGCCCACCTCATCGAGCATCCACCCCATCGCCTCCACGAGGCACAACGAGTGTCCGCGGATGTTCTGGTCGAGGACGCGGGCGACATAGACCTCTACATCCGGCCAGGGACGGACCTGGTCGTAGAGGATGCTCAGGACGGCCGTGCCGTGCCCGTGCGTGTCCTCCAGGTCCAGCGTGCCCGTGCCGTCCCGCCACGCCGCCAGCTCCTCCCGTTCGTAGGCGCGCGCCTCCAGCACCTGCGCGTCCAGGTCGAGCGAGAAGGTGGCCGCTCCCGCGAGGTGCATGGCGTGCTCGCGCAGGAAGGCCACCTCCACGCCGCTGTCGATGATGCCCACCTTCTTCACGGAGAGGTGCCTCCCGGCCGCGAAGGGCTCCAGAGCTTCAGTTGCCGGAACACATAGGTGCCCAGCGACACGGACTCCGTGCGGGGCGGGACGGCATCTGGAACGGACACGGTCAGGTGCACGAGCGACCCCGCGAGCACCATCCCCGCGCCGAGCACCGCGATGAGCAGGACCGTGAGCGTGCCAATGCGCCGCACGACGAAGAGGCCGGCGTGGTCCGGGTCCTCCAGGATCGGCAGCCGCGAGGGCAGCGGCGCAGTGGGGCGTGGGAGCTCGTTCGCCATGACCGGGACCATTCCTTCCGCCGCGTCAGGCGGCGTCCGCCTCGCCCATGCCCGCACGGAACAGCCGCTGGTACGGAGCACAGCGCGCGAGCAGCTCCGCGTGCGGCCCCTGGCCCACCAGCCGGCCTCCCGCGAGCATCCACACCTCATCCGCCAGGGGCGTGTTGGCCAGCCGGTGCGTGATGAACAGCACCGTCTGGCCGCGCTCCCGGGCCCGCGCGAGCAGCGCCCGCACGATGGCGGACTCCGTCTCCACGTCGAGCTGTGAGGTGGCTTCGTCCAGCAGCAACACCGGCGCGTCGCGGAGTACCGCCCGGGCCAGCGCCAGCCGCTGGCGCTGGCCGCCGGAGAGGCTCGCGCCCGCTTCGGCCACCGGCGTGTCGAAGCCCTGCGGCAGCGCGTCGAGGACGGGCTCCAGCGCGCACAGCCGCACGGCCTGACGCAGGTCCTCCTCGCTCACGGCGGGGAGCCCCAGGGTGAGGTTGTCGCGCACGGTGCCGTGGTACAGCTCCACGTCCTGCCACACCACCGCGAGCTGCCGGCGCAGGTCGGACAGCTCCAGCGTCCGCGCGTCCTGCCCGTCGAACAGCACGCGCCCCCGGCCCGGCTCCTCCAGCCGCGTCAGCATCCGCGCGAGCGTCGTCTTCCCGGAGCCACTGGAGCCGACGATGGTCACCACCGTGCCGGGCCGGACGCGCGCGCTCACCTCGCGCAGCACGTCCTGCCCGGGCAGGTAGCCGAAGGACACGTCCTCCAGCTCCACCTCGCCGGAGAGTCGTTGCGTCACTGAAGCCGGCGGCGTCAGCGAGCGGGCCGGGTCCTGCTCCGGCGTCTCGTGCAGGTACTCGAAGAAGCGGCGCAGGTGGACCCCGCGCTGCTGCAGGCCGGTGACGAAGCCGATGACCTCGATGACCGGCCCGCGCAGGTACGCGGCATAGGCCACGAAGGCCACGAAGCCGCCCAGCGTCAGCTTCCCCTGGAGGATGAGCCGCCAGCCCAGCCAGGTGAACAGCGCCGTCTGCGCGGCCTCCACCGTGCGCTCGAACAGCCGCAACATCCCCTCCACCCCGTGGGCCTTGAGGTGCGCCCGCAGCACGGACTGCATGAGCCCCGCGGCGCGCTGGTAGATGAACGGCTCCAGCGCGAGCACCTTCGTCGTGCGGCTCTGCCGCAGCGTCTCCACCTGGAGCGCCTGGAGGGCGCCGTGCACGCCCATCACCTCCTGCCACGCGAGCCCCATGGCGCGGCCGATGAGGAGCGGCACCGCCACCACGAAGGGCAGCGTGGCCACGGCCGCGAGCGCCAGCTCCCAGTGCAGCGACGCCAGGGTGAAGGGGATGACGACCAGGAAGGTGAGCTGCGAGAAGACGAGCCGGATCAACCCCAGCACCAGCGCCATGCCCGCCTTCGCGTCGTCGAAGCGGCTGGTGAGCTCCCCCACCTGGCGCCGGGAGAAGAAGCGGTCCGGCAGGTGCTGCAGGTGGTTGAAGAGGTAGAGCGCGGAGGAGCTCTCCAGCTTCACCGTCAGGTACGCGGAGTAATAACCGAGCAGCGACTCCGCGAGCGCCGCCGCCACCGACGCGGCGAGGATGCTCAGCACCAGCACGTGCAACAGCCCCAGGTCCTGCGGGGATGACACGTGGTCGAACAACAGCCGCGTGAGGAAGGGCGGGATGAGGCACAAGGCCGTGATGACCGGGCCCAGGAGCGCGCTCCTCGCGAGCGAGCCCCACGCGGGACGCAAGAGCCGCAGCAGCGCGGCGAGATAGCGCGCCGACTGCCGCAGCCCGGGAGCCCCTTCTTCTTGCATCGCGCCGCCCGCTTCCATCACAGGTGCGTGAGCACGCTCCGCGCCAGCGCGTCCACTTCCTCGGGGATGGCGTGGACGCGCAGGCCGGTGTGCTGCTCCATCTTCCGCCGCGCCTCCTCCAGGACTTCATCCCGGACGCCCAGGAACCACGTCTCCGTCCAACGGCTGCCCAGGAGCTTGCGCCCGCCCATCATCGCCAGTCCCACCACCGTGCAGGGCACGTTGTGCTCACGGGCCAGCAGCTCCAGGTACTCGCGCGTCGCGATGACGTCCTCGGGCTTCGTGTCCACCGCCACGGTCAGCACCACCAGTCGCGGCAGGAACGTCTCGTAGATGAGCGTGGAGGCGTTGGCCCGTTTGTCCATGCCCGCCGGCACGTAGAGCAGACCGTTCTGCCCGCCGGTGATGACCAGGTCGCAATCCTTCGCCAGGTCCGCCATGAGCCGCCGCTCGAACGCCAGCCGCTGCGGGCCCTCCACGCGCAGCACGCGCGAGTAGCCCGTGTCCGAGCCCAGCAGGATGCCCGTGGGCTCCGTGGCGTGGTGGCGCACGCGCATGTGCTTCGCCAGCGCCTCGCGCAGGTAGACCTGCGTGGTGAACTTGCCCTGCACCGTGTCCGTGCCGAAGACGCCCAGCAGGTTTCGCGGGCCGTAGTCCACCGGGTCCGGCTTCGCGAGCGCGTCCTGCTCTGGCACCGCCACGCGGAAGAAGAGGTTGGGGTCCGGCTCCAGCCCGTCAAAGAGGTCGTAATAGAGGATGTCGTCGTACAGCGACACCACCGGCAGCCGCCTGCGTGTGGCCACCTCCAGCAGCGCGCGGACGTGCGGGACCTCCGTCTCGAAGTTGAGCGAGCAGGTGAACACGACCGCGTCGAAGTCATGGCGCGCGATGGCCGCCGGGTCGTTCACCACGGGCACGGACAGCTCACCCGCCTGGATGTACGTGCCCGCGTCGCTGAGCGTCACCGTGTCGTCGAAGACGACGCACGCCGGGGCCGGCCCGTGGTCGCGGAAGCGCAGCAGCGCGTAGCCCTCTTTGTTGTACTTGAAGACGGCGGTCCGCTTGCCCGCGAGCACCTCCATCACCTGCGCGCGCGTGTACATGTGGCGGCTGCGCAGCGTGGGGTTCATCTTCAAGGGCAGCCGCTGGTCGCCTTCCCAGATTTCACCCAGCTTCTGGTACAGCACCTCCGGGTCGTACTTGGGATAGGTGCGGGTGTCCGGCGCGATGAGCAGCGGCACGCCGTAGTCTGGCATCTGGAAGACGTGCTCGCGCTCGGAGCCCTCCACGCGCAGCGCGTAGCGGCCCTGCGGGTGCAGCAGGAAGTACTGGAACGCGACGCGCAGGCCCGCGACCTCCAACACCTCCGCGTCCAGCGTCAGCTCCCGGCGCGCCCCGGTGTTCACGCCCTCCAGCGACAGCCGGCGCAAGAGGAACGGCGGCTGCTCCTGCCCGTCGGCCTTGCTCACCTGGATGAGCACGCACTTGAAGGGGTCCACCGGGAAGGACGTGAGCAGCTCGGAGGAGAAGTCCTTCAGCCGCGACACGACGTCCGCGTAGCGCGCCAGGAACAGCGCTCTCGCCCGGTCCCGCTGCGTCGGGTCCGGAATCATGAACAGCAGGTCGCTGCCACTGAAGACCTCGAAGCGGCGCCACGTCTCGCGCGTCTCCGCGTCCACGGGCTCCGGCAGCTGCGCCTCCACCAGCTTGATGAGCGCGTACATCCAGGCGTTGCCCGGCGTCAGCCAGTGCTCGCTGTAGAAGTCGCGCCCCCACGTCGAATAGTAGAGCCGGGGCAGCGACGGCGGCTCGGGAGGCGGCGTGGCGGCCTGGATTTCGACGGGCGCGGCGGGCTGCATGACGCCCTCCAGCCAGTCGATGCCTTCGTGCCACCAGTGGCCGAACAGCTCCGTGTCGAACGCGAGCACGAACGTCTGTCCGTCCTGGACGAGCGAGCGGCGTGAGTCCAGCAGCTCCCAGAACTCGCGCACGTGCCGCTTCACCTGGGCGCGGGCTGCCTCCACGTCGTAGAGCGCCTTCTGTCCCAGGTCGACCTTCTGTCCCGTCACCGCCTGGTACTTGAGGCCCGTCCACACGTGCCCCCGCTTGTTCGCGGGCACGGGCACGCCCAGCTCCTCGAAGTACTCAGGCCGCAGGTCGAAGCCCACGTCGCGGAAGAACTCGCGGTACACCGGGTGCGCGGGGAACGTGGACTCGGGCGATTTCCACAGGTACAGCCCGATGCGGTAGTCGTGGACCATCACCTCCAGGTCCTCGTGGCGGAACACGCCGCTGGGATCCTGGGCCTGGGACGCGCCAATGCCCGTCAGGCTGAGCGCGGTGCGGCGGATGCCATGGCGCTTGAGCACGCGCTCCAGCCCCGGCTGGAAGGCGCACTCGGGCAGCCAGAGGCCGTCCGGTTCGCGGCCGAAGATGTCCTGGAAGGACTCCACGCCCCGCGCCACCAGCCGGTCCGCGACGGCGGGCTGGAAGAAGGGCAGGAAGTTGTGCTGCGGCGTGGAGGTCCACAGCTGCACGTTGGACGGCCGCGAGCGCCCCAGGGAGGTGAACACGTCCCGCAGGCTGTGCTGGCGCAGGAACGCGAGGCTGTCCTCCACGCGGCGCAGGTACATGCCCGCGGTGCGGTGGACCTTCGCGAGCGACTCGTCCGACAGGGATTGGGGGAACTTCTCGTAGCGGTTGTAGAGCTCCAGCCGCGACGTGCGCTCCAGCTCGCGCGTGGCGATGCGCTTCAGCAGCTGGAGGTAGCCGGTGTAGCGCTCCTCGCAGGCGACGAGCTGCTCGAAGAGGCACGGGGTGAAGGACATCACCAGCGTGCCGGCGAAGCGCTGGGCGTCCCAGCGCTCCAACATCCGGAACAGCGGGATGTACGTCTCCGTCAGCGCTTCGAAGAGCCAGTTCTCCGGCTCATCGAAGAGGGGCCCCTCGCCCAACACCTGCGGCATGTGGGTGTTGAGGATCAGGGTGAGGCGCGTGTTCATGAGGGGACCGCGAGACGGGGGGAAGCGGGGGAGGCACAGCGGACCGCGGGGCTAGGCGCCGCCGCCGCAGTCCTCGGAGGGGGACGTCGCGCCGTCCTCGGAACACAGCCGGTGGGCCGAGTTGTAGAGGTCCTGCCAGACCGTTCCCGGCCCCGAGGCGACGAGCGTGTACGTGGTGCTGGAGAAGTTCGACGTGGCGAAGCCCTGGACGTCCGGGCCTCCGTTGACGAGCTCCAGCAGCTCCGAGACATCCTTGCGCGTGAATCGCATCGGGGACCTCCGTGTGGCGGGTGGAACAGCGGAAACGAAGGCGCGGGCCGCGGACTACCCGCAGCCGAACGTGGAGCGGTCCTCGGCGGTGACGGAGCCGCCGTCCTCGCAGGTCCACTGGTAGGTCCAGTAGTTCTGCCAGACAGCGCCGCCGCCAAACGAGGGGACCAGGTTCCAGGTGGAGCCGGCGAAGGTGGAGGTGCCGAAGCCCTGGACATCCGGGCTGCCCTGCACCGCGTTCAACAGGTCACTGACGTTCTTGCGCGTGTAACGCATGGGAGTGCTCCGGGTGTGGCGTGGGGAAGGGGCGAAGCGGGGCGCTAGTAGCAGCCCACCTGGGACCGGTCCTCAATGACGACCTGGCCGCCGTCCTCGCACATCCGGTGATTCGGGTTGTAGATGTCCTGGTAGATGTAGCCGCCCGCCGACGGGGTGATGTTGTACGTGTAGCCGCCGACGGTGGACGTCCAGAAGCCCGTCACGTCGGGGTTGCCCTGCACGGTGTCGAGCAGCTCGGAGATGTTCTTGCGCGTGTACCGCATGGTGAGGACTCCAGGTGATGAGGGGAGATCAGCGGATCCCTGAATCCTAGGAAGGGACGGAGGAGCGGGCAAGGCAGGGCAGGGCAGGGTCCCCGAAGTGTCAGGAAAGACGCGCAATTTCCTGTTTCACGGTGTCACGGGAACCCCGGCATCCCCCGGCTCAGTTGCTGACGAGCGCCAGGGCCAGGGCGTCCTGGTTGCGGCCCCGGAGGGTCGCGATCTGCTTGTAGAGGCTCCGGCTCGTCCAGCAGGCCTCGTCGTCGGGGAGCGTGTTCATCCGCTGGAGGTTGTTGGCCAGCCGCTGTGTCTCGTCCTCGCCGAGGCGGATGCTGATCTCGACGAAGGACTGTGCCACGTCGCTCGTCATGACCTGCCGGGGCAGGGGAGACTGCCGCAGCTCCGCGGCCAGGGCACTGGCCGTGATGACGCTGAAGCGCCCGAGGGTCTCGTCATCCATGCCGCTGAAGATCCGGTTCAGCCCTTCCGCCGTGATGTCGCCACGACTGAACGCGGCGCAGTCCTTCTCGTCGGCCAGGTCCACGATCAGGGAGAGGGCTTCCGCCCGCTGTATCAGGATCCGGTCGGAGAGCCGGCGCAGTCCGGCCTGCGCCAGCTGCATGGCCTGCTGTTGCCGCTCGACGCGACTCATGGTTGGAGTGACTTCGAACCACTGCCGGATTTCGGGGTAGGTCTTCGTGGCCAGGGCCCATTGCCGCAGGTAGCGATCCATGCCCTCGGTGGAGTCGTTCTCGACGAGCGAAGCCACCAATTGCTCGTAGTCCACGGGCTGCCGTCGTTGGTACGCACGCCAGCCCATGGACGAACTCACCGTCACCACGGCGACAAGCGCTCCTACCAAGACATTCTTCCCCACCTTCAACACGTGGGCCAGGAGGCTCCCGAGACCTCCCACCACGGCACCGATCAATGCACTGCCCAGCACGCTGGACCAATCCATCCATTCCCCCTCTGCCCTCAGGCGAGGATGTGAATGTAATGGCTTGGAGGGGCCGCCGGTAACGTACGCCCCGTGAGGGTGGGGCCCTACCCGTTGCGAGCGAGGGGGAGCCGGGGCCGCATGCCGACGTTCAGCCAGGGTTCGAGCGCGAGCTGGACGCCGCACGCCGCGACGGTGACGAGCGCGGCGGTGAAGCCCGGCGCCTTCCACGCGCCGACGACGGCCGCCGTGGCGATGACCCAGGGGCGGATCAGCGTGAACGGCCCCAGGACCACCACGCTCGCCAGCGTCCGCGCGTCAGCCTCCGCGGCGGCCCAGACGCCCAGGCCCATCAGCGTCAGGGTCGCATAGGGCAGCAGCACCCAGAGGATCGCCTGCGCGCAGACGAGCAGTTGGGGGAACAGGCCCGGTGAGAACAGGCAGGCCCCTGCGATGCCGGCACCCACCAGCGCGGTCGTGAAGAGTCCCCGCCCCATCCCCCGGCGGATGGCGGCCCGGTAGTAGTCGGCCTTGAAGATGCGGGCATCCCGGCCCGAGGCCACCCGGAAGCCACAGAACGCGGCGTCGGTGACGGCAAGCAGCGCGAGCAGCACCGGAAGGACGGCGTTCATGAAGTGGGTCCCAACCGTGAGCGCAGCGGACCCAGGTGGCGCTGGAGCGGTTCCCACAGCTCCGCGCGCGTTCCAAGCGTGGCGGTCATGGGCCGGAGCATGGCGCCGAGGAGGTTCCGGGCCCCGTCCAGGGACGCGCAGGTGAACCCCGTGGCGGAGCGGGCCGCCGACAGCAGGGCCTGCGTGGGATGGGCGCGCCGCGCGGAGACCACGCCATCGTGCCGAGCGAGCGGCTCCCGCATGCGGGCCTGGTGGAACATCCACGACCCCCAGGGCGAGAGCACCGAGTGCTGGATGTCGTAGTGCACGAACGCATGCCCCTGCCGCTGGCCGGCGAAGAAGGCGTTCAGGTCGTTGCCACGGAAGTGATGCAGGACGCCCGTGGAGATGTAGATGTGGCCGGGCTGCTCCAACTGGAACGCGTTCGCGACCCGGAGCTCGCATGAGAGGGATTCCTCTTCCGCGAGCCGCCGGGCGTTCTCAATCAGCGTCACGTTCATGTCACAGCCGATGATTTCAACGTCGCGTCCCAGCCGGCCATGGGCCGCGAGCGAGCGGACGGCGTAGCCGAGCCCGCAGCCGACATCGACGATGCGCAGCGGAGGCTTCACGCCGGACTCACGCAGCGCTTGCAACAGGGGCAGCAGCACGCAGCGGATGCGGTCCGCTTGCAGGAACTCCTCGCTCAGCCGCTGCAACTCGACGTGGGAGCGCAGCAGGGCCAGGTCGCAGGCCTCGACGTCGAGCGTGTCATTGGACGCGGGAAGCCGCTGCACGAACCGCGCGGCGGACCGCTGCCCGTTCGCCATCAGCCGCGCCACCACCGCTGACCGGGACACCGGCCGCGGCTGTAGCGTCGCGACGTCGTAGTCGACGATGAGGTCTGAGATTTCCAGCAGGTCGGAGGGCATTCCAGCGAGTGCGCCGGAGTGTACCTCAACGCCGGGGCGGCTCAGCGCCCCGGCGTCGTCCCTGCCTACTCCCTCGCTCCGGCCAGCCCTGGCGGGCAGCTGAAGTGGGCCGGCACGGACCACAGTTGGCCCTCGTCGGTGTCGTTGACGGCGGTGAAGAAGATGCGATGGCCCACCCGTGTGAACGAGCCCGGAAAGTGGACGTCCGCCAGCCGGCCCTGCGTCGCCAGGGAGCCCCGGGTGAAGTAGGGGAAGACGGGCCCGAGCGGGTCCGGCGCGCCGCCGAACAGGACCTGACCCTTGCCGGTGGCGAACAGCGGGTAGCGGTACCCGTACTCCACATTGGGATTGTCGAAGAGCTGGCGGGTCCCCGCGGCGGTCCCATTCGTCGCCCACAGCGATACGTCCCTGGACACGGGGGCATCACTTCCGATGCTCACGAAGAAGTAGATGTCGCTGCCGGAGACCACGGCCGTCCGCACGGCGGGATACGCGTACTCGTCGGATGCGTAGGGATTGGGCAGGGTGGTGATCCCCGTCTTGCCACCGCCGCTCAGGGAGAGCCGGTCGATGCGCAGCCGCTTCGTCACCGGGCTGTCCACGGACGTCAGATAGACATACGTGCCCAGCGTCCCGAGCAGGCGCACGCGCTTTCCGAAGGCTTCCAGACGAATGGTCCCCGCGGCGGTGCCATTCGTCTTCCACACCTCGGAGTTGGGGCCGTCCTCCAGGATGAACAACGGCGGCTCACCCGGGCTGCTCACCCCTGAGAGGTAGGCGTTCCCCGCGTCCAGCCGCTTGACGGAGGTCGTCCCGGCCTGCGTGCCGTCGGTGCGCCACATCGTGGTGCCCGTGTCCTCGGAGAAGAAGAAGAGCAACGCGTTGCCAGCCTTCAACGTGTCGTTGCCCAGATTCGTGAGTCCGCCGAATTCCTTCACCCGCAGCGTGCCGGCCGCCGTCCCGTCGGACCGCCACAGCTCCGGCCGGGCCCCGTCTCCCGGCAGCGGCACCCAGCGGAAGAACACCAGGCGGCCATTGAGTTCCGTGGCGTTGGTCATCACGGAGCCTTCCGCGCCGGGAGTGATGTCCTTGACCAGCCGGGTCCCACCCTCCGTCCCGTTGCTGGTCCACAGCTCCATGCCGGTGGTGTCAGTGCGGGCCTGGAAGAAGAGCTTGTTGCCCACCGCGACGAGGTTCTGGGGCTGATAGACGCCCGGGGGCCCCGGAAACACCTTCACCTGGACGGTCCCTGCCTCCGTGCCGTCGCTGCGCCACAGGACCGAACCGGCGTCGAAGCCCGAGGTGACGAAGTAGAGCGTGCCCTGGACGTTCGTGAGCTCCCCCATGAAGCCCGCGGAAGCCGAGGGCATGATGGTCGCCACGCGTGCCGCCACTCCCGGTGGGCACGCCTGGGCGGTCACCTCGCGGGAGTCGTCTTCCACCGCCTCCTGCACTCCCCCACAGCCCACCCCTGCCAGACTGAACCACAGCAGGGCCCCCCAATTCCTCGCATGCATGTCCACGCCTCCCGGTCCAAGAAACGCGGAGGGTGGGGTGCACGGCTTTGCCTTCCAAGGGGTCCCCCAAGGAGGTGGGAGTGTTCCTGCTTGTTTTCTGGGGTGTCAGTTCGAGCACCAGAACCGGATCGTGCGGTCCGCGCCCAGGGTCGCGAGCTGGCCGGTCCGTGCGAAGGCGGCGCCGACGATGCCCCGGGGCCATTGCTCCTGCCCCAGATACGTCCCGTGTCCCACCAGTCGCTCACGAAGGCTGAAGTCCGTCGTCGTCAGGATTCGCACCTCGGGGTCGACGCCTCCGGTGGCGAGCACGGTGCTGTCCGGCGAGAACACCGCGGTGAAGCTGGGCGGGAGCGACCTGCTCGACGCGGTTCCGAGGCCACGGACCTCCGTCGAGGCGAAGCCGTCGTATGGGGATGTGAGGGTCACCCACCGTCCGTCAGGGGAGAAATCCAGGCGCGAGCCGCCCTGGTTGTAGTCCAGTTCAAAGGCATGCCTCACCGTCCCTCCGGCGACGTCGAGCAGCTGGATGCGGGTGCGGCCGTCATAGGTGGTGGTCGCGAGGAATCGGCCGTCCGGCGAGAAGCCAATCACATACGCGTTCAGCTCGAAGGTCTGGAGCGCCTTGTTCGTGATGACATCACGCAGGAGGATGCGGTCATCCTCACGGCCAGCGGAGGTCTTGAAGTCCGGTGAGAGGGCCTGGCCCTGGAACTCCCGGAGCCCCTTGCCCGTGGCAGTGTCGTAGATGGCGTTGTTCGCGCGGAGCTGGCGCTGGTCGGAGCTGAACTGCAGACGGCTGGGAGACTGGATGTTGGAGGTCGCCACCTGGTGCTGACCCCGGGTCCGCCAGATGCCCATCACTCCATCCCCGGTGCTCGCCAGGAGCGAGCCGTCCGGAGAGAAGACCACGTGGTCGCGCATCACCGGCCCCAGGGAGACCGTCCGCACCGTGGCCAGGTCCTGGACCGGATGGATGCGGACTTCGTTGCCCCAGGGGCCGCACAGCTGGCCCACGCCGTTGCACCAGAAGGCGCTCACGCCCAGGTCGACGACGAGCCCGGTGCTGTCCTGGCTGAAGGAGAGGCGGCTGACATAGGACGCGTTCGGCTCGGGGAAGGTGTGGACCTTCGACCAGTCCGCCACCCGGTAGACCGTCACCTCGGAGCCCAGCGCGTCGGCGTAGAGGAGCCCATCCGGGGAGAAGGCACTCGCATCGCGGGTGGTCGACAGTTCCAGGTCCTTGACCAGGGCCCCGGTATCGAGCCGCACCACCCTGCCACCGGAGGCCAGGAGCGAGCCGTCCTTCGACCAGCCGAGCTGCCCGCCGGAGAGTCCGGGAACGGCCCTCTGTCCCGAGGCATCCGCGGCGCTCACGATGAAGACGAAGTGGTGCGTGGAGATGGCCAGCGACGCACCATCGGGTGAGAAGGCCAGGGATTGGACGACCTGCTCGTAGCTCCGCTGCAAGGAGCCCCGGAGGCTCCCATCCTCGACGCTCCAGATGCGGATGCTGGCGGTCTCATTCCCCGCCGTGTCGAAGCCTCCCGTGGCGAGCAACGCGCCATCCGGTGAAAGCGCCAGGGCCGTCGTCCGGTGGGAATGGGGGAGGTCGAAGGTCCGGACCGGGGCCAGGTCCGGATACCTCCAGATGCGCGTCTGGGTCTGATTGGCCGCCACCAACCGGCGCCCGTCCTCCGAGAACACCACGCTGACCTGCTGGCCCGGCAGCTCCCAGAGCGTCTGGAGCCGGCTCCCATCCGCGGTCCGGTAGAGCACCAGTTGCCCCGACAGGGTGGCCACCGCCAGCACCGAGCCATCCGGCGACAGCGCGGACGCCGCGAGGGCTCCGGCCCCGATGGCGCCACAGGGCTGGAAGGGGGCCGCGCTGGACACCGGAGGCACCTGCTCTGGTGGCTTCTCCTCCCCAGGCTGCTCGTCATCAGGAGGAGGGGCGGGAGGCGACGCTTCTTCCGTGCAGGCGCCAAGGAGGGCAAGCGCCAGGACCACGGCGAAGCGAACGGGACGCATCAATAGGCTCATGTGCGAAGGGGCAGGCGGTGATGCAGGGTCAGGGTGGCCTGACACGGTCCTTCAAGTCCTGCGCAACCCTTGCATGGGCATTCTCTTTCGCGCCTGACCTGCGAACGCAGGATAGCACGGGAGCGCTGGCGTCCTGGCGTCGCGTTGCCTGGCTCACGGCTGACGGCGAGGCAGTCCGATGAGGTAGGTGATGCTCATTCCATTCACCCGATGAACGCCGTGGTGCCACTTGTACCCGTCGTTATCGAGCCCCTCTGTCAGCTCCTCGAGGTCTTCCGGCGTGTAGGTCCGCAGCGACGACACCACGCCATCCCAGAGGATGAGCAGGGGGATGATGGGAATGAGGTAGGTGAAAACAAGCCGCCACCAGTGCCTCGGGCGGATGAGCGGGGTGAAGCCCCATACCAGGGGGAGGATGAGCAGGAGCTGGAAGAAGACGTACAGCACCGAGCGCTGCGTGAGCTCGAAGGCTGCGATGGGAACGCCGCGCGTGGCTGCGTCCGCGAGGAGGGCTTTCGCCTGCTTCGGGCGGAAGTGGTGCAAGGCCTCGAAGAGGGTGCGCAACCCCGTGAGCTCCTCCGGAACACGCATGACGTCGACCGGAGTGTCGCGGTACTGCGCGCCCTCGGGCAGATTCAGCACCGGGGTGGGGTTGAGGTCGGTGAGCACCACCTCGGCCTCACTGTGCATACGGCGCAGCGCCGGGAGCAGGGTGCGCCAGGGTCCTCCCGTTCCCGAGCACAGGTCGATGATGCGGTTCGTGCCGGACATCCGCAGCAGATCCGCCAGCTGGGGGGCCACGGTGTCGTAGGGGCGCGTCCGGTCCAGGACGACGTGCAGGTAGTCGACCTCGCCACGGCGCAACGGCGCGGGCAGCCACGACTGGTCGAGGAACTCGAAGAGGTGGAGTCGGGGGAGCAGTCTCATCTCGAGGAGGATAGAACCTCCCCGGGGCCGCCTTCCATCAGTCCGGCACTCCGGTGGCCGAACGGTCGAAGCAGTTGCCCTACTTGCTCACCGCGATGGACTTGCGGAAGAGCGCCAGGCTGTAGACGAAGAAGCCCACGCCCACCGCGCTCACCATCAGGAACTGGCGCCAGACGGCCCACAGCCCTCCGCCGCGGTAGATGATGACCTGCGAGAAGCTGACGAAGTGCCGGGCCGGCAGCAGGTACGTGACGTATTGCAGCCACTTGGGCTGGCTCTCCACGGGCGTGCTGCCGCCCGAGAGCAGCATCAGCACCAGGACCACCAGGATGATGAGCAGCGCGAACTGCGCCATCGAGCGGGAGATGGTCCCCAGGAAGATGCCGAGCGCCGTGGCGAAGAACAGGTAGAGCACGACGCCCACGAACCACAGCACCACCGAGCCGGCGAACGGCACCTTCAGCACCAGGTGCACGACCAGGAACAGCGAAGCCCCGGTCGCGACGAGGATGACGAGGCTGTTGGCCCAGACCTTCGCCATGGCGATCTCGAACGAGGTCAGCGGCATCACGAGCAGGTGCTCCAGCGTTCCGTGCTCGCGTTCGCGGATGACCGCCGCGCCCGTGAGGACGACCGTCAGCAGGGTGATTTGATTGATGATGGCCACCACGCTCTTGAACCAGGACGACACCCCGTTGGGGTTGAAGAGCTTGCGGACGATCAAATTGACGGGCTTCGGCCCCGTCTCCTCCGTGCGCTTGAGGAAGGAGGAGATGCGGTCGTTGAGGATGTTCTTGATGTAGCCGGAGCCGATGCCCGCCTGCTGCATGGCGGTCGCGTCGATGTTCAGCTGGACGTCCGGGTTGCGCCCCGCGCGCAGGTCGTGCTCGAAGCGGGGCGGAATCACCACGACGAACATGAACCGGCCCCGGTCCATGTCCGGCTGGATGTCCTCCGAGGTGATGACCTCCGGCGACATGAAGCGGGGCGGATAGAAGGCGTTGAGCAGTTCCTTGGACAACGCGGATCCGTCCTCGTCGACGAAGGCAATGGAGGCGTTGTTCACCTCGCTGGAGGTCCCCGTGGCCTGGACGTAGATGGCCAGGGTGAACGCATAGACGACGAACACGACCAGCACCGCGTCGCTGAGCAGGCTGCGGATCTCCTTGAGCCCGAGCCACAGGATGTTCAGCAGCGAGTTCACTGCTACTTCTCCTGCTTTCTCAGGCCGAGGACGCTGATGGCCAGGAGGAGGGGAACACACACGGCCAGGAAGGCGACGTCCCTCATGATGAGGCCCGCGCCGAGTCCCTTGGTGAAGGCGCCCAGGCTGGCGTGCATGTAATAGGTGGCCGGCCAGATGGAGCCGACGAGCTTGGCTCCACCCTGGAGCGTGGAGACTGGCTGCAACAAGCCGGAGAACTGGATGGTCGGCACGATGGTCAGGATGGCCGTGACGAACACGGCCGCGACCTGGCTGCCGGTGAAGGTGGACGTCACCATCCCAATGCCTGTCGTCGCCATGACGTAGAACAGGGCGCAGACCACCAACGTCAGGAAGCTGCCCTTGATGGGGACGCCGAAGACGACCAGCGCCAGCGCGGTCAGGATGAAGAAGTTGGCCATGCCAATGGCCACGTAGGGCAGCTGCTTTCCGAGCAGGTACTCCAGCCGCCCCGTGGGCGTGACATAGAAGTTGATGATGGACCCCAGCTCCTTCTCACGCACGATGCTGACCGTCATGAGGATGGCCGGGATGAGCAGCAGCAGCAGCGCCGGGACGCTCGGCACGATGGAGTAGATGCTCTTGAAGGTGGGGTTGTAGAGGTAGCGCTCTTCGATGTTGGCCGTGGATTTCTGCGCGCTGGCGGAGTGGAAGCCGCTCGCGGGATCCCGGAGCATCCGGTTGTGGACCCCCTGGACGTATTGCTCGACGGTGTCGCCACGGAAGGTCATGGCGCCGTCCACCTGCGCCAGCACCTCGGGGCCGGAGCCCCGGCGGAGGTCCAGACCGAAGCGGGGCGGAATCTCCATCACCACCGAGACGTCGTCTGACTGGAGCCTGCGGAGCGCCTCGTCCGCGGATTGGGCCGGAGGGGTCGGGGCGAAGTAGGGCTTCGCCGCGCTGAACTGCTCCAGGTACGCGCGGCTCTCGGGCGACTGGTCCAGGTCCAGCGCGGCATAGCGGATGTTCTCGACGTCGGTCGTGATGCCGAAGCCGAAGACGAGCATCAACACCGCCGAACCGATGAAGGCGAACGCGAGCCGGACCTTGTCGCGGAGGATCTGACTGGTCTCGTTGGAGGCATACGCGAGCATCCGGCCCAGACGCAGCCGGAGCCCGGCCCGGTCCACCCGTGGCGCGGCCGAGGGCTGGGGTGGGGCGGTTTCGGGCGCGGGGGCGGGAGTCGCGTCCTTGCCCTCGGCGCGTGCCTTCTCCGCGATGGCGTCTTCCATGTAGCCGATGAAGGCGGTCTCCAGGCTGTCCGCGTTCCGGGCCTCGATGAGCTTCTGGGGGCTGTCCGCCGCCAGCACCTTGCCCGCGTTCATGAGGGAGATGCGGTCGCAGCGCATCCCTTCGTTCATGAAGTGCGTCGTCACGAAGATGGTGACGCCCTGCTTGCGCGACAGGTCGATCAACAGCTCCCAGAAGCTGTCGCGGGCGACCGGGTCCACTCCCGACGTGGGCTCGTCCAGGATGAGGATCTGCGGCCCGTGCAGCACGGCGACGGCCAGCGAGAGCCGTTGGCGCAGGCCCATGGGCAGATCCCCGGCCAACGCCTCCAGGTGCGCGCCCAGTCCGAACCGCTCGACCAGTTCGTCGATGCGTGCCTTCGCCTTGTCTGGAGGCAGGTGGTAGAGCCGGGCGTGCAGGACCAGGTTCTGCTGAACGCTCAGCTCGCCGTAGAGCGAGAACGACTGCGTCATGTAGCCCAGGTTCTTGCGCACCTCCATGCTGCCCGCGTCCACGGAGCTGCCGAAGAGCTTCGCCGTGCCTTCCGTGGGAGGCAGCAGGCCGGTCAGCATCTTCATGGTCGTGGACTTGCCGCAGCCGTTGGAGCCCAGGAAGCCGAAGATCTCCCCGCGCTCGATGGACAGGGTGACGTGGTCGACGGCGGTGAAGGTCCCGAAGCGGCGGGTCAGTCCGTGGGCCTCGATGGCCAGCTCCGCGTTGCCCGGCGCGCGGGGCGGGATGGTGATCTCCTTGTGGCCCCGGCGCTTCTCCTCGGGCAGCAGCGCGATGAAGCACTTCTCCAGGTCCTGGGTCCCCGTGCGCTCCATCAGCTCCGCGGGAGTTCCCGTCGCCAGCACGCGCCCCGCGTCCATGGCGACGATCCAATCCCACTGCTGCGCTTCATCCATGTACGCCGTGGAGATGATGACGCTCATGCCGGGGCGCCCGGCGCGAATCTCGTCGATGAGGGTCCAGAACTGCCGCCGGGAGAGCGGATCCACGCCGGTGGTGGGCTCGTCGAGGATGAGCAGGTCCGGGTCGTGCACCAGCGCGCCGCACAGCCCCACCTTCTGCTTCATGCCGCCGGAGAGCTTGCCGGCGGGGCGCTCCGCGAACTTTCCCAGGCCGGTGGCCGCGAGCAGCTCCGGGACGCGCACCTTGCGCTCCTCGGGGGACAGCCCGAAGAGCCGGGCCATGAAGTCCACGTTGTCGTAGACGCTGAGCTCCAGGTAGAGGTTCTTGCCCAGGCCCTGGGGCATGTACGCGATGCGCGGCCCCACTTCACGCCGGTGCCGCGCGTCCGCGATGTCCCCACCGAGCACCATCACGCGCCCCTGCTGCATCTTCTTGGCGCCCGCGACCAGGGCCATCAGCGTGGACTTGCCCACGCCGTCAGGCCCCACGATGCCCACCCGGATGCCGCTGGGAACGTCGAGCGAGAGGCCGTCCAGCGCCACGGCCTTGCCGTAGCGGTGGGTCACGTCCTGGATGGAGACCACGAGCTGATGGGTGGAGCCGGCCGGCGCCCCTGGAGACACGGATGAGACCATGGCGGGGCCCTCCCTTGTCGCCGGGCTAGTGGGGTTCGGATTCCGCCGTGACGACGTTCTGCAGCCGGGACGGCCACGCCGCGTCAGGGTCCACCTTCACGTAACCGACGCCGCGGATGCCTGTCTTGATGCGCTCCACGTAGCGGCTGGCCAGCTCCCGGGGGACCTGGAGCTTCAGGCGGAACACCAGCTTCTCCCGCTCGCTCTTCGTCTCCACCTGCTTGGGCGTGAACTGCGCTTCCGGCGACACGAAGGACACGTAGCCGGGGATTGAACGGTTGGGTTCGAAGTCGACGGTGAGGCGCGCCTCGGAGCCAATCTTCACGCGGGCGGCCTCGCTCGCGGGCAGGAAGATCTCCATGAAGACGTCCTCCAGGTTCACGAGCGTCAGCGCCGGTCCGCCGGGAGACAGCACCTCGCCGGGCTCGGCGAGGCGGTAGAGGACCCGGCCCGTCACCGGGGACTTGAGCGTCGCGTCGTTGATGCGCGTTTGAATCGTCGCCGCGTTGGCTCGCGCGACTGCGATCTCCTCCCGCGAGGTCTTCAGCGTGGCCTCGGCCTCCGCCAGGCTGGCCCGGGTGGTCTCCAGCTGGCTCGTCCGGACGTCCACGTCCCGCTGCGAGCCGGCGCCTTGCGCCACCAACCTCCGGGCGCGCTCGGCCTCGATGGTGGCGAGCTCAATCTCACTCTTCTGTTTGACGATGCCCGCCTCGGCCACCGCCAGCTTCTCCTGCGTGGCCGCGACGTTCGCGTTGGCCTCCGCCAGGCTGGACTCCAGCGTGGTGGTGTCCAGGCGCACCAGCACCTGCCCTGGCTTGACGAGGTCGCCTTCGTTGACGAGCACCTCCCGCACCCGCAGGGGCTCCTTCGCGGAGACATCCGCCAGCTTTGACTCGATGCGGCCGTTGCCCGAGACGATTCCCTCCGGCAGCGCGGACTTCTTCCCCTTCCAATACTTGAAGCCGATGAACGCGACGATCGCGAGGGCGACCAGCCCAATGATCCACTTGAATTTCCCTTTCGGCTTCCAGGGCATGGCGGACTCTCTATGGCTTGACGGGTTGCGAGACCGTCTTGGTTTCTTGCGTCCGCGGCTTGGACAGCATGTCGCCCCAGTGGGTCCGCTGCTCCATCTCGGACTGCATCGGCTCCGGCACGATGGGCTGGTTGCGGCGGACCTCCCAGCCTCCGCCCAATGCCTTGTAGAGGGCGACCAGGTTCGTGGCGATGTTGGAGCTCGTCTGGGCCAGGTTGTTCTGCTGTTCCAGGAGCGACCGTTGCGCGTCCAGCACGCGCTGATAGTCCACGGCGCCTTCGCGGTACTGCACCACCGCGAGCTCCACCGACCGCTGCGCGGACTTCACCGCGGCCTGCTGGAAGGTCATGGCCTGCTGGGCGTGGATGAATCCCGTCAAGGCGTCCGCCACCTCCTGGGCCGCCTTGAGCACCGTGTTGCGGTAGTTGACGAGCAATTGCTGGAACCGCGCATCCTCGACTCGCACCCCGTTCTTCAGCCGGCCGTAGTTCAGGAAGGGGAAGACGATCCGGGGGCCCACGGAATAGAAGAGGCTGCCCAGGGAGAAGAGGTTGCCGGAGGCCGCGGCGCTGGTGCTCGCCTGGAGCCCGATCGACCCGAACAGGGAGAAGCTCGGATAGAGCTCCGCCTCCGCGATGCCAATCCGGGCGCACTGCGCGGCGGCGGACAGCTCCGCGCTGCGGACATCCGGGCGTCGCCGCAGGATTTCAGCCGGCATGCCGACGGCCACCGTCGCGGGCGCCACCGGAATCTGCTTGGGGCCCGCCAGCAGCGCCTCCACCTCGCCCGTGGGCTGGCCCAGGAGCGTGCTCATGGCGTTGCGAGCCTGTTCCAGCCCGGCTTCCAGCTGGGGGATGGTGGCCCGGGTGCTCTCCAGCAGGGTCGCGGCCTGCGTCACATCCAGCTCCGAGGTGACGCCGTTGCTGAAGCGCGACTCGGCGATCCGGTAGCCCTCCTCCTGGATGCGCACGTTCTCCAGCGCCTGCGCGATGAGCACCTCGTACGTGCGGACCAGGACATAGGTTCGCGCGACCTCCGCGGTGAGCGAGACGAGCGAGGACTGGTAGTCCGCCACCGACCCGAGCAGGCTCGCGGTCCCCGACTCCACGCCCCGCCGGTACTTGCCCCAGAAGTCCACCTCCCACAGCGCGTCGAAGCCCAGCTGGTACTCCAGGAAGTGGCGGTCGATGGAGCCCAGGTTCTGCAGGTTGATGGGATTGGCCGCGGCTGAGTTCTCACTGCGCCCCACCGCTGCACCGCTGGCGTTGAGGGCCTGGAACTGCGGATACTGCCGGCCGGTGAGGATGGCCAGCTGGGCGCGAGCCTCGACGATCCTCAGCCCCGCGATCTGCAGCGGCAGGTTCTGCCTGGCGGCGAGCTCGACGAGCCGGTCCAGCGAGGGATCGCCAAACGACTTCCACCATTGGGTGTCGACCGCGGCCTGCGTCGACAGGCGCGGGTCGCCCTGGGTGCGCCACTCCTTGGCGACCGCGGCCTCGGGCTTCTTGAAGTCGGGGCCGACCGCGCACCCGGAGAGCGCGGCGAGGACGCCGAGCAGCGGCACGGTGCCGACGAAGGATGCGAATCCCGGCTTCATCCCCTGCATGGCGCTGGCCGTCCCCCGCATTCGCGACACCTCGATGGGCGGGGAGATTCCGCACGGAGGGATGCGCGCGGAAGTACGAGCTGTCCGGATGCCCCAGGGGGCAATCCCCGATGTCCGCTGGCCCATGCCCGACACGGACTGGGGGCGGAAGGGCTGTCATCCGTCAGACCCGGTGCGCGTTCCCGGCTGGCGGACGCCCTCCCCAATGGCACGCATTGCGCGTACCGGAGGGCCGCACAACCCTATGGCCATGGCACAGGACACCCGCAAAGAGCCCCTGAAGCGAAAGGCCTACACCCAGGAGCTCCGCAAGCTCCAGTCCCAGCTCTGTCAGCTTCAGGAGTGGGTCAAGCACACGCAGATGCGCGTCATCGTGGTGTTCGAAGGCAGGGACGCGGCGGGGAAGGGTGGAACGATTCGCGCCATCACCGAGCGGGTGAGTCCCCGGGTGTTCCGCGTGGTGGCCCTCCCGGCGCCTTCGAGCCGGGAGAAGTCCCAGATGTACCTGCAGCGGTACGTGCCGCATTTCCCGGCGGCGGGCGAGATCGTGATCTTCGACCGCAGTTGGTACAACCGGGCCGGCGTCGAGCCCGTGATGGGTTTCTGCACGCCCGAGGAGCACGAGCGCTTCCTGATGGGCTGCCCCGTCTTCGAGCAGTACATGGTCGACAGCGGAATCCTCCTGCTGAAGATCTGGCTGGAGGTCGGCAAGGAGGAGCAGGCGCGGCGGTTCGCGGCGCGGATCGACGACCCCTTGCGGCAGTGGAAGCTGAGCCCCATGGACATCAAGTCCTGGAAGCGCTGGTACGACTACTCCAAGGCGAGGGATCAGATGCTGGCCGCGACGGACACGCCCTTCGCGCCCTGGCACATCCTGCGGTCCGACAACAAGAAGAAGGCGCGGCTCAACTGCATCCGCTTCCTGCTGGAGAAGATTCCCTACGAGAAGGTGAAGCGCGCCAAGGTGAAGCTGCCCCCCCGCTCCACGCATGGCAAGTACGACGACGACGCCTCGCTCAAGGGGCGGAACTTCATCCCCGACCTGTACTGAGCGCCGTGACGAGGTGAGCCCTTCGTCACGGCGCTTCGGTGTCCGGGACGCTCGCTACGGGCCCAGCACGACGCGGAAGATCCGCTCGTTGCTGTTGTTGGGGATGCTGTCCTTGTCACCCTGGTTGGTGGTGGTCATCCAGAGGTTGCCGTCCGGGGTCGGCTCCACGGTGCGCAGCCGGCCGTAGGTGCCGACGAAGAACTGCTGCACGTTGGTCAGGTTGGTGCCGCTGATGACCTCGCGGTAGAGGCGCGTGCCGCGGGCGCAGGCCACGTAGAGGACGTCGCGCACCACCGCGATGCCGGAGCACGAACCGTCCGCCGTGGAGTAGGTCTGCTTCGGCGCGATGTACCCGGCCGTCGCGCAGCCCGAACCGCCCTGGGACACCGTGCCCTCGCAGTTGGGCCAGCCGTAGTTGCCGCCCTTCTGGATGAGGTTGGTCTCGTCCATCACGGAGTTGCCGAACTCCTGCTCCCACAGGCGGCCCTGGGAGTCGAAGGCCAGCCCCTGCGGGTTGCGGTGGCCGTAGCTCCACACGTAGTTGCCGAAGGGGTTGTCGGACGGGACGGTGCCGTCGGCGTTGAGGCGCAGCACCTTGCCGGCCAGGTTGTTGATGTCCTGGGCGTAGGCGCCGTTCTGGGCATCCCCCGTGGACGCGTAGAGCTTCCCGTCCGGGCCGAAGCGCAGGCGCCCGCCGTTGTGGAACTTGTTGCGGCCGATGCCCTGGAGCAGCACCTGGAGCGACGCGGTGTTGAGGGCGCCGTTCTCATACCGCAGCCGCACGATGCGGTTGTCGGTGGGGGAGGTGTGCATCACGTACAGCCAGCGGTCGGTGGCGAAGGTGGGGGAGAGCTCCAGCCCCATCAGGCCGCCCTCGCCGTCGGTGCTCTGCACGTTGGGGATGGTACCCACGGACGTCTTCTGGCCCGTCGCCGGGTCCAGGCGAATGATGTTCTGCGCGTCGCGGCGGCCGTAGAGCGCCGTCCCGTCCGGCAGGTTCACCAGGCCCCACGGGATGTCCGTGTCGGTGGCGACCTGGATGACGGAGCAGACAGCGTTCGCGCAGGCCTGGCCGGTGGTGACCGTCACGGACGTGCTCTGGGCGGACGCGTTGGCCTGGGCGTCGCGGGCGAGCACGGCATAGGTATAGGCCGTGTTCGCGGACAAACCGCTGTCGACGAAGGTGGTCCCAGGCGGGGAGCCGGCCACCGTGCCAATCTTCACGCCGCCCCGGAACACGTCATACGCGCTCACGCCCACGTTATCGGTGGACGCGGTCCAGTTCACCGTCACGCTGGTGCCGGACGCGCTGGCGGTGACGCCGGTCGGGATGCTGGGAGCCTGGGTGTCCGCCTGGCATTGCGGCGGGGTGATGGAGAGCGTGGCGCTGCCCTGGGAGACATTGCCCACCGCGTCCCGCGCATTCACATACAGGCCCCAGGTCACGCCGGGGACCACGGTCAGCCCGGTGGACACCGTGGCGCCGGAGACGGACTTCATCAGCTGGCCGTCATGGTAGACGTCGTAGAAGGCCACGCCCTGGTTGTCCGTGGACGGCGACCACGACAGCGTGGCCGAGTTGCACGTCACGTTGGACAGCGCGAGCCCCGCGGGCACGGTGGGCGCCTGGGTGTCGGCAGGAAATGACCACTGCTGGTTCGTCTGGGCGTTGCAGGTCCAGACGATGACCTTCGAGCTGTTGGCGGTGGCCTGCCCGGACACGTCGAGGCACAGCGAGGTCGCCGTGTGGATCACCGCGCCGGCGGTGTTGCGGACCCACCGCTGGTTCGCCGTCCCATTGCAGGCGGCGATGAGGGCCCGGGCCCCGGAGCTGGCGGTCTCCGGCTGGACGCACCACGAGCCACCGAACGCGCGAAGCTCGCCTTCCGGCGTGAAGAGGAACCGCTGGTTGTCCTGGCTGTGGCAGTCATAGATGTGGAGCTCCTGCCCCGCGGTCTGGCTGTTCTGCGCCACGTCGAGGCAGCGGCCGGACTGCACGCTGACGAGCCGCGAGCCGGCGACCACCGCGGCGGTCTGGGTCTGGAGTTCGGGGCCGTCCTCCGGCTTTTCTCCACAAGCAGTGACGGTGACCAGGACTCCGGCCAGCAGGTGACGAACATTCATTGAGACGCTCCTTTGCATTCCTCCTCTTTCAGGAAATCCGTGGAAGACCTCAAGTGAACTCTCTGGAACGCACCGGCGGGTGTTGAGCGGCTATCAACAGGCCCCCAGGTTCAATTGCCTGCCGCCGAAGCCGCTCTCACCGGCTCCGCTCTCTGAAGCCGCTCCGCGCGGAACCGGCGCAGGCGGCGGTTGCTGATGGTCAACCCGTCGACTCCGCCGGAGGCCGCCCGCGTGAACGTGACCGCGCCGAGCGAGCCGGCGAAGCGGTCTCCACCGACGGCCTCCAGCACCACCTCGTCCCGGCGCGGCCAGCGGATGGCCAGCTTCCCGTCCGTGACGCGCACCGTGTAGGTCATGTCGACCTCGTCGCTGCGGTACTGCCCCGCGAAGGCCGCCAATGCCGAAGCCGTGGGCTTCGGCTCGCTCACGCGGACGAAGGGCCGCGTCGTCGGCCAGGCGTCCCGGATGCTCAGCTCGCGTGGGGTCGAGAAACGCCAGACGTGCATCGACTCGCCTGGACGGAACGCACCATCGCCCATGGGCACGAAGGCGGTGGGCATGCCGATCTGGCGCAGCGCTCCGTCCTTGAGCTCCAGCCGCACCACTTCATCCGTCAGTGGACTCCAGTAGTCGCCCGCCAGCGCCGACAGCTCCGTCTCCGCCATCTTCACGACGGGCGGCAGCTCTTCCTTCAGGTGCGCGCCCAGGTACACGTCGGCGACCTTCCGGGCGAGCACGCTGGCGTCAATCAGCCCGCTGTTGCAGAGCGTGACGACGGCGACCCGCTGGGCGGGAAAGAGGAGGGCCTCCGTGCGGTAGCCGCCGTCCATGCCGTCGTGGCTCACCATGTCCAGGCCGCGATACCCCATCAACCGGAGGCCGCCGCCGTAGCCCGTCACGGTGCCGTCGTTCAACCTGCCGGAGGTCCGCACCAACGCGACCAGCGCCTGCCCACCGACGCGTGCGTCGAGCAGGTTCTGCTCCCACTTCAGCAGGTCGCCAACCGTGGAGAACAGATTGCCCGCGCCGTAATGGTCGGAATTGGAGACGCTGAGGCGCCAGCCACCGCCGTCGCGGGAGGTGTAGCCCCAGGCGCGCCGGGAAAAGAGCTCGGTGTGGTCCTCGCGGAAGCGGGTGTCGGTCATCCCGAGCGGCTTGAAGATCCGCTCGTGGGCGAACGCTTGCAACGACTGGCCGGAGACACGCCGCACCACGACCGCCAGCAACGTGTATGCGGCATTGCCATACAGGACCTCTGCGCCCGGTTCGAAGTTCACGCCGCGTTGCCGGCTCAGCGCCCAGAGGACGTCTGCTTCGGTGGACACGTCGTCACCGCGCCAGCCCGCAAGGTTCAGCAACTGTCCCTGCTCACGCAACCCGTTGGTGTGATGCATCAGGTGCGCGAGCGTGACCGTCTTTGCATACGCGGGCAGCTCCGGCACGTACTTGCGGATGTCATCGTCCAGCGAGAGCTTGCCCTCCTGCGCCAGCAGTCCAATCGAGAAGGCAGTGAACTGCTTGGAGATGGAGGCGATGGAGAAGACCGAGCGCGGCGTGACAGGGGCGTCGTGCTCCAGGTCCGCCATGCCGTAGCCTCGCGCGTAGTCCAGCACGCCGTCGCGTGAGATGCCCACGGCGCATCCGGGCGCGGTCTTGCTCTTCCACTGCGAGAAGAGGGCATCCACCTGCTTGTGGCGGCCTCTGGGCGGAGTGTCCGCGGCCAGGGCAGAGGCACACGTGAGCGCGGCGAACAGGAACGACGACACGAGCAGCTTGCGCGGCATGGAGCGCTTCCAGGGCAGGAGGTGAACGGAGCCACCCTGCCTGCCCTGACGCCACGCTGTGGGAGTGTTCAGCCGGTGGGGACGGGCCCGCGGTGAACGGGCACCCCCGTGCGGCGAACGGGCCGCACGGCCGGGGAGCATGCCCATTCATGCTCCCCGGCTGCGTCAGCTCACGGGTGACAGGTCCGGTATTGCGCCACGGTGGAGGCGGTATTCACCGAGCAATACAGCGACTTGCTGGACGTGTTTCCCCATTTGTCCTTGGCGGTGACGGAGAACAGCATGTCCGACTGGATGGAGCCGGTGCCCGGGATGTTCCACCACGTGGACCAGGCCGCCTGGGTGAGCGTGGCGGAGAAGGCGGGTATCAGGACATGCGCGAGGGTGATGGACTGGATGCCGCGAGGGTCGCTCGCGGGCTCCGCGGAGATGAGGTAGGAGCGGCCCGAGCCGTAGAGCGTGAGGTTGATGGTCGGCCCGGTGTTGTCCGCCGTCACGGTGCGCGTCTCCGGCGAGCTGGAGACCCCGTTGATGTCCGTGCACTGGAACAGCAGTGAGTAATCACCATCCGCGCGGCCCGTGGTGTCGACCACGAATTCATAGGGCGCGGTGGTGTCCGTCTGGGTGACGGAGCCCCCCTCGCGCAGCTCCACGTGGTGCACGCCCTCCGTGTCCGTGCACTGCACGGTGAACTTCGGCTTCTTCGGCTGGGTGTCGTCCCGGATGATGCCGGTGATGACAGGCGGGGTGAGGTCCTTGATGAACGACGTCACGAAGTTCGCCGTGTTGCCGCACAGGTCGCGAACGACGGCCTGGAACGTGTGAGCCCCCGCCGCCATCGCGTCCCCGAACTCCAGCACGTAGGACGGGGTCGTGGGCTGCGCCACCAGCGTCCCGTCCACATACAGCGCATACGGATACTCGACGCCACAGCCGTCCGTCACGCTGACATTCAGACGCACCAGCGAACTCAGCTGCGTCTTGGTGAAGGTCACCGCCGGGGGCCTGCGGTCGAGCGGGGCCGCCAGGGAGGTGGTCCCCTTGTTGCCGAAGGCGTCCGTCACCTCCACGGTGAGGTTGTGGGCCAGCGGATCCGGCGGCGTGTAGCTGGCTTGATACGCCGTGGCTTCGTTCGTCCGCGTGGCGAAGACAAAGCCATCCACCTTGAAGTCCACCCGCGTCACCGCGGAGCTGTCCGTCACCGAGACATTCACAGTGAACGGCGCCTCGTCGCCCGCTCCCACCGTCATCGTCAAGCCGGGCGGCGTGTTGTCCACCTTCAGGTTGAAGTGCTGGACGGCGGCGTTCAGGTACTTGTCGAAGACCTTGATGGCCACGTCATGGGTGCCATCGGTCCAGGTGGAGGTGTCCAGCGCGTGCTCGTAGGGGGGCACGAAGATGCCGGCCATGAACTGGCCGTCGGCGCTGAAGTCCACGGCCTGGATTCCGGACGGGTCGCTCGGCGTGACGGAGTAGAGGGGCTGCTTCGGCGTACCGGAGCGCAGGACGGAGAAGGTGGGCGCCTGCTTGTCCATCGCGACCGTCACCGTTCGCGTGGCCAGGTTGCCCCAGTAGTCCCAGGCCTCCAGCCGGATGGTGTGGTTGCCATGGGCCAGCGCCGCGCCCGGCAGGGTCTGCTCGAACTGCCAGCCGGACAGCGTCTTGATCTGCGCGCCGCCGTCCACCACCAGCCGCGGCGCGGTGGTGTACTGGTCCGGCAACTCAGCGTCGGTGATGGTGCCGGTGCATTCGATGTCCTGGTTCACCTGCCGGCAGCTCAGCGTCGTCTGCGGCGGCACCGAGTCCGGCTTGTAACCGACGTTGACGGCCGCGAACGCCCGCGCCACGGCCTTCATCCGGGGGCCGCCGTGAACGCCGTCCCGCGCGGTCGCCGCCGCGAGCGCCGCCTGGCGGGCCTGCAGGTAGTCCGTGTCCATCGGCATCAACTGCACAGCCTGCGCCCAGATGCGCAGCGCTTCCGTGGGCCCCAGGCCACTGAACCCTTCGGGCACCAGGTCGCAGTGCCACGGGCTCGTGGTCTGCGTGCTGCAACCATAGGCCAGCAGCAGGAACATCCGGCTCAGGGGGCCTCCGGAAAAGTGCGGGTCCCTGCCTCCAATGTCCGCGAACCACTTCGCATACGTGGGCTCCAGGAGGTTGCGGACCACTGCGCCCGTCTCCTCGGCAATCGTGAGGTTCGAGGGCTTCAGCACCACCCCATCGATGTTCGTCGACGTCGACGATGCCCGCTTCGCGTCGCGCAGCAGCTCGGTGGCGAAACCAAAGATGTCTCCCGTGCCCTCATTCAGCCCGCCCCGCTCCGAATACTCGTACGGAATCTCCGCGGGATCCCCCGCCAGCTCCCGGGCGAAGAAGTCATGGGCCATCTCGTGGGCGACGACGTCGGTGGTCGTGAACGGGGTCTTGGGATTGACGCCGAGGGCGCGGTAGCCGAACTGGAGGATCGGCTTGTGCTCGTCGGGGTCATAGAAGGCGTTCGCTTCGTTGACGTGCACCTGGATGTCGAAGGTCGTGCCGTTTCCCGTCGGGCCGGCGCGCCCCAGGACGGTCTCGTAGATGGACCACGCCAGGCCCACGGCGTGGTAGGTGTCCACCGCCGCGGTCTCCCCGTTGGTCCCGAGCGGGCCTCCTCCGCTGTATCGGAGCCCGTCACCCAGGATCAGGTCCGAGGTGTAATAGAGCTCATAGTAGCCGCCCCGACCCTGCGAGACGTAGGCGTAATAGTCATTGTGGTACACGTCCCGCAGCCAGGTGGCCCCTCCCAGGGTTTCGGAGAACACGGAGAGGTTGACCGCGCCCGCGTAGTAGCCCGTGCCCCGGGCCTTCTTGAACGTCCCCTGCACGCCCGTGTGTCTGAGCGGATCCAGGCGCAGCACCTCTCCGGAGCGTGCATCCACCTGCGCGAGCCATCGCCTGGACACGTCCCCGGCCGTGCCGAGCTTGAGCAGGTAGATGAGCCGCAGGTCCGTCACCACCCGCTCGAAGTCCTCGGCGTTCCGGGGACCGGCGAGGCGCGGGGCAGCCGCGTCCTTCCGGAGCTGGCGCACCTCCGTGGGCACGAGCACGAGCCGCGCGGACTCCACCTTCGCGGTGGCGTCCTTCAGGGCCGCGAGCGCGGCGTCCCGGGCCTGGGCTTCCGTGAGCCGGGCCTCCGTCTCCACGGCGCCCGTGGGCTGGAACCGGACGTTGGAGAAGAAGGTCTGGCCCTGCGCTGACTTTGCTTCCAGGCCCCAGACCGGCACGCCCCGGAAGTGGAGCGTCTGCTGCACCCCCTTCGCGTCCGGTACCAGGGAGACATCCCGGAGGTCGAAGCCGCGCTCCGCGACCAGTTGCTCGGCCCGCGTCCGGGACTGGGCCTGCACGGGCTCCGGAGCGTCTTCCGACGACGTGGGACCACAACTGAGACACAACAAGACAAGGCTGCCCCGCAGCCAGGAACGCGATTGCATGGAACTCCCCCTCTGCTGGACTCGTGAAGACATCCAACACCCGTGATTGCACGAATTACTGCTTTCATGCAATCCCACCCATGGCGAGGGGAGACCTGGCTACTTCTTGGCGGCGCGGCCCTTGAACAGCTTCTGGCCCAGGGTGACGAGCAGCACCAGCAGGGCGCCGGCGCCCAGGCCCACCGCGGCGTTGAGCACCATGGGGGCGAGCCCGCCCAGGACGTTGCCCACGCCCGGGACGCGCCCGGCCCACGCGGTGAAGGACACCTCCGCGTGGTGCAGGCCGGAGACGCCGTGCACGAGGATGCCGCCGCCCACCAGGAACATGGCCGCCGTTCCCGCCACGGAGAGGAACTTCATCAGCCACGGCGCAGCGCGGAGGATTCCCCTGCCCAGGCCCTGCGCGAAGCCACTGCCCTTGCGGCTGAGGTACAGGCCCGCGTCGTCCAGCTTCACGATGCCCGCCACCAGCCCGTACACGCCCACCGTCATGAGGAGGGCAATGCCCACCATGACCGAGACGCGGGTGGCGAAGTCCACCTCCGCCACGGTGCCCAGCGTGATGGCGATGATCTCCGCGGAGAGGATGAAGTCCGTGCGCACCGCGCCCTTGATCTTGTCCTTCTCCAGGGCCACCCGGTCGACGCTCGGGTCCTCCAGCGTCTTGCGCAGCTCGGCGTGGTGCGCCTCGTCCTCTTCCTTGCCGTGCAGGAGCTTGTGCGCCAGCTTCTCCGCGCCTTCGAAGCAGAGGAAGGCGCCGCCCACCATCAGGAGCGGGGTCACCAGCCAGGGCGCCAGCGCGCTGATGGCCAGCGCGGCCGGCACCAGGATGGCCTTGTTGACGAGCGAGCCCTTCGCCACCGCCCACACCACGGGCAGCTCGCGGTCCGCGTTCACGCCCGTCACCTGCTGCGCGTTGAGCGCCAGGTCGTCTCCCAGCACACCCGCCGTCTTCTTCGCCGCCACCTTCGTCAGGATGGAGACGTCATCCAGGATGGTGGCGATGTCGTCGATGAGCGCAATCAGGCTGCTGCCTGCCATGGATGTCTTCCGGGCTGGGGGGTGGGGACGTCACCCTGCTGCAAGCGCGGATTAGCACAGCTGGAGGAGCCGCGCTCCAGCGACGGCGGGTCACCCACCCGGGCTCAGCTCCAACGGCAGCACCGCGGTGAAGGTGGCGCCTCCGCCCTTCGTGGGCTCCAGGTGGATGCTCCCCCCGTGGGCCTCCGCGATGTGACGGGCCATCCACAGTCCCAGCCCGAAGCCGCCGTGGTAATTGGCGGGGACGGCGCGCTCGAAGCGCCCGAAGACGCGCTCCTGGTCCTCCGGCCCGATGCCGGCGCCATGGTCCTGCACCGCCAGGCTCACCCGGCCCTCCGCGCGCGCCACGGTGACCTCCACGGGCCTGCCCGTCCCGAACTTGAGGGCGTTGTCCACGAGGCTGTCGAGCAGCTGTTCCAGCCTCGTGGGGTCATAGCTCCCCACCACCGGCAGGGGCGCCTCCAGGGTGAGGACGCAGTCCGCGCGCAGGGCCTTCTCCCGCGACCGGGCCACGACCGCGGCCGCGAGCTCCGCCAGGTCCACCTCCCGCCGTGAGAGGTCCAGCGGTCCGGTGACGAACTCCGACACGTCCACCAGCTGCTCCACCAGGCGCGCCAGGCGCTGGAGGTGCTTCTCGGTCGTCCGCGCCTTGAGCCGGGTGGCTTCCGGGTTCGCGTCCAGGGCCCCGGCGTCCAGGCCGCGCACCAGGGACTGGAGGCTGAGCGACAGGGCGCTCACGGGCGTGCGCAGCTCGTGGCTGGCGAGCCGCAGGAAGTCGTCCCGCGTCCGCACGGACTCGCGCAGCGAATCCTTCTCCACCTCGTTGCGGACCACCTCCCGGCGCACGCGGGCCATGTCCAGCTGGGTGCGCACCCGCACCAGCAGCTCGCGCGCGGAGAAGGGCTTCACCAGGTAGTCATCCGCGCCGCTTCGCAGGCCCTCCACCGTGGCCTCGTCGCCCGCCCGCGCGGACAGCAGGATGATGGGGATGGCGCGCGTGCGTTCGTCGGCACGCAGCTCCCGCACCAGGCCAAAGCCATCCAACACCGGCATCATCACGTCGGAGAGGATGAGGTCCGGCGGCCGGACGCGCGCCTGCTCCAGCGCGTCCTGTCCGTTCCTGGCGGCCTCCACGTGCGGGAAGACGTGCTTGAGCAGACCCGTGACGTAGGCGCGCAGGTCGGCGTTGTCGTCCACCAGGAGGATGCGGGAGCGCGCGAGCTCCGCGGAGACCTCTGGCGAGAGCGGCGCGGAGGCGGGCGGCGCCCCGGTGTCCATGGCGCTGACGTCCGTGGACCAGCGGCGCGCCTCCTCCACGAAGGGGATGGCGCCCGAGGGGACCGGCCCTGGCCGGAAGGTGCGCTCGACGCGCTCCGGGGGCAGGTGGTCCGTCCCCCGCGGCAGCCGCAGGGTGAAGGTGGTGCCCCTTCCCAGCTGGCTCGTCACCGCGACGCTGCCCCCATGCAGCTTCACCAGCTCCTGCACCAGCGCGAGTCCGATGCCCGTCCCCTCGTGGCTGCGGCCCTGGGTGACGCGGACGCGGTAGAAGCGCTCGAAGACGCGCGGGAGCTCCTCCTCGGGGATGCCCACCCCCGTGTCCTCCACGCGAAGGACGGACTGCGCGTCCTCCCACTGGAGGCTCACGCGGATCTCCCCGCGGTAGGTGTACTTCACCGCGTTGGAGAGCAGGTTGAGGACAACCTTCTCCCACATCTCCGGGTCGACGTAGAGGGGCTCGGGCAGGGGAGGACAGTCCACCACCAGCCGCAGGCCCGCGCTCTCCACCGCGGACTGGAAGGTGCTCGCGAGGTTCGTGGTGAAGACAGACAGGTCCACGGGCAGGTAGCGGGCCTGGGCCCGTCCCGCCTCCATCCGGGAGAAGTCGAGCAGGGTGTTGACCATCTTGTAGAGCCGCAAGGCATTGCGGCGCACCAGCTCCAGCGGCTCTCCCTCCAACGACTTCGGCGTCCCCGCCAGCGCGTCCTCGATGGGGCCGAGGATGAGCGTGAGCGGGGTGCGGAACTCGTGGCTGACATTGCTGAAGAACGCCGTCTTGGCCGCGTCCAGCCGGGCCAGCTCCTCCGCCCTCTGCTTCTCCTGCTCATAGGCGCGGGCGCTGGCGATGCTGGCGCTGAGCTGCCGCGCCAGCAGTTGCAGGAAGCCGCGGTACTCGTCGTCCAGCGCGCGCAGGGGGCTCAGGCCCGCCACGAGCACCGCCGTGGTCTCCGTCTCCACGCCCATGGACACCGGGAGGACGAGCGCTCGCGTCGTGGGCTCGGGCCAGGGCCCGCCGGGAAGGGGCCCGAAGCGCTGGTGGAGGTCCTCGAGCAGGACCTCCTGTCCCGACCGCGTGACACTCGCGAGCGGCCAGGAGGACGTGTCGTCCAGCGCCAGCGCGACGGGCGCGGCGGTCCCCCCACGCTCCAGGCCCGCGCAGCTGACCAGGCGCGCCTGCTCCGCCTTGACGACGTAGAGCAGCGCGAAGGGCACGTCGTACGCCGCCTGCGACAGCACCTCCTCCAGCGAACGGAAGATGTCCTCGACCTTCTTGTCCAGGGCCATCCGGATGGACAGCTCCCGGAGGATTCCCAGCCGGCGGTCACCCACCACCTGCCGGGTCGTCTCACTCGCGATGGCGAAGAGGCCGGCGATCTCTCCCGACTCGCCGATGGTCGGGTTGTAGGACCAGGTGAAGTAGGACTCCTCCCGCAGGCCACCGGGGCGGCGCGCGAAGTTGACGTTCCCGTCTTCGATGTAGATGGGCTCGCCCGTGTCCTGGGCGCGCTGCATCAGCGGCCCCAACTGCGCCCACTCCTCGACGAGCGCCTCGTTTCCGCGCGCGCCCAGCGTCTGGGGATGCTTCGCCCCCAGGATGGGCCGGAACGGGTCGTTGTAGAGCATGCGCAGCTCGGGGCCCCAGAAGAGGATGATGGGGTAGGGCGAGCGCAGCATCGTGCTGACGGACGTCCGCAGGGACTGGGGCCAGTGCTCGAGCGGGCCAAGCGAATTGCTGGACCAGTCATGGGCCCGCATCAGGGCGCCCATCTCACCGCCGTGCTGGATGAAGGGCTCCTCCCGGCCCACGCGGTGAGGTGTGTTCCGCACCTCGGGGTCGCTGGGAGCCGGCGCGCGCGAGTAGGTCGAGGAGCTCATCGAGCAAGTTCGTTAGCACACGGCCCCGAGGCCGGGCGGGGCGTGTGGGAGGAAGGTTGACCCCTCGACGCAGGCACTGGAGGGCGAGCAGCCAGCCACCCCGTGGGCGGCTACGTGCGGGAGTGGCCCCGGCGCGCGGCGTCCACGCTCCAGATGCCGGAGCCGTGAGCGGCGATGTAGAAGAAGACGAAGCAGTAGAGCGCCGCGAGCTCGCCCTGGTTCAGCAGGGGGTTGAGGTTGCCCCCGTTGGGGACCACGTGCCCCATGAAGAAGGCGAACGCCATCGTGCCGCTGGAGATGAACGCCGCCGGGCCGGCGAACAGCCCGAGCGCCACGAGCAGGCCGCCCAGGAACTCGATGCCCCCCGCGCCATAGACGATGAACGGTGGCGCCCCGGCGGGCATCCCTCCGAACATGCCGAAGACCTTCTGCATGCCGTGCAGCATGAACATCAGCCCCGCGGCGATGCGGAGCAGTGCGTAGATGCGTTCAGCGTGGGGCCGCAGGAATCCCATGGTTGTTCTCCGAGCGTGTGCCGGGGGATGGAAGGTCCCGGCACGCGCCCGTGAACCATAACGGCGGGCCCGTGTCCACGCCGCGCACGGGCCCGAGGCGTCACTTGCTGCTCTGGACCACGGTCTCTTCCACGATGGTGAGCTTGTCCACCGCGCCCGTCATCCCGATGTGCGTGAAGGCGCTGTAGGGATAGGCGCCGTCATCGAGCTGCTCCACGAACTCGATTTCATCACCCGTCACCTGGCGGCCATCCTCCAGGTTCACCGTGAACGCGCCTTCCTGGAAGCGCACGCGCCAGATGCAGGCCCCCACGCGGCCCACGCCCGTGGTCACGCCGAAGCCCTCCACGCCGAAGTACAGGTCCGGGTGGCGCATGCGGTCCATGTACGCCCAGATCTGCACGGAGGACCACTCCCACCAGCGGTGCGGGAGCATCATGGCCACCATCTCGCCCTGGTTGCGCACGTTGATGGCGTAGGAGGAGCCGCCCGGGCTTCCGGTGAACGTGGGCAGCATCCGCATGCCGCCATCGGGGTTGCTCGGGTCCGGGGCCAGCGACAGCGTGCTGATGACCTGGTCCTCGTTGCGGCCGTAGAACCGGATGCCCTCATCGCTCGCGCCGAAGTCCACGATGGACTTCTGCCGCCAGCTTTCGGCGCGGCCCATGAGGCCGACGACGCCGTCCTGTTCCAGGCTGTTCAAGCCGGTGACCACCAGGCCCTCGTCGGTGGACTTCAGCGCCGCGCTGCCCGTGCCACAGTGGGCGATGCCCTCGAAGCGCTGCACACAGTTCCGCGGGGCCGCCATGACCTCCTGTGACGCGGAGGCGGCCTTGGCCTCCTCCTGCGAGGGTTCCCCCTGACAGCCCGCGAATACTCCCACCAGCGTGGCCGTCAGCAGCCGGCCCACGAACATTCCTGCTCGCATCATGGACATCCATTCCTCCTCGGGGTGGACAGCGGAGGCCAGATGTCTGCAATGGACAGACCACTGCCCCCAACCGAGACAGTCACTCGGATGGCAATGATTGCCGTGTGGAGGCTGTGACGGTTCAGGTCACAGGAATACTGGTTTTGTGGCGTTTGCGGTTATTTCCGACGCGGCCCGTCACGATTGGCGCCCAGTTGGTTTCGCGCCGCGTCGATGGTTTCGAGCAACGCGATGCTGTGTTGCAGCGGGTGCAGGGGTGACTCGGTGCGTCCCTCGGCGATGTGCAGCGCGACGGCGGCCGCCTGCCAGGCGAGGCCCTCGCTGCCGTGGATGCCGGACGGGTCGGTCCAGCGCAGCCGCTGGTCCGACCTGGCGGCCTTCAGCGTGAAGCCGCCGGGGGTGAAGAAGCGCGAGTCGAGCTGGAGGCGCGCGTGCGTCCCCGCGATGACGGCCTCCTGGGGTGTCTCCGCGAAGAGGGTGGTGTGCAGCAGCGCCTGCGCGCCCGTGGGGTACGTGAGGATGAGGGCCGCCTGCCCGTCCACGCCTGTCTGGGTGAGGGTGCCCGTGGCGTGGATGTGTGGCGGCGGGCCGAGCACGAGGTGCGCGAGCCAGATGGGATAGATGCCGATGTCGAGCAGCGCGCCACCGCCGAGCGCGGGGTTGAAGACGCGGCCTTCGGGGTCGAAGTCGAAGCAGCCTCCGAAGTCCGCCATGACCAGACGGATGTCGCCGAGCACGCCGTCCCGCAGCAGCCGTTCGATGAGCAGGGTTTGCGGGAGGAAGCGCGACCACAGGGCCTCCATGGCGAAGACGCCCGCGGCGCGAGCGGCCCGGGCGATGTCGCGGGCCTCGCCAGCGTCGAGCGCGAGCGGCTTCTCCACGAGGACGTGCTTGCCGGCGGCGATGGCGAGCAGGGCCTGTCGCTTGTGTTCGCTGTGGGGAGACGCGACGTAGACGATGTCGACGTCGGGGTCCGCGACGAGCTGCTCGTAGGACTCGTGGACGCGCGGGACGCCGTACTGCGCGGCGAAGCGCCGGGCGCGCTCGGGGTCACGCGAGGCCACCGCGTGGACGCGCTGGTCGGTGTGCCGGTGCAGGGCCCAGACGAAGCCACCGGCAATCCGCCCTGGAGCGAGCACGCCCCAGCGCAGCACGGGGCCTCCGCGCAGGGGGATGGCCTCGACGTGGGGGAGGGTGGTGGGGAAGTCGCTCACGGTCCAGACTCTAGCCGGGGGACGCCGGACGCGGATGGAGTAGGGTGCGCGTCCGATGTCGCTCCCGCTCGTGCACATCTACTGCGATGGCGCCTGTTCGCCGAACCCCGGCCTGGGAGGCTGGGGCTCCATCCTCATCGCTCCCGAACGCCAGGGCTACCGCAAGGAGCTCCAGGGCTCGGAGGCGGACTCCACCAACAACCGGATGGAGTTGACCGCGGCGCTCGTCGCGCTGAAGGCCCTGAAGACGCCGTGCCGCGTCCAGGTGTTCACCGACTCGAAGTACGTGTGCAACGCCTTCGCGGAGAAGTGGCTGGACACGTGGCAGGGCAATGGCTGGCGCACGTCGGGCAAGAAGGCCGTGTCCAACGCGGACCTGTGGCGCGAGCTGCTGGAGGCCGTCCGCGTTCATGAGGTGACGTGGCACTGGGTGCGCGGCCACTCGGATGACGTGGAGAACAACCGCGCGGATGCGCTGGCCGTGGCGGCCCGGTTGGAGCTGGCGGCCCGGCTCGGACGGTAGTCCCAGGGTGCTCGCGGAAGGATGCGCTCGTCCAGCGAGACGAGCGCACGGGCCATCCGTGCGGTGATGGGCTCATTCCGGGCGTCGTGCATCGAGGTGCAGCAATGATAGGGCATTCGGCAGGGCCGCGCCCTCCGCCGTGTTGTCGAAGATGCACCACACCCGGCGGCCGGACTGCTCGTGGCCCGCAATCTCCACGGCCAGGGCCTCCAGGAACGCCTGGGAATATTCGGAGTAATACATCTTCGGCGAGCCGTGCAGCCGGTAGTAGACGACCTCCGCGTCTGGAGGCTGGGGCGCGCTCACCGCGGGCGGATCCGCTCTCACATAACGGATGCGTGCGTCGTCCAGCACCTGCCGGGCCTCGTCCGTGAACCAGGTCCGGTGCCTGGGCTCGCACACGACGTCCACCGCGGTCCGCTCCCGCAGGGACTGGAAGAACGCGTGGGCCGTTTCATGCTCGTGCTGGAGGCTGGGCGGCAGCTGCACCAACAGGCATCCCAGCTTGGCTTCCAGGTGGCCCGCCTCGCTCAGGAAACGCTCGAGCGGCTCGCGTGCGTCGCGCAAGCGCAGCTCATGGGTGATGACCTTGGGGACCTTCACCGCGAAGCGGAACGTCTCCGGAACGCTGTCACGCCAGCGGGCGTAGGTGCCGGGCCGGTGCGGCCGGTAGAAGGAGGAGTTGAGCTCCACCGCGGGAAGGACGCGCGCGTAGCGCTCCAGGTGGGTCCCCGTCGTAGGGAAGTGTTCACCCACCGCGCTCGACAGGCTCCAGCCGGCACAGCCGACCCGGCAGCGCTCGTGAGAGGGGTTCGAAGGTCCGTGTCGCACCCGGAGAAGCTAGGCACGGACCGGCGCGATGCTCACCCTCACCCGCGCCAGAAGCGGCGCACCTGGGCGTCCGTGCGTTCCTGTTCCGCGAAGCGGACGAGGAGGGGTTCGGACAGGGTCTCCGGCACGCGCAGCTGGGCGAGCATCGCGCGGACCTCGAACTTGCGCGTGAGGCCGAGCAGGGCCTCGCGCTCGGGCACGGTGAGGCCGGGGTGCCAGCAGTCGGCGATGAGCACCACGCGGCGCTCGGTGCCCCGGTTCCAGGTCTCGTGCTCGAAGGAGTCGTGGAAGGTGAGCACGCGGCCCGGCTGCCAGTGCCGCGTCTCCGAGCCCACGCGGATGCCGCAGCCCTCCGGCACCTTGAGCCCCAGGTGCAGCCGCATCCGGAAGCCGTCCCATGAGCAGTGCGGCGTCAGCGTGGTGCCGGGCGCGTGCGAGGAGAACAGCACGTCCGCCAGCGGGAAGTCGGTGCACTCGCCGTCCAGCGACCGCACCACCTCGGCCGTCTCCTCCATGGCGAGCTGGGGCCAGAAGAGGCGGTCGGTGCGCTCACCGCCGAAGTAGATGGGGTGCACGGACCAGTGGCCAGTGCCGACGATGCCGGAGTCGTAGTGCAGCAGGTCCGCGTTCTCCAGCCGCTCCATGTCGCGCGTCACCGCGGCCAGGCAGCCCTCCAGCGCCTTCGCGGCCGGTGGTGGCGGGTCGCGCCACGGGTGCTCATCCAGGCCGGGGAACGGCGGGAAGATGGTGGGGGACTGGTCAGGCCTGACGGGCAGTGCGGGCACCTGGCCCATGAGCATGCGCAGATAGTGTTTCAGCCGGTCCAGCTCCGGCCCCGCGCCCAGGACCGCGTCGACGTAGCCGCCCTGCCGGGCCAGGTCGACGATGCGCTGGCGCACCTGCGCGGTGATTTCCTGAGGCGATGTCTGCGCGACCATGGTGCGGTGCCTCCGATGGAGAGGCGCAAGCCATAGCCCGGCGGCGAATGCAGCGTCCAGGGGTGGCGCTGCCCCGTTCGCGGATGACCCGGTCCCTCCTCGGACACGCCACGGGAATAACTCCGGACGCGAGCGTAACAGCGGGGCAACGCCCACTCATTGAGAGGTTTCACACCATGATGCGACTGTCCCTGTTCGCGGCACTGACCCTCCTGTTGACCACCCCGGCCTGCGGCCCCGCCGATGAGATGGATTCCGAAGCCGGGTTTGGGATCGAGCAGGTGGAGCAGGCGGCGACGCAATCCGCGGGCACCACGTCGGAGGAGCTGCCGCCCATCAACTGCCCCAGCCGGATGGTGGCCTACTTGATGGGGTGTAGTGGCACCGGCTGCGACAACGTGTCGATGAGCTGCCGGGACATTCCAAGCAGCGCCGTGGTTGGCAGCAAGGCTTGGACGGCGGCATTCTCCGAGGAGACCTCGACGCCCACCGTCTGCCCCTCGGGCTCCTGGGTGACGGGTGTGTCCTGCACGGGCGGCTACTGCGACAACGTCTCGCTGGAGTGCACGAAGATCACCGGGCCCACCGCGGTGGACTGCCACTGGACCGGTTGGATCTCCGACGAGACCGCCCCCTATCAGGCCCCCGAGAACTACTTCATCCGGGGCGCGAAGTGCCGGGGCTGGTATTGCGACGACATGAGCTTCCAGGTCTGCAGGATGGGCTGAGGTTCCGGCGGACCCATTCCAATGCCACCGCGCGAGCGGACAGACTGGGCTCCTTCAAGTCCAAAGGGGGAGCTGTCCTTGAGTCTTTCGTCTGTCCGCCGTGCGCTGTTGCCGTGGGTGTTGCTCGTGTCCGCCTGCAAGGGTGAGGGCACCGTGGGCTCTCAAGGGCCTCAAGGGCCTCAAGGGCCTCAAGGGCTCCAGGGGGAATCGGGGCCCGCGGGAGCGCAGGGGCCTCAAGGCGAAACGGGACCCGCGGGAGCCCAGGGGCCTCGCGGTGACGTCGGGCCCGCGGGAGCGCCGGGCAGCTCCGGGACGGACGGGCTTCTGGCCGCGCGCGTGCGGATCATCCCCCTGCAAGCCACCGCGCTGGAGTCCGGCGCCGCGCTCATGGCCGCCGTGGACGCGGTGCCTTCCGATGGTTCGCAGACGTGGGTGCTGAAGCTCGGCGCCGGCACCTATGACCTGGGGACGGCGGGCCTGGTGCTGAAGCGGGGCGTGTTCCTGGAGGGCAGCGGCGTGGGCGTGTCGCGCATCACGTCCTCGACGGCCGGGGATGGCTCGGTGGTGGGCGCCTCTGGCGCGGGGCTGCGCCTGCTCTCCGTGATCAACACGGGCGGTGGGACGCGGTCGGTGGCGATCTTCAACAGCGACGATGGCTTCGCGGTGAGCGAAGTCCGGGCGGAGGCGTTCGCGGGCCAATCCCTCACCTTTGGTGTGCACTACCAGTCCGCCAATAGCATCACCCTGTCGCGCGTCGAATCCCAGGCGACGTCGGACCGGGGCCGGGTGATGGGGTTCGCGTTCGACCAGGTGGGCATCACGCTGGAGGACTCCAAGGCCGTCGCCCAGGGCACCGCGAGCGCGGTGGAGTCGGTGATTGGCGTGGGCGTGGCCGGAAAGTTCGGCTTCCTGCGCCGCGTATTCGTCAATGCCAGCGCGAGCAACGGAGCCCGGAGCTTCGGTGTGGAGGCGGCGGCCCAGAGCGTGGACATCGTGGACTCGCAGGTCTTCAGCGGAGGCGCCGGGCTGTCCGCGGCCCTGCACGCGGAGACGCCCGGCGTGTCCGTGCGCTCCAGCCGCCTGAAGGGGACCGGCACGGGAGGGGCCTTGGGCATCTACGCGGACTTCCCGGCTCCGCCGCCCGGGGTCCGCATGGGCATCGACCAGTCCTCCATCGAAGGCTACGAAACGTCCGTGTACCTCAAGGCGGGGAGCACGGCGCGGCTGGGCCACGCGACGCTCTACGGCGGGGTCTTCATGGAGCAGGGCGCGAGCGCCTTGTGCCTGTTCACCTTCAAGACCGTGCAGCAGGACACCCTGCCCGTGGACTCCAACTGCCTGTGACGAGTCCCGCCCTCGCGGCCAATGACTCCGCGCTTACCTGCAGCCGCTGTCGTCACAGGCGGCGGGGACCTTCTGGGGTGCAGGCCGCTGCGCTCCGGATGCGGGGCCCGTCTGGGCCTCGAGGAGCAGGGTTTGCAGTTCAGCCCCCAGCTGCAGGTCGTCGTGCATGCCGAAGACCTGCCGGCGAAGACGTCCCTGCGCATCGATGAGGACGGTCGTCGGCGTTCCTTGCATGGCGTACGCCCTCATGGTCCGCGGGATGGGGTCGCCACCTTCGCCCGGTGCGTCCACGCCCACCGGGAACCTCACCCGGTACTCGTGGAGGAACGCCCGCAGGGATTCGAGCTTCATGGCTTCGTGGTGTTCGAAGACCGTGTGCAGTCCGACCACGACGAGCGGCGCGCCCGCGAAGACCTCCGCGACGCGCTGGGCCTGCGGAATGCCCCGGGCGACGCAGCCTGGGCAGAGCATCTGGAAGGCGTGGAGGAGGATGACCTTGCCGCGGAGTCGCTCCAGGGTGAGCGGCTCTGGCGTATTGAGCCAGTCGGTCGTCCGCCAGTCCGGTGCGGGGCGCGGTGTCATCAGAAGTCCCCGTCCTTGACGTAGGGGTGGGCCCAGAGCGTCACCTGCAACAGGCACGACTTGACCCACGCCGCATGCATCTTCTCCACGTCCTCCGCGGAGTGGCCCTGCTCGGCCAGAAAGGGGCGCAGGGTGAAGGTGACCGGGAAGATGAGCGCGAACAGGTTCCGGAAGGGCACGAGGTCCGTCGAAGGGGCTCCGTCGGTCTTGTTCTTCCCGACCCGGTGGTGGCGCAGGCCGATCTCGTGCTGGTAGTCGAGCCAGGCCTGGTCGTACCGGGCGCTCGACGTATCGAGGATCCACTGGCCGAAGCGCTTGCGGACGGAGGTGAGGTAGTCACCCAGGGGCTTGCCGTCCGTCTTCCCGCTGAACGAGGCGAGCAGGTGAGGCTGGCTCCCGACGAACCCATACCAGACGTCGAGGATGGCCTCGACCCGCCCCTTCACGATGTCGTGCGACATGCGGAGGGCCTTCACGTCCTCTTCGCCGAACAGGACGCTGGCCTTCATCTGTTCGAAGTCGTTGAGGGAGACCGGCGAGCGCGAAACGGACGCGGCGCCGTGGGTATAGCCGGGGATGTTGCTCATTGTATCTTCTCCTGCTCGGAGCAGAGCTCCGCCGTTGCCGTCGGCCGGAGTGGCCGCGGAAAGCCGTGTTCATTCGTGTTTGAGACTCGGGGGCGTCAGCCGCGACGCATGAACTGCTCCCAGACCTCGCGTCGCGCCGACTCCGCCGCGAGTTCGTGTTCCGGGCAGTCGACGCGCAGTTGCTCACTCGACAGGGGCGCGTCCACGAAGGCGCAGTGATGCGGCGACGCGCCCGGGCGCACATTTGGACGGAAGTGCGTGCAGGTCACGCACATGCCGGTGACCGGAACGAGCCCTTGCTCCTGGAGCATCCGGATCATCTTGACGATGCCGGCGAAGAACGCGCGCTGCTCCTCCGGGGAGAGGTCCGCGACCGCGTCCGCCATGAACTCTGGCCACGAACGCGCGCGGGCGCCGAGTGAGGCGCCCGTGGCCGTGGGCGTCAGGAGGCTGGCGCGCGGGTGCCTCGGGTCCGCGGAGCGGGTCACGAGCGCCTTCTCGACGAGGACGCGGACGGAGTCGCTGATGGTGGGAAGCGTCACGCCGAGGCGCTCGCTCAACTCCTTGCCGGTGAGGGGCCCGTTCGCGACTAGCGTGGCGAGAATCTGTCCCTGCGTCGCGGACAGGCCCGCTCCATTCGCCTGCTGCCACGACTGCTGCTTCATGGCGAGCCCGATCTTGTGGAGCCCTGTCGCGATGCGCGCGGAGATGGGTTCGCTGTTCTCGTCGAAGTATCCCGGTCGCTTCCCAGTCATGCACTTGATCTAAGTTAGGACTCCTAAGTTGTCAAGACGACCGGGCGGAGCGCTCGTGTGGCAGAGTCGCCCCGCTTTGCATCCCTTCGCGTTCACCCGCCGGTTCCGGGCCTGGCACTTCGTGCTCGGAGCCTTGTTCATCTACGCCGTGGTCTGCGTCTGGAGCGCCTTCCGGGGTGGGGTGTTCGCGTTCCACGACCTCGCGCTCCTGAACGACCTGTTCTCGAACGCGGTGCACCGGGGCCGCCCCTTCTGGGTGACGGACGCGGACCTCAACCACCTCACGGTGCACTTCACCCCGACGCTGCTGTTGCTCACGCCGCTGTTCCTGCTCAGCGATTCGCAGTTCCTGTTCATCCTGTTGGGATTGGTGGCGCTGTACGCGGCGGTCGGGCTCCAGGTCTGGTTCTTCGAGCGCATGGTCGAGGAGCACGAGCTGCTCCCCGCCGTCTGGAGGCCGTGGGTCTCGGTCGCCTTCACGCTGTACCTGGCGCTCAATCCGTTCGTGAAGACGGTGGCGCTCTCCGCGCACTTCGAGGTGTTCTTCCAGCTGGGCTCCACGGCGGTGCTCGTGATGCTCCTGCGGGGGACGCGGATGCGGTGGGTCGTGCTCACGGCGCTGCTCACGTTGGGCGTGCGTCCGGATGGCGGCCTGTTCCTCGCGTTCCAGTCGGCGGCCTTGCTGCTGCTGCCGGCCGTGGCGCGTCCGCCGCGAGCGCTGCTCACGCGCAGGGCGCTCGGGGTGTCCGCGCTGGCGCTGGGCTACCTCGCGCTCTGTGTCGCGGTGGTGCTGCCAGCGCTCGGGACGCCTTCGGGCACGCGGTTCTGGTCGCACTACGGCAACACGTGGGGGCAGGTCGCCTTCACCGCGCTGGGCGACCCCAGCAGGGTGGTGCATGACGTGGCCACCAGCGGGCTGGTGGTCTTCCAGCGCAGCTTCTGGTGGATCCAGCTGCTCTCGCCCGCGGCCACGCTGGTCAGCACGATTCCGGGCACCTTCTTCTTCATGGCGGATGCGCCGGACAAGCGACTGCTCTGGTTCTACAACTCCGCCTTCCTGCTGCCCGGGCTGGGCGTGTGCGCGGCGGCGGGCTTCGGGAGGCTCGCGGAGGCGTGGAAGCGCGTGCTCGCGCGTGGGCGGGTCCCTGTCTGGGCCGCGACGGTGCCCGCGCTGTTGCTCGCCGTGCTCGCGCTCCTCCAGGTCGCGCGCTTTGACCGGACCATCGGGTCTCCGCCGCTGCGCCCCATGCCGCCGGTGGATGGAGACTTCCGCCAGGCCTTCGAGCGCCAGGTCCAGGCCTGTGCTTCCTGGCGCGCGGTGGCCACGGACTTCCGCTCCATCGTCTTCGTGCCCAACGGCTACGACCGCTTCCTCCTGCACCACTATGAGCGGGCGCAGGTCGTGCTCGTTCCTCCGCGCGTGGACACGCTCCTCCTGGGAGCGGCCTCACGAGAGGCGTTGCTCGATACGCTCCAAGGTGATGCCCGGTTCGAAGAGGTGGCGGACCCGGGACCGGTCCGCGTCTTCGTGCGGAAGGATGCGCGCGGCTGCGGTTCGTGACGCGGTTCCAGGGGCGGTGGACGGAGGGGGCTCATCCGAGGTCCAATCACGGCCGTCATGACCCCAGACGAAGTGCAGAGAACCTTGGCGGACTCGGAGCTGGTGCCGTGCGCGGAGTTGTCACTCGCGGATGCCCGGAGGATGGTGGAGGGCTTCCTGGACGCGGACGTCCCCGCCCTCGTCCACCGTGAGGCGTGCGGCAAGGTCGGCTGCTCTCCGAAGTTCCAGGTGCTGGTGCGGCCCGAGGATGGGCCCCGGGTGGCCGCCCTGCTCCAGCAGGGGTGGCTGGAGTCGGTGCGCCGCGAGGGGCTGGTGCCAGAGGGGGCGACTCCCCGCCTTGTGCCCGCCGCCCCATCAGACGCCACCGAGGAAGAGGGAGAGCCTCCCTGCCCGGCCTGTGGAACGGCCGCCCCGCTGGTGGCGGGCGCCTGTAGCGACTGCGGCCTTCAACTCGAGTAGTCCGCCGCGTTCACTGGACGTCGGGTCTGACGGCTCAGCCCGCCAGCTTGCAGAGGGGTTTCAGATCGGCATCGTAGAAGCCCTCGCCCGCGACGTAGATGAGGCCCTTCCACTCGCGCGCGATCCAGCCCTCCAGATTGTCGACCATCTCCCAGCAATCCTCAGTCGCACCTTTGGAGTCGATCTCAAACACGATGAGTTGCCGGGTGTCCTCGAGCCGTGAAATCAACGCCGCGTGCTTCTTGGCCAGCGCCGCGTGCTGGAGCTCCTCAATGGCTTCCTGCTTGTCTTCCGCGAACTCCTTCGCATTGTCCTCGCGATGGAGGAGAACAGGGCGCTTGCGCGCCTGGTATTCAATCTTCAATTCCGTCCACGGCGTGTCGCCCGCTTGCGAGGATGAGGGGGTCACGGTGAGCCGCGGAGGACTCTCAAAGTAGGCTCCTTCCTCGATGAAGTGGGCGATTTCTCGAGAGCGGAGTGGTTTGTCCGCCTGGCAGAAGATGTGGATGAACAAGCGTGTCCTCGTGTTGTCTCAGTCTTCCCAGGTCCTGACGTCAACGACGCTGGGGCTTTCACCGTATTCGTAGAGGATACGCTTCCCGGGGTCCAGCTTGTCGACGTAGATGAGCCTGTCCCCTTTCTTCAAGCCGTCCAGTTCAATCTTGAGCTTGTCTCGCAGGCGTTTGATGGGAATGCCTTTCTTGAGCATCGCATCCACCTCCACGTAATCCGTCCCGCCGTTCTTGTTGGGCCTGGTGAGGTCGACATACTTGCCATTCAGCGCGGTGGTCTCGGTATTCTTGAAGCCCTCTTTCTCGAGCAGCCGGCGGGTCTGGACCTGGTGGGCACCTCCACTGCGCCCTGGACGTCCACCTTCGGCGGCGGCCTTGTAGTGACGTGCCTTGTAGGCCTCGAAGTCGAGAATCTCCTTCTGGGTCTTCCCCTTCTTGTACTGCTGATAGCGATACCGCTCGTAACGCCATTCAGCGGCTCCCTTGGCACCCACCTTGGGTTTCTTGCCTTCGGGGAGTTTGGGCGGCCAACCCCCCATCTCCTTGGCCTTCGCGGCCTCGGCCTTCTTCCTCTTCGCGGCTTCCGCGTTCTCGAGAGGAGACTTGCCCTCGCGGTAGTTGTTCGTCCGCTCCCGCAGCCATGACCCCAGGCGGCTTACACCAAACGCACTCTCCACCGCGGTGCCCTTGAGCGCTGCGAGCGCGGCCTCAGCGCCCTTGGCCGACGCCCACATCACCAGCACCTCGACAATCACGCCAGCGAGCGTGCCGATCGCCTCGGCAAGCTCGTGAGCTGCCTTGTCGATTTGCTTGTGGTTGCCGTTGGCATTCCACACGCTCTTGAAGAATGTGGCGAAGGCCTTGCCAATACGGTGGAGGGAGTCCGAAGCCCACTTGACGAGGAATCCCAGCCCCAGCCACTCAAGGAGCAGCATCCCCACCTCGAAACCGGCAGCGGCTCCGGGGGCGGCCCCCACACCCCCCGCCAGTGCCCCGAGCGCGGCGCCAATCGCCGTGCAAATGGCGAGCAGCAGCATTGCGCCCACTGCCATCTCAAGGAGCGCCGTCAAGACCGAGATGAGGGCCTTTTCGACATGCTTCCCGACCGCCTGGGGAATGTAGTCGATCGACAACCGGATGGCCTTGCGGAGATCCGCCTGGAGCTGGCCTACCTTCTCAAGGGTGTCTGCAATCCCCAACGCAGCCGCCACTTCATGGCTGTAGGAGCCGCTGCTGAGTTTGCCCTTCATGGCCTGGGCAAACTTCCTGCTTGGAATCCAGATGAACTCCCCTGCCTGGAATTGCAGCGACTTCCATCCGTCGAGGAAAGGAGGAATGGGACGCCGGTTCGCCGCAGCCAGGACCGTGACATAGAAGCGCAGGTCCGAGCCCCACTTCACGAGGTCATGGTAGTGCTGCTCGGCGATGGAAATGGCGTAGCCTGATTTGCCCTGAGCGACGCGTTGAAGCAGTGCGTTGGGGTCGGGGAGCGGGTGCTCGGGGGAAGACCAGATGTACTCGGCGGCGACATAGCCCTTGCGACCGTCGCGGGTGGACACATACAGCCATCCGCCAGGAATGCGGCTCACCACCTGGACGTGTGTGTTGAAGGCCAGTCTTCCGATGATGTTGTTCCCCGTCATCGGGCTGGAGCGCAACCGGAGCGCAGGCGTTCCATCCCAGGAGACGATCCCGATCTCGCCGACATACACGCCCTGACTGGGAAGCTGGCGCGCCTGGAGCTGTGGGCCGGGCGTATGAAGGGGCGTGAGTGCCACCAGTCGACCCGTGAGAAACGGCTCACCAGGCATCTCTGGCCGCCTTGTCGTGCCACCAGACAACCAAGCATGACAATGAAGGACCGGGCAAGGTCCGCTGCTGTGTCATCGCTCTCCCAAGGCAGCGTTAGAAAAGACGGTCGCCCATCATTTCCTTTATCCCAGCATTTTGTCTCGAATCCCCCAGGTTCCTTGCCGGAAGCCCTTCTGGGAAGTAGTGGGATTCGAACCCGCGGCCTGCGTGTTTTTGAGCGCGGCGTATCTGCCAGGTTGGGTCATTCCGGAGCGAGCTGCCTTGGATGTGAAGTCGGGATGACTGGATTCGAACCAGTGACCTCGCGCGTATGAGGCGCATGCTCTTGACCAGACTGAGCTACATCCCGTTGGGTTGGATTCCTCGAGGGAGGACCCGGACATGACTGAGGCCGGGTCCCCCCTCGGGAGCCCGGCCTCTGTCCATGCCCGTCCCGGTGTTACCGGATGGCGGCGTGGGTCAGGTGCCGGGCGGACAGCTGTGGAACGAGGCGATGGCCAGGTCCATGCTGTCGGGAGTGGGCTCCATGTCGGTGGGGCTCGGCTTGTCGCTCTTCGTCATGGGCATCACACTCCTTTCGCGGGGAGCAGGGACGCAGCGGAAAATCCGTCCTGACAGAGCTGCTTCCGCCAGCTCCGCTTTTCGATGCACCGGACGTTGTCCACGTCCGCGAGCGTCTTCAGATACCGGCCCAGGTCGAGCCGATACGTGCACCGGCTCCCGGAAATGACGACGCGGCGTCACTGCACGCCGGGCGCTCGGAACACCTGGCCGTTGCGGCCTTCCAGCACGAGACTGGCCTCGTCCGAGCTGCCCACGCGCAGCTCCACGCGGGGCTGGCCTCGACGGTCCACCAGGAGCAGGCCCGGTGAGCCCTCCTCATCCGCGCCCAGGATGGCGCGGGGCCGCCCCGTCACGTCCGCCAGCTCCAGCCGCGACGAGCCGTCCACCTGGAGCCCCACGGAGAACAGCTCCGCGCCTCCGGCTTTGGACAGCGTCAGGCGTGGCGCCTCGTCGGAGAACACCATCAGCTCCGCCAGCGACTCGCCTTCCGCCGTGGAGAAGCGCAGGCGGGGCGAGTCGTCCTCGCCCACACCCAGCAGTGCCCGGGGCCGGCCTTCGCTGTCGTTCAACACCAGCGCCGCGCCGCCATGGCGGTTCGCTTCAAGGCTGGCCCGCGTGCGGCCCCTGGCGTCCTTGAGCACCAGCCGCGAGGCGACCAGCTCTCCCGATTGCGATGGCGGTGCTTCGTCACGCAGGGCCGCGGTTCCCAGTCCCACCCCAGCCAGCACGAAGGCCGCGAGGGTGAGGCCCTGCCACCGTCGGAGCCGGCCTTCCAGCCGCTCCATGCGCGCGTCCAGTGAGTCCATCCCGGCGTCGCCTCCTGTCCCACCCTGGTGGGACGGCAGGAGGCTAGCAGAGGCCGGCGGGTCTCCGCTTTAGCGGGGCAGGAAGAGGAGCAGGAACGTGGGCAGTGCGGCGACGAGGACGCCCACTCCGAGCGTGAGCACCATCTGGAGGAAGAAGAGGTCCTCCAGCGTCTCCTCCAACACGCCCTCCAACCGGTCGATGGCCAACATCTCCAGCTCCCGCACCGCGGAAGGCACGTCCGGCGACGTCAGCACCGCGCGGAGTGCGATGAGTCCCAGCACCCGGCGGGACTGGTCCATGAGGAAGCCTTCCAGCCATCCGGCGCGGGAGGCCGCGGATTCGCGCTCCTCCTCGGGCTCCCGCATGCGCTCCGCCACCGACTCCTCGATGGCCCGGGTGAGCTCCGCGCGACTGGGCGTGCTGGCCCCGCGCAACCGCCGGGCGACCTGCAGTGTCGCGGGCTTGAGGATGGCGTACGCATAGCCCATCAGCCCTCGCGCGCGGACCTCGCTCGCGAGCCGTGAGCTGACCCCGTGGAGCATCCAGACGTAGCCCCCGGCCAAGGCCAGGGGTAGGGGCGTGAGCACGAAGCTCAGGTAGTTCAGCCAGGAGGGCGTCGGGGCCGCGCCCGTAAAACGCGGCGCGAGCACGAAGACGCCCGCCAGCACCAGACCGAAGCACCCGAAGAGGAAGAAGCCCTTCAGCGCGCCCCCCACGCCGGAGCCCAGCAACGCGGGCACCATGGCGAGGAGGCTCCGCATGCCCGCTCGGGTCATGCCTCCCATGGATTCACGCGGAGGCGCTTCGAGCGGTGCCGCGTCCGGGTCCCGTTGCTTCAAGGCCGCGTGGCTCATGACGAGCGCTCCATCTCGGCGGTGGCCCATCGGTCCACCTGTTCCGCGGAAGGCGGCGATACATGCGCGCTGACCTTCAGCTCGCGCCTGCGCCGCCACCACATCAGGAGCGCGGCGGCGCCGAAGAGCACTGCTCCCAAGGCCAGCCGGAACAGCAGCCACGGGATGGGGCCGGACCGGGAGCTCTGGCGTTCCTTCCACCACGCCGTGCCGGTTCCAATCAGTGCGAGCACGCCCGGAATGGCGGCCATGTGCCACAGGAGCCCACTGTCACGGCCCGGCACGAGCGCCAGGAGCCCCAGGAACACCGTCAGGGTCCACAGCAGGATGCGGCCCAGCCGGAAGTTCGTCAGCCCCACCAGCACCGCCGCGACGGGCTTCGAGCCCTCACCACTCATGTTGCGTCCCCATGGGGACGTCATCCTAGAGGGGAGCGGGCTCGCGACCAAAGCCAGCCCCGGGCGCGTCAGGGCTCACGGCTGGGGGCGCCACCACAGGCCCTTCAGTCCCGCCTGCTCACACGCCTGACGTGCCTCCTCGGTGTAGCAGTAGTAGAGCAGCTCGGGGACGGAGAACACGGGCGGGAAGCCTCCGGGCGGCGGGCGGAGCACGAGCGGCTCGGCGTCCTCCTGGGCTAGGAATTCTTCGCCGCACTGGTGGAAGGGCACGCCCTTCACGAGGGTGCGCTCCCGGTCGAGGCAGTCGGTCCGCTCCAGCAACTGGAGGATGACGAAGTCCTCGTTCTTCAGCGCCGGGTCCGTCACCGAATGCCAGGTCCTCCTCCGAGGGTATCCGCTGTACACGAGGTGTTTGATGCGTTCCGCATAGATGACCGTGGGAATGAGGCGGTGGCGAAACGGGCCCACCTCTTCGAGCACGCGCACCATGCGCCGTGAGAGCAGCAGCCACCCCATGGACGTGGTGCACAGGTGGTCGCGTCCGGCGATCCACTCCAGGTTGCCGTAGTACTCGATAACCCCGGGCGCGCCCTGCTGGCTCTGATAACCAATGTCGGGAGCGAAGAACGTTACGTCCATGAAACCGTCGAACTCGATGAGATGGGCGTCGTAGATATCCGCATTCTCCTTGGCATGGGAGACATCTGTCGACAATGCATACATCATGTGGTGTGTAACTCCCTGTAAGAGGACAGCTCCAGCAAGGCCAGCTTCTTCCCCGTGAGCACCCTACCGCCGCGCTGCTCCTGGAACATCTTGATGACCGGCTCCTTCAGGCTCCCGGATTGGATGGCCTGACGCAGCTCGTGCTCGACCTTGAAGAGGGCCTCCTCAATAAGCTTGGGCGTCCAGCTGGAGGGCGCCCCCTTCGTGCGCAGCCTATTCCAAGCCGCCTCAAGCCGGGCGCTCACGAACTCGCTGTAGCGCGGGTGGCTGCCTGAGTGGATGAGTCGGCCCTCCACGTTGAGCCCGGAGTGCATGTCGAGGATGTTCGACCCTCGGTCAATCGTATAGCCTTTGAGCCTCTCCATGGCCATGCGGATCAGCGGGTGGGTTTGGGCGACCGCGTCTGGGATGAGGTGGTGCATGGGATGGCCCGCGGAGAGCCGGACTTCCGCTGCCGCCCGCGCCGCCGGACCCTGGGTCTTCTCCACCCAGTCCAGGTAGTTCTTCCGGTAGCGGGTGAAGACGCTGAGACGGGGCGTGCCCTTGCCGACCTTGAGCACCACCAATCCGTCTTCGATCACCGTGAGTGCCCCGTACTCGTCGCCCAAGGACCTTCCGTCCGGACGGCGCAGCCGGTAGGGCTGGGAGCCCGTATTCAACTTCTCCAGCCGGTAGCCGGCGGCCTGGAGCTCCCGCTTGAACACGTTGAACTCCGGCGTTCCTTCCTGCGGGATGCGGCGTCCGACGAAGTCCTTGAGCTTGTCCCAGTTGGGGAGCTTCTCCAGCAGCTTCTCCAACTCGGCATCACCGAGCGTGCGCTCGGTCAGGGTAGGCTCGGGATCCGGCTTGGACGTCCCGCCTTCCTGGACAGCCTTTGACAGCAACGGCGTGCCGGAGCCCCAGGGATTGAAGGGAATGGGAATGGCCGGGGCGGCGGTGATGGAGCCCGGTTGGAACACGGGGACGCCCGCGTAGGCCCCGCCGGGACCCGCCGCCGCCATCATGTAGATGCGGGGCGGGGTGATTCTCACGGACGTCATCAGCTTGAGCCCACGTCCCGCGTTGGTCTTCACACCCATCAGCGCCAGCGCCGCCATCGCGATGCTCACCAGCATCCGGAGGAAGGACTTGCTGGCCTCCTTCAGCTTCTCCGGGGAGCCATTGGCCTCCCAGGCCTGGGTGAGCCACAGCTGCGCGTGCTTCAGGGCCTCCCCTCCGGCCTCGATGAGGCCATGGGCTCCGAACGCCGCCAGGCCCAACTGGATGAGCGCCGCCGCGAGCTGTCCTACGCCGGT